>JAHRWZ010000055.1 GCA_019104865.1 Castellaniella sp. | reverse complement strand
GGGTGTGTCAGAAATTCCGTGTTTGAGGCGGGTTGAGCATTACACGGAACGGCAGCTAAATCGCTCTTCGTAGAGGATGGCGAATTGGTTCATGGCCTGCTTCCAGTCATGGGCGGAACGGCTCCATTTTGCCGTGATATTGCGCAGCGCCAGCCAGATCAGTTTAGCGGCAGCCTCATCGTTGGGGAAATGCCCTCGGGTCTTGATGATTTTTCGCAGTTGCGAGTTGATGTTCTCGATGGCGTTGGTGGTGTAGATCACGCGGCGCACGGCCGGCGGGAACGCGAAGAACGGAATCACACGGTCCCACGCATTGCGCCATGCCGCGCTGACGGTCGGGAATTTCTGCCCCCAGGGACCGTCTGCAAAGGCCTCAAGTTCGGCCTGAGCAGCTTCGGCGCTGACGGCGGTATAGATCGGTCGGATGGCGGCAGCCAGCGCCTTACGGTCCTTCCAGCTCGCATAGTCCAGGCTGTTGCGGATCAGGTGAACGATGCAGGTTTGTAGCGTGGTGGCTGGAAAGACGGCTGCCAGCGCTTCGGGCATGCCTTTGAGGCCGTCGGTGACGGCGATCAGGATGTCGCACACGCCTCGGGTCTTCAGATCGTTGAAAACCTTCATCCAGAACTTGGCCCCTTCGGTGCCTTCGATCCACAGCCCCAGGATGTCACGGGTGCCGTCGGGCAGCACCGCCAGGGCCAGGTAGACGGCCTTGTTGCGCACGACCGCATCCTCGCGGATCTTGACCCGCAGTGCATCGAAGAACACCACCGGGTACATCGGTTCGAGCGGCCTGGCTTGCCAGGCGGTGACCTCCGCCATCACCTCATCGGTGACTGAGCTGATGAAGTCTGGTGAGACCTCAGTAGCGTACTGCTCCAGCAGAAAGCCCTGGATCTCGCGCACCGTCATCCCCCGGGCATACATGGCAACGATCTTGTCGTCAAAGCCCGTGAAGCGGCGTTCGTGCTTGGGGATCAGCAGCGGGGCGAAGCTACCATCGCGGTCGCGTGGCACTTCGATGCGGATCGGGCCGTCCTCGGTCAGCACGGTCTTGGCGCCCTTGCCATTGCGCTGGTTGCTGACCGCTGCCGGCTTGGCTGCCCCGGCCGGATAGCCCAGGTGATGGTTCATCTCACCGGCCAGGGCGCGCTCGATCAGCGCCTTCTTGAAGGCCAGGGACGCAGCATTGATGGCTTCGGCCGTCATCGGACCGTGACCGAACGACTCCAGCAACTCTGGAGCAATGGTCGGCAGCGCGGCTGGCTGGGTTCTTGGTTTGCGTGGCATAGACACTCCTTGGCGTCATGTTATGCCTCAAACACGAAATTAATGACAGCCCCTAAGCGCCGGTTCGCCAACCCCGCTATCTGCTGCCCACCATCGTTTGGCGACGATGTGGGCGGTTCAACCGCTTACGGAGGCCATGACATGGCTGCATTACCCATCCCCGCGCATTTCGCGCACACCTTCCCCCAAACCGAAAAAGCGGCGCGCCGTGCTGCGCGGCAATGGTTCGCTGGCGCTACCAGGCTATCCCTGGCTTGCTGGCGCGATGATCGCCGCAGCGCCCATTGTTCCGGCTTGCCTGCCGTCCATGGCCGTATGGACGCCTTCAATCAGGCATTTGCCCAGGAACTGGCCGCCATCATTGCTGGCGGCTGCACGGGATCGATTCCGACCGATGCCGCAGTAGCCGCTGGTGAAGTCCTGAATGCTTCGGGTGCGGATGTTTCGGGGACCCATGGCCGCTTTGCCTGGGAAGACGGCAGCGAACAGCGCGGCTACCTGATCATCTTCAAAGGGGGCCGTCATGAATAGCCAGATCCTCAATGCCCGTACCCCCGGCACCACGCTATGGCGTTTTCACGGTTACCGCAAATCAGCAGCTGGCTTTGTCTGCGAAGTGATCACCCCCGACGGCACGCACATTCATGAGCCCCTGGCGCTGTTCGTTCGGAACGTCTCGGGTCGAGATGAATGGGATAACGATCCTGAGGACATTGCGGCCATGCTGGAGCTGGCTCGTGTGAGGGGGATGCGTCATGAGTAAGCAACTCGAACAGGAGGTCCGCAGCCTGGCCGCTAGGTTGGATGAGCAACTGGAAGAAGTAGGAGCCGCGCTCGCGGGCGTGGCCGCACTGCTCGCTAGAGGTGACACGTACAACGCTGGCATGCTGCTGCATCTGGCAACGGAACGCCAAAGCGACACGGTGAACCTTCAGGCGTTGCGCAGGGTGGCAGGGGGTGGCGATGATTGACTACCGATCCCTGCAATCGGCCTTGGCCGCTGGTGGCCTGGTCCCTGGCGACATCGAGGCGGGGCGGCTGATCCGCTGCAAGGTGGAAGGCGACCGGGGTGGCAAGAAGTCGGGGGTCTATCGGCTGTTCGATGATGACTTGCCCACTTGCCCATGGTGGAACTGGAAGGCCGGGGTGTCGGGTGTCTGGGTGTCGGCGGAACGTGCGCTGACCGAGGTGGACCGCAACCGCCACCGGCAATTGATCGAGCAGGCCCGCCGTGAGCGCGAAGCAGAACAGGCGGTGCGGTGGGCGGATAACCGGGTGAAGCTGGGGCGGCTTTGGGACAGCGCCCAGGCCATCACCCATTCGTCTGCTGCTGGCCTGTACCTGGTCAATCGTGGCCTGGATATTCCCGCCACCGATGCCCTGCGGTTCTTGCCCAGGCTGGACTATTGGCACGATGGGGGCCTGGTCGGATCGTTTCCGGCGATGCTGGCGGCGGTGACCGCACCGGACGGCGATTTGGTGGCGATCCATCGTACCTATCTGAGCGATGACGGCCACAAGGCCCCCGTCCCTGTGGTCAAGAAGCTGTCCGCAACCGCTGGGCCGCTGGCTGGTGCGTCCATCAAGATCGGGGCACCGGCCCCCCGGCCTGATGGTCGGCTGGGGCTGGCGGTGGCCGAAGGGATCGAGACGGCGATAGCGGCCAGCATCCTGTCGGGTGTGCCCGCCTGGTCGTGCGTGTCGGCGCATGGCATGGAGGCGTTCAGTCCGCCCCCAGGGGTGCATCACCTGTACGTCATGGGCGACCGCGACGAATCGGGCGTAGGGCAGAAGGCGGCGGCCACCCTGGCGGGTCATGCGTCGGCGGCGGGGCTGGTGGCGCGTGTGCTGCTGCCCGATGCGGTGGGCGATTGGGCGGATGAATTAGTTTCCCGGAGGGCGGCGGTATGAGTGAAGTGATTGAACTGGCAGCCCGTGCGGATGGCCTGGATGTGGACGTAGCAAAACCGGCTGATCCGTTCCCGGCAGAGGATGAGCGGCCCTGCTGGCGCTGCTACGACACTACGATCGAGCGTAACGGCAAGAAGGCGCGGGCCGGGGTCTACTGGCACGGGATCAAGCAAGCCAAAGGTGATTCGCCGGTCACCCTGACCGATACTTGGTACTGCGGGCCGCTGCATGTCGAGGCCCTGACCGCCAGCCAAGAGGACGCGGAGCATGGGCGGCTGCTGCGCTATCGCAGTGCTACCGGCCACTGGAAGCGGTGGGCCATGCCCATGCACATGCTGGCGGGCGATGGTACCGAGGTGCTGGGGGTGCTACTGGGTGAAGGGCTGGTGCTGGATCGGCGCAACAAGCCCGGCATCCTGGACTACATCAATGCCCTGATTCCCCGCCAGCGCCTGCGGGCCGCGACCACCACCGGATGGCATGGGGCGGCCTTCGTGCTGCCTGATGAGGTGATCGGCGCTGATGATATTTGGTATCAGGCGACGGAACGCACGGCCCCCTACGGTACGGCGGGCAATATGGACGGCTGGCGCGATGTGGTGGCGGCCCGTGCGGTGGGCAATCCGCTGCTGACACTGGGCCTATCGGCTGCCTTTGCTGGGGTGCTGCTGGAACGTCTGAATATCGACGGCGCGGGCCTGCACCTGTTTGGCGATTCCAGCACCGGCAAGACTTCGATTCTGGCCGCCAGCATATCGGTGTGGGGCGGGCCGGTATTCCGGCGCACCTGGCGCACGACATCGAACGGCCTGGAAGGTGCGGCCAAGATGCACACGGGCACTCTGCTGGCCCTGGACGAGGTGGGCGAAGTCAGCCCCCGCGACCTGTACGAATCAGCCTATGCCCTATGCAACGGCCACGGCAAGACGCGGGCCAATATCCGGGGCGAAGCGCGGCAGGTGTCCCGCTGGCGGGTGTTTGTCCTGTCCACTGGCGAAGTCACCATATCGTCCCGGATGGCGGCAGGTGGCTTTGAGGCCAAGGCCGGGCAGGCGCTGCGGCTGCTGGATGTGCCTGTGACCGGGGCCTATGGCGCATGGGATGAACTGCACGGCTTCGCCTCGGGTGCAGGACTGTCGGATGCCATCCGCGACGGCGCGGCCCAGCATTACGGCCATGCGGGGCGGGCCTTCGTGCAAGCACTCATTGAGGTGATGGCCGATGGCGGCGACCTGGCCCCCAGGCTGCAAGCCATCGTGACAAAGTTTGGCGCGGCTGGTGGACAGGAAACACGGGCGGCCAGGATATTTTCTCTGTGCGCCTTGGCCGGGGAACTGGCGACCCAGGCGGGTATCGTCCCGTGGAAGTCCGGGCAGGCGGCCCAGGCGGCACTGTATTGCTTCGGTCTGTGGCGCAATCACCGGGGCACCGATGGGCGTAATGCTGAAGATGCGGCGATCCTGCGGGCGGTGGCGGACTTCATCGACAAGCACGGGGATAGCCGGTTCTCTGGCCTGGATGACCATGAGGCCCAGACGGTGCGGGACCGGGCCGGGTACTGGAAGGATGGCGGGGACGGAAGGCTGTACCTGTTCACGTCTGGCGGGCTGAAGGACGCGACAAAGGGCTATGACTTGGGCCGGGTGCTGGATGCGCTGGATGTGGCCGGGGCGATCCCTGAACGGGATACTGGGAAGCGATCCAAGAAGGCGCGGGCGGCTGGCGGGCGTCCGGTTTCGCTGTACCACATTGACCCGGAAAAGCTGGGCGGGGGGCGGTGATGTGTTCCGTATGTCTATTTTCCAGAGGGAACACAGGGAACATGGGGAACATCGTTTATCCATGCTGGTTTCCGGCGTTCCCTTGGTGCTGCTGGGTGAGGGAACAGAGGGAACAGAAAGCGGATTTGTTCCCCCTGTTCCCCCTGTTCCCTGGCATCGGGGAACGCTGGAAAGCCTTTATCCATGCGGTTTTTCCCTGTGTTCCCTCTGTTCCCCCTGAAAAACATAGGGGTAGGTCAAGAATCAGGGAGCAGCGATGATGGCACTGAACATTCTGGCGGGGGTTGATACCTGGTTGGGTACCTGGTCGGGGGATGGTGGCGACCTGACAAAACCTGACATCGGACGGGATCGAGCGATTGGTAGGAACCTTAAAAAACCTGAGATCGGAGCGGTTCCGGCGACAGGCAAGACGGCCGCCAATGATCCGGCCCAGGACACCGATTGCATGGCTTTTCATGACCGGGTGGAAAGCACCCAGGTGAAGGTACGCACCGAGGTACGCACGGAAACAGCGGTTACCACGGCTGCGGTTACCAAGCCGGTTACCGCGGCATCGGCCCAGGCCATCGAGTGGCGACCTTTGGCCGATGCGTATTACCGGCATCACTTCGGCTGTCTGCGCTGCATTGCGGCTGGCCAGAATCCGCACCTGAGCCGCTGCACCGTTGGCGCGCCACTTTGGCAGGCGTACCAGCCCCGCCACCAATCACACGACTTTTCACAAAAGGATCAATCATGACCCAGTACGCAAAACGCGCCATCGACATCACGATCAATCAGGGAAATGATGCTTCTGGTAAGCCCGCTGGCCCGGACATCAAACTGTCTGGCTTGCGCGCACATGTCCTCATACAGCAGCTTGGGGGCGGTCAACAGGGCGTCATGCAGCTTCAGGTATTTGGCTTGCCGCTTTCGATGATAAACGACCTGACGCGCTACGGGATGATTCGCAACCAGGTTGGAGAAAACAGCATTCTGCTGGCGGCGGGCGATGTGGGCGGACCCATGTCTACCGCGTACACAGGGGTAATCCAGAAATCGGTCGGCGTATTTGAGGCCATGCCAGACGTACCAATGAACATTATTGCTTATTCGGCCTTGATAGATGCGATCCGCCCCGTACCTGGAGCGAGCTATAGCGGGGGCGTGGATGTGGCCACCGTCATGGCGGATTTGGCAAAGCAGATGAACCCGCAACCGCAGGGCCTGGCCTTTGATAACCATGGCGTGTCGGTCATGCTCTCCAACCCCCATTTGAAGGGCACGATCCTGGATCAGATTAGGTCGATGGCGCTGGCGGCGAACATCAATTTTTCAATCGAAAATGGCACCCTCGTTATCTGGCCGAAGCTAGGCCATCGGCGCGAAAAGCCCATATTGGTGTCGCCTGAAACTGGCATGGTGGGCTATCCGAGTTTTGGCGGAGGCCAAGGGATCATTGTAAATACGCTTTACATGCCGACCGTGCACCTTGGCTCCCGCATCGAGATTAGAAGCAGCATTACACCAGCCTGCGGAATATGGACTGTCTACGGAGTCACGCACGAACTGGAAAGCGAAACACCTAACGGCCAATGGTTCACACAGCTTATGTGTTACCCGGGTCAGCAATGAACGGTGCCGCCACGATGGGCAGGCGTACCAGGCAGCGACCAAGACCATGAGGCAGGAGGCCCCGCACTATGGATTGATGCCCTCATTCAGGGGCGGCTGCACGGCAGCCCAAAGCAGGCCACCGGGCGATCCGGCAACTCGATGTGATCGGCGTTTGAAAAATATCCCATGGATAACTTTGCAAAATAATCCCATGCAAGATGCTGTCCAGGGTCTAAAGTAGACCGAAATAGACCCCATGGCGGGCCTGACCGGTACGAGCGGGCGGGATATCTAAATTAGATTGAAATGGAAACCTGGCTGACGGGCTACCCTGGTTACCACGGCGGTTACCACGAAAAGCGGGGGTTAGTGAAACTTAGTCTCAGGCGCTGTCATCAAGCATTGCGCCTTGTGTGGGCCAATGATCCAGCAGTTTTCGGCAGCCGTTATGCGCGTGAGCCTGTTATCAAATGTCATGGTTCAGGCCAAGCGACCTATGCAAGTGATGGGGGGATTGCCCGACACCCCCGAATCGGCGTTCTCGTTTGCAGGCGGTACGCACAGGAAGGGGAGTTTCGAGAGTCCATAAAAAGGGGCCGATGCCTTACTACGAAAGTTTCGCGGTATCGCTAGGCGTGATCTGGAATCAGGTCAAGATCAGGTCAGGGGGGGGGCCAAAGTGGGGATACCTTGCGCTGGGCTGCTGTGTCGGAATGCGATACCGGGGCGATACCAGACGGCGGCGCGGGCAGGACGATAACGCACCCCCCTTACGCGCTACTAGGTTAAGCGATGGCGTACCCCCCTTGCGCATTACTGGGGCTGGCCGCGATCCCGCCCACTGGCGACCGTGCGCCATCATCAGGGCGGATAGTAAGCTGCGACATGGCGGCAACGCTTCGGGCTGGCAGTGGTAAAAAGACCCCAAGCGTTTACTTTTGGGTACCATTTTGGGTACTTTCTGAAAGATAGATTGTGGAAACCCGCATGAAATCTAGTAGTTCGGGGTATCTCCTGCACCACTTCTTAGTTTTAAGAAGTCCAATATAGTCCGATGTGATCCGACATCGAAAAGCAAAACCCGCATGAACATTAGGTTCTGCGGGTTTTTTGCTTTCAGCGTTCATCAGACCCGGTAGACATCGCTGCGCGAGCGCGTTTCTCGTTACAAACGAATCGTGGCGGTTTCAGTCTGGGGCGGGGAAGAGGATTAGCATTTCCGCCATCGCCATCAGGCTACCTGCGGCTTCTGACCGGAGAGTGATGTGAAACGTACAGCCCTGCTCTTGATGACTGGCCTCTGCGCCTTCTCCGTGTCCGGCACCGCCCTGGCGGACGTCGACGTCGGGGTCTACCTGGGCGTCCCGGCACCGGTGTATGTGGCGCCCCCTGTGGTGTACGCGCCACCGCCTCCGCCCGTGATCTACGAGGCCCCCGACGAGGTCTATGGCCCTGGCGTGGTCATTGTCGGCGGCAGGGCTTATCCCGGATGGGATCATGAGCGCGACCGGGATTGGCGGAGACCGTATGGGGCGCACGGCCATTGGAAGCGCCATCACCGCGATGACGAGGACGACGATTGAAGCCTTGATGCGCCGGACGGACATGTCTGCTTTCTAAGCATCCTCTGATTCCAGGCGCGGGACGTCATGTCCCCATCAGCAACGGGACTGCGGCGCGCCGTGCGGGGATGTCCGCCGTTGGCGCAACCATGGCCTCGGAATCGGATTCGTGCAACGTGAACGTCGCCACCAGATCCGCTAACGCATCGGCCTGATTGCGCAGGCTGGTGGCGGCTGTGGCGGATTCTTCCACCAGACTGGCGTTCTGGCGGGTGACGCCATCCATCTGTGTCATGGCGGAATTGATTTCCTCGATGCCGGTGGTTTGTTCGCGGCTGGCGGCGCTGATCTCGCCCATGATGTCGGTGACGCGGCGGATGCTTTCCACGATGTCGCGCATCGTGGCGCCGGCCCGCGCGGCCTGCTCGTTGCCCTTGGCGGTTGCGGTGACGGACGTATCGATGAGGGTCTTGATCTCTTTGGCGGCGCCGGCCGACCGCTGCGCCAGGGCGCGCACCTCGGCGGCGACCACGGCGAAACCGCGGCCCTGCTCGCCGGCGCGGGCGGCCTCGACGGCGGCGTTCAGGGCCAGGATGTTGGTCTGGAAGGCGATCGAATCGATGACACCGATGATGTCGGCCACCTGCTGGGATTTAACGTTGATCTCGCCCATGGTGCCGACCAGTTCCGCGACGATCGTGCCGCCGTCGGTGGCGGTGCGTGTCGCGGATTCCGCCAGGGTGTTGGCCTGTTGGGCATTGTCCGCGCTTTGGCGCACGGTGGCCGTGATCTGTTCCATCGTGGCGGCGGTTTCGGCCAGGGAACTGGCCTGCTGCTCGGTGCGCGAGGACAGGTCCAGGTTGCCCGCCGTGATCCGGGCCGAGGCCGAGGCGATCGCGTCCGAACTGGTGCGCACTTCGCCCAGCGCATGGCGCAGGTTGTCCGCCATGGCGCCCAGCGCCGCCAGCAGTTGACCGATCTCATCCCGTCCGCGTGACTGGATTCGCACGCTGAGATCCCGTTGCGCGACGGCGCCGGCCAGGCCCACCGCGTGGCGCAGCGGCTGGATGATCGATCGCGTGACCCGCCAGGCGAACAGGGGCGACAGGATCAGGGCGAGCAGGGTAGCGACGGCCAGCACCGTCAGGCCCAGTTCGCTGGAGCGTGCGCTCTGTTCGAACAACTGCCGGACGGATTCGCTCAGGCGGACGGACAACTGGTCGACTCGGCCCAGGTAGCCGGCGGTCATTTTCGGCAGCTGCTGGTTGAAGAACGCATCCGCCTCGCCGTAGTTGCCGCTGTCCAGATTCTTGAACGCCTGATCGCGGTGTTCCAGATAGGTTTTGCGATCTTTCGCGGCCTGCCGCAGCAGCGCGGCCGTATCGGTGCCGGACAGCGTGTCCGCCAGTTCCTGGCTGATTTTCTGGATCTGTGCGTCGGAGGCTGCGATCGAGGTCTTCAGCGCACGCAGCGTATCGGGGTCGGCCGCCAGCGTGGCCTGCGTCTGGTTGGCGTTGATGCCCACCTGGCGGGTCAGTTGCTGGATCAGATCGTTGGTCTTCAGCCGGTGGTTGAGTTCCTGATTGTCCCGTTGCGAATCCAGGATGCGCCAGGCGCCGATGCCCGACAGGATAAGCAACAGGATGACCACGAAGCCAAATCCCAGGGTCAGTCGGGTGCTGATTTTCATGTCGCGCATGGCGTTGTCTCGAAGAGGCTCAATGCGGCGATCTTAGTCGGAATGCTTCAAATCATGACTATGCGATGTGATCTTTCTGATATGCCTGATCGTTATAGGGTTAAAGGGACATGATGACCTTGGTCTTCACGACAGAAGCGACAGGGTTTGTCGCATGCCCGGTGCACAATGTTCACATGGATCAACAAGAATGGAACGACCCCATGGACATGCCGATGAATGCCGATGATCTGCGCGATCTGCGCACGGCCCGTCAACTGCTGGAAAATCCTGGCCTGGTTTCTCGCATGACCAATCTGGTCGGTGCGCCGATCGAAAAAGGCCTGGACATGCTGCCTTCCGGCTGGCATGGCCGGATCATGGACATCACAAGAATGGCCTTGAGCAAAGCGGCGGATGTGGCGATTTCCACCCTGGATGATGCTCCTGGCAGGGGCGGTGCCGAGCGCTGGCACCAATGGGGGGCGGCGCTCAGCGGCGGAGTGGGCGGCTTCTTTGGCGTTGCCGGCCTGGCGGTGGAACTGCCCATCTCCACCACACTGATGATGCGCGCCATCGCCGCCATCGCCCGCAGCGAAGGTGAATCTCTACGGGATGACGACACGCGCAAGGCATGCCTGATGGTTTTTGCGCTGGGGGGCAAGGCCGACGCCGATGATGCCACCGAAAGCGGTTATTACGCTGTGCGCGTGGCGCTGGCCAGGGCCGTCAGTCAGGCGGCCGATTATCTGGGTGCCCAGGTGGTGGCGGATAAGGCGGCCGCCCCCGCGATGGTTCGTCTGATCACCGTGGTTGCCGATCGTTTCGGCATCCAGGTCACCGAAAAGGTCGCTGCCCAGGCGGTCCCGGCACTGGGCGCCGCTGGCGGCGCTCTGATCAACACGCTGTTCATCGACCATTTTCAGGACATGGCGCGCGGTCATTTCGTCGTGCGGCGGCTGGAGCGGAAGTACGGGGAAGAGGTCGTGCAGGCGGTGTATCTGGCGTTGGGAGATGAATGAGGTGCCTGTCCTCGCTGAGGTGGCCTGCATCCGCGCATGTTCACGCCCGTACCTCCTGCCTCTGAAACGCTACATACCCGGCCGTGAACAGCACCACCACGGCGGCGATCAGTCCGGTGAACTGCGGCCACACGATTGCCAGGCTTTCCGACAGAGGCAGGGGGCTGCCCAATAGGGCTCCCTGCAGCTGCGACAGGAAGACCGGCCCCAGGGTGCGGGTGGCGGGGCTCAGCAGGGTGATGGCGGTATCGCTGAACAGGGTGGCGGGCGACAGGAGCAGCAGGCTGCGCTGCCAGGCGACGGTATGCAGGTCCACGCCGCCGCTCATCAGCGTCAGCAGATCAGGCGGGGCGATGGCCTGGGCCAGGGCCGGAGCCAGCATCGGCCACAACAGGGCGCAGAACAGCCACAGGCCCAGCGCCACCAGGGCGGACGTGGATGCCGAGCGGAACAGGATCGAGCACAGCAGCGCCACGGCCAGCCAGACGCCGGCATAGGCCAGCGCTGCGATCAGGAAGGCCAGGGACCGCAGGACTTCCTCGCCGCTGGGGGGCACGCCCAGCAGGATCAGGCCTGCGCCCATCACCAGCAGCCACAGGCACACCAGGCAGATGGCCAGGGCCGCCAGGCCGGCCAGGAATTTGCCCAGCAGCAGGGCGTCGCGGTAGATGGGCTGCGACAGGATGCGGCTGAGTGTACGGCGGCTGTATTCGCCATTGATGGCGTCGAAGCCCAGGCCGATGGCGACCAGCGGAATCAGAAACCCCAGCAGCGCGGCGAACGAGGGCAGGGGGGCGCGGGCGTCGGTGAACAGGCGCAGGAAGACGAAGGGATCCGACGAGGTCGTCTGGCGAATCCCTTCGATGGCGCTATATAGGGCTGCGGCGGCCGTCAGCACGATCAGCCATTCCAGCAGCCGCATGCGGGCGCTGCCCAGATGGTCGGCCAGTTCCTTGGACAGGACGGCGCCTAGGCCGTGCCAGGGCGATCCCAGGCGGGGTGTGCTCATGTCGGGGAATCCTTGGTGAAGGTCTGCCGGTAGATGCGCTCCAGGCTGGGGGAGTCCACGGTCAGATCGCGCAGCTGCGCGCCGGCCACCACGGCAGCCTGTGCGGCCTGGGCGCGCACGTCGCTTTCGGCCTGCAGGACGTAGTGGCCGGGTGCGTCGAGGCGCACGCTGCCGACGCCGGGGACGGCAGCCAGGACCGCCTGGATGTCGGGGCCATCGGCGTGAATGTGCACTTCGTGGCTGTGGCCGCCCAGTACCTGTCGGGCCAGGGCCTGCACCGGCCCCATCAGGGCGATGCGCCCCGTATTGAACAGCGCGACCCGGTCGCAGATGCGCTGCATCTGGTCCAGCAGGTGGGACGACAGCAGCACGGTGACGCCATCGTCGCGCAGGGATTCAATCAGGCGCAGAAACGATTCCGTGGATTGCGGATCCAGTCCGGAGGTCGGTTCGTCCAGAACGGCGATGGCGGCTTGCTTCAGCAGGATCTCGGCCAGGCCCAGGCGGCGGCGCATGCCATGGGAGAACGCCCCCACACGCTGGTCGACACGATCGGCCAGCTGGACGCGTCCCAGGGCTTGCTCAATGCGCGCGTCGCGCTCGTCCATTGGGATGCCGAGCAGCCGGGCGGTGTAGCGCAGGTTGTCGCGGGCGCTCAGGTGGTCGTAGAACCCCACGGAATCAGGCATATAGCCGACATGGCGCTTGACGGCCAGGGGATTGCGCCAGGGGTCCTCGCCCAGGACGCGGACCTGGCCCCGGGTGGCCTCGGTCAGGCCCAGCAGCATCAGGATGGTCGTGGTCTTGCCGGCCCCGTTGGGGCCCAGCAGGCCGAAGACCTCGCCGCGCCGCACTTCGAAATTCAGCGCCTGCACGACGGTGCGCGATCCGTAGTCCTTGCCTAGCCCCTGGGCGGCGATGGCCGGGGTGTCTCCTGCCATCGGAGTGGTAGCGGGTCCGTTCATGGCAGGCCCGCTCAGCGGCGGCCGTACCGGGCCACGGCACCGATCAGGATCAGCAGGGCGACGGCGATCAGGATGGCGCCGCTGACGCCCCACAGGCCCGACGTCGTGACCGATACCCGCAGGTCGCCGTCGGCCGACTGGCCTTCGGACCTTGCATGCAGCTTCACCATGTAGTCGCCAGCCAGCGATTGCGCGGACGGCGTGATGCGGGCCTGGACTTCGGTCGTCTTGCCAGGTTCCAGCAGGGCCACCTGTTCAGGTTTGAAGTCGATCTTCCAGCCTGACGGCGCCGTGCCTTCCAGCTTGATGTCCTGGGCGGCGGCCGTGCCGCCGTTATGCAGTTCCAGTGGAATGGTGCTGGTGGCGCCGATCTGGGCGCCCGCGCTCATCAGGCCGTCGCGGCCCGACAGGTCCAGGGCCGGCTGGCCGGTGATGTTCAGCTTCAGGTCCGTGGCGGCCTGCGCGCCGTCGGCCGCGACCTTGACCTGGATGTCGTGTTCGCCCGATTTCGCAGATGCGGGTGGGCGCACGTGCAGCTTCACGTTTTTGGATTCGCCGGCCTTGATGGGCACCGCGCTGATCTGCTGGCTGCCGTAGCCTTCGGTGAACGAGGTATCGAAGTATCCGGGGGCGCTGGCGGTCAGGGCGGCCAGGACGTCCTGGCCGCTGTCGTTCCGGATGGTCAGCTGGTAGTCAAACGAAGTGCGGGCGGAGCCGGACAGCTGGGGCAGGTCGGGTTGGACCGACAATTGCGCCGGCAGTTGTTTCGCCAGGGTGATGCCGATAGGCAGGCTCAGATGATGCTGGCTGCTGTCGGCATGCACCGTGAGGGTGCCCTGCTGTTGGGCTTCGCCTTTGGGGATGTCCAGCCGCAACTTCAGGGACAGGGTCTGATTGCTGCCCGGCATGGCGGACTCGACGGGCCGGCCGTCTCCCAGCAGGGTGGCCTTCCAGCCCTTGGGCACCCCATCCAGGGACAAGGCCAGCGGTTCAGGGGGCATGGCCTGGTTGCGCAGGTTCAGGGGGATGCTGGATGTCTCGCCCGCCTTCAGCGTCAGGGAAGGGAAGTCGGTGGACAGGTAGATGCCTGGCGGGATGGTGTCGGCAGCCAGCGCGGCGGTCTGGAAGCTCAGGGCGCATAGGGCCGCCGCCCACAGGGCTATTAGCATTCTAGGCATGATTTTTTGTGGCCTCTTATGATTGATCGGCATTGAATCCGGTCTCCAGACTCAAGGGACTCGTGATTCAGTGTTTGAGTTTCATCAGAAGTGTGTGACTTTGTTTCCACATTCGAGTTGGAAGTGGAGGAAAATTATTGGATTCGTTCAATCGACATTGAGAATAGTTTTCATTACTGATAACATCCCGCCTTTATTGAAGTGGCATTAGATTCATGGGTTTGGGTCCTTCCTCGCGTTTTCCCTGGTTGAAGCTGGCAGCCGCTGGTGTGGCGCTGGGGTTGCATGCGGCTGTGCTGGCGATGATCCTGTCCGCACCCGTGGCTCAGGTTGCCTTGGGGCAACCTGATGCGCTGGATGTGCAGTTTGTGGAACTTGGTCCCGCGGTCGAACCCGCGCCGGCGGCCAAGCCGGCCAGCGCTTCACCAGAAGCGCGGACCGTTGGCCATCCGACAGAGCCGGATCCCGTCATCGAGCCCGAACCTGTGGTGGAACCCGAGGTAAAGCCAGTGGCTGAAGCGCCGCCCGAACCCGTGGTGGATGAACCAGAGCCGGGATCGATCACCGAGGCGCCCCCGCCCAAGCCGCAGCCTGAACCCAAGCCCAAGCCCAAGCCCAAATCGAAACCGGAACCCAGGCCCAAGCCACGACCCGCGCCCAAGCCGCAGCTGGAAGCCCAGCCACAGAGCGGCACAGCCGGGCAGCCAGCTGACAGCAAGGCATCGAAGGATGTGCAGCCCGGTGGTGCCCCGCAGTCGGCTCAGGCGCATGGTGAAAGCCGCGCGGTGGACCCGGATCGGCCGCGCGTGATCGGCCAGGTGGATTACCTGGGCAAGCGTCCGAGTCCCGCCTATCCACGTGTCTCGCAGCGGCGCGGCGAGCAGGGACGGGTGGTGCTGCGCGTGCTGATTTCCCCTGAAGGCCACGTGGCCCAGGTCAAGGTCCAGCGCTCGTCGGGATACGAGCGCCTGGACGAGGCGGCCGCCCAGGCCATGCGGCAGGCGCGGTTTCGTCCTTACACGGAAAACGGCATCGCCTACAAGGCGCTCGTGGATATTCCGTTCGATTTCGTTTTGTAGGTCAGTTTCCTGACAGGAGTCCAAAAACATGATGATCGATCTGATCGGCGGCGCGATGCTGGCGCTGGCACAGGCGGTGGGGCCGGAAACGGCGGCGGGTGCCGTGCATGCCGCCGCCGCGGCGACCTCCGGTGCTGCCGCCGCAGTGGCCCCGGTCGCAGCAGCCGCGCAGGCCGCCGAGCTGGCAGCGGGCAGCCAGGGCGTGCTGCATTTCATCGGGCAAAGCGATGCCGTGGGCAAGTCGCTGTTTGTCTTTCTGCTGCTGATGTCGCTGGCCAGCTGGTATCTGATCCTGATGAAGGGATTCACGCATCTGCGCATCCGGCAGCGTTCGAAGAAATTCCTGTCCGAGTTCTGGGCGGCCAGTTCGCTGGAACAGGTGGAAAACGAGATCTCCACCCATGGGGCTGACGAACCGTTTGCCCGTCTGGCCAGCCACGCCATCCATGCGCAGAAGCACCACGCGAAGTATGGCGCGCTGAAGCTCGAGGAAAGCGGTTCGACGGCGGCTTTCGTGACGCGCACGATCCGCAAGGTGATCGACGAGGAAACCGCGCGGCTGGAAAACGGCCTGACGGTGCTGGCCTCGGTGGGGTCCACCGCGCCGTTCGTCGGACTTTTCGGGACGGTCTGGGGGGTCTACCATGCCCTGCTGAGCATCAGCATGGCTGATGGGGTCACCATCAACCGCATCGCCGGGCCGGTGGGCGAGGCCCTGATCATGACCGGCCTGGGGCTGGCGGTGGCGATTCCGGCGGTGCTGGCCTACAACGCCTTTGTCCGCCTGAACCGGGTCTATCTGGCGCAAATCGACGCCTTTGCCCATGACCTGTTCACCTTTCTGACGACCGGGCAACCGGTGGACGATGGCGCTCACGAACGCCAGGGCCGCCACATCAGCCTGGCCAGCGCCCGGGGAAACTGACATGGCATTCGGCAGCTTCGATTCCAAGGGAACCGGCACGACCCTGTCGGAAATCAACATGGTGCCGCTCATCGATGTGATGTTGGTGCTGCTGGTGATCTTCATCATCACGGCGCCCCTGCTCAGCCATTCGATCCGGATCAACGTGCCTCAGGTGACGGCTCAGCCGGTGGAACAGCGGCCCGAGATCATCGATCTGGCGATCGACGCCGCCGGTACCCTGTTCTGGAACGAGCAGCCGGTGGCACTGGACGAACTGGAGTCCCGGTTCACAGCCGAGGCCGGCGCTGATCCACAGCCGGAGGTGCGCATCCGTGCCGACGTGGATACGCGCTATGGCGAACTCGCGCAGGTCATGGGGGCGGCACGGCGCGCCGGCATGAAGCGGCTGGGATTCGTCACGCAGCCAGCCCCCACGCCTGTGTCCGGGCCCGTGCCGCAGGACGTGGGAACAGCGGCCGTGCCGACCGCCGCCAAGGCGTCCGCGCACACCGCTGGCGCGGCTTCCCCGGCCCGTTGAAGCCGCGTTTCAAGCGCCTGTCAGCTATGTAACGAGCGGCGCGCACCAGTGACTTGTCATGACGTCTTCAGGCTAGAATCACCCCATGCGAGTTCTAGTCATCGAAGACGACACCACACTGGGCCACGCAGTCCAGGAATTCCTCAGCGGCCAGGGCTATGCCGTCGACTGGCTGCAGACGGGCGACCGGGTCGAGGGCGCGGTCGCCGGTCAGGCCTACGGCCTGCTGCTGCTGGATCTCAATCTGCCGGGCCTCAGCGGTCTGGAAGTCCTGCAGCGTCTGCGCGCCAATGGCTTCCAGGAGCCGGTCCTGATCCTGACAGCGCGCGACGGCCTGGAAGACCGGGTCGCCGGCCTGGACGCCGGCGCCGATGACTACGTCACCAAACCCTTCGAACTCGCCGAACTGGCCGCACGGGTGCGCGCGCTGGCGCGCCGTCATTCGGGCCAGGCCCAGACCATTCTCGAATGCGGGCCGTTGGCCTTCGATACCGTGGGCCGGCAGATCCGTGTCGACGGCAAACGGCTTGCGTTGTCCGTGCGCGAATTGTCCGTTCTCGAAATGCTGATGGCCCGGCCCGGCCGGGTCGTCACCAAACAGCAGATCGTCAGTTCCCTGTCGGCCTGGGATGCCGACTTCAGCGAAAATGCGGTCGAGGTCTATGTCTATCGTCTGCGAAAGCGTCTTGACGGGACCGGGGCCAGCATTCAGACCGTGCGCGGCTTCGGCTATCTGCTCGACATTGAACGTGCCCAATAGGTCCGTCGCATCCGATCCCCGCCAGGATCGCCGCGCGCTGGGGCTGTTCGAACATCTGATGCCCCAGGACTCCCTCGCGCGCCGGCTGGTCCGGCGTCTGCTGCCGGCCTTCTTCATCCTGGTCGCAATCGATCTGCTGGCGACCTGGTTCATGACCGGGGTCATCAACCCCCAGTCCTGGTTGCTGCGCGATCTGTTCTGGGTGATGCTGCTGACGCAGGGCTTGCTGGTGGTGCTGTTCGTCTGGGTGCTGATTTCCGGGATCCGCCACGAGCTCAGCTCCATCAACCGGCTGGCGGATCAGATCCGCCAGCGGTCGATCGAGGACCTTCAGCCGCTGGATCTGGCAGGGTTGCCCAGCGAGGTCGCCCCCCTGGTGCTGCATTTCAACGATCTGCTCGTGCGGCTGGACGATTCCGTGCAGGCGCAGCGCCGCTTCGTCGGCCATGCCGCCCATCAGTTGCGCACCCCTCTGGCCGGGCTGAAGCTCGAATCCGAGCTGATGCTGGGCCAGGATCTGCCCGATGACATCCGAGTGCGGGCGGGCCGGATCAAGAAAGTCACCGACCACATGATCCGCATGGGGCAGCAGTTGCTGGTGCTGGCCCGCGCGGACCATGCCTCCCGTCCCCAGGACAGTTTCGTGCGCCTGGACCTGTGCGAATGGATGCGTCAGGCCGGATCCGAATGGCTGGACCGGGCGCGTGATCGATCGATCGACCTGCAACTGGCCGCGCCCGACGAACCGGTCTGGGTGGACGGCGATCCGGTCCTGCTGGGCGAACTGTTGGGCAATCTGATCGATAATGCCCTGCGCTACGGCGTGGGCGCCCGGCTGATTCAGCTGCGCGTCATGGCGAACCCGCCGTCGTTTTCCGTCGAGGACGACGGCTCCGGCATCCAGGTGGACGATATCGAGCGGGTCTTCGAGGCTTTCTATCGGGCGGCCGATGCGGGCCCGGGGGGATCCGGCCTGGGTCTGGCGATCGTGCGCGAGATCGCCCGGGCGCATGGCGCCTGGTGGAAAGTCATCAGCCGTCCCGCCTTCGCGGGGACACGGATCACCCTGATTTTTCCCGGCCCCTGGCGGGGGGCTTGCCTGACACGGGCCGAATGACCATGAGCACTCAGAAAGATACGGACTCCAAGGGCCCGCAGGCGGCCATGCTGATCGGTGCACTGGGCGTCGTCTACGGCGACATCGGCACGAGCCCGCTGTACACCATGAAGGTCGCCCTGTCGATGACCGGGCAACCGGATATCGAACATGTGCTGGGCATGCTGTCGATTCTTTTCTGGATGTTGATCGTGGTGGTGTCGGTGAAATATGTCACCTGTATCCTGCGTGCCGACAACCGCGGAGAGGGTGGAACCCTGGCGTTGATGGAACTGGCCATGCGAGGGCGGCCGGAGCGCACGCGCTGGCGTCTGGCGTTCCTGGGCCTGATCGGGGCCAGTCTGTTCTATGGCGACAGCATGATAACGCCGGCCATTTCCGTGCTGTCGGCGGTCGAAGGCATCGGGATCGTGTCGCATCGGCTCGATGCCTGGGTCGTGCCGATTTCGGTGGTGGTGCTGGTTGCGCTCTTCATGGTCCAGTCGCGGGGGACCGGCACGGTGGGCAGGCTCTTTGGTCCGGTCATGTTTCTCTGGTTCCTGACGCTGGGCATCCTCGGGGCCTGGCGTGTGTTCGAGCAGCCGCAAGTGTTGCAGGCGATCAATCCTGTCTGGGCGCTGCGTTTTATCGGCGATGCGCCCTGGCAGACCTTCCTGGCGCTGGGAGCGCTGGTACTGGCCCTGACCGGGGCGGAAGCTCTGTACGCGGACATGGGGCATTTTGGCTGGCCCACCATCCGCCGCGCCTGGTTTGCCATGGTTCTACCCGCGCTGGTGCTGTGCTATTTCGGCCAGGGGGCCCTGCTGCTCAGCGACCCCTCAGCGATCCGCAATCCGTTTTTCCTGCTGGCCCCGGATTGGGGGCTGATCCCGCTGGTCGGCTTGGCGACGGTGGCGACGGTGATCGCGTCGCAGTCGGTTATTTCGGGTGCGTTCTCCATGACCCGCCAGGCGGTCCAGCTGGGCTACTGGCCGCGTATGGTGATCCAGCACACCTCGGCCAAGGAAGAAGGTCAGATTTATCTGCCCCGGGTCAATTGGCTGCTGTTGATTGCCGTGCTGGTGCTGATCCTGGCCTTCGGGTCGTCGGACCGGTTGGCGCATGCATACGGGTTCGCCGTCACCGGGACCATGCTGATGACGTCCGTGCTGGCCTTTGCGGTACTGCCGCGCAGTTCACGCGGCGCGCGGCGCGTAGCCTGGCTGGCGCTGATCGTGTTGTTTCTGGTGATCGACGTGCTGCTGTTCTTGTCGAACACGCTCAAGCTGCACGAGGGTGGCTGGCTGCCGCTGGTGGTGGGGATTGCGCTGCTGACGCTGATGGTGACCTGGAAGCAGGGCCGCCAGCGGATCCACGACAACCTGGCCGGGGACCATCAGTCGCTGGTCAGCTTCATGGAATCGCTGGAAGCCTACCCGCCGACGCGGGTGCCGGGAACAGCGGTCTTCATGAGCATGATCGTGGGTACGGTGCCGCCCGCCTTGTTACACAATCTGAAACACAATAAGGTGCTGCATGAACAGGCGCTGTTTCTGACCATCGAGGTGGCGGACGAGCCTTATGTGCCGTTCAACGAGCGGCTGAGGGTCGAGCGGGTCAGCCGCAGCAGCTGGCAGGCCATTGCGCGGTGGGGTTTCAAGCAAGAACCGAACGTACCGCAGGTCGTGGAGCAGATCGGCCACGAAGTTCCGGAACTGAATCTGGAACCGATGCAGACTTCGTATTTTCTGTCTCGTCAGACCGTCATCGTGGTGCGCCGCCTGCCGTGGCATCAGAGCTGGCGGCGGCACCTGTTCGCCTTCATGGCGCGCAATGCCAGCCGCACCACCCGGTTCTACAAGATTCCGCCGAACCGGGTGGTGGAGATGGGCATGCAGATGGAACTGTGAGCGATCACGAACCGGTCGTGGCCGGGATGGTGATCGTGGTTTCGCGCAGGATTCCGCCCGACTGGACCGAGCCTTGCTCGCGGGTATTGGCGCTTTCCATCAGTTTCATGCAATCCTCGCGCTGACCGGCCGGCAGGCCATTGCAACGCAGGGTGCGATTCTTGTTCTCCGTCTGCGTCGGGGGGCTGGTCAGTGCGTCCTGGCGGGCGGCCTGCGCCGCTGCGCCGGCTTCGTGCAGGCAGGCTTTCTTGTCGATGCCAGGCGTGGAGTTGCAGTGTTCCACGTCCCGCTGATATTGGGTTTGCGGGGCAGCGGCCTGGGCGGCCGGCATGAACAGGACGGTGCAGCCAAGGCCGGCCGCCAGCAGGGTGGCACGCAAAGACATCTGTAATGCTTGACGCATAATGGGCTCTCCTTGAGTGATTCCGGGCGTAATCCCGGCCCGGTGAAGGGTACTGATAACAATCAGTGTACGGGTTTCCCCTTAGCAATATGTTACAAATATGCTCAAGCGCGCTTTTCCATCAAGGCTTGCGGCGCTGAATGGCGCTTTGCATGAGCAGGATGGCCGTCACCGGGGCCGTCATGAACAGGAACAGGCAGATCAGCCATTCGTGGAAGATGGGCCGTTCCTGCAGCAGGCTGGCGACCAGCGTCGCCGCCAGTGCGATGCAGAAGGCGCCCATCGTCGTCCCCATCGTCGGCGCATGCATGCGCTCGTAGAAGGTGCGCAGGCGCAGCAGGCCGATCGAGCCGGTCAATGTCACGATCCCGGCCAGGACGAGCAACAGGGCGACCAGGATGGCGGCCCACAAGGGCAGTTCGTTCATGGTTCGATGACCTCGCCACGCAACAGGAATTTCGCCAGGGCCGTGGAGCCGACGAAGCCGAACAGCGCGATCAGCAGCGCCACGTCGAAATAGAGTCCGGCCTCGAACCGCAGGCCCAGCACCAGCAGGATCAGCATGCCGTTGATGTAGAGCGTGTCCAGGGCCAGGATGCGGTCCTCCGCCCGGGGGCCCCGGATCAGGCGGACTACCGCGCAGGCCAGGCCCAGGACGAAACACAACAGGGCGAAGCCGGCGGCCCAGTCCAGTATCAAAGCGCTCATTCGAAGATCTCCATCAGCGGGCGTTCATAACGGTCCTGGATGGTGTGCGTCAGGCCTGCGGGGTCGTGCAGGTCCAGGACGTGCAGGGTCAGGATGTTGTGCGCCGGATCATGTCCGGCCCAGACTGTGCCTGGGGTGAAGGTCACGATGCCTGCTAGTGCGGCCAGTCCGTGGGGGTCGCGGATGCGTAGCGGAATGTCCAGGAATCCGGGCCGGGCGTTCGCGGTGTCGCCGCGCAGGATGCGCAGGCCGACCAACCAGTTCGAATGCGCGATGTCGACCGCCACGTGGCCGACCAGCCGCAGCGCCGTGAGCGGGTGGGACAGGCGCGCGCGGACGGGACGCAGGATCGGGGTCAACAGGCTGAGGATCAGTGCGATGGCCAGGCCCAGCGCGATGTGACCGGTCGACAGACTGTCGTTCAGGATCAGCCATAAGGCCAGCAGCAGGCAGGGCAGCGGCAGGAAACCGAGCAGACGCTTCATGGCTGGCTTCCTGGGAAGGCGGGTGCCAGCACGGCCTGGATGTAGCGTGCGGGCTGGTCCAGATAGTGCGCGGTATCCTCTAGATAGTCCATGACGGGACCGGCCTGAACCGTCAACAGCGCGCAGGCGGCCAGCAGGATCAGGATGGGGGCCATTTCATTGATCCTCAGGGTCGGGACGTGCAGCTGTTCGGGAACCCAGAAAATCCGCACGCCGCAGCGTCCCAGCGCCATCAGGCAGGCGACGCCCGAGGTCAGCATGGCCGCCACCAGCAGCCAGACATTGAACGTGGGTGCGCCCTGTTCGGCGGTTTGTAGCGCGGCGGACAGCAGCGAGAATTTCGCCACGAAGCCGGACAGAGGCGGCAGGCCGACGATCAGCAGGGAGCAGGCGAAAAAGCTCAGGCCCAGGAATGCCATGGTGGCGGGCAGCGGTGTTCCGACCACCTGCTCCGACAGGCTGGCGGCCTCGGGTTCGTCGCCTTCGAAGGCTTCCTGGGTGATGGCCAGCATGTCCGCCCCGAAGGACTGGCTGCGCTCGGTGAGTTCCAGCAGCAGGAAGAACGCGCCCAGGCCCAGGACGGAACTGAGCAGGTAGTACAGGGCCGGGCCAGTCAGCGTGACGCCGGGCATGCCCAGCGCCGCGAACAGGGTGCCCGATGAAGTGATGATCGCGTAGGCGGCAATTCGCCGGGGCTGGGTGCTGGCCAGCATGCCCAAGGTGCCGAACGCCAGTGTCGCGATGCCGGCTGGAAACATCCAGGCGCCACCGAAGGCCGCCGGCGCGCCAGCCGGCAGCAGCAGGGATCCGATGCGCAGCAAGGCGTAGATGCCGACCTTGGTCATGATGGTAAACAGTGCCGCCACCGGTGCGGCGGCTTCGGTGTAAGTGTTGGGTAGCCAGAAGTTCAGCGGCCAGGCGGCGGCCTTGATGAGGAAGGCGACGCCCAGGATGGCAGCCGCGCCGTCGAAGAGCTGCCGGTCCGCCCCCGCCAGGGTCAGGGCTTGTTTTGACAGATCGGCCAGGTTCAGCGTGCCGGTCAGTCCGTAGATCAGGGCGATGGCGATCAGCAGCAGGAATGAGGCGATCAGATTGACGCCGATGTAGTGCAGGGCGGCGCCGACGCGGCGCTTGCCCGAGCCGTGCAGCATCAGGCCGTAGGATGCCGTCAGCAGGATCTCGAAGAAGACAAACAGATTGAACAGGTCGCCGGCCAGGAACGCGCCGTTAAGGCCCATCAGCAGCAGCTGGAACAGCGGGTGGAGGTGGCTGCCCGCCCGGTCCCAGCGGGCCGTGGCGTAGATCCAGGCGCACAGGCCCAGCACGGCGGTCAGCCCCAGCATCAGGGCGGAGAGGCGGTCGGCGACCAGGACGATGCCGAAAGGCGCGGGCCAGTTGCCCAGGCGATAGACGCCGATACCGTCGGGCCAGGCCGGGGCGCCGATGCCTTGCGTGGCACGGATCAGCATCAGCGCAATCAGGATCTGCAGCAGGATCGCGGCCGTTCCCAGCCCGACACGCAAGCGCCGCTGGCTGTCGCGGGTCAGCAGCATCAGCGCACTGGTCAGCAGCGGCACGAGGATCGGCAGGACCGGCAGGTGCTGAAGCCAGGGCATCATGGGCGGTGCTCCTCGCCGTCGACGTGGTCGGTGTCGCTCATGCCGCGCGAGGCCAGCAGCACCACCAGGAACAGGGCGGTGGTCGCAAACCCGATGACGATGGCGGTCAGGACCAGGGCCTGGGGTAGCGGGTCGGCATAGCGGGCCGGGTCCGCCCAGAGGGGGTCGATGACCGGTGGGGCGTCCAGCCGTAGGCGGCCCATGGCGAAGATGAACAGATTGACGGCGTAGGTCATCAGGGTCAGCCCCATGATGAACTGGAAGGTGCGCGGCCGCAGCAGCAGCCAGATACCCGATCCCGCCAGCACGCCGATCCCCAGGGCCAGAATCCATTCCATGGTCAGGTCTCCGTGTGCAGGCCGTCGGCCGGCTCTGTGATGTTGCGGTGAAAGCGCAGGGACTGGTGGGCGAGCGCGATCAGGAACAGGATGGTCGCGCCAACCACGAGCATGTAGACCCCCAGGTCGAACAGCAACACGCTGGACAGGTGCAGCTCGCCGACGACAGGCAGCATCAGGTCCAGGGTGTAGGCCGACAGCAAGGGGCGCCCCACCCACCAGACGGACATGGCGGCGATGCCCGCGACCAGCAGGCCCAGGGCGATCCAGGCCTGCGGGCGGATCAGGGGCCGGGCCTCGACCCAGAGGATGCCGCCCACCATGTACTGCAGGATGATGCCGGTGGCCATGACCAGGCCGCCCACGAAACCGCCGCCGGGCAGGTTGTGGCCGCGCAGCAGGAAATACAGCGAGATTAGGGTGGAGGCGGGCAGCAGCAGGCGCACCAGGACGGCGGGAACCTGCATCAGGCCGTCGGGCAGGGTGGCCTGCGTGTCCGGTTCCCGGTCCCGCGAGTCGGACTGGGCACTGTATGGGCGCGAGGACATCGCCAGCGCCTCCGCCGGTGGCCGAAAGCGTCGCAGCAGCGCATAGACGCTGAGGGCGACGACAGCCAGCACCGTGATTTCACCGAAGGTGTCAAAGGCCCGGAAGTCCACCAGGATCACGTTGACGACGTTCGCGCCACCCCCCAGCGGCACCGCCTGTTTGACGAAAAAGCTGGAAATGCTCTGGTATGCGGCAGGACGGATCATCATGACGTAGGCCAGGACCGCGAGGCCCGCGCCGCCGGCCACCGCCACGGTGAAATCGCGCCACCGGCGCCATTGGGTGCGATGCCACGTGGCGCCGGGGTATTCCTCGATGCGCGGCGGCAGCCAGCGCAGGCCCAGCAGGATCAGGACGGTGGTGACGACTTCGACCGCCAGCTGGGTCAGGGCGAGATCCGGGGCCGACAGCCAGGCAAATGTGACGCAGGTGATCAGGCCCGATGCGCCGGCCAGCATCAGCGAGGCGGTGCGGTGGTATTTGGCCTGATAGGCCGCGGCGATGGCGCAGGCGCCACCGGCCAGCCACATCAGGCCGAAGGACCATTGCAGCGGGGTGTCGCGCGTGCTGGCTTGTGGCCACCAGCCGCCGTCGACGAGCGGCAGCAGGGCCACGCCCAGCGTGCACAAGACCAGCAGCAGCACCTGGGGCTGCAGCCGCTGGGTCTGCAACCGGCCCAGCAGCCACAAGGTGCCGCTGTCGATGGCTTCCAGGGCGTTCTCGAAGCTCCGGCGGCCGTCGAGCCGATAGATGATCGGGACCTGGCCGGGCGCCCTGCGGTCGCGTTCGCGCAGCGCCAGATAGATGCCGACCCCGCCGACCATGGCGATCATGCTCATGAGCAGGGGCAGGTTCAGTCCATGCCACACCTGCAGGTCGAAGGCCGGCAGGCCCGGCCCGAGCAGGCCGCGCATGACCATGTCCAGGACCGGGCCCAGGGTCAGGCCTGGCAGCATGCCCACGGCCAGGCAGATGACGACGAGGATCGCGCTGGGGATCAGCATCATGCGGGTCGGGTCGTGCGGCGTGCGCGGCAGATCGTGCGCGGGCGGGCCGAAGAACACCTGCATGATCAGGCGTAGCGAATAGGCCACACTGAAGGCGCTCGCCACCACGGCCGCGGCCGGCAAGCCCCAGCGCGTGAGCCAGTGGCCGGAGATGAAGATGGTCTCGGCAAAGAACATTTCCTTCGAGATGAAGCCATTGAGCAGTGGCACGCCGGCCATGGCGGCAGCCGACACCATCGCCAGGGTGGCGGTCAGCGGCATCGCCGTGCGCAGGCCGGACAGGCGGGTCAGGTCGCGTGTGCCGGTTTCGTGATCGACGATGCCAGCGGCCATGAAGAGCGAGGCCTTGAAGGTGGCATGGTTGATCATGTGGAAAATGGCGGCGACCAGCGCCAGGCGGCTGTTCATCCCCAGCAGCAGCGTGATCAGGCCCAGATGGCTGATTGTCGAATAGGCGAGCACGCTCTTGATGTCGCGCTGGAATGTGGCGGCATAGGCACCCAGCAGCAGGGAACACAGGCCGGCGCTGCCGATGATCCAGGTCCACCAGTCGGTGCCGGAAAAGATCGGCCAGAACCGCGCCAACAGGAAGACGCCCGCCTTCACCATGGTGGCCGAGTGCAGATAGGCCGACACTGGCGTGGGCGCGGCCATGGCGTTGGGCAGCCAGAAATGGAAGGGGAATTGCGCGCTTTTGGTCAACGCGCCCACGGCAAGCAGCACCAGCAGGATGGGATACCAGCGGTGTCCGCGGATCTGGCTCGCGGCGGCCAGGACGTCGTCGAGGTCGTAGCTGCCGACGATGTGACCGATGATCAGCATGCTGGCCAGCAGGCAGAAGCCGCCCGCCCCGGTGACCAGCAGCGCCATGCGCGCGCCGCGCCGGGCTTCCATGCGGTGGTGCCAGTAGCCGATCAACATGAAGGACGACAGGCTGGTCAGTTCCCAGAACACCAGCAACTGGATCAGGTTGCCCGCCAGCACCACGCCCAGCATGGCGCCCATGAAACTGAGCAGGAAGGCGAAGAACCGGGGCGCCGGATCCTGGGCTGGCAGGTAATAGTGAGCATATAGGGCGATCAGGGCGCCCATGGACGAGATGATGACGGCGAACAGCCAGGCGTAGCCATCCATGCGCAATGTCAGGTCCACCCCCTGGGACGGGATCCAGGGTAAGCTGAGCTTGATCAGCCCGAGGTGTGCGACCTCTGGTGTCAGTGCCAGTGTCAGCAGCAGACAGGTCAGGGCGCTGCCGCCGGCGATCCAGGCCCCCGCACGCCGCGCGGTCGCAGGCAGTAGCGCGATGCACAGGCTGCCGGCGAACGGGATGGTGAGGATCAGAGTCAGGAGCAGGGACACGCGGCGGGATTCTGAGGAGCGACCAGTCGTTTATGATACGCGAAGTCAGAGACTTGACATGAGTCAAGCTTGATGGCTGCTTTTCGCGTGACAATAGGTTTTGATACTGGACAATGAGGCCAATTGCATCCGGAACCAGAAGGGTCCGGATGCTGTTTTGCCTCAGGAGCTCATGGCATGACAACCCAAGCAACATCCGACGTGGCCAGCCACACGGGAACACCCGACGCCTCTGGCGATCCGCGGACGATTGCCTTTCCGGACCTGGAAATTTCCGAATCGCTGATCCGGCGTTTCGACCAATCGGGTCCCCGCTACACCTCGTACCCGACGGCCGACCGTTTTCAGCGCGACTATCCGGCCACATCCTATCTGGACCATCTAGCCCGTCGCACCGCGTCGGATCACGCCGCGCCGTTGTCGGTGTATGTCCACCTGCCGTTCTGCGAATCCCTGTGCTATTTCTGCGCCTGCAACAAGATCATCACGCAGGACCACAGCCGTTCGGCGGAATACCTGGACATCCTGTTCCAGGAAATGGACATGGTCAGCCCGCATCTGGGAAACCAGCGGCGGACCGTGCAGCTGCATCTGGGCGGCGGAACGCCGACCTTCCTGAGCGCGGCCGAACTCACCAACCTGATGGATCATATCCGCCGCCATTTCGAGTTCACCCCCGATGCGGAACTGGGTGTCGAGATCGACCCGCGCACAGTGACGCCGGATTCCCTGGCCATGCTGGCCGGCCTGGGCTTCAACCGCACCAGTTTCGGCGTGCAGGATTTCGATCCCGACGTGCAGGCGGCTGTCAACCGGATCCAGCCCTACGACATGGTGCGTACGGCTCTGCAGGCCAGCCGCGACAACGGCTTTGAATCCATCAATGCGGACCTGATCTACGGCCTGCCCAAACAGACGCTCGAGAGCTTCAGCCGCACATTGGATCAGTTGATCGAACTGTCGCCCGACCGGATCGCGCTGTACAACTACGCGCATCTGCCCGACCGCTTCAAGTCGCAGCGGCTGATCCGTACCGAAGACCTGCCGTCCGCCGAGACGCGACTGCAGATCTTCCTGATGTCGGCGCGTCGGCTGCTGGCGGCCGGTTACGTCTACATCGGCCTGGATCATTTCGCCAAGCCTGATGACGAATTGAACCGTGCTCGCCTGAAACACGGTTTGCACCGTAATTTCCAGGGCTATACGACGCGAGCGGAATGCGATCTGGTCGGATTCGGGATTTCGGCGATCGGCAAGATCGGCGATGCCTACGTGCAGAACCACCATTCCCTGAATGCCTACCGCGACATCCTGGCGCGCGGCCAGCTGCCCACAGCCAAGGGCTTCGATCTGAGCCCTGACGATGCCGTTCGCCGCGAGGTGATCATGACCATCATGTGCAGCATGCCGCTGGATTTCGCGGCGTTCCAGGCGCGTCATGGACAATCGTTCGAGTCCTGTTTCGCCAACGAACTGGCGCAGTTGCAGCCGTACGTCGAGGCCGGCCTGTTGACCCTCGATGGGCAGGGCCTGCAGGTTCTTCCGAAGGGCCGCCTGTTCGTGCGGGCATTCGCCATGGTGTTCGACCAGTACGTGCGCCGGCCGCGGGTGGCGACCTACTCGAAGCTCATTTGATGTCGTCGTCGCGGGCGCGGGTCGGCAGGCGCCATAGATAGATCGTGACCCCGATGCCGGGGATCAGCAGCAGCCAGCGTGCCCAAAGTACCGGCATGATCCAGGCCGACAGGGCCAGCGATGGCCACATCAGGGCCAAAGCAATGCATTTGCTGCGCAGGGGGATACCGCGCCCCGATTGGAAGTCGCGGATATACGGACCGAGAATGCGATGGGACATCAGCCAGGTATGCAGGCGCGCCGAGCCGCGCAGGTAGCAGAAGGCCGCCAGCAACAGGAAGGGCGTCGTGGGCAGCAGGGGCAGGAAGATCCCCAGCACGCCCAGCATCAGGGAAATCGTGCCCAGGATGGTAAACAGCGCACGGATCATGGTGTGAATTCTAGCAATCCGGAGAGCGGACGCGTGCATCTGGCCAGCGACGAAGGGTCGCGTCATCTGCGGATCCGCGATCTGCTGGGGCAGGTGCCGTTGTTCAACGAATTGCCGGCTGCCGACCTGGATCCGATCGCCAAGGGCACGACCGAGGTCATTGCCACGCGCAGCGAGATCATCTTCCGCCGGGGCGAACCCTGCCTGGGCTTTCACGTCGTGGTGTATGGTCAGGTGAAGCTCGTGTTCATTTCGGCATCCGGGGTGGAGCGGGTGGTGCGCCTGATCGGGCCGGGCGACGGGTTCGGCGAGGCGCTGATGTTCATGGGAGAGAACTACATCGTCACCGCCGAAGCGCTACGCGATACCTTGTTGTTGCATGTCGGGCGTGATGCGCTGTTCGCGCAGATCGACCGCCATCCAGGGGTGGCCCGCAAGATGCTGGCGGGCCTGAGCCGGCGGCTCTACAGCCTGATGGGCGACGTGGAGGCCTACACCCTGCACACCGGCGCTCAGCGGCTGATTTCTTTCCTGTTTCGCCAATGGCGCGGCGAGGAGGACACGCCTTTCCGCATCGAGATCAGCAAATCGGTGATCGCGTCCCGGCTGAATCTCACCCCTGAACACTTTTCCCGGATCCTGCGTGAACTGAGCGAGCGTGGCCTGATCCGGGTGCGCGGACGCGAATTCACCGTCCTGAACGCCGAAGGCCTCAGGTCGTACAGGGGGTGAACCCCGTTCTAATATCGTGCATCCTTCGGTTTCTTCCCCGATGGCCAGTCCTTGTCCTTCATCGGCAAATCTGGACGCGGCATATGGGTGAAGAATTCGGCGACGTCCACCGCGTCCTGCAGGCTTAGGGTGCGGCCCTCGCCCCAGGCGCCTTTCGTGTGCACGCCCATGGGCATGTTGTCGTAGATGAAGGACGCGGCCTTGTAAGTCCGCGCCAGTCCCGCGCCGATGTTGAAGGACTCGTCGCCCCAGAGTGGCGGGAACACGATGTTGCCGCGTGCATCCTTGCGGCCTTCGCCGTTGGCGCCGTGGCAGGATGCGCACTGTGCGCCATAGATGGTGCGGCCCCGCACGGGGTCGGGTTTGATGTTCATATCGATCGGGCGGCTGCTCTGGATTTGTACCTGGGCGCCGTGCGGCACGTCCTGGGCCAGCCATTTCATGTAGGCCACCATGGCCTGCATCTCGCGGGAATCCTGCGGCAGCTTCTTGCCGTTCATCGAGCGGATCATGCAGCCGTTGATCCGTTCCTCCAGCGTCATGACGCGTTCGGATCGCGGGTTGTATTGCGGAAAGCTGTTGTAGGTGTTGATGAAGGGTGCGCCCAGCGGCTTCTTGCCCTGTACCACATGGCAACTGTTGCAGTTCATGGCGGCACCGACGCGGTCGGGCAGCAGGCGCTGTGTTTCGTTGAGCAGGCGCTGTCCGTAGAGAATCTGTTCGGCGTCGGGATGCTTTAGCATTTCGCTGTCTTCCGGGATGGTGTAGGCGGGCAGCGGCTGGCCGTTCTTGTCCTTGACCGCATAAGTCCGCGGGGCAACCGCACCGGTGGACTGGGCCAGCGCGCCCGCGCTCAGACCCAAGGCCAGCGCCAGCCCGGTCAGGCACAGGCGCAGGGAGCGATGGTGACTCATTGATGTTCTCCTGTCTGGATGTGGGGCGCCTTCGTGGCCAGGAACGCGCGGATCTGGCGCACCTGTTCAGGCGTAACGGCGGGTGCCTGATTGGTCCAGCCGCTGCGCACGAAGCTCAGCACCTCGCTGATGTCCTGATCGGACAGGTGGCTGAAGCCGGGCATGGCGAACGCCATTTTGTCGGCGCGGGGATCGAGCGGCATGCGACCGCCTTCCAGGGTCACCTGGATGGTGGACTGGGGATTGTGGGCGAAGATCGCGGAATTGCCATCCAGCGCCGGGAAGATACGCGGCACGCCCTGGCCATCAGGCCGGTGGCAGCTCATGCAGTGCTCCCGATAGAGCAGGGCGCCCCGGACGCGCTCTGTCCCGTCCAGCAGCGACTCGGTCAACGTGTCCCGCTTGGGCGCAAAAGCCGCCAGTTTGCCGGGGGCGGGCGGCAATTGCTTCAGATAGGCAGCCATGCTGCCCAGGTCCTCGGCCGTCATGTGTCGTGTGCTGTGGCTGACCACGTCGGCCATGGCGCCGAAGGCGGCTACCCGGTTGGTGCGTCCCGAGGCGAGAAACTCGATGATTTCCGCCTGGCTCCAGGAATGCAGGCCTTGCGCCTCGCCGCGCAAGCTTTTGGCGCGCCAGCCATCGATCAGGGCGCCGGACAGGAATGTGTCGCCGTCCTGCAGGTTCAGTGCCGTTTCCTGGAAGCCGATGCCGCGCGGCGTATGACAGGCGCCACAGTGTCCCGGGCCTTCGACGAGGTATTTGCCGCGGTTCAGGTTGGCGTCCAGCTCGGGAGCGGGCTGAAAGGTACGGGTGGGCGCGAACAGCGCCTGCCACCAGATCAGCGGCCAGCGCATGTCCAGTGGCCAGGGAATCGTGGATTTCGCATTGGCCTGGCGCTGTGGCGCCACGGCCTTCATGAAGTAGGCGTACAGGGCGCGCAGATCCGCCTCCGGCATGATGGCGTAGGACGGATAGGGCATGGCGGGGTAGAGCGCCGCCCCGTCCCGGCGGATGCCATGCTTGACCGCGTTGCGGAACGCCTCGTAGTCGTAGGCGCCGATCCCGGTGTCGGGATCGGGCGTGATGTTGGTCGAGTAGATCGCGCCGGCCGGCGTTTGCATGGCCAGGCCGCCGGCGTACGGCTTGCCGCCGGGTGCCGTGTGGCAGGCGATGCAGTCCGCGGTTCTGGCAATATACTCGCCTTGCCGGATCAGAGCGGGATCGTCGAGCGCCAGGTCCGTGTGGGCGGGCGGTTCGGGGCGGCGCTGCCACGCCAGTCCCCAGGTGGCCGCGATGACCAGTCCGGCGGTCAATCCGGCGGCCATGAGCAGAGCGCGCAGGGCTGTGATGCGTCTTTTGGACATTGCTGTTTCCTTCTCGTGTCGCGGGGCCGGAGGATCGTCTCGTTGCCGATGCCGGCCCGATTTGATTGTGCGGGTTGGCATCGGACCGCGCTATGTGGAAAACCGTACTGCTAGTAGGGATCTATTGATGTGGAGCAAATCGTGCGTGTGATGGGGCGGCTGTCGCGCGTCGTGCTGCTGGCCGGGCTGGTCCTGCTGACGGCTGGCGCCCGGGCGGCCGGGGAAGGGGAGGTGCCGTCCCTGCATGCCTGGCGGATCGGGATCCTGGCGCCTCGCGGTCCGGAAAAGGCGCTGCGGGCCTGGAGCTCCTGGCGGGACTGGTTGGAGCAGCGCCTGCCCGGCGAGCATTTCGATCTGCTCCCGATCGTGCCTGATCAGGCCTTGCGGTCGGGGGCCCTGGAGGGTCTGGATTTCCTGCTGGCCAATCCGGTCCAGTTCCGCGCGCTGGATCCCCGCCGGCCAGTGCGCTGGCTGGCGACGCTCAAACCTTCGGGCGGCGGCGACCTCCGGTTTCTGGAGCAGATCGGTTCGGCCATCTGGGTGCGTGAGGATGGTCCGTCGTCGTTAGCGGATCTGAAGGGGCGGCGGGTGGGCGCCGTGCATCCGGAGGCATTGGGTGGATATCTGCTGGGGGTGGAACTGCTCGATCGCGAGGGTCTTGCGCCGCAACGGGACTACGTTCCTGTCTTTTCCGGGTTTCCCGCCGACCGGCCGCTGCTGCAGCTGGCCGCGGGCCAGGTGGACGCCGCCATCGTGCCGGTGTGCCTGTACGAGGAACTGTCGGCCTCCGGTCGCCTGAAGGGCATGCGCCTGCGCCTCCTGGAACCGGCCTGGGGGGCCTCGGACACATTTCCCGGTCCGGCCGCTCCCGCGGAGGCGGCTCCCTGCGCGTCCAGCACGCGTCTGTTGCCTGGCTGGTCGCTGGCCGCTCTGGATACGGTCCCGGATGGTCTGGCGGCGGCCCTGGGTGGCGTCCTGCTGGGTGACTCGCTGCCCGCCGGCCTGCCCCGATGGTCTTTGCCGGTATCGGCCGCCGACGTGGAGCGACGCCTGCACCGGATTGGGTATGTGTCCGATGCCGATGTCTGGGGCCAGCTGCGACGTCTGCTGTGGCACTACTGGCCCTGGCTGGTTTCGGTGCTGGGCCTCGGACTGTTGTTGCTGGGCAATAGCCTGTGGCTGGCGCGCGTGGCGCGGCGCCAGCGCCAGCGTTTGCGTCTGGCGCATGAGCAACTGCACCAGTATGAGCAGGCGCTGGCCCAGGCGGACCGGATCGCCTTGTTGGGCGAGATGGCGGCGGGCATCGCCCACGAGGTCAAGCAGCCGCTGGCCGCCATTCTGCAATACGCCGAGGCGGCCGCTTATCGGCTGCGGGCCGAGGACCGGGACCATCCCCTGCTTCCCGTGCTGGGACATATCCGGGACGATGTCCTGCGCTGCGATCGGGTCATCCGCAACCTGCGCGGATGGGCCAAGCCGGAACGGCCGGAGCCCGTGTCGGAAAGACAAGCGCTGGGCGCCCTGGTGGAACAGGTGGTCGGCATGGTACGGTTGCAGGCGGACCGCCAGGGGGTGCGTATCGAGGCGGACATCCCCCAGGCCCTTGTGGCCGGCGACGTTCCCCGGGCATTCGAGCAAGTGCTGGCCAATGTCCTGATCAATGCCGTGCAGGCCGGTGCGCGGTGCATCTCTGTGCGGGCTGCGGCCGAGGAAGGCGTTCTGCGAATCGAGGTCGCCGACGACGGGCCGGGCTTCGATGCCGAGCATGTGCGGTTTCCCTTCGTGCCGTTTCGCACGACGCGGCCCGATGGGCTCGGCCTGGGGCTGCTGATCGCGCAGCGTATCATGCTCTCCCTGAAAGGGCGGATCCAGGTCGGCAATCGTGCGGACGGCGTGACCGGCGCCCTGGTGCTGCTGGAGCTGCCGTCCATCCCCCCGGATTCCCTGCCATGACCGAGCCCCATGCCGTGATTCATATCGTGGACGATGACGCGTCGGTGCGTCGCGCGTGCCGCTACATGCTCGAGACGGTAGGCCTGCGCTGTCTGGACTGGCCGGATGGCCGCGCCTTCCTGGATGGCGCCGACCTGTACGCGGCCGGGGTGGTCCTGCTGGACATGCGCATGCCCGAATGGGATGGGCAGGCCGTGCAGACACACCTGCGACGGCTGGGCAGCCCCTTGTCCGTGATCATCCTGACCGGGCATGCGGACGTGCCCATGGCAACCGGGGCCTTTCGGAATGGCGCGGTGGATTTCCTGGAAAAGCCCGTGCTGCTGGACACCCTGATGCCGGCGATCGATCGCGCCCTGGATCGGTCGAGGCAGGCCGACCGGCGCCGTCGCCTGCGGGCGCTCTACCAGGCGCTCAGCGCGCGGGAGCGGGCCGTCGTGCGCGGGGTCGAGGCGGGCCTGACGAACCGGGACATTGCGGCGGATCAGGGTGTGTCGGTGCGCTATGTCGAGGTGCAGCGGGCTCAGGCGATGGAAAAGCTGGGTGTGTCGAACATGGCGGAACTGATCCGGGCTCTGGCGGAGATCGGGAACGACTGACCCCGGGATCAGGAGACGTCGCGTCGGCCCCCCGCCGCCGCGATCGGCAGGGCCGCCATAGCCCGCAATGTTTTGCGGTACAGCATCAGCGCCCGCGCCAGGTTCCAGGCCTGCAGTGCGGCCGACAGGACCAGCAGCGGCCCCGCGATCGTTGTGGCGGGCCGCCAGCCCGTGGCTGCCAGCACCCAGGAAACCACCATCAGGACGTAGATTACCCAGTGCGTCTGTGCCGGGCGTTCCGGGATATAGGCGGCCATCTTCGGCAGCACCTTCAGGTAGACACGGACCTGGGCCGGGTCGCGGTCGGGGATGACGATGGCGTCCTGTGCGTGCTTCCACAGCAGGAAGGGCACGATCTTGTACAGCATGCCGTGCACCACCGATCCCAGCCCGCCCACGATCAGCAGGATACCCAGCACCATCGCGGCCTGCGTGGACTGACCGTGACGCAGCCAGACCCAGGCCGGCGCACAGGCCAGCAGGCAGATCAAGCCGGTGAACCAGAACAGGGTCGTCGGTTCCGCGGTGGGACGCTTGCGGGTCCACAGCCGCTGCAACGATGTGCCGATCCAGGTCACGTAGGCCCCTGTCAGCAGCAGTTCCACCGTTTCGCGCATCAGATGCGGCAGCCCGGTGGAGGCATCCAGCGCGCTCCAGGCTAGCAGCAGCGCGGGGATCAGCAGCGGCAGCCAGCGGGTTAGCGGTTTTGGATAGAGTTCGATCATCTGGAAGATCGGCAATAATTGAAAGGACATGCCCATCAGCAGCAAGCCCCCCCAGCCCAGTAGCCCCCACAGAATGTGGCTGCCCACCCAGTCCGGCAGCCCCAGCCCCAGTCCCAGCGCGCCCGCCATGATCAGTCCGATCAGCACCGCCAGAGCCAGGGCCGCCAGTGCGCCGCGCACCGGGACGAGGATCTCGCGCGCCCCTTTGTAGACCTGTTTGCGGTGGCGCCAGAGCGCCCGGCCGACCGCCGCCAGATACAGGGCGAAGGCAAGTCCCAGCAACCCGACGGCTGTCAGCCAGGCCGTTGGGGACCACCAGAGAAAGCCGGCCGCCAGAGCCAGGGTTCCCAGCGTCAGCAGCGCATGGGCGCTATTCGCCACGGCCCGCGCCGGTGTCACGGGGACGTTGCAGGCGACCGCCAGGATCTGGATCAGGGCACCCAGCATGGCGCTACCCAGGATGCCCAGGGTCCACAGGTGCGTCAGGGCCAGGGTCGCGGCATCCCAGCGTGACGCAAAGGCCTGAGGGCCCACCCAGGTGGCCAGTACGCCGGCCAGCGCCCCGAACAGCGGCACGTTCAGGAAGAAGGGCAGGGGTACGCCCAGAGCGGGTGTCTTGTCGAAATCCAGTGCGCGCTGCATGGTCAATCGATCCAGATGGTGACCTGGAAATAGGTTTCCTCGAAGGTGCATTCGTGCTGGAACCCGTCGCGGTCCAGCATGGGGTACAGCGGATACGGTTCACGGTCGATCAACATGCATAACCGCTGGCCAGGTAACAGATCGGCCAGCGCCTCCAGGCAGTGTTCCAGCGGTTCCGGCGGCGGCAGGCCGCGCACGTCCAGGGTGATGTCGGGATGGCTCATGGGTGTACCTCGCAGGTCAAGGCGCTACCTTACACGATCGACCCTACCCGCAGGGTGGAAAACCGCGTACGCGGTACCGTTTCCGTGCTGTGTTCAATCTGGCCCGACCTTGATCCGGATTAAGGCGGGACGTCAGGCGAGCGTGCATAGTGCGAAAGTCGCTTCGATCCGGCGAGCCGACGCCATCTCGAGATCGGACCGGATCAGCGCCTTCCCAGATAGTGTCCAGGCAGGGCCCGGCGGTGTGCCCCGCCAGAATCGTCCAGGATCGCCCTCATGTCTTCGACCCCTCCTGTCCGTCCCGGTGTTGTGCCCCTCCACGATCTGTCCAGCTTCGAACTCGTCTGTCCGGCCGGCAGCCTGCCTGCCCTGAAGTCCGCCGTCGACAAGGGCGCGGATTGCGTCTATCTGGGTTTCCGGGACGCCACCAACGCGCGCAATTTCGCTGGCCTGAACTTCGACGCCACCGCCATTGCCCAGGGCATCCGTTATGCGCATGACCGTGGCCGCAAGGTCTTCCTGGCGCTGAACACCTATCCGCAGCCCGATGCCTGGCGCCTGTGGCAGGAATCCGTGGACCGCGCCGCCGATTCCGGCGTCGATGCGGTCATCATGGCTGATCCGGGGCTCATGGCCTATGCCCACGCCCGATATCCCGATCTGCGTCTGCACCTGTCCGTCCAGGGGTCGGCCACCAACTACGAGGCCATCCATTTCTATCACGAACGTTTCGGGATCGCACGGGTCGTGTTGCCACGTGTACTGTCCGTGGCCCAGGTGCAGCAGGTCTGCGAAAACGCGCCCGTCGAGATCGAGGTCTTCGGTTTTGGCAGTCTGTGCGTCATGGTCGAAGGCCGTTGCGCTCTGTCGTCCTACGCCACCGGCGAATCGCCCAACACTCATGGGGTCTGTTCCCCGGCGAAACACGTGCGCTGGCAGCAGACCGACGCCGGCCTGGAATCGCGCCTGAACGGCGTACTGATCGATCGTTATGATCAGGGGGAAAACGCCGGCTACCCCACGCTGTGCAAGGGCCGTTTCGACGTGGCGGGCGAAAACTACTACGCCCTGGAAGAACCCACCAGCCTCAATACGCTGGAACTGCTGCCGAAACTCATGGCCATGGGTGTGCGCGCCATCAAGATCGAAGGCCGCCAGCGCAGCCCCGCCTATGTCGCCCAGGTCACCCGGGTCTGGCGCCAGGCCATCGACCAGGCGCGCTCCAACTCCGCGCGCTATTCCGTGCATCCGTCCTGGATGGCCGAACTGAACAAGGTCGCCGAGGGTCAGCAGCACACGCTGGGGGCCTATCACCGCCCCTGGAAATAATTGCCGTCATTGCCCTGCGGATCGCGCCGACTCAGGCCGGCGGCGGTACATGCCACATCAGGAAAACCATCATGAAACTAGCCTTGGGCCCACTGCAGTACTACTGGCCGCGCGTGACGACGCTGGAATTCTATGCGACGGTCCGCGACTGGCCGGTGGACATCGTCTATCTGGGCGAGACCGTTTGTTCTCGGCGTCACGAACTGCGCTTGCCCGACTGGATCGAGGTCGCCGACATGCTGGCCCAGGCCGGCAAGACCCCGATCCTGTCCACCCAGGTGCTGCTGGAATCGGGCAACGACCTGAACACCCTGCGCAAGATCACGGAAAACGGCCGCTACGGCATCGAGGCCAATGACATGGGGGCTGTGCGTCTCGTGGGGGGGCAGCAAGCCGCAGGCGCAGCGTGGGGGCTCGATTTCATTGCGGGTCCGTTTCTGAACATCTATAGCAAACCCACGTTGGACGTGATCGTCGCGCAGGGCGCCACCCGCTGGGTCATGCCCCTGGAAATGGGCCGGGCTGGCCTGACGCAGCTGCAGCAGGACCGGCCCGCCGGTCTGCAGACGGAAGTCTTCGCCTATGGCCGCATGCCGCTGGCGTTTTCCGCCCGGTGTTTTACGGCGCGCAACCGCAACTTCCCCAAGGACAACTGCCAGTACGTCTGCATGGATCATCCCGATGGTCTGCTGCTGGAAACCAAAGAATCCCAGGCCTTCCTGACGATCAACGGCATCCAGACCCAGTCGGCGCTGGTCCATACCCTGATCCACGAGCTGGACGAACTGCGGGACCTGGGCGTCGACGTGCTGCGTCTCAGTCCGCAATCGCAGCACATGGATCAGGTCGTCGCGGCGTTTCGCGCGGTGCTCGATGGCCGGGAATCCGCTGAGGATGCCCATGAGCGCCTGGTGCCCCTGATGCCGGCTGGTCCCTGCAACGGCTACTGGCATGGCCGCCCGGGTCTGGACATGGTGTTGCCGCAGGGTGCGGTGGCCCGGATGGATGTGGTGGCCCAGGCATCCGTGCCGGGCATCCGGGCTCGCGTGGGTTGAATCCTTTTTTTGATAAGGCAAGGTTATGCAGAATCCTTCAACTTCCACCTATCGCATCCCCGAACCGCTGGCCCAGGCGCTGGAGCGCCTGCCACGCTATCCGGGCTCCATCCTGTTCGTTGCCGGCCTGAACCTGATGCTGGCACGCCATCTGCATCCCGACACCCTGCACATGCTGGAAGGTCGGTCCCTGCGTATTCATGTCGCCGATGCCCATGTGCGCTTCGATTACACCTGGCGCTCCGGCACGTTTCGTGCTGCGCAGCATGGCGACGCCGAGCCGGACCTGACCATCCGGGCCGACGCCTGGGATTTCTACCGCCTGCTGCAGCGTCTGGAAGATCCGGACACGCTGTTCTTCAGCCGCCGTCTGGTCATCGAAGGCGATACCGAACTGGGGCTGATGGTGAAGAACACCCTGGATTCCATCGACATGGCGGTCTTTCACCCCAAAGTCGTCCTGCGCGATGCGCTGGCGGGGTTGCGCCGGCGGGTAGGGGCTTTGCTCCAGTCCCGCCCTCAGCGGCATTCCTCAGGCGCCAATTCAGGCATCTGACGAGGTCGCCGCAGCCGTCGCATGGTTCGCGGGCGCGTTGGCCGGGTGGCTGCGGATGGCCCGCCGGCCGACCGTGGTGATGACGACGGTCATGGCCAGGGCAAAGGCACCCAGGACGATCAGGGTGTCGCCGCGTTCCATCGTCTGTTTGCCCCAGATCAGCGACAACAGCGTCGGGCTGGAATAGCCCAGGTAGACGACGACATAGAACATCGAAATCAAGGCTCCTCGCTGACCGGCGGGTGCCAGGCGGTCCGACACCGCCACCCCCGAAGCCATGGCCAGGCCGTTGGCCAGGCCGATGGCGGCCGAGGCCGGAAGGACCCAGAGCCAGCCGCCAGGTTGAACCGACAGATAACCCAGGGCGCAGCCAATCGCGCCGCACAGGCCCGCTATCCAGCCGGCTTGAGTCGGCCCCAGCCGCATCACCCAGAGTGTGGCCAATGCGGCAAACCCCTGCACGATCAAGGCGCTGAGCCCCAGGATGAAATAGATCTGTGCGAATCCCGCCTTGCCCAACTGGATGGGAAAAGCGATCAGCGACAGCATCGTGAAGGTGTAGACCAGCAGTCCACAGGGGATCAGGTAGCAGAAGAACCCCGTGGCGGTCCCCCGCGGCAGGCCGATTTGCACTCTGGAAGCCCGGCCCTCGGTCAGGGTTTCCGGCGAGGCTCGAAGGATGAGGATGGCGCCCCCCACCATGGCCAGCGCGATCATGAACGACAACAGCCGCGGCCAGGGCAGCCATTGGACCAGCACGCCCGAGACGAACGGCCCAATGGCGAAGCCGAACGCCATGACGCCACTGGCCAGCATCGAGGCACGCGTGGCGTTGCGGGTACCCGCCATTTCGCGCAGCCACACGGTACCGACGGTGAAGATGGCGCCGCTGGCAACGCCCTGGATGAATCGCGCGGCCAGGATCATCGGCTTGCCCCCGACTGTCGCGCCCATCAAGGCCAGCACGGCCAGCAGGAGCAGGCCCGCCGAGGGCAGGACGACGGCCTTGCGGCCGTGACGATCCGATCGGGGGCCTCCGATCAGGAAGGCGAGCATCAGACCCGCGGCATAGACCGTGAAGAACAGGGTCAGATCGGTCGTGGACAGGCGCAGATCGATGGTGTAGAACAGCATCACCGGAGAGACTGTCTGCGCCGTGTAGGCCGCCGCGAACAGAGCCAGGCACAAGAGCGCCTGCGTGCGGACGCTGTGGGGCTCGTCCGTGGTGGCGGCCGAGTTGGGGGTCATGACGACATCATGCCGCGACAGTCTCGACGCTGGTGCGATACACCGGGAATCGCTGGCACAGTTCGATCACCTGGTCGCGAACCCGGGCAATGGTTTTCTGATTGTCCAGGTCGTCCAGGATGTCGCACATCCAGCCAGCCAGTTCGCGTGCCTGTTCGATCCGGAAACCGCGGGTCGTGATCGCCGGCGAGCCGACCCGGATGCCGCTGGTGACGAACGGCGGCTGTGGATCATTGGGTACCGCGTTCTTGTTGACCGTGATGTGGGCGGCGCCTAAAGCCGCGTCCGCGGCCTTGCCGGTGATGCCCTTGGCCGACAGGTCCACCAGGAACAGGTGATCGTGGGTGCCTCCCGAGACGATGCGCAGGCCCCGGGCGACAAAGACCTCGGCCATTGCTTTGGCATTGTCCAGCACCCGCTGCTGGTATTCGCGGAATTCCGGCTGCATGGCTTCTTTCAGGGCGACCGCCTTGGCGGCGATGACGTGCATCAGCGGGCCGCCCTGCGCGCCGGGGAACACGGCCGACTGGATTTTCTTCTGGATGTCGGGGTTGGCCCGGCCCATGATGAGACCGCCCCGGGGACCGCGCAAGGTCTTGTGTGTCGTGGTCGTGACGATGTCGGCGTGGGGGACCGGACTGGGGTACAGGCCTGCGGCGACCAGACCCGCGAAATGCGCCATGTCCACCATGAACAGGGCGCCCACCCGATCGGCGATCTGGCGAAAACGCGGGAAATCGAGGATCTGCGAATAGGCGGAAAACCCCGCCACGATCATCTTCGGCTTGTGTTCCAGGGCCAGGCGCTCGACCTCGTCGTAATCGATCCGGTCGTTTTCGTCCAGGCCGTACTGCACGGCGTTGTACAAGCGGCCCGAGGAGCTGACCTTGGCGCCGTGGGTCAGGTGTCCGCCGTGAGCCAAGCTCATGCCCAGCAGCGTGTCGCCGGGTTGCAGCAAGGCCAGGTAGACCGCCGCGTTGGCCTGGGAGCCCGAGTGGGGCTGCACATTGGCCCAATCGGCCCCGAACAGTTCGCAGGTGCGGTCGATGGCCAACTGCTCGACCACGTCGACGTATTCGCAGCCGCCGTAGTAGCGTTTGCCCGGGTAGCCCTCGGCGTATTTATTGGTCAGTTTGGTTCCCTGGGCCTGCATGACCCGGGGGCTGGTGTAGTTTTCCGAGGCGATCAGTTCGATGTGCTGTTCCTGGCGCTGGTGTTCGGCTTCGATGGCCGCCCACAGCGTATCGTCAAAGCCCTGGATCCGTTGATTGTCTGAAAACATGGTGTCTCCTGTGGTGAGTCAGGTATTGTCGTGAGCGCATTCGACGCGCTTGCGAGGCTGGCCGGGGTCGGCGGAATCCGCCGGGTCCTCCGGCTGTCTCGCTCGATGCTTATTCTAGGGAAAACTGTGTTTTCCGCTTGTATGTTCGCGCCATAGTACTGGGACGCGAGTGCCGTGGCGGATGGGGTTTGACGGCTGGTCAGGACACCCGGGCAGGCGGCCGGCTGGCCGGCGCCGGATCGAGCGTCGGATGGCCGATCCGGCGCTCGCGGCCCGGTGTTGTGCCGAAGTAGTCCCGATAGCGGTGGGTGAAATGGGTCACCGATACGAAACCGCAGGCGGCCGCCACGTCGATGATGGATTGTTCCGAGCCCAGCAGCAGCTGCCGCGCCCGCCGCAGCCGCAATTCCAGGTAGTAGGCATTGGGCGTGCATTTCAGATGTTCTTGAAACAGGCGTTCAAGCTGGCGCACCGAGACCTGGATGAACTGGGCCAGTTCTTCCTTGGTCAGGGGCTCTTCGAGGTTGTTTTCCATCAGGGTCACGACCTCGGTCAGTTTGGGTTGGCCCGTACCCAGTTGCTGGCGCAGTGGGATCCGCTGGGGATCCTGGGTGGAGCGGATCCGTTCGCAGACCATCAGTTCGGAGACCTTGGCGGCGATCTCGTGGCTGCCGGTCCGCTGGCCGATGAGCGCGACCATCAGGTCCACGGGCGCGATCCCGCCGCTGCAGGTATAGCGGTCCCGATCGATTTCGTAAATGCGTTTGGAGACGATGATTTCCGGAAAGTCGGTCAGCAGCCGTTCGGTGTCTTCCCAGTGCAGAGTGCAACGGTAGCCGTTCAGCAGACCCGCCCGTGCCAGCCAGTAGCTACCCGTGCAGATACCGCCCAGGACCGTTCCCTGGCGCGCACGATGGCGCAACCAGTTCAGGCAATGTGAGTCGATGCGTGCTGGGATCGGGTTGGAGCCGCAGACGAAGAGGGTATCGAATGGGGGCGCATCGTCCAGCGCGTGGTCAGGCTGGATGGGGATCCCGTTGCTGGCCTGGACCGGTGCGCCGTCCAGACTGATCGTGGACCACTGGAACAGCGGGCACCCGCTAGCCAGGTTGGCCATGCGCAGGGGTTCCACCGCACAGGAAAAACCGATAAACGTAAATCCGGGAACCAGCAAAAAACCGTAGTGCTGCGTGTCCGGGACCGGGCGCCCATGCGAGGCGTCCTGAACCGAAGGGACATCCATCCTGCTTGTCTCCGTCCAAAAAGTGCTTCCGCTTTCCAATTGAAAGGGTGTTTTTATTGTCGATCCGTCTTGTTCGGCGCGGATCTTCGTTTCCAGGCAATTAAAGGTCGCTTCTGAAAAAAGGTGTGCGGCGCGCGGTCTCTAAGATGGTCTGCACGAACGCGGACAACCGCGTGGTCATTTCAAAAGCCGATGCCAATCACAGGAGACATCCCCATGAGCAGTTTGCAATTTTCCAATGCCGCCACAGCAGCCCAGCAGATGCGCGAAACGCGCCTGCTGCAGATCCCCAACGGCCCGCGCGCCAAGCCGACCTTTTCGGCTGCCGAAATGCAGCGGCGCGTCGATTCTGTGCGCGCGCACATGGCTGCCAACGACATCGATGCCGTCCTGTTTACTTCGTACCACAACATCAATTACTACGCCGACTTTCTATTTTGCCACTTCGGGCGCTTTTATGGGCTGGCGCTCACGCAGGACAAGCACACGACCATCAGCGCCAATATCGACGCTGGCCAGCCGGGGCGCCGCAGCTTCGGCGACAATATCGTCTACACGGATTGGCAGCGTGACAACTATTTCCACGCGGTCCAGACTTTGCTGAAGGGCAAGAAGCGGGTCGGGGTGGAACTCGATCACGTCACGGCGGAAAACCTGGACAAACTGCGCGCCGCCCTGCCGGGTAGCGAACTGGTGGACATCGGCAAGGCCTGCATGCGGCTGCGCATGGTCAAATCCGACGAGGAAATCGCCTTGATCAAGCATGGCGCCCGGATCGCCGACATCGGCGGCGCCGCCTGCCGTGACGCCATTGCCGTGGGCGTGCCCGAGCACGAAGTGGCGCTGGCATCGACACAGGCCATGGTGCGCGAGATCGCCCGCACTTACCCGGATGCCGAGCTGATGGACACCTGGACGTGGTTCCAGTCCGGACTCAACACCGATGGCGCCCACAATCCGGTGACGTCGCGCCGGATCCAGCGTGGCGACATCCTGAGCCTGAATTGCTTCCCGATGATTTCGGGCTACTACACGGCACTGGAGCGCACATTGTTCGCCGAGGAGTGCTCGGATGCCCACCGCCGCATCTGGGAGATCAACGTCGAAGTGCACGAGGCCGGTCAGAAACTGATCCGCCCGGGCGCCCGCTGCTGCGACATCGCGTCGGAACTGAACGAGATCTTCCATCGGCATGATGTCCTGAAATACCGTACCTTCGGTTACGGCCATTCGTTCGGTGTCTTGTCCCACTATTACGGGCGTGAGGCCGGACTGGAACTGCGCGAGGATATCGAGACGGTGTTGGTGCCCAACATGGTGGTCTCGATGGAGCCGATGCTGATGTTGCCCGAAGGTCTGCCGGGCGCCGGCGGCTACCGCGAGCACGACATCCTGGTCGTGACGGCCGACGGGGCCGAGAACATCACCAAGTTCCCGTACGGTCCGGAACACAACATTGTGAAACGCTGATCCGCTGTTGCATGAGGGGTCGTTCCCAGTATGCTTCGGATCGGCGCCTCATGCCCCACGGATTTACATGATTTGCCGCTATACCAATAAAGGAGCACGTCCACTCGGTACGGTCCGGAAAGGATCGGCTGGAAGGACGGCCCATGGAGACAGCAATGAATTCTGCCACCGTCCACGCGGGCATCATGCCTGGCGTTGGTGAACGCCGCGTCATTAGCAAGGTTGCCGCTGCCGGCTTTATCGGTAACTTTGTCGAATGGTTCGATTACGCGTCCTATGCCTATCTGGCAACCATCATCGCAGCCGTTTTTTTCCCCGATGTTTCACCGACCGCCGGCTTGATGGCGACGTTCGGGGTCTTTGCGCTGTCCTTCATCGTCCGGCCCATCGGTGGCGTGTTCTGGGGCCACTATGGCGACAAGATCGGCCGCAAGCATGCGTTGTCACTGTCGATCATCATAATGTCCCTGGCAACGTTCGCCATTGCCCTTTTGCCGGACTTCAATCAGATCGGCGTCTGGGCACCCGTTCTGTTGCTGGGTTTGCGTTTGGTGCAGGGATTTTCCGCCTCGGGCGAGTATGCGGGCGCCTCGGCGTTTCTGGTCGAATACGCGCCTGCTCACAAGCGCGGCCTGTACGCCAGCATCGTCCCGGCCAGTACGGCCGCCGGTTTGCTGTTGGGATCGCTGATGGTCTCTGGCATGCATTTGTTTCTGACCCCGGAGCAGATGCAGTCCTATGGCTGGCGCCTGCCGTTTCTGCTGGCGGCGCCTCTGGGCTACATCGGCCGCTATATCCGGATCCATCTCGAAGATTCGCCCAAATTCCGTGAAATGGAAGAATCGCGTGCAGTGTCCCATGCGCCGGTCAGCCTGCTGTTGTCCCGGCATCGCCGCGCCCTGGTGATCGCGATCGGCGTCACCATGCTCAATGCCGTGGGCTTTTACATCATTTTGAGCTACATGCCCACGTATCTGGCTGTTGAGCTGGGGGTTGGCGAAACAGAATCCTTCATGGCGACGACGATTGCATTGATTTCCTATATCGGTTTCATCTTCCTGATGGGCATCCTGTCCGATCGCTGGGGCCGCAAAACGATGCTGATTCTGGCGTCGATCGCCTTCATCGGGTTGACGGTGCCGCTGTTCAGCAGTCTGGCGTCCGTGGGCTTTCTGGGCATGGTCCTGATCCAGATCGTGTTTGGCGCCATGTTGACCATGAATGACGGAACTTTGCCGTGCTTTTTGTCAGAGATCTTTCCGACCCGGGTGCGCTACAGCGGCTTTGCGCTGAGCTTCAACCTGGCCAATGCGATTTTTGGCGGGACCGCGCCCTTCATTGCGACCTGGCTGATCCACCTGACGGGCAACAAGCTGGCTCCCGCCTGGTATCTTGTGGTGGCGGCGGGCATTGCGCTGATCGCGATGGCAATGAGCAAGGAGACCTCGCGTGACCCGCTCGCGGATTAGGGATTCGTTTCGGCGATTCGTGGACTGAGCAGAAAGCACATGAATACTCTTTTCGATCCCGTTGCGGTTTCGATGCCAGACGTACAGAGCGGTCCGGATACTCGCGGGGTCCCTATTCAAAGGGTCGGTGTGCGAGGGGTCCGCTATCCGCTACTGCTGCTTGTCTCCGTAGCTCGTCCGCAGCAAGTCGTTGCGCATTGGGAAATGACCGTGGCCTTGCCCGCCGAGGACAAGGGCACCCACATGTCGCGCTTCATCGAGGTGCTGGAAGCCTGGCGTGACACGCCGATGTCCCCGGATGGCTTCTGCCGCATGGCACGGGCCGTGTGCGACCGGCTGGGTGTGGAGAGCGCCGATCTGTCCGCCCGTTTTCCCTACTTCCTCGAAAAGGCGGCGCCGGTGTCCGGCCTGCGCAGTCTCATGGATTATCAGGTCGTCTGGATGGTCCACGCCTCGCGGGTGGCACCAGCGCATTTTTCGCAGTGCGTCCAGGTGCCTGTGACCAGCCTGTGCCCTTGCTCCAAAGCGATCTCCGAGTACGGGGCGCACAACCAGCGCTCGCATGTGCAGGTCCGCCTGGACTACGACACCCCTGTGGCAGCCGAGCTGGATGCGTTGATCCGCGGGGTGGAGGCACAGGCCTCCGGTCAGCTATGGAGCCTGCTCAAGCGTGAGGATGAAAAATTCGTCACTGAGCATGCCTATGAGAATCCCAAGTTCGTCGAAGACCTGGTACGCGACGTGGCTGTCCTGTTGCAGAGGCTGCCAGGCGTGGCATTCTACGAGGTGGAGGCTGAAAACTTCGAATCGATTCACAATCACTCGGCGTACGCCATGGTGAACAGCGCGAACGTTCGATGACCGAGGACTGGGCTGGCTGGTTGCCCAGTCAGGCGTCTGGAGAATCCGGAAAGCCTCCGGGAGTGCGGGTTGCGGGGCACCGGGGTTGTCCCGCACTTTTTGCGAGGATGTCATGCCACGTCCTATTCTGGCAACGATCGATGTGGGCGCGCTGGCGCACAATCTGAACCGCGTGGCCCGCCGTCTGGCGGACGACGCGCCCGCGCCCGCACGCATCTGGGCGGTCATCAAGGCCAATGCCTATGGCCACGGCCTGGAAGCCGCCGTGCGCGGTTTCGCCGCCGCCGATGGTCTGGCGCTGCTGGATCTCGACGAGGCGGTGCGGTGCCGCGAGCTGGGCTGGCAGCGGCCCATCCTGCTGCTGGAGGGCTTCTTCAAGCCGCGCGACCTGGATGTGCTGGACCATTACAGGATCGGTACGGTTGTTCACTGTCATGCTCAGATGGACATGCTGGCGGCGTATCCACGCCTGGCCGCCATCGATGCCCACGTCATGCTCAATTCCGGCATGCACCGGCTGGGATTTCAGCCAGGGGAATACCGTGGGGCATTCGACCGGGCGCGGGCGCTGCAAAGCGCCGGCGTCCTGGGGTTGGTCGGCAAGATGACGCATTTTGCCCGAGCCGATGACGACCTGGCCGTGACACGGGCGCAGCTGGAATGCTTCAGCCGTGTCGCCGCAGGGCTGCCCGGACCGGTCAGCGTCTGCAATTCGGCGGCGGTCCTTGCGCCAGGCCTGGCCGCCCGGGTGCCGGGGGGAGACCAGTGGGCGCGGCCGGGGATTTGCCTGTATGGGGCGTCTCCGTATGTGGGGCGGGATGCCGACTCCCTCGGGCTGCTTCCGGCCATGACGCTTGGCTCTGAACTGATCAGCGTCCATGTGCTGCCAGCGGGCGAGGCGATCGGCTATGGTCACGCATTCCGGACAGATCACGATATGCGGGTCGGGATCGTTGCCTGTGGCTATGCGGATGGTTATCCCCGCCACGCCATTACCGGCACCCCGGTGACAGTGTCCGGTGTCCGGACCCGGCTGGTGGGCCGGGTTTCCATGGACATGCTGTCGGTGGACCTGGACCCGGTGTCTGCCGCGGATATCGGGTCACCGGTCATTTTGTGGGGGGATGGCGGGCCCTCGGTGGATGAGGTCGCCTGGTCGTCCAGCACGATCGCCAATGATCTGCTGGCGGGGCTGACGCATCGTGTCCCGCGCCGCATCCGGTAGGCGCCGGTTCGCTTTCAGACAATTTGATGTCGTTTCCGACAACGAGCCCCTCGGTCGGAACCCGTAGGATGGTTCCTACAGATAATTAAAACGATTCAAAAGACACGGAGACAACTGTGGCTGATTCCCGATTTTCCCGCGCTGCTTTAGCGGATTGATTCACTGACAAAAATCCTCCGTCTGATTCGGATGATGGCGCCGAGCCATCCCCGTGGCGGGCGTATCCGCATGGTGCGCCGGTCGGCCGGTGCTCATGTCAACTGCTGTTAGGGAGTGTGAAGATGAAACATCGCTTTACGGGCAGTCTATTGGTCATTTCGTTGGCGGCGCTGGCCGCAGTCGGTGCGAAGCCCGCGCTGGCGCAGGAAGAGCTGGCAGTCATGAGCTTCGGCGGCGCATATCAACAGGCTTGGCGAAAGGCGGTCTTCGAACCGTACACAGCCAAGACCGGCATCAAGATCATCGAGCAGGAATACGGCGGCGAGATTGCCAAGATCAAGGCCATGATCGAATCTGGCAATGTCACGCTCAACGCCGTCGACGTGGATGCGCCAACGCTGCTGCAGGGATGCGATGAGGGCATTTTCGAGAAGATCGACTGGGCGCAGATCGGTCCGAAGGACGACTGGCTCGATGGCACCACGTCCAAGTGCGGGGTTGGGACCATCGTTTACGCGACCACCCTGGCGTATGACGGTGCCCGGCTGGCCAATGGACCGACGGCCATCAAGGATCTCTTCGATACGACCAAGTTTCCGGGCAAGCGCGGTCTGTGGAAGAATCCGGCAACCAACCTCGAATTTGCCTTGCTTGCCGATGGTGTTGCGCCTGATCAGGTCTACAAAACGTTATCCACGCCAGAGGGCGTCGATCGGGCGTTCGCGAAGCTCGATACGATCAAGAGCAGCATTGTGTGGTGGGAAGCCGGTGCCCAGGCGCCGCAGTTGCTGGCTTCCGGCGAAGTGGTCATGACGACGGCATGGAATGGGCGTATCTATAACGCCAACAAGGAAGGCAAGAATTTCAAGATCGTGTGGGATCATGAGATTCTCGATTCCAATTATTGGGTCATCCCGAAGGGGGCGAAGAATCAGGCGGGCGCCCTTGCCTTCATCAAATATGCGATCGAGCCCAAAGAGCTCGCCGGTGTTTCGCAATATATTCCTTATGGTCCGGTGCGTAAGTCTGCGGCGCGGTTCGTGCTCAGGGATGTCGCTCCAAATCTGCCCACGAGTCCCCGGAACATGACCGGTGCTCTGACGCTTGATAACGGTTTCTGGGCTGATCATGGGGATGAAATCCGCCGTCGCTTCACGACGTGGATTGCGCAGTGATGCTGTTGATCGATGGAGGCTAGCTATGGGTCATCCTGGGGAAATGCGATCGGCGGCGTCGGGTGTGCCGGCTGACGCTCTGGTTCGATTCGAAGATGTCAAGAAATCCTATGATGGCGTCAATTTCGTGGTCTCCGGGCTGAATCTGTCCGTGCGCCGGAGAGAATTTCTGACCATGCTGGGGCCTTCGGGCTCCGGCAAGACGACTACATTGATGATGCTGGGTGGTTTCGAGCGCCCGACGCTCGGGCGCATCCTGCTCGACGGGAAACCCGTCGAGCGGCTGCCGCCGGAGAAGCGCAATATTGGCTTCGTATTCCAGAACTATGCGCTTTTCCCACATATGACTGTGGCGGAGAACGTCGCTTTCCCCTTGCGCTATCGCGGCATCAAGGGGGTCGACGCTGCCACGAAGGTGCGGCAGGCACTTGACCGCGTCAGTCTCGGGAATTTCGGGGATCGCAAGCCGGCGCAACTTTCCGGAGGGCAGCAGCAGCGGGTGGCACTGGCGCGGGCCTTGGTGTTCGAACCTTCATTGGTATTGATGGATGAACCGTTGGGTGCCCTCGACAAACAGTTGCGCGAGCATATGCAGATCGAGATCAAAAGGCTCCAGGTCTCTCTGGGTATCACGATGGTATACGTCACGCATGACCAGTCTGAGGCGCTGACTATGTCGGATCGGATTGCGGTCTTCCATGATGGCCGCATCCAGCAATTGGCGGAACCGGAGATGCTCTACAAGCAGCCGTCGAATCGCTTTGTCGCCTCGTTCATCGGTGAAAACAATACCTTGTCATGTTCTCTGGTCGCGCGCGAAGGGGATTTGGCGGTGGTGCGGATGCCAGACGGTACGATCCTGAAGGGGTTGGGGCACGGGCTGTCGGGTGCGACCGACGATGTCAGCCTGTCCGTTCGTCCGGAAAGCCTGACACTAGCCAACGGCGAGCCGTGCGGGAAAGGCAACCGGATTATTGGGGAGGCCCGTGAGGTCTTCTTCCTGGGTGATCACATGCGGTTGTCGATCAGGGCCTTCGGCAGTCAGATGCTGACTGCCCGCATTCCGGCGCGTGAAGCTCGCCATTTCGTGCCTGGAGAGTCGGTCGCCCTCGACTGCGGGGTTGCTGATTGCCAGCTGCTGGAGGCATGAAGTCATGACAGCCGCCGTGATTGCGAACATTGATGTCTCAAAGGCAGTGCGGCGCGCTGAACAGCCTGCCCGCCGTACCGCGCTATCATTGGCACTACCCTTGGTCGCATTTCTGATGATCGTCTTTGTCGTACCGATCCTGTATCTGCTGGCGACGGCCGTTGCCAATCCCGAGGTCCGCCAGGTATTGCCGCGTACCCTGACCGTCTTGGAAAGCTGGGATGGTGTTTCCGTGCCTGACGAGCCGATCTATGATGCGCTCGCCATAGATCTCAGGGCTGCCCAGAACGACAGCACTGCCGCGCTCCTCGGCAAACGGCTCAATTATGAAATCCCGGGGATGCGTAGCCGTGTCTTGGCGGCGGCGCGGATGGTTGAAAGAGTCGAGTCGGGTCCATATAAGGAAAAGTTTCTGGGGCTCAGCAAGGACTGGGCATCGCCGACCGTCTGGACCATCATCAAGCGCAGCGGTTCGACCTTCACGCCCTATTATCTATTACGCGCCCTGGACCTGCAGCAGAATCCCGACGCCTCAGTCAGCCGGGTGGCCGGTGACCAAGCGGTGTTTGTCGATATCCTCGGGCGGACATTCTATATTGCTGCGCTGGTCACTCTCCTGACCTTGATTCTGGGGTATCCAGTGGCCTATGTGCTGACGATCGCACCCCGAGGGATCGCTGCCGTCATGATGCTGATGGTGTTGCTGCCGCTATGGACCTCATTGCTGGTGCGTACGACTGCCTGGGTCGTTCTGCTCCAGTCGAACGGCGTCATCAATGACGTGTTGCTATCCCTGCATTTGATCGGTGAACGAGTGCAGTTGATCTTCACCCGGGTGGGTACGGTCACCGCGATGACCCATATCCAACTGCCTTTCACCATTTTGCCGATCTACAGCGTCATGCGCTCGATCGCAACCACGCAATTGCGAGCCGCCCGCTCTCTAGGTGCGCCGCCTCTTGCAGCGTTTTGGCGCATCTATGCCCCGCAGACTTTACCTGGCGTCGTTGCTGGATGCCTCATGACCTTTATTTTGTCTTTGGGCTACTACATCACGCCCGCCCTTGTGGGTGGATCGCATGACCAGATGGTGTCCAACTTCATCGCCGATTTCATCAACCGCGATCTCAACTGGGGCCTGGCCTCGGGGCTGGGCGTTGTCTTGCTGGTCGCGACGCTGGTGGTTTACGTCGCTTTCCTGCGCCTGGTCGGGGGCGCCGACAAAATCAAGCTGGGGTAACGTCATGTGGCTGCCTTCCTATGCAACGCGCGCGGAGCGCCTACCGCGCATCTTCGTGGTCGCGTTTGCCGTCGCGGTGATGCTGTTCCTGATTGCACCGCTTTTCATCGTCGTGCCGCTGTCCTTTTCGAAGGATCCTTTCTTCACCTTGCCCGTTCAGGAGTATTCCTTGCGCTGGTATGCCGATTTCTTCGGCAACGCCCGCTGGATGAATGCCATCGTGAACAGCACCATCACGGCGGTGCTGACTACCGTGTTGGCGACGACGCTGGGCACGCTGGCGGCGCTGGGAATTTCGCGGCCCGATTTCCCGGCGCGCCGGTTGATCATGGCATTGCTGATTTCACCCATGATCGTCCCGGTGGTTATTGTCGCGGTGGGCAGCTATCTGTTCTTCGGGCAGTTCGGGCTGACGAACACGCGCACGGGCCTGGTTCTCGCACACACGGCGCTGGCTGCGCCATTCGTCGTCATCACGGTGACGGCGACCTTGTCCACGTATGACACCAATCTGACGCGAGCGGCGCTGAGCCTGGGCGCGTCTCCCTTGTCGACGTTCTTTCGCGTGACCTTGCCCAGCATCCTCCCCGGGGTTGTGTCGGGTGGGATCTTCGCCTTCGCGATCTCGTTCGATGAGGTTGTGGTGGCGCTGTTCATGACCGCGGCTGAGCAACGGACCCTTCCCGTCCAGATGTTTTCGGGTATCCGGGACCAGATCAATCCGACGATCATGGCGGCTGCCACCCTGCTGCTGGGCTTGTCCATTCTGCTGTTCATTGCACTGACCCTGCTGACGCGGCAGCGGCCGAAGTCATCCATGTAAGTACTGGCAGCACCACCGTTCGATCCCCGCTGGTGAAGAACCGTCGCTCCGGATAGTCGCGCGCGGCCCGGGCCAGCGCGCGGCGTCCGGTGCCTGGGGCTGACGCGCCGCATCCGGTAGGCGCCGGTTCGCTTTCAGACAATTTGATGTCGTTTCCGACAACGAGCCCCACGGTCGGAACCCGTAGGATCGTCGTTACAGGCAACCTGAAACAATGACATAAATAAGACGGAGACAAAGGAGTGGCTGGCCCAGGTTCCCTCGCGGTGTGCCGGTTCGATGCTTTCAGGCGTCCTGGTGATGGCCAGGCCCGTTGTCCAACCCACAGCGCATGACATTTGTACGGAAGTAAATCCTGAAAGGGCGACTGTCCCTTTCGTTGTTTCCAATAGCGCCAATCAATATCGGATTCTATATCGGATATGGCCAGGTACGACTGAGGAGGAATGGAACATGAAACTTCCCTTGAAACGCAGCGATTTTGCATCGCGTCGACGTTTTGTCACGAAACTTGGAGGTCTGGTGGGCGCCGCTGCCGTCACCAGTGCGCTTCCGCTGCGCAGCGCGTTGGCGCTCGAGCAGTTGACGATGCTGACCTGGAATGGTTTCGCCGAGCGCGAGGTGGTTGGGGACTTTGTGGACAAGCATGGCGTCAAGATCCGCGCCAAGTACTATACCGGTGGGGACGAGATGCTGGCGCTGATCTCGCAGTCGCCGCCGGGTACTTACGACGTCATTCTTGCGGACGGCGAATATGTCCAGCAGCTCCGGACCGCGGGTTATATCGAAAAGCTGAATCCGGCGGACTATCCCTTTAACGATTATTTTCCGGAATTCCGTAGATTTCCCATGCTATGGCATGAGAACGACATGTATGCGTTGCTCATGCGTTTCGGATTCCTGGGAGTTTCGTTCAATACCAAATATATTACCGACGAGCAGGCAAGCTCCTACGAGATGTTCTGGGACAAGAAGCTCAAAGGCAAGGTTGCGCATTTCGACTGGCATTTGCCCAACCTCGGTCAGATGAGCCTGCTGAACGGGGATTCCAAGCCTTACGATATCGATGCCGCTGCCTGGCAAAAGGTGCAGGACAGAACCATGAGCCTGCGTCCGCAGATCGCTGGGTTCTTCGGCTATGGCGGCACGCTTTCCGCGTTGAAAACCGAGCAGGTCCACGCCATGCTGGGCATCGGCGACTGGATTACCGGCCTGCTGGCGCGGGATGGCGGTTCGTTCAAGACGGTCGTGCCCAAGGAAGGCGGCCTGCAATGGGACGAATGCCTGTGCATCGGCAAGGGCAGCCAGAAGGTCGGCTTGGCCACCAAGTTCCTGCAATATATGTCCACCCCGGAAGGGCAGGTCAAGGCAGCGACCATGAAGGCTTATCCGGCCTTGATCCCGAATCAAGAGGGATGGAAGCTCCTGGCAAAGGTCAATCACGTGGCGGCAGAACGTGGGGGCATGCTGATGGATGAGTACAACGTGATGAACATCATCCGGGAAGGCCGCATCCACGATCGGCAGCTTCCGGTCCAGCAATCGTTGCAGGACTGGAATAATTTCTGGCAGAAGTACAAGAGCGCTTGAGCAATCCCTGACCAGGCTGGTCGTGCCCGATGCAATCTGTGGTGGGCACGAGCCTGGTCAGCGGCTTGCGGTTTCGGAGTCGGTCCCTGGCTCAAAAACAGAAAGCCCGCACAGGGCCTGATTGGGCCTCGTGGCACAGGAGGTTTCGGTGATAATCCCGCATCAAAGTTCAATGCGATCCCCTGGCGCCGCGGCAGACGTGCGCAAGTTGCGACGGAAGTCGCCGCGTGCCGGGCATTTCGTTCCAAAACAGAGGCTATATGCCTTTTCCCTGAGCCTGCCGCCGCTCGTGTGGCAACTGCTCTTTCTGGTCTTCCCGGTGGTGTTCCTGCTGGTCATTACCTTCTGGTCGGTCGAGTTCTTCCGACTGAAGCCGGATTTTACGTTCGCCAATTGGGCGTTCATCTATACGCGCGGCTATTTTTACAACGCATACGCTCTGACCTTCGGGATGGCGATTTTCACCGCGGTCGTCATCAGTGCGATTGCTTTTCCATGCGCCTATGCGATCGCCTTCAAATTTCGGGGTTCCGCACGACAGTTTGCACTGCTGTTGCTGATCATCCCGTTTTTCACCAGTTACCTGGTGCGTGTTTATGCCTGGCAAGTCGTCTTGGCGGATTCAGGGGTTGTCAATATGCTCCTGAAATGGCTATCCCTGCCGCCGGTGGCGATGCTCAATACCCTGGGGGGCACCTTGATCGGCTATGCCACCCTGTGCCTGCCGCTGGTGACCTTGCTGCAGTTGCTCAGCCTGATCTACGTGGACCGTAATCTGGTGGAAGCGTCCCATAACCTGGGGTGTGGCCGTCTTGGCACGATCTGGCACGTCATCATCCCGTCCGCCAGAATCGGCATCATGATCGCGGCGCTGTTCTGTTTCATCCTGACGTTTGGCGATTTTGTCAGTCCTTTGTATTTGGGAGGGGGCCTGAGAACCGTACTGAGCACCGTGATCATCGACACCGTCAAGTCCGGCCAGCAATGGCCGCAGGCGGCCGTGGTGGCGGTGACGATGGTCGTCACTTTGCTGGCGGTTGCCCTGGCGGCAATCTGGTTCGCCTACCGGAGGCCGAAATGAACGAAAACCGATGGATCAATCTGACGCTGTATTGCTATGCCTTTGGGATATTCGTATTCATCTTTACTCCCATCGCGGCCAGCTTTGTCTTTTCATTCAACGCGGATCGCTTTCCGACCTTGCCTCTGGGCGATTTCAGCTTTCAGTGGTATCGGGACATCATCTCCGACGCCGATATCTGGCTGGCATTTGGAAACAGCGCAAAAGTCGGTTTCACCGTTGCGGTGGTGTCCACCGTGCTGGGGTTTTGCGCCGCGTATACCGATCATCGCTATCGGTTCTTCGGGAAATCGGTCTATCTGACGCTGGCGCTGCTGCCGCCGACCATTCCGGTGGTCATCATGGGATTGGCGATGCTGGCATTTCTGTCGCGCGTCAGTCTGTCGGGCAATATCCAGGCGGTCATGATCAGCCACATCGTCATGTGCGCCCCGTTTGCGATGGCGGTGATCCGGATGCGCCTGGCACTGATGCCCGCCGACATGGAGGCAGCGGCCTGGAACCTGGGCGCCAGCCAGTGGCGTGCGTTATGGCACGTGATCCTGCCTTTTTCCCTGCCCAGTATCGGTGCGGCGCTGTTTGTGACCATGGCGGTGTCGTTCGACGAGTATGCCGTTGCCTGGTTCGTGTCGGGGCTGGACCCCACGGTCCCCGTCAGCATCCTCACGACCTTGCAGGGGCGCGTCAGCCCGACGATCAACGCGATCGGTTCCATCGTATTCACAGTCACCATCATGCTGGTTGTCCTGGCGCAGATTCTGTTGCTGCGGCATGGGAAAAACAAGACTCGAAAAATTTTGGCCACGGCCAAAGGGGAGTGAAAACATGAATCGTCCTTTGGTGGAACTGGATAATGTCAGCAAGTCCTTTGGGGGCTTTACCGCCGTCGAATCGATCAACCTGAATATCAGTGAAGGCGAATTCCTGGCAATCATGGGCTCGAGCGGCTGCGGCAAGACAACGACCCTGCGGATGCTGGCCGGTCTGGATCAGCCCACGCAAGGTGAAATTCGCCTCAACGGAGAACGCATCAACGAGCTCAGTACCTGGGATCGCGACACGCCCCTGGTGTGGCAGAATCTCGCGCTATTCCCCTTTCTGAGCGTCACCGAGAATGTCGAATTCGGTCTTCGGATGCGCGGCGTCCAGAAGGCCGAGCGCAGGCGCCGGGCTGGGAAATGGCTGGATCGCATGGGGCTCGCCGAGTTTGCGAATCGGGATATCAGTCAGTTGTCGGGCGGCCAGCGCCAGCGGGTTGCGCTGGCCAGATCCCTGGTGACCGAACCCCCCATCCTGTTGCTCGACGAGCCGCTGAGCGCTCTGGATGCAAACCTGAAGGTGCGCATGCAAGGCGTACTGACCGAGCTTCAAAAGGAGATCGGTATCACCTTCGTGTATGTCACCCATAGTCATTCCGAAGCCTTCGCGATGGCCGATCGGGTGGTGATCATGAGCCAGGGCCATATCGAACAGGTGGGTACCCCCCAGGAAATCTATTCCATGCCATGCAACCGGTTTGTGGCGGAATTCATTGGCGGCAAGAACATCATCGAAGGCAAGGTGGCCGATATCGCCGGTGACAAAATCATTGTCCGATCTGATCATGGGGTCCTGGAAACGCCTGTGGCGGCTGGCGGGCGTGTTGCCAAAGGGGATCCGGTCACCTTGTATGTCGGTGCCGAGGACATGCGCTTCGTCGGGCCGGGCGGTGCCGGCCAGAATCGTTTGCGGTGTCGCGTGATCGGAGAAGAATTCGTCGGTGCCATCATGACGATCCATCTTCAAACGGAAACCGGCCTGGAATTGCAGGCACAGGTCCCCTATGCCGGGCGCGCGAGATTGCCGGTGGAGGACGATGGCTGGGTTCATGTCAGCTGGGATGTGCAGGAGACCCGCATTCTGGGTTCCCGGGCCTGAGCGCGCGTGCGGCTTTAGGCGTGGTTTCGCTTTCTGGCAAGTAAAGGTCGTTTCTGAAAAAAGCCGCCAGGCTTCCTGTCTCTAAGATGGATTGGGCGGATGCGGAAAAAGCGCCGCCGCTCAATCACCAGAGCCGGTAAACTCCCGGGACATAACGGGGGGCCGGCGCACCTTCGAGGAGACACGATATGGAATACGGCACCGCCAGAATTCCGCATGACAAGCGCGAGTATGGCTTTTTTGACCAGGTCGTGACCTGGTTCGGGTCCGGAGTCAACACCGGATCCTGGTATTTCGGCGGAATGGCGGCGGCCATCGGCATGAGTTTCGTCTGGCAATATGCCTTCATTTATTTGCCGCTGATGATGATTCCCTGGGCCATGATCGGCTGGATTTCCTGGAAACATGGCGCATCGACGGTGACCTGCACGGTTCCCGCTTTGGGCGTCCAAGGTTCGCGCTGGGCCGGCATCGGGGAATTTCTGGGCATGATCGGCTGGCCCAGCATCAATACTTTCATCGCGGCTATTTCACTGACCTACGTCTTCCATGCCATGTGGGATTGGCCGACGTATGGGCAGCCCGGCTCCATGATGCCGTTGATTCTGGGAATCCTGGTGACCGCGGTCGTTCAGGGCGTGATCGTCGTGGTGGGACATCAGGCCATCAAGTATTTGGAATGGATCTCGGTCGTCCTGCTGGTCGTCCTGGGTGTCTGGGAAACCATCGTCGTCCTGCAGCACTGGGACTACGCCAAAATTGCCAGCCTGACTTTGCCGGAGGCTCAGCATACGCCGGCGTTTTATTTCGATCTGGCCTTCGGGTTCTGCTGGGGCTGGGCGATGATCGGCGACTTTGCCCGGTTTGCCAAGGGGCCGGGTGCCGCCACAGCGGGCAGCTGGCTGGGTGTCAATCTGGGCCAAGGCTGGTTCATGATCGTCGGTGCCATCGGTGTGATCGGCGTCGTCCTGGACACCGGCGTCTTCGATCCGAACAACTCGGATCCCAGTTCCACCATTGCTTCCCTGGGACTGGGTACCGTTGCCTTTCTGGTGGTGTTTTTCGCCACCGTCAGCACCAACGTGACCGTGTTGTATGGGGCCGGCATGGGATTGGTGGGTGCCACGCGCAGCGAATCGCCCAAGCGCTACCTGCTGTTTATCGCGGTCCTGCAGTTTGTCATGTGCTTCCTGCCGCTGGCCTTTGACAAGTTCATCGAGTATTTCGAGTTTTTTCTCGGCATCGTCGGCGGGGTCTTCATTCCGTTGTGGACGCTGGTGGTTGTCGACTATTTCATCGTGCGCAGATGCCAGGTTCGGGATGAGGACCTGTTTGCCGGGAATTATCCCGATGGTTCCACCAAGAGCCGGCTGGGTGACTGGAACGCTTCCGGCTGGGTCTCGATGGCGGTGGGTCTGGGCGTGTTCTACCTGCTGCATTACGGCCTGACGGACACGGCGGCGATCTGGACAGCATCCTTCCCGACGATCGGCGTGACGGCGGTCAGCTATCTGGTCCTGACGTTGGGTTTCAATATGGGACGCACGCGTCTGGCCTTCAAGAGGTAGAACATGAATCACGTTCGTATTGCGGAGCTGGCCTGGCCAGCCTACGCGGAAAAAGTCAAAGCTGGGGCTGTCGTGCTGATACCCGTTGGCGCGCTGGAGCAGCATGGCCCCCACATGAGCATGAATCCGGATGTCCTGCTGCCGACCGCCATATCGGAGCGCGTGGCGGCGCACATGGGGGCGCTGGTGGCGCCGGCCATCGCCTACGGCTACAAGTCGCAGCAAAAAAGCGGCGGTGGCAATCACATGCCGGGGACGACCAGTCTGGATGGGCTGACCGTCACCAGCATCATCCGTGATGTGCTGAAGGAACTGGCGCGCCACGGGGTCCGTAAGGTCGTCCTGGTCAATGGTCATTACGAGAACTCCGCGTTCATCACAGAGGGCGTCGATCTGGCACTGCGTGAACTGCGTTGGGACGGCATCCGGGATTTTCGCAGCATCATTCTGTCCTACTGGGACTTTATCGACCAGACGACGATCGATGCGATCTACCAGGGGGATTTTCCGGGTTGGGCCGTCGAGCATGGCGGGGTGCTGGAAACGTCCCTGATGCTGCATCTGCATCCGCATCTGGTCGACATGAGTCAGGTGCGGGATCATCCGCCAGCGACGTTCCCGCCCTACGACTTTTTCCCGATCAAGCCGGAATGGACCCCGGAGTCGGGTTGCCTGTCGTCGGCCAGCCGGGCCAGCGCGGAACACGGCCAGTTGATCTTGACGGTCTGCGTGCAAGGCATCACGGAAGCGTTGCGGACTGCGTTCGACTGAGTTGCCGCCGCGTCCGGAACCCGGGCGGCGCCCGCGAGCGCCGCCCGATGCGGATCGGGATCGCTTTACAGCACCACTGTCCGATGCCCGCTGATGAAGACCCGCCGTTCCAGATAATCGCGCACGGCCTGGGCCAACGCGCGGCATTCCAGGTTGCGGCCGGTGGCCAGCAACTGATCGGGGGTTTGCGCATGATCGACCGGTTCGACGGATTGGGTGATGATCGGGCCTTCATCCAGGTCGTCGGTCACGAAGTGGGCCGTGGCGCCGATCACCTTGACGCCGCGTTCGTAAGCCTGATGGTAAGGGCGGGCGCCCTTGAAGCCCGGCAGGAAGGAATGATGGATGTTGATGGCGCGGCCCGCCAGCGCCTTGCTGGTTTCAGGACGCAGGATTTGCATGTATCGGGCCAGAACGACCAGTTCGGAACCGGTCGTGCGCGCCAGATCCAGGATGGCGGCTTCCTGTTGCGGCCGGGTGTCGTCGGTGACGGGCAGATGGTGGAATGCGATGCCGGCGGCCTCGGCATGGCTGCGCAGGGTGTCGTGATTCGACGCGATGGCCGCGATGTCCATCGGCAGTTCGCCCATCCGGGTGCGAAACAGCAGGTCCGCCAGGCAGTGTTCCAGCTTCGATACCAGAATCAGTACCCTGGGGCGGCGCGCCATGTCGTGGATGGTCCAGCGCATGGAAAAGCGCTGGGCCAATTCGGTGAAATCGCGGTTCAAGGAGGCGATGTCCAGCGCTTGGGGGCCATCGGTGTGGAAGACGCAGCGCACAAAGAATTGCTGCGTGCTTTTTTCGTCGAAGACGGTGAATTCGTCGATGTAGCCTTGTCGCCGGTCCAGGAACGAGACGATGGCTGCGACTTGGCCGGCCTTGCTGGGGCAGGACACCGTCAGGCAGAACAGTGCGCTGGCGGCGGGTGGGATGGGCGATGATGGGTGCTGCATGATGTGTCTCCTGGGTCGAGTGGCTGGCGGGGCGCGCCGGCCCTGTATCGGTGCCCACTACATCATGAGGGCGCGTATCCGCCTAGAATGGAAACGTCATGGCGCCTGAATCGTCGGGCATGGAGAGGCAAGATCATATGAGTACTGGACCGGTGCGTTTTGGCTTCATTTTGCTGCCGCATTTCACCCTGACCGCCTTTTCCGGCATGCTGGATGTGCTGCGCCTGGCTGGCGATGAGGGCGACCACAGCCGCCCGATGCGGTGCGCCTGGCAGGTGGTCGATGAAACCCTGACGCCGGTCCGCTCCAGCAGTGGCATCCAGGTGGTGCCATCCGAACCGCTGGGCGATCCCGCCCGCTTCGATTACGTGGTGGTCGTCGGCGGCCTGCTGCAGCGTCCGCCGGTCAGTTCCGGGATGCTCGAGTTCATCCGCGAAGCGGCGCGCAAGGACGTCCATCTGGTGGGCTTGTGCACGGGGGTGTTCACTCTGATGCAGGCTGGCGTGCTGGATCAGCATCGCATCTGCATCAGTTGGTTCCATTATTGGGATTTTCTGGAACGCTTCCCTGGAATCGATCCGGCACAGGTCGTGGCCGACCGTCTGTATGTTTTCGACCGGCGCCGCATCACGTGTTCGGGGGGGCGGGCCTCGATCGACGTCGCCGCCGAAATCCTGCGGCGTCACATCGATCAGTCCATCGTGCAGAAGGCCCTGCGCATCCTGCAGGTCGAGGATGCCGGCCGGGCCAGCGCCGCCCAGCCGTTGCCGCCCGGCATCCAGCCGACGACGCATCCCGCCGTGCGGCGCGCCGTCCTGCTGATGGAACAGCACGTCGGACGGGCACTGAGCCTGGATGAACTGGCCGGCAAGCTGGGTATTTCCGTGCGCCACCTGGAACGGCTCTTCAAGGAAGCCACCGGGCAGGGGCCCCAGGCCTATGCGCGTGGCATGCGGCTGCGCCTGGCGGCCTGGCTGTTGACCCATACCAAGAAAACCATTGCCGCCATTGCGTCGGAATGCGGTTTTGCCGATGCGTCCCATCTGGGGCGCGAATTTCGCGCGGCCTTCAAGATGCCGCCCAGCGCGTGGCGCGGCCGTGCCCAGCTGCCCGATACGCTGCTGTCGCCCCCCGACCCGGTGGCCGATTACATCAGCGAGGTATTTCCCGGGCGCAGCGAGTTCTTCTGAGCTAGCCGGAATCTTCCATGAGTACGGCGAAATAATTCTATCGAGTCGAGCCCGCATTTGATGTACTACACCCATGACGCCAAACGGGGTGCGCCATCATACAAGCGAGGAGACCATGAGTAATCGCTACTCGATCTTCAGCCTGATTCGCAACGGGCTGAGCCACAATGAAAACTGGGGAAGGGCGTGGCATAGCCCCGAACCCAAGCGGGAATACGATGTCGTCGTGATCGGCGCGGGCGGACACGGCCTGGCCACCGCCTACTATCTGGCCAAAGTGCATGGCATCCACAATGTGGCCGTGCTGGAAAAAGGCTGGCTGGGCGGTGGGAACACCGCGCGCAACACCACCATCGTCCGCTCGAACTATCTCTGGGATGAATCAGCCCAGCTTTATGAAAAGGCGATGCAGCTTTGGGAAGGCCTGTCGCAGGACCTGAACTACAACGTCATGTTCAGCCAGCGCGGCGTCATGAACCTGGCTCACAATCTGCAGGAAGTGCGCGACACCCAGCGGCGCATCAATGCCAACCGCTACAACGGGGTCGATGGCGAATGGCTGACGCCGGCGCAGGTCCAGGAGATCGTGCCCAACATCAATCTGAACAGCCGCTATCCCGTGCTGGGCGGTTCGTTCCAGCGGCGCGGCGGCGTGGCCCGCCACGACGCCGTGGCCTGGGGCTTTGCCCGCGCGGCGGACCGGCTGGGGGTGCATATCATCCAGAATTGTCCGGTCCTCAATATCCGGAAGAAAGACGGCGTGGTCGAAGGCGTGGAGACGGGCAAAGGCTTCATCAAGGCCAAGAAAGTCGCCGTCGTGGTGGCGGGGCATTCCAGCGTGCTGGCCGAGATGGCCGGCGTGCGTTTGCCCATCGAGAGCCATCCTTTGCAGGCGCTGGTTTCCGAGCCTGTCAAGCCCTGCGTCCATACCGTCATCATGTCCAATGCCGTGCACGCCTACATCAGCCAGTCCGACAAGGGCGACCTGGTGATCGGCGCCGGCATCGACCAGTATCTGGGTTACGGCCAGCGTGGCAGCTTCCAGAGCATCGAACACACGCTGCAGGCCATCGTCGAGATGTTCCCGTCCCTGAGCCGCGTGCGCATGAACCGCCAATGGGGGGGCATCGTGGACGTGTCGCCCGATGCGTGCCCGATCATCACCAAGACCGGGATCAAGGGGCTGTATTTCAATTGCGGGTGGGGAACCGGGGGGTTCAAGGCCACGCCGGGCTCGGGCTGGGTTTTTGCGCACACGGTTGCGCACGACGAGCCGCATCCACTGAACAAGGCCTTCTCCGTCGACCGCTTCTATAGCGGCCATCTGATCGACGAGCACGGCGCAGCCGCCGTGGCCCACTGAAGGAGACATCATGTTGCAGATCAAATGCCCGTGGTGCGGGGATCGCGCCGAAAGCGAATTCAGCTATGGGGGGGAAGCCGGAATCGTGCGCCCTGTGGACAACGCCTCGATGGATGATCGCGAATGGGGCGACTACGTGTTCATGCGCCGCAATACGTTCGGGTTGTTTCGCGAGCAGTGGGTTCACACCCACGGTTGCCGCCGCTGGTTCATGGCTGAACGCGATACGCGGACCTATGACATCCAGGGCTACGAGACCTTCGATGGTCAGAGTCACGAAACCGCCGAACCGATCCGGGAGGCCGTATGAATCAGGATAGTCGTTTGCCCCAGGGCGGGCGTGTACGGCGCGGCGCGCCTGTGCACTTCACGTTCAATGGCAAGGCCTATACCGGCCTGCAAGGAGACACGCTGGCGTCGGCCCTGCTGGCCAATGGTGTGCATTTCGTGGCGCGCAGTTTCAAGTACCACCGCCCGCGCGGCATCATGACCGCCGGGGTCGAAGAGCCCAATGCGCTGGTGCAGCTGGAAAGCGGCGCGTATACGGTGCCCAACGCGCGTGCGACCGAGGTCGAACTCTATGAGGGCTTGCGCGCGACCAGCGTCAATGCCAAGCCGGACATCGAGCATGACCGCATGGCGATCATGCAGCGCTTTGCGCGTTTCATCCCGGCGGGGTTCTATTACAAGACCTTCATGTGGCCGCGCAGCTGGTGGGGCAAATACGAGGAACGGATCCGTGACGCCGCGGGTCTGGGCTCGGTGCCCGACACCCAGGATCCCGATCGCTACGAGAAACGCTATGCGCACTGCGATGTGCTGGTGGTGGGGGCCGGGCCGGCTGGGCTGGCGGCTGCCTGCGCGGCTGGCCGCACTGGTGCCCGGGTCATTCTGGTGGACGATGGTGGCGAGGCGGGGGGCAGCCTGTTGCGCGCCCAGGAAGTCATCGACGACAAACCCGCGCTGGATTGGGTCGCCGAACGCGTGGCGGAATTGGCCGCCCAGCCGGAAACACAGGTGCTGCAGCGCACCACCGCCTTTGGCTACCAGGATCACAATCTGGTTACCGCCTGCGAGCGGCTGCACGACCATCTGCCGATCATGCAGCGAAGCGGCGTGCGCGAACGCATCTGGAAGATCCGTGCGCGGCACGTGGTGCTGGCGACTGGCGCCCATGAACGGCCGCTGGTATTCGGCAACAACGATATTCCGGGCGTGATGCTGGCGGGTGCCGTCTCCGCTTATATCCACCGCTATGGTGTGTTGCCCGGCCGCCGCGCGGTCGTGTTCACCAACAACGACAGTGCCTACCAGACCGCGATCGACCTGAAGCGCCATGGCGCCGATGTCACCGTCGTCGATCCGCGCGTGCTCAGCCACGGGACCTTGCCGACAGAGGCCGAGCGCCTGGGGGTCCGGGTCATCCATCAGACGGTGGTGGCCGAGGCACGCGGCGGCAAGCATGTGACCGGTGTGCGCCTGCGCGGACACGGCGCCAGCTTGCGCGACGGCATCGATTCCTTGGCCTGCGATCTGCTGGTCATGTCCGGCGGCTGGAATCCTGTGATCCACCTGTACGCCCAGTCGCGTGGCAAGCCGCGCTGGTGCGAGGAACGGGCCTGCTTCGTGCCGGATGCGGCAGCTCAGCCGCAAAGCAGCGCGGGCGCCGCCAATGGCGACTTCAGCTTGCAAGCCGCCCTGGTCGGTGGCGTGCAAGCCGGCCTGCGGGCGGTGCAGGGCGCCGCGCCGACGCGTCCGGCCGATCTTCCCGACTGGTCCACCCATTCCGTCGAGGTCACGCCGCTGCTGCCGCTGTGGTCGGTTGGCAAAGGCAAGGATGCCACGCGGGGTTCGAAGCAGTTCATCGATTACCAGAACGATGTCTCCGTTTCCGACATTCTGCTGGCGGTCAGCGAGGGCTACCACTCGGTCGAGCACGTCAAGCGCTATACCGCCATGGGCTTTGGCACCGATCAGGGCAAGCTGGGCAACATCAACGGCATGGGCGTGCTGGCTGAAGCCTTGAAGCAAAGCATTCCGGCAACCGGGACCACGACATTCCGTCCCAACTACACGCCAGTCAGCTTCGGCGCCATGGCGGGGCGGGAACTGGGCGACTGGTTCGATCCGATCCGCCGCACCTGCCTGCACGACTGGAATCTGGAACAAGGCGCCATCTTCGAGGATGTGGGCAACTGGAAGCGCGCCCACTACTATCCGAAACCGGGCGAGGACATGCACGCGGCGGTGCGGCGCGAATGCCTGGCCGTGCGCAACAGCGTCGGCATCCTGGATTACAGCACCCTGGGCAAGATCGATGTGCGCGGCCCGGATGCGGTCGAGTTCCTCAATCGCCTGTACATCAATTCCTGGACCAAGCTGCAGCCTGGGCGCTGCCGTTATGGCTTGCTGCTGGATGAAAACGGCATGGTCATGGACGACGGCGTGAGCATTCGCCTGGCCGAGGACCATTTCCTGCTGACCACCACCACCAGTGGCGCCGCCCGTATCATGAGCTGGATGGAGCGCTGGCTGCAGACCGAATGGCCGGATTTGCGGGTCTATCTGACGTCGGTGACCGACCAGTATGCGGTGGCGACCGTTGCGGGCCCCCACGCGCGCAAGGTCCTGACCGCCGTCTGCAAGGACATCGATTTCAGCAATGAAGCCTTTCCTTTCATGAGTTTCCAGGAAGGCACCATCGATGGGGTGTTCGCGCGCGTCCTGCGGGTGAGCTTTTCCGGCGAGCTGTCCTACGAAATCTATATGCCGGCCAACATGGGCCGCCATATCGTCGAGCGGTTGATGAAAGCTGGCCAGCCCTACGGCATCACGCCCTACGGGACCGAGACCATGCACGTGCTGCGCGGTGAAAAGGGTTACATCATCGTCGGCCAGGATACGGACGGGTCGGTCACCCCGATGGATCTGGGCATGGGCGGCATGCTGGCCAAGACCAAGGATTGCCTGGGCAAGCGTTCGCTGTCGCGCAGTCATACCAGTGGTCCCGGGCGCAAGCAGTTTGTCGGCCTGCTGGCCAAAGACCCCGCCTGCGTGCTGCCTGAAGGCGGCCAGATCCTGCAGGGCCCGACCCAGGCGACCATCGCCCCGATGTTCGGCCATGTGACCTCCAGCTACATGAGCCCGATCCTGGGACGGTCGATTGCGCTTGCCATGCTCAAGGACGGCCAAGCACAGATGGGCCATGAAGTCACGGTGGCCACGGCCGATGGCCGATTCATGCCGGCACGCGTCTGCAGTCCGGTGTTCTACGATCCCGAAGGAGCCCGTCAAAATGTTGACTGAAAACAAACAGCAGAGCCCGCTGACGGGACTGCATGTGGACTTTGGCCTGCCCCTGTCGCATGGCGCACCTGATCGGGTGTCCTTGAGCGAGCAGCCTCTGGTCAGCCTGGCCAATCTGCGTGTGGACCCATCCGATCCCGCCGCCCTGGGGGCCGTCCAGGCGTGTCTGGGGCTGGAACTGCCCCTGGTGCCCAATACGGTGACCCGTCATGGCGATATCACGGTCTTGTGGCTGGCACCCGACGAGTGGCTGGTGCGCACCGGGGCCGGCAGCGGGGACGATCTGGCATCCCGGGTCGAACACGCGCTGGCGGGCCATTGGTTCGCGGTCACGGACCAGAGCAGCGGTTATTCCGTCGTCCAGCTGCATGGACCGGGGGCACGCAATGTGCTGAACGCGGGCTGTCCGCTGGATCTGCACCCCCGTGCCTTGCCGTTCGGCCGTTGCGCCCAGTCGCATTTCTTCAAGACCAGCGTACTGCTGTACCCGCTGGGGGAAGATGGCGATGCCTGGGAACTGATCGTGCGGCGCAGCTTCGCCGATTACGCCGTGCGCATGCTGCTCGATGCGATGGAGAGCTGACCGCCGATCCGCGTGGCGGCACGGGCCCCCTGCGGGGGCGATCGCGGCGCCTACCCGCGCCGCAGCTCGAATGACGGAAACAGCGCCGCCAGTGCGTCGCTGACCGCCGCACATGGCCAGTCCCGCAAGGACTGGCCATGTGCGTTCAGAGCCTCGTCGGCGCAGCCTTGGGGCCGGAATACCTGCACCGCGTAGCGGCGCACCCCGTATTGCGCCAGTATCTGGCCCAGCGCCAGCAAGCCGTCCTGGCTGATCAGATCGGGGTGCGCCGTTGTGCGGCATTCGAAATCCACTCCGCTGTCCAGCACGGCCCGCAGACTGTCGCGCGCGGGTTCGCCGCTGCGGGTCACCCCGGTGATTCGTTCGTAGTCATCAAAGCCGGCCTTGATGTCCAGACCCACCCAGTCCACAGCGGGCAACACCTGCGCGAGCCGACGCGGGTGGGTCCCGCCCGTGTGCAGGCCGATGCGGTAACCCAGGGCCCTGACCTGGTCGATCGCGGCGCCCAGGCCGGGGTCCATAGTGGGCTCGCCGCCGCTGAAGACGACACCGTCGATCAGGCCGACCCGGCGCCGCAGGAAGGCCAGGACGTCATTCCAGTCGAGCGGGCTGTCGGCGGTGCGGGGCTGCAAGTGCGGGTTGTGGCAATAGCCGCAGCGCCAGGGGCAGCCCTGGACGAAGATGACGGCGGCCAGCAGGCCGGGATAGTCGGTGGCGGTGAAGGGCACAAGGCCGCCGATCTTGATGCGTGTGGTGGTTGGCATTTTGCTTGGGGAGAGTGTTCTACGCACCGGCCTCGTCCCGGCCTGGAACGCCGTCGCGACGGCGTCCGCGGTGGAATGGCCAGTGCTCTCTGCTTATGCGGCTTGTCGAGCCGGGGCTTGCCCCGTGCGCCGTTCGACGAAGAAGCGGCGTTCGTGAAATTCGCCCTTCTTGCCGATATTGAAGGACGACATGGGCCGGTGGTAGCCCATGACGCGGGTCCAGATCTCGCAGGGCTGGCGTTCGGCGTCGTTCAGTGTGATGGTGGTGTGGGTCATGATGTGCTCCTGAAAGGATGGTGAGTGAAAAAAAGCCGGGCCCGGCAGGCCCGGACGGGTGAAAAGGGTGGGCTGGCGCTCAGGCCGGGCTGGCGGCCGCGATACCCTCGGTGACCGGGGCGGCTGTCGAGGCAGTGACCCGTTTGCGTGCCAGCAGTTCATCGTCGCAGGTCGGGCAGAAGTCGTGCCGGCCCGGCAGGTAGCCGTGCTTTGGGCAGATGGAAAAGGTCGGCGTGATCGTGATGTAGGGCAGCGAGAAGCGGCTGAGCGTGCGGCGCACCAGGGTGCGGCAGGCCTCGGCCGACGACAGCGGTTCGGTCATGTACAGATGCAGTACCGTACCGCCGGTGTATTTGCGTTGCAGTTCGTCCTGGCGTTCCAGGGCCTCGAAGGGGTCGTCGGTGAATCCCACCGGCAACTGCGACGAATTGGTGTAGTAGGGCATGTCGGGCGTGCCGGCCTGCAGGATATCCGGCCAGCGGGCACGGTCTTCCTTGGCGAAGCGATAGGTCGTGCCTTCGGCCGGGGTGGCTTCCAGGTTGTACAGGTGGCCGGTGGCTTCCTGGAATTCGATCATGCGGGCGCGGACATGGTCCAGCAGGCGCACGGCGAAGGCATGGCCCCAGGGGGTGGTCAGATCATGTTCGTCGCCGGTGAAGTTGCGGATCATCTCATTGACGCCGTTGACCCCCAGCGTGGAAAAATGGTTGCGCAGAGTCCCCAGATAGCGGCGGGTATAGGGGAACAGGCCGTCGTCCATGTGCTGCTGGATGACCCGGCGTTTGATTTCCAGACTGTCGCGCCCCAGGGCCAGCAGTTCGTCCAGCCTGGCGAGCAGACCGGGTTCGTCGTTCGGGTGCAGGTAGCCCAGGCGGGCGCAGTTGATGGTGACTACCCCCAGCGATCCGGTCTGCTCGGCCGAGCCGAACAGGCCGTTGCCGCGCTTGAGCAGTTCGCGCAGATCCAGCTGTAGGCGGCAGCACATGGACCGGATCATGTTGGGCTTCAGTTCCGAATTGATGAAGTTCTGGAAGTAGGGCAGGCCGTACTTCGCCGTCATCTCGAACAGCCGTTCGGCATTGGGGCTGTGCCAGTCGAAGTCCGGCGTGATGTTGTAAGTCGGAATGGGGAAGGTGAACGCCCGCCCGTGCGCATCGCCCGCCATCATGACCTCGATGTAGGCGCGGTTGATCATGTCCATCTCGGCCTGCAGATCGCCATAGGCGAGGGGCATTTCCTCGCCGCCGATCACGGGTACCTGTTCGCGCAGATCTTCCGGGCAGACCCAGTCGAAGGTCAGGTTGGTGAACGGTGTCTGCGTCCCCCAGCGCGAGGGGACGTTCAGGTTGTAGATCAGTTCCTGGATGCACTGGCGCACCTGGTCGTACGTCATGGCGTCCTTGCGGATAAAAGGCGCCATGTAAGTATCGAAGGAACTGAAGGCCTGGGCGCCGGCCCATTCGTTTTGCAGCGTGCCCAGGAAATTGACGATCTGGCCGACCGCGCTGGACATGTGGCGCGGCGCGGCGGATTCGACTTTGCCGGGCACGCCGTTCAGGCCTTCGTTGAGCAGCGTGCGCAGCGACCAGCCGGCGCAGTAGCCCGACAGCATGTCCAGGTCGTGGATGTGCAGGTCACCCTGGCGGTGGGCCTGGCCGATGGTTTCCGGGTAGACGTGACTGAGCCAGTAATTGGCGATCATCTTGCCCGAGGTGTTCAGGATCAGCCCGCCCAGCGAGTACCCCTGGTTGGCGTTGGCGTTGACGCGCCAGTCCTGCTGGCGCAGGTATTCGTCGATGGAACGGATGACGTCCACGTGGGGAATGGGGCGCTCGGCCGGGCTCTGGGGCTGGATGGAAGTCATCCGTGATTCCTCTATATATTGTGTATGCGTGAATATTAAACACAATATATAGTGCCATCAAGCGATCCGGAGCCTTTTTCTGATAGCCTTGATGGGAGTCAAGAACAGACGCGGCGCACCGCCACCCGGTCAGTGCCTGGATGGCGGTGCGGTGCCTAGAGGGCCAAGGATGACGGGCTGTGGTACGTATCGCGGCGTCAGGACAGATCGATCCAGATCGTCTTGAGCTGGGTGTACTGGTCGTGCGCGTGGATGGAGTTGTCGCGGCCGCCGAAACCCGACTGCTTATAGCCGCCGAACGGCGTCGAGATGTCGCCCTCGCCGAAGCTGTTGACGGTGATGGTGCCGGCGCGCAGCATCCGGGCGCCTCGGATCGCCCGTTTGCCGTTGGCCGAGAAAATCGAGGCGGCCAATCCATAGTCGGTGTCATTGGCGACCGCGATGGCTTCCTCGAAGCTGTCGACGGTGATCACGCTCAGGATGGGACCGAAGATTTCTTCGATGGCCAGTTTCGAGTCGCGCCGGGTGTCGACGATGGTGGGTTCGATGAAGCCTTCGGACACGATCTTGCCGCCCATCAGGACTTTTTCCGCCCGAGTCGCTTCCAGGTAAGCGCTGACCTTCTGGAAGTGTGCTTTCGATACCAAGGCGCCGACGCGCACGGCGGGATCCAGCGGATCACCCACGATCCATTGCGCAGCCTCGGCCTTGACTCGTTCGAGCAGGCGATCCTTGATGCCGCGCTGGACGATCAGCCGGGACGCAGCCGAGCAGTTTTCCCCCATGTTCCAGAACGCGCCGTTGACGACGTGCGCCGCCACGGTGTCCAGGTCTTCCGCGTCGTCCAGGACGACGCAGGGGTTCTTGCCGCCCAGTTCCAGTACCACTTCTTTGAGGTTGCTGGCGGAGGAATAATTCAAGAAGCGCCGCCCGGTCGCCGTCGAGCCGGTGAAGCTGACCATGTCCACGTCGGGATGTTTGCCCAGGGGCTCACCGACTTCGGTGCCGGAACCGGTGACGATGTTCAGCACGCCGGCCGGCAGCCCGGCCTGGACCGACAGTTCGGCTACGCGCAGCGCCGTCAGCGTCGTTTCTCCGGCGGGCTTCATGACGACCGAGCAGCCGGAGGCCAGGGCGGGACCGATTTTCCAGGCCAGCATCAGCAGCGGAAAGTTCCAGGGCAGCACCAGGCCGACGACGCCGACGGGCTCGCGCACCACCAGGGCGATGTGGCTGTCCGAGGCGGGGGCGACCTGATCGTAGATTTTGTCGATCAATTCGGCGTGCCATTTGAGCACGTGGATGGTTTCCGGCACATCCACGGTTTCGCAGTCGAAGATGGTCTTGCCGCTGTCGATGCTTTCCAGTACGGCCAGTTCGCGGGCGTGCGTTTCCATCAGATGGGCCAGGCGCAGCAGGGTTTCCTTGCGCTCGCGGGGGTGGATGCGCGACCAGCGGCCGTCTTCGAATGCGGCGCGCGCGGCGCCGACGGCCAGATCCACGTCTTCGGCGTTGCAGGCGGCAATCTCCGTCAGCACTTCGTTAGTGGCGGGATTGGCGGTGGTGAAGGTCCGGCCCGAGATTGACGGGCGGAATACGCCATCGATGAAGGCGTGTCGCGGCAGTTTCAGCCCTGCTGCGATGTCGTGGTATTGGGCCGTGGTGAGGAAGTCGGACATGGGGACTCTCTGGGTTGATGAACGATGGGGCGTCGGCAATGGGCTAGGTGTGATCGGAGCGCGTTATCGTGATGGGCGGGGTTCTCCCCTGCCGCCCAGGGCTGCCTTGGATAGCCGATCCATCAGCAGCGCGACCGCGACGATGGCCAGGCCGGCACGCAGCCCCAGGCCCATTTCCATGCGTGTCAGACCGCGGGTGACTTCCGCACCCAGGCCGCCCGATCCGACCAGACCGGCCAGGACCACCATCGCCAGCGACATCAGAATGCACTGGTTCAGGCCGACCAGCAGCGTGGGCATGGCAGCCGGGATTTCGATCTTCAGCAGCACGGTGCGCGGCGGTGCGCCCAGCGCCTGGCCCAGTTCCTGCAGGTCGTGCGGGATCTGCTTGAAGGCCAGCGTCGTCAGGCGCAGCATCGGCGGGATGCCGTAGACGATGGTGGCGATGATGGCCGGGACGCTGCCCAGGCTGAACAGGATCACGGCCGGGATCAGATACACCCAGGGCGGCACGGTTTGCATGATGTCCAGGATGGGACGCAGAATGGCCTCCAGAGCTGGCCGGCGGGCGGCCAGCACGCCCAGCGGAAAGGCGATGGCCACGGACAGGACGACGGCCACCGTGACGAGGGTGATCGTCTGGATGGCTTCGGGCCACAGGCCCACGCCCCAGCAGAATCCCTGAGTCAGGGCTGTGATGACGGCGGGGCGCAGACCCAGCAGCTTCAGGACCAGCGCGGTGCTGACGAGGATCAGCGCCCACGGCGGCAGGATCATCAGGAGCGCGGTCAGGCCGTCCAGCACGAGCTGGATGACATCGCTGATGAAGGCGAACAAGGGATGCCAATGGACATTCAGCCAATCCACCGCCGGGGTCAGCCAGGCGCCGGGTGAGAGGGTCGGAAGGATCGCGCTCATGCTTTTCTCCCTTTGGGGCTGGAGGCGCCGGCGCTTTGGCTGAGCCGGTCCAGAATCATGGTCAGGATCACGATAGCCAGTGCCGCGTCGATGGACTTGGCAATGTCGAGCTTGCGGATCGCGTCGTAAATGGTCTGACCCAGGCCGCCGGAACCGACGATGCCGGCGATGACGACCATGCCAAAGGCCATCATCAGGCTCTGGTTGATGCCGGCCATGATGCTGGGCAGGGCAAACGGCAGCCGGATCTTGGTGAACATCTGCCAGCGTGTCATGCCGGTAGCCATGCCCAGTTCGAGATATTCGACCGGCGCCATCCTCATGCCGAGCGCCGCCAGGCGGAAGGCCGGGGGAAACGCCACAACCAGGGTGGCGACCAGCGCGGTCGCCGGCCCGTAGCCGAGCAGCGCAATCCCGGGTAGCAGATAGATGTACGGGGGCAGCGTTTGCAGCAGATCCAGCATGGGTTCAGCCAAGTGGCTCATCCCGCGGATATAGACGCTCAGGATGCCTGACGGGATCGCCAGCAGCAGCGCCAGCAAAGTGGCGGCGATCACCAATGCCAGCGTGGCGGTGGTCTCGGGCCATAGATTCATCATCTGGCAGATCACCAGGGCAGCGGCGGACAGGACCCCGAAGCGCCGGCTGACGAGGCGCCAGCCCAGCAGGCCAACCACCCCCGCCACGATATAGAACGGCGCCAGGTTCAGGACCCACAGGATGGCGGCGTTGAGGCCTTCCAGCCCCGCTTGGATGGCGGTGAAGATCTGGCTGGAGCTGTCTGTCAGACGGGCCAGGGCGTCTTCCATCCAGCCGTCGAACGCGGAGATCAGATCGGTATGGTTCATGAGATGCGCTCCTGGAGCAGGTCAATGCGCGGCGGGCCGTTCGTTGCCCTGGATGCCGTTGAGCAGATCGCGGGGCGAGACGATGCCAATGGGGCTGCCGTCGCCCATGATGGCCACCGAGTCCAGTTCCTTGAGGGTGGACAGCGTGATCAGTTCGGCGATGTCGGTTTCGGCCGCGGCGCGTGGCAAGGTCTCGATGGCGACGCCCGGATGCGCGGCGCGGAATTCGGCGACCGGCCGCATGATGGAACGGGCTTTGACGAGATGCAGGCGGGAGATGCCGGCCACGAATTCCGCCACATAGTCGTCGGCGGGGTTGCGGACTATTTCCTCGGCGGTCCCGACTTGTATGAGGACGCCGTCCTTCATGATGGCGATACGGTCGCCAATGCGGATCGCTTCTTCCAGGTCGTGCGTGATGAACGCAGCCGATTTGCCCAGTTGTTTGGTCAGCGTGCGGAATTCATCCTGCAATTGCCGTCGGATCAAGGGGTCGAGCGCGCTGAATGGTTCATCCATCAGGATGATCTCGGGATCGGAGGCGATGGCGCGCGCCAGTCCGACGCGCTGTTGCATGCCGCCTGACAGTTCATTGGGGTAGTGGTGTTGCCAGTCGGCCAGGCCGACCTTGTCCAGCGCTTCCGCCGCGATCTTGTTGCGTTTTTCTTTGGGCACTCTCTGGACTTCCAGGCCGAAGGCGGTATTTTCAAGCACGGTGCGCTGGGGCAGCAGGGCGACGCTCTGGAACACCATGCCGATGTGGTGTGCGCGCATGTTGCGCAAGCCGGCGGCGTCCAGGGTGGCCAGATCCTTGCCTTTGACCAGCACTCGGCCCTGGGTGGGTCGGATGAGTTGGTTGAGCAGGCGGATCAGCGTCGATTTTCCGCTGCCGGACAGGCCCATGATGCAGAAAATTTCGCCCCGCTTGACTTGCAGGCTGACGCCCGACACGCCGACCGTACAGCCGAATTTTTGCAGCACATCGCGTTTGGACAGGCCCTGACTGGTGATGGCTTTCATCGCCGCGGGCGCCTGTTCGCCGAATATTTTCCAGACCTGCTGGCAGTCGACCAGGATCTCTTCGGACGGTATGGTGGTTGTGGTCATGCTGAGCTCCTCCGGTTGCGCAGCGTATGCGCAGGTGGCTTCTCTGCCAGGACTCCGGCCTTGCGGTGCGATGCCGGAGTCCGGGGATGATCAATATTTCTTGATGTTTTCCCAGCGCTTGACGAGATCGGCGTTCTTGGCGATCCAGGCCTTGCTGGCTTGTTGCACGGTCTGACCGTCATTCATGCCGACGTTGATGTCGGCAATGGCGCTCAGGGGCAGGTAGATGCCTGCCAGGATTTCACGCACTTCGGGGTTGGCCTCGGCGAAGCCCTTCTTGCCGATCCAGTAGTAGGCCTGGGGGCCGGGGAAGACGTTCTTGGGATCCTTCAGGAACTTCATATCGTACTTGACCATCATCCAGGTCGGCTCCCATAGCGTCACGGCGATCCACTCCTTGCGGTCCACGGCGGACTTCAAGGCGGCGGTCATGCCGGCCGTGCTGCCGTCGACCAGTTTGAGCTTCAGGTCATAGGCCTTGACGGCCGAGGCGGCGTCGCGCATGAGCCCGGAGCCGGGTTCGATGCCGACGATCTTGTCGCCGAACTTGCTGGCGTTTTCATTGAGTTGCTCCATGGAGTCGATCGTCACGTATTTGGGGACGGCGACCGCCTGGTACAGCCCGAAGGATACGGGGGACAGTTTTTCCAACCGGCTCTTGTTGCGGCTCCAGTAGTCCTGGGCCGCATAATCGATTTGCGAAGCCATGAACTGCACGTCGCCTTTGACGAGCGCGGCGTAGGCGATGCCGATTTCGGAGAATTCGGTCACCTTGACGTCGTAGCCGGCCTTTTCCAGGATGTTCTTGGTGACGTAGGTGATGGGAGTCAGGTCTTCCCAGGACATTGTTCCCATGTTGATGGTGCCTTTGGCCGCGTAGGCGGAAGAGGCCATGGCGCCGGTCATGACGGCGGCGCAGAGCAGTTTCTTGAGCAGTTTCATGTGTTGTCTCCTGATGTCGTTGTGTTCTCGGTTTACTTCGATGCCCGGATCGGGGGCCGTTCCGGGCGCTTGCGTCGGTGGGAGGTCAGCCCTCCCGGCCGGCACGCAATTGGTGCCATCGAATGACGGATTGGATACCCAGCCAGGCGATCGGCTGAGGCGGCAGACGGGACGGCGGCGGTTGCTGTTGGAACTGCCGCAGGGGTTCGCTATCCGTGCCGGTGGCCAGTTCCGCGGCCATCATGCCGGCCAGGGTGCTTTTGACCGTGCCCAGTCCGTTCTCGCAGCAGGCGGAATAAAGTCCCGGCTCGATTTCCCCAAAGGCGGGCGCATGGTTCGTGCTCAGGCACAGCGCGCCAGCCCAGCTGAATTCCATGGGGATGTTTTTCAGTGAGGGGAATCGTGCGTCGAAGGATCGCCGTTCCTGGGCAGCGATATTCGCGACTTGCTGTTCGGAAACCCGGATGTCCGGGTTGTAGGTGAAGTGCGTCCGGACCACGATGCGCGACTGCCCGTCGTGGGTGATCTTGCGCAGTGTGGCCCCCATGGGATCGGCGGGCAGCAGGGCCCAGCGGTCGACGCCGGCTGCGCCGGCCGGAAAGGCGGCCGTCATGGATGCGTAGGTGTAGACATGGATCAGGCGGTGCCGGAAGTGGCCGAAGCTTTCGATGTGGCCGTTGACGGCCAGGATGACGCGGGGAGCCTGGACGGTGCCCCGGGTCGAGACCGCTTCCCAGACTGGGCCCTTGCGGGCGAGCGACAGCACAGGCGAGTGCTCGAACAGGTCGGTCTCGCCTGCCAGGCCTTCGGCGAGTCGCCGGATGTAATCGGCTGGCTGGATCATCACCGCGCCCGGGGTATGGACGCCCCCCAGGTAGTAGTCGGTGCCGGTGATCTCGCGCATCTGGGCGGCGTCCAGGGTCTCGCTGGGTTCTCCGATCTGCTGCAACGAATCGGCGAAGCCGAGGTTCAGCTTCAGGCCTCGTTCCGTGGCGGCCGCGTTGATCTTGCCCGAGGGGTCGAAGGTTGTGGCCGGCATACGGTATTCCCGTGCGACCTCGGCGGCGAAGGCGATGGCCATGCGGTTCTGGCGGATTTCCAGGAGACTGGAGTCCGCGCCGCCGACGGAATAATTGCCGGACGTCAGGTTGTGGGGCACGTCGATCATGAAGCCGGAGTTGCGCCCGGAGGCGCCGATGGCGATCTCCTGGGCGTCGAGTACGACGATCTTGTCCTCGGGGCGCAATTGGCGCAGTCGTCGCGCAGCCGACAGGCCCCCGAAGCCGGCGCCGATGATCAGCCAGTCGGCTGACTGAGCCCCTTCGAGGGCGCGGGCGGGGAACCGCCGGGGGGCAAGGGCCGCCCAGCCCGACAGGCCGGTTTCGGCGGGCTGGCGAATCGTGGTTTGACTCATTGCGTTTTATCCAGTGGGACGGATGGGATCGTGCTCGATGGTCCGGGCAGGACCGGGCGTGAGCTCCTCATGTCATGCTCCGATGATATCGGCGACGTTGCGTCTGAGCTCGATGACGATGGCTTGGAAGCGGGCTTTTTCTGCTTCGTCCAGCGCCTGGAGCGGTGCCCGCGCCGGACCGGCCGCCAGACCGTTCAATTCACAGCCGTATTTGATCGACTGCACAAATTTTCCCGCATCCAGGAAGTTCATGAAGGGCATCATGGCGCCCATGATCTTGCGGCCCTTGTTGAAGTCGTTTTCCAGTACGCAGGCCTGGTACAGGGCCACGTGTTCGCGCGCCAGAAAGTTGGACCCCGCGCAGACCCAGCTTTGTGCGCCCCAGGCGAAGAATTCCAGCGCCAGGTCGTCCCAGCCGCAGGACATCTCGATCTGCGGGAATTCCTGGGTCAGCAGGTGGATGCGGTTGACATCGCCCGAGCTTTCCTTGATCGCTTTGACGTTCTTCGACTGGCTGACACGGGTCAGGTAGTCGCGGCCCATGTGCACGCCCATGCGGCCCGGATAGTTGTAGAGCATGATGGGCAGATCCGCAGCCCGGTCGATGGCCAGTGCGTGGTCGGCGTTTTCCGATTCCAGGGGCAGGGCGTAGGGGGGGGAGCCCACCAGGATCGCGTCGGCGCCCAGGGCCCGGGCGGCCAGGGCGTATTCGATGGATTCCTCGGTGCGCGTGGCGCCCGTGCCGACCACCAGCGGCACACGGGTGCCGATGACTTGCTTGGCGTAGGCGGCCAGATCGATCCGTTCCTGCGTGGTCTGTGCGTAGTATTCGCCGGTCGACCCGGCGACGACGAGGCCGTGCACGCCGGCGTCGATCAGCGATTCGATCAGTTCGGCGAACGCCGCCTTGTTGATGCCACCGTCGGCGTTGTGGGGGGTGATGAGCGGGGTGTAGATGCCTTCGAACATGCGATGACTCCTATATCGACAGGGTTTCCGCATCTTTGTGCGGCGTATCCGGGATGAGCCCGGCAGGTGTGATGAACATTTCCATGTTCTGGCGTGACAGTTCCCAATGCGCGAAGGTGATCTGGACAATCGCTTCTTCGTCGCGGGATGCAATGGCGTCGATGAATTGATCGTGCTGCGAGAGGGCTAGTCCCTGGCGCTTGGATTCGCTGGCGCCGTGTGACTGGTAAAACGTGTGGCCGATGCGGGCATGGTCGACCAGTAAGCGGTTCAGGCTCGCCTGCAGGTAAATATTCCCCGACATTTCGCCGATGATTTCGTGGAACTGGTTGTTGCACAGGACTGTGGCGGTCACGTCACCCGCCGCGCAGGCCTGCCGGAACTGCGCCTGGGTATTCCTGAGTCGGGCAAGCTGGGCTGGCGTGAAATGATGTGCCGCCAGGCGGCCGATCGCGGCATAGATCATTGGCGCAGCCAGGAAGAAGTGCCTCAATGTCGAGTGATTCATCGGCGAGACGCGCGCGCCGCGATTCTCGCGGATGTCCACGTAGCCCTCGCCGCCCAGGCGGCGGAAGACCTCGCGCACCGGGGTGCGGGACAGACCGTAGTGCTCGCACAGACCGAGCTCGTCCAGGTCTTCGTCGGGAGCCAGCTGCAAGGTGAGGATCTGGTGCTTGAGATCTTCGTAGAGCCTGGATTTATTGTGACTTTTTCCTGGCGCTGCCGAGGACTCCAAAGCCCTGAGCTTGGTGTTGCTCATGGTTTGTCTCGTCTGTATTTATGTTGTATTCGATTTGTATTCAATTATAGTTAGGAATAGATTTTTTGGGAATACATTTTTTATTGAACGCAGCAGTACGGCCGCGAGCTCCCGGCGAGGGCGGGAGGGCGGTGCGAGAGCGAAGGAGAGCGGCCTGGTCCGGCGGGGGCCGGCCGGAAGGGTCAGGCCGGAAGGGTCAGAGCGACTGCGGCGGTTCCGGTTTCAGCCCCGGCGGCATGATGAACAGTTCCATATGTTCGCGCGAGAGTTCCATGTGCTCGTAGGACAGCCGCACGATGGCCTCTTCGTCGCGAGCGATCAGCGCATCAATGAATTGGTCGTGGTGGTCGATGGATGTCTCGCTGCGCCTGGCCGTGTCTTGATCGTGCGGCTGGTAAAAGGTGCGGCCGATACGCGCGTGATCGATCAGCAGGCGATTCAAGCTGGTCTGCAGGTACACGTTGCCGGACATCTCGCCCATGATTTCATGAAAGCGGTTGTTCTTCAGGACCATGGCCTGGACGTCTCCAGCCAGGCTCGCCTGGCGAAGCTGCGCCTGGGTTTCCTTCAGGTCGGCCAATTGGTGGGCAGTGAAATGTCGCACCGCCAGTCGGCCCACCGCTGCGTAGATCATCGGTGCCACCAGAAAGAAGTGCCGCAGCGTCGAGTGATTCATCGGCGAGACGCGGGGACTGCGATTCTCGCGGATATCCACGTAGCCCTCGCCGCTCAGGCGACGGAAGATCTCGCGTACGGGAGTGCGCGAGAGACCGTAGCGTTCGCAAAGGGCAACCTCGTCCAGATCCTCGTCTGGGCCCAGTTCCATCGTCAGGATCTGGCGCTTGAGATCTTCGAACAGCTGCGCCTTGGCGCTCTTCGCGAATTTCGCCTGAGTCATGTCGGGTATCCGGCGGTTAGTCGTGGCGGCCTCCGCCAGAGTATGCATCCGGATGTGTTGAATGGATGTTGGGCGGTCATTGTAAGCTGGATCCAATCCGGACTCGCCGCGCGTCGTCGTATACCGCAGTTTTGGATGTCGCCTGACAGTGCAATAATCTGGCCTTCATCACGATGACTGGACCCCGACCATGAGCGACATCACGATCTATCACAATCCGGCTTGCGGCACGTCGCGCAACGTGCTCGCCATGATCCGCAACAGCGGCGAAGAGCCGGTGGTCATCGAGTATCTGAAGACGCCGCCCGACCGCGCCACGCTGACGGCGCTGGTCGCGGCGATGGACATGCCGGTGCGCGCGCTATTGCGCGAGAAGGGCACGCCCTATGCGGAGCTCGGCCTGGCGGATCCGAAATGGACCGACGATCAGTTGATCGGCTTCATGCTTGAACACCCGATCCTGATCAACCGGCCCATCGTGGTCACGCCGCTGGGCACGCGTCTGTGCCGTCCATCGGAAATCGTGCTGGAGATTCTGCCCCAGCCGCAGCGCGGCGCATTCAGCAAAGAAGACGGCGAACCCGTCGTCGGCCCCGAGGGTCGCCGTCTCTGATGCCTCGTCCCCGCAGTCATGGGATGGGACATGAAAAAAGCCACTCCGCAGAGTGGCTTTTGATGAGATCGCTGTCCACGATCGGCGATCAGGGCATGATATGAAAATCGATGACGATTTCGCCGGGGTTGCGGGCCAGGTATTCGAATGCGATGTTTTCGCCGAAATGGCCTTTCAGTTGCTGCAGCAGCGGCAGCGGGTCGTGATCGTTGCAGAAGCGCATGGTCTCGCCCGGTTGCAGGGCCGACAGGGCGCCAAAAATCGCCGCATGGCGGAAGCGTTTGGCCACGCCGCGGGCGTCGAACGGATACGTGTTTTCGGCAAACATGGGGATAGCGTCGGAAGCCACGGTAGAGATGTCCTGAAAAGATGAGTCGGAGACTCCGATTATAGAAACGAGCCCTACGAAAACCGGGTGGGAACCCTATGGCAAATGAGGTTGTCCAGAATGGATGGCGTCCGGATGCCGTTGTTCCCATTCCTTCACTGCCTGTTGCCAGGCGCGTTTCGCTTCGGCGTAAGTGTCGAACACACAGGGTGTGCAGCCGTTGCCGCAGCATTCGTTCAGATCGGGCTCGACAGGTTCGACCGGGCGCGGGTCGTCGTTCGTGGTGGTATCGGTCATTGCATCATCATAGGTCAGCCGGTCCGGACCGGCCGGCGGTCCCGCCGTCACGGGGGTTCAGATACAGGCCAGATTTTCCTGGTTGCTGCGCTGGACGTCCTGCGGGATCTCGATCCGCTGGCTGGACTGGGGGCGGCCGTCGACGAACATCATCAGTTCGCCTGTTTGCAATGGCGTCCAGGTCTCGTTGTCGGTCAAGGGCCGGGTGGTGATGACCGAGACGCAGTCGCCGCGCGCGTTCACGCGGGAGAAATCCACGGACACGTCCGTATCCACCAGGTGGGCGATCTGGAACGGCCAGGCGCGCACGATGTAGAACAGACTGGTGGAACAATGGGCGAGCAGGCAGTGCCCGTTGGACAGCAGAAAATTGAATACGCCGTGGCGGGTCAGGTCGGAGGTCATCTCGGCCACGGCCGCAAATAGCGCCTGGTCGTCGGGTTCCCGCGAGCCGAAACGCGCCTTTAACCCCTCCATCATGACGCAGAAGGCGCGTTCGCTGTCGGTCTGGCCGATGGGCAGGTAATCGCCGCGTAGCGTAGGGTCGAAGGACTTCAGGTCGCCGTTGTGGGCGAACAGCCAGTGGCGTCCCCAGAGCTCGCGCACGAACGGGTGGCAATTTTCCAGTTCCAGTGCGCCCTGGGTGGCCTTGCGGATGTGGGCGATGACGTTACGCGACTTGATCGGGTAATGCTTGATGAGTTCGGCCACGGGCGACTGGCAGCAGGGGGCGTTGTCCAGGAAACACCGGGAACCGCGATTTTCATAGAAAGCGATGCCGAAGCCGTCGGCATGGTGGTCCGTTTCGCCGCCGCGCGCGGCGAACCCCGTGAACGAAAACGTAATGTCGGTGGGCGTGGCGCAATTCATGCCCAATAACTGACACATGGCAGGCCTCAAGCGGAAGGCCGGGGCGATCTCCGTCCCGAATGATTCATGCTTGAATTGTAGTCTCCCCTCACGGCGTATTGCCGCGAGGGGTATGAGAATTTCTTATGTGCTCATGCGGATGTCCGAACCCCGCTGTTTCAGTCGTGCCGCAGCATCAGGATGGCCTGCCGGTAGCCGCTGGCCGGGTAGATGGCCGGCATGGGGGGGTGTTCGTCGCTGGGTTCCAGCCGCCGGGTGTCCGCCAGCAGGGCCTGGATCATGGCTTCCAGTTCCAGTCGGGCCAGCGGGGCACCCGGACACGCATGAATGCCGGCCCCGTAGAGCAGGTTCAACGACGGATCGCGATCCAGCCGGAATTCGTCCGGGTCGCCGAAGACGGCCTCGTCGCGGTTGGCGGAGGCCCAGATCAGGGTCAGGCGCTCCCCAGGCTGGACCTGAGTGTCGCCCACCCGGACAGGGCAAGTCGGCGTGCGACGGTTGGCGATCAGCGGCGCGTGGATGCGCAGAATTTCGTCGTTGGCCGGCCTGACCAGGTCGGGGTCGCGCCGCAGGCGGTCCTGCAGGTCTGGGTGATTGGCGAGATAGTTGGCGATGATGCCGACACTGGAGGCCATGGTGCCCAGCTCGCCGACCGTCCAGTTGCGCAGGATGCTGACAATCTCTTCCTCCGCCAGCGGATTGCCATTGACGGTCTCGTGCATCAGCCGGGTCGTCACATCGTCCGGCGCCTGGTCGCCGGCCCGGCGGCGGGCCTTGAGGAGGTCGCGGATGGTTTCGTCGAATTCCATGGCGACGGCGGCGATCGCGTGCGAATCGCCGGATAGCGTGGCCACGTTCTTTTTGTGAATCCACTGCAACAGCGGTTCGTGCATGCTGTCGGGCCAGCCGAGAAAGGCGCACTGCATGCGCAGCGCGAAGGGATGCGCCAGGCCGAACATGATTTCCGTGCTGCTGTTGCGCGGCAGGGCCGAGACCAGCTCGGCGCAGATGCGACGGCAGGTGGGCTCGAATTCGACCATGCGATCGGGGCCGAAGTAGGGTTCGATCAGGGCGCGGTAGGCGGTGTGCTCCGGCGGATCCATGCTGTTGGGCACCGAGACGTAACGCGACGCCTGGCTGCTGAAGGTCTGCGGATCCATCAAAATACGCATGACATCGGCGTGGCGGAAGACCGAGTGGTGCAGATAGTCGCTGTGCGCCACCGGGCAGCGCCTGCGCATGTGGTCGTAGGCGGCGATGGGATCGGCAAGGACTTCGGGGGCGCGGGGGTCCCAGTCCTGGTGTGATGTCATGGCGGTTCTTCGGCAGTGGGGACACGACCTCGTTGAGGTTCGTCCAACTGTAGCACCGGGTAAACCCTGGTTGAGGTCCCATGCCGCCAGATCCAGGTTTTATCTGGTCCGTATTTGATTTTTCTCAATCACGGTGTCCTGGGGCAGTATCTTGAAAACCCACCAACCAACCGCATATACCGCATATCGGGGCGCAGAGCCCCCTCCCCATGAAGGGTTCCACCCATGCGATTCGACAAACTGACGACGAAATTTCAGCAGGCACTCGCCGATGCCCAGAGCCTCGCGGTGCGTCACGATCATCCCTACATCGAAAACGTCCACCTGCTGCTGGCGCTGCTGGCCGATTCCGACAGTGGATCGTCCAGTCTGCTGGCGCGCGCGGGTGTGGCGGTGCCCCGGCTGCAGACCGAACTGGACCGCCAGCTGAAGGCCATTCCCATTGTTCAAGGCGGCGAGGACAACGTCCAGGCGGGGCGCGATTTACAAGCCGCCCTGGCGCGCACCGACAAGGAAGCCGGTCAGCGCGGCGACACCTACATCGCCAGCGAGCTCTATCTGCTGGCACTGGCTGACGACAAGGGCGAGGTCGGGCGCGCGCTGCGCGATGCCGGCCTGCAGCGCAAGGCGCTGGAAACCGCGATCGAGGCAGTCCGGGGCGGCGCGACCGTCTCGGGTGCCGAGGACGAGGACAACCGCCAGGCGCTGAAAAAATACACCCTGGATCTGACCGCCCGGGCGCGCGAAGGCAAGCTGGACCCGGTGATCGGACGCGATGACGAGATCCGTCGCACCATCCAGATCCTGCAGCGCCGCACCAAAAACAATCCGGTGCTGATCGGCGAGCCGGGCGTGGGCAAGACCGCCATCGTCGAAGGCCTGGCCCAGCGCATCGTCAACGGTGAAGTTCCCGAAACCCTGAAGGGCAAGCGTATCCTGGCGCTGGATCTGGCGGGCCTGCTGGCGGGCGCGAAGTATCGCGGCGAATTCGAGGAACGCCTGAAGGCTGTCCTGAAGGAACTGTCCCAGGATTCCGGCCAGACCATCGTCTTCATCGACGAACTGCACACCATGGTGGGCGCCGGCAAGGCCGAAGGTGCCATGGATGCCGGCAATATGCTCAAACCGGCCCTGTCGCGCGGCGAGCTGCACTGCGTGGGCGCGACCACCCTGGACGAATACCGCCAATACATCGAAAAGGACGCCGCCCTGGAACGCCGCTTCCAGAAGGTGCTGGTGGACGAGCCCAATGTGGAATCGACCATTGCCATCCTGCGCGGACTGCAGGAACGCTATGAATTGCACCATGGCGTGCAGATCACCGATCCGGCCATCGTCGCGGCGGCGGAACTGTCGCATCGCTACATCACGGACCGCTTCCTGCCGGACAAGGCCATCGACCTCATCGACGAGGCGGCGGCGCGCATCCGCATGGAAATCGACTCCAAGCCGGAAGTCATGGATAAGCTGGATCGGCGCATCATCCAGTTGAAGATCGAACGCGAGGCCGTGCGCAAGGACACCGATGAGGCCTCGGAACGCCGCCTGAAGGTCATCGAGGAGGAACTCGAATCCCTGCAGCGGGAATACAACGACTACGAGGAAGTCTGGAAGGCCGAGAAGGCCGTTGTCCAGGGTTCGCAAGCGGTCAAGGAAGAAATCGACCAGGTTCGCGCCGAGATGGCGGAACTGCAGCGCAAGGGGCAGTACGACAAACTGGCCGAGCTGCAGTACGGCCGCCTACCGGAACTCGAAGCCAGACTGAAGACCGCCGAAGCCGCACCCAAGGATGCGGAATCCGGCAAGCCGCGCCTCTTGCGCACCCAGGTGGGGGCCGAGGAGATCGCCGAGGTCGTGTCACGGGCCACCGGGATTCCGGTCTCGCGCATGATGCAAGGCGAGCGCGCCAAGCTGCTGAGCATGGAAGCGGTGCTGCACGAACGTGTCGTGGGTCAGGACGAGGCCGTGCGCCTGGTGTCCGAGGCCATCCGCCGGTCGCGCGCGGGCCTGGCCGACCCGAGCCGGCCCTATGGGTCCTTCCTGTTTCTGGGGCCGACCGGCGTGGGCAAGACCGAACTCACTAAGGCGCTGGCGCGCTTCCTGTTCGATTCGGATAACCACCTGGTGCGCATCGACATGAGCGAATTCATGGAAAAGCACTCGGTGGCCCGCCTGATCGGCGCGCCTCCGGGGTATGTGGGCTACGAGGAAGGCGGCTACCTGACCGAGGCCGTGCGGCGCAAGCCCTACAGCGTGATCCTGCTCGACGAGGTCGAGAAGGCGCATCCGGATGTATTCAACGTGCTTCTGCAGGTGCTCGACGATGGACGGCTGACCGATGGTCAGGGGCGTACCGTGGACTTTCGCAACACGGTGGTCATCATGACCTCGAACATTGGTTCGCAGCATATCCAGAACATGGCAGACCAGCCTTATGAGGTCGTCAAAGAGGTCATCCGGGACGAACTGAAGACCGCCTTCCGGCCGGAATTCCTGAACCGGATCGACGAAATCGTGGTCTTCCATGGTCTGGATTCCAGCCACATCGAGCCGATCGCCCGTATCCAGATCAAGCGCCTGGCCGAACGCCTGGCTCAGCAGGAAATGCGGCTGGAAGTCACCGATGCGGCGGTCAAGGAACTGGCCCGGGTGGGGTACGATCCGGTCTTTGGCGCGCGGCCGCTGAAACGCGCCATCCAGCAGTACGTGGAAAACCCGGTCGCCCGGCTGATCCTGGAAGGCGAGTTCGGTCCGCGCGATGTGGTCCCGGTAGATTGGGACGGCGAGAAGTTCGTGTTCGAGCGGACGTTGCAGTAAGCCGTCTCAGACAGCCCCGTCGTCCCGCCGGGGCTGTCCATCTTTGCGTCAGTTTGAATCAGCGCCCGGGGCTTCCAGCACCACACCCCACAACCGCCCCACCACCTCGCGTTCATGCACGAGTTCTGTCTGCGGGACGCGCGCCTTTTCCGCCCCCTGCAGCCGCAAGATGTGCTGACGCGCACGGAGCGTGCGATAGGCATCGGCCACTTCGGTGGCCAGGGGTGTGGGGATCAGGCCCGCCCGGGCGGCCAGCCCCAGCAAGGCGATGTTGCCCAGGTTGCCCAGCAGTTCCGGGTGGGCCCGAGACTGACTGAGCACCAGGAACTGGGTGATGAACTCGATGTCCACCATCCCGCCGCGGTCATGCTTCAGATCGAAGTCGCCGCTGCGGTTCGGGTGACCCTGGGATATCTTGTCGCGCATGGACCGGACCTCGCGGCGCAGGGCCTCCGGGTCGCGTGGCAGCAGCAGGATATGCCGGCGGATGTCCTCGAAGCGCGCCCCGATGGCGGCATCCCCGGCGACGTAGCGGGCGCGGGTCAGTGCCTGGTGTTCCCAGGGCCAGGCCTGGTTCAGCTGATAATGTTCGAACGCGTCGATGGGCAGCGCCAGCAGGCCGGCGTCGCCATCGGGCCGCAGACGCAGGTCGATCTCGTACAGCCGGCCGGACGACGTCAGGGTGGACAGCCAGGAAGCGACCCGCCGGCCCAGCTTCGCATAGCGTTCACTGGCATCCTGATCTGGATCGTCATACAGGAACACCAGATCCAGGTCCGAGGCGTAGCCGATTTCCTTGCCGCCCAGCTTGCCGTAGGCAATGATCGCGAAGCGCGGGTGACCTGGGTTGGCGCGGCGATCCGGCGGCAGCACCTGAGGCCAGACCCGGCGGATCGCTTCGGCCAGCATCAGGTCGGCCAGCGCCGACAGGTGATCGGCCAGGCTCTCGACGCTGATCACGTGTTCCAGGTCCTGCGCCAGCAGCTGGAACGTGACCTGATGCTGGACGTCGCGCATCAGGTTCATCTGCTGCTCGACGTCGGGCTGGCCGTCGGGCAGGACGCAGGCGTCCAGGTCGCTGCGCAGCTGTTCGGCCAGCGCGGGAAAATCCGGGGCCTGCATCAGGCTGCGCCATTCGATCAGGCTGTCGAGCAGCAGCGGGTAGCGGGTCAGGTACTGCGAGGCCCAGGGGCTGGCGCTCACGATCCGGGCGACCCGCGCCAGGGTTTCCGGATATTCGGCCAGCAGGGCCAGATAGGCGCTGCGCTGGGCGATGTGTTCGACCAGGTTCAGTAGCCGCAGCAGGGTGGCGGGGGGGTCGTCGGTCAGGGTTGCCGCCCGCATCAGGCCGGGCAGCAGGGCCCGCAGACGTTCCTGGCTGGTGCGCGACAGCCCCTGGATGCGGTGGCTGTCCAGCAGGCTGTCGATGTGCGTGCGCATATCGTTCGCCTGCTCGTCGGACAGCGTGGCGGGTGGTGTGTCGGCAGCGGGGGATTCTCCGTCGTCGGCCGAGTCCCCGCCCATGCCGGCGATCCGGAACGCATCCTGGAAGCATTGCGACACGTAGGCGCGGTGCCGTTCCAGCGTCGCCTGGAAACCGGCCATGTCCGGGTATCCCATGGCCTGGGCCAGGGCGGCCATGCCGGTCGGGTCGCGGGGCAGCAGATGGGTCTGTTCATCCTCGCGGTATTGCAGCAGGTGTTCGACCCGGCGCAGAAAGCCGTACGCGGCTTCCAGCCCGCCGGCCTGAGTGTCGTCCAGGATCCCGGCGCGGTGCTGCTTGTGCAGGGCCGCCAGCAGGTTGCGCTGCTGCAGGGAAGGCTGCCGTCCGCCACGGATCAGCTGGTTCAGCTGGATGACGAATTCGATCTCCCGGATCCCGCCGTCGCCTAGTTTGATGTTGTGCCGGGTATCCACCCCGTGACGAGCCTGGGCGCGGCGCTGCCAGTCCATGCGGATGCGTTCGCGCAGGCCGCGCAGGGCCGCCAGGGCGTCGAAATCGAAATATTTGCGATAGACAAATGGCCGGCGTAGCGATTCCAGTGCTTGCGCCTGGCTGGTGAACACCGCTTCGTCGAACAGCGGACAGTGGATCAGGCGCGCTTTCAGCCAGGCGTAGCGCTCCCACTCGCGCCCCTGGGCGACCAGGTAGGTTTCCAGCGCGGCCAGGCTCCAGGCCAGCGGTCCGCTGTCGCCGTCGGGGCGCAGGCGCAGGTCGGTGCGAAAGACGTAGCCGTCGGCGTCCAGTTCGGACAGGATGGGCATCATCAGACGGCAGACCTTGCCGTAGAACTCGTGATGGCTGATGGGCCGGCGCCCGTCGGTTTCGCCTTCCTCGTCGTACAGCATGATGAGGTCGATGTCCGAGGATACGTTCAGTTCCTTGCCGCCCAGCTTGCCCATGCCCAGGATCAACATGTCCTGAGGGGCCCCGGTTTCGGGATGACGCGGAATGCCATGGATCTCTGTCAGTGTGCGCATGGCACAGGCATAGGCCTGCCCCACGGCCAGATCGGCCAGGGCCGACATGGCCGCCACCACCTCATGCAGCGGCGCCTGGCCGGCGATGTCGCGCACCATCAGGGTGTGGAACACCCGTTGCCGCAGGCGGCGCAGAGCGCGTTGCAGGGCGGGGCGGTCGGGTGGCTGGCCGGCCAGACCGGCGATCGTCTGCGCATACCACGCATTCAGTGTCTTGCGTGTCAGCGGCTCGGCGGCGTCTTCCAGCAGACCGTCCCGCGCGTCGGGATGGGCCATCAGGTGGCGCCGCAGGGCGCCGGACCATTGCAAGGCGGGCTCTAATATAATGGCTCGGGACATCGGATCTGCCAGCGGTTCGATGGGACTGAGCCCGGCGCAGCCGGGCTTGCAGGGGGCTTTAACATACTGCAAAACCTGGCATGCGCCAATTCATTTCAAGGCTTTCCCGCAGCTGGGGGCATCGCGCCCTCGTTCTGATCGTCTGCCTGTATTTCGGGCTGGGCGGCGCGCTGCTGGCGGCGCGCTACGTCATCCTGCCGCATCTGGACGACTGGCGTCCGTGGATCGCCGATCGACTGTCGCAGGCCTTGGGCGTTCCGGTTGCCCTGGGGCCGATCCAGGTTTCCTGGCGGGGTTGGGATCCACAGTTCGACGTCAGCGACGTACGCGTGTCCGCTCCCGACGGTCATGCGCTGCTGGCCGTGCCCGTCGTGCGCGCACGATTGAACTGGGCCGCGCTGCTGCCGGGGCGCCAGGGCGCACTGCGCCTGCGGGTCCGGCAGATGGATCTGACCCTGGACCGGCGGCCCGACGGCAGCATCGACTTCCTGGGACAGAACCTGGACCCGGGCGATTCCACCCGCCAGGAAGCCATGCCGGGCTGGCTGCAATGGGTGCTGGCTCAGCCGCTGATCGCTTTTCACGACACCACGCTGCGCTGGCGGGATCAGCGGCGCGGGGCGCCCGAGCTTGTGCTCAAGGACGTCGATGCCGTGCTGCGTCGCCAGGGACCGGATGGTCTGGGCCTGTCGCTCTCGGCGCGCGCGCCTGCCGCCGAGGATGCCCGGCTGGACCTGCGCGTGCGGGTGGGTGACGCGGCCCGGTTGGTGCAGGGGCTGCAGCCGCAGGACTGGCAAGGATGGTTGCGGGTTTCCGGGGCCAGTGCACGTGCCTGGCGTGCCTGGATCGACCTGCCGGATGCCTTGCAACAGGGGCGGCTGGATGCACAGGCCTGGATGCAGGCGGCCAAGGACTCGCCGCGGCTGACCATGCTGCTGGGGTTCGAGGCCCTGCGCTGGGCGCCGGACGACCAGGAAAGCCTCCAGGTGCCCCGCGCCGAAATCTGGGCACAAGGCCGCCTGAGCCAATGGCAAGGGTTGTCGCTGGGGACGTCCATGACAGAGGGCCTGGCCTTCGACGTCCGCCTGCAGGATACGCAACTGCGCCAGCCGCAGTGGTTCGACGAGCCCCTGGCATTCGGTGCCGTGGCTGTGCGCGGCAAGGTGAGCCATGCCGGACATTGGTCTCTGACGCTCGACCAGCTGGATTGGCGCAATGCGGACATCAGCATGCGGGGTGCGGGGCGCTGGGATGCCGGCGGGGGAGACGCAGGACAGGCCGATTTTCAGGGCACGATCGCCCAGGCGCAATTGAATGCGATTTACCGCTATCTGCCGCGCGAAGTCGATGCGGATGCCCGCCACTGGCTGGCCAAGGGTCTGCAAGCGGGCATGCTGTCCAATGGGCACTGGCTGCTGCAGGGTGACCTGGACCGCTTCCCGTTCGGCGAACAGCCACAGGCCGGCGATTTCCGCGTCTGGGGGGATTTTCAGGATGCCCGCATCGAGTTCGTCCCGGATGCTCCGAAAGGCCGGTCGTGGCCTCTGCTGCAGGGCGTCACCGGAAAGGCCGATCTGCACCGGATGGACCTGCGTTTGACGGCCAGTACGGCGCGGATGGAACCTCTGGCCGGACAGGTGATCCGGCTGGGCGGGCTGCAGGCCCGCATCCCCGATCTGGAGCACGAAGCCACACTGCAGGTGTCGGGCCAGACCGAGGCCGATGGCGGCACCTATATGGCCCTGATCCAGCACACGCCCATCGGCCGCATGCTGGACGGTGTCTTCGATGAGGCCAGCGCCGCCGGTGATTGGCAAGTGCCTCTGTCCCTGACAATCCCCTTGCTGCATGCCGAGGATGCGCAAGTGCAGGGCCGCGTCGATCTGCAGCAGGGGCGCTTGCAGTTTCTGCCCCAGGCCCCGGCATTCCAGGATATCCGGGGCAGCCTGCATTTCAGCGAACAAGGGGTGCGGATCGCCCAGGCGCTGCACGCACAGTTGCTGGGAGGCGCGCTTCAGGCGCAGGGCGCGTTGGGCGGCAAGCACGCGACGGGCCTGTCCTTTCACGGGCGGGTGACATCTCAGGCGCTGGCCGCCTTCGTCGGCGTGCCGGGCATGCGGCGGATCACGGGTACGCTGGACTACCAGGCCCGGCTGGCGCAGCAGGGAAAGGCCTACAACCTCACCCTGGATTCGGATACCCAGGGGCTTGCGCTGGATTTCCCCGCACCGTTGTCCAAGCCCGCCCCACAGCCGCGCACGCTGCAGATGCGTTGGTCGGATGCAGATCCGCAGTCCGATACGCTCGATATCCGCTATGGCGATTTCGTGGTCCTGGGGTTGCGCCATCAGCGTCAGGTCCGCGCCGGATCCTATTTTCAGCGAGCTGCCATCGGGATGGGGCAGGCGCCCGACGCGGATGGGGCCGGGCTGCGCGTGACGCTGGCCTATCCCCTGTTCGATCTGGATGTCTGGAACCGGATCGTCGACGAGTTTTCCATTCCGCGGCGCGGGCGCGCGCCGACCGGGCGATCGGCCAGCCGGCCGCTATGGCCGGATCTGTCGCTGCTCAGCGTCCAGGCGGACCAGTTGCGCCTGCTGGGCACCCGTCTGGACCATGCAGTGATGCGGGTGACACGCACCCAGGAAGAACAGTGGTCCATGAATCTGCGCTCCGAGCAAACGACCGGTACGCTGAAATGGCAGGAACAGGACGGCCGGGTGACGGGCCGCATGTCGGGCCGCTTCGCACGCCTGAGCCTGGGCGATGATTCCCGGGATACCCGATCCCTGCTGCCCGAAGCCGAAGTGGACCAGGATGCCTCGTTCGACGACGACCTGGAGATCCCGGGCATCGTCCTGCAGGCGGACGAATTGCGTCTGTACGGACACCCGGTTGGCGCGCTGGCCCTGGAAGGCTCCCGCGACAGTGCGAACCATGTCTGGCTATTGAGCCATTTGCGGATCGGCGACGAGGATGCCCGCCTGCGGGGTACCGGTACCTGGCGCCTGCGTGGGCCGGACCGAGGCCTGACACTCAAGGCGACGGCGACGGCGCAGGATCTCGGGGCCTGGCTGTCGCACGCTGGCCTGCCCGGTGTGCTCGCGGGCGGGCAGGGGACGCTCAGGGGGGACTTCGAATGGCATGATTTACCCTGGCGTCACGACAAGGTCGATTTGCGGGGAAAACTGGAAATTTCGCTGGACAAGGGGCGTTTCCTGAAGCTGGGCTCGCAGACGGCCAAGTTGCTGGAGTTTCTGTCCTTGCAGTCGATCACGCGGCTGAATCACCTGGGACAGGGGCTGACCGGTCTACCGAAGGATGGTTTCCCATTCGATCAGCTGCGCGGCATGCTCAGCCTGAACCAGGGCGTGATCCAGGCGCACGATTACAAGGTGATCGGGCCGGTGGGCACGATTCTGCTCGAAGGCCGCACCAACATCCTGGACAAGACCTTGAACCTGCAGGCGGTCATGGTGCCCAATCTGGACGTCAGCGGCGCGGCCATTGCGGCGGGGATCGCCGTCAATCCGTTGATCGGGCTGGGTGCCTTCGTCACCCAATGGTTGCTGAAGACACCGCTGGCCAAAGCCATGACGGTGCGCTACCGGATCACCGGTACCTGGGACGATCCCAGAATCACCGATGTGCCGGTGGCTTCGGCCGAAAAACCGGCGCCGTCGGCAAAGGCCGCCGCATCGAATTAGTCGGTCTCGTGAATCCCGATTCCTGACGGCGGGCAGGCATGAAAAAAGCTCCCGAAGGAGCTTTTTTCACGGATGCTTCGACATCTGTGGGTGAGGCATGTCAGTACACCCCTTGGGCCAGCATGGCGTCGGCGACCTTGACGAAGCCGGCAATGTTGGCGCCGTTCAGATAATTGACCTTTCCGGCTTCGCTGCCGTGGCGCACGCAGTTCTGGTGGATGTCGCGCATGATGGCGTGCAGCTTGGCATCGACCTCGTCGCGCGTCCAGTGCAAGCGTTGGGCATTCTGGCTCATTTCCAGGCCGGAGACGGCCACGCCGCCCGCATTGCTGGCCTTGCCCGGGGCATACAGCACGCCCGCCGCGATGAAGGCCTCGGCGGCTTCGATGGTGGACGGCATGTTGGCGCCTTCGGCCACGCAGCGCACGCCATTGGCGATCAGAGTGCGGGCGTCTTCGATTTCCAGTTCGTTTTGCGTGGCGCAGGGCAGGGCCACGTCCACCGGCACGTGCCAGGGGCGCTTGCCGGCCTCGTAGGTCAGGCCGAACTGCCGGGCGTATTCTTCCACGCGGCCGCGTTTTTCGTTCTTCAGTTCGATCAGGGCGGCGAGCTTTTCCGGGGTGAAGCCGGCCGGATCGACGACGCAGCCGTGCGAGTCGGAGACCGTGATCACGCGGGCGCCGAGCTGCATGCATTTCTCGATGGTGTATTGGGCGACGTTGCCCGAGCCCGAGACGGAGACCGTGTAGCCGTCGAGGGACTGGCCCGCGTGCTTGAGCATTTCCTCGGCGAAGTACACCGCGCCGTAGCCTGTGGCTTCCGGTCGGATCAGGCTGCCGCCGAAGGACAGGCCCTTGCCGGTGAAGACGCAGGCGCCCTGGTTGGACAATTTCTTCATCATGCCGGCCATGAAACCGACTTCGCGGGCACCCACGCCGATGTCGCCGGCCAGCACGTCGGTGTCCGGGCCCAGGTGGCGGTGGAGTTCAATGATCAGCGCCTGGCAGAAGCGCATGACTTCGGCATCGGATTTGCCCTTGGGGTCGAAGTCGGACCCGCCCTTGCCGCCGCCCATGGGCAGGGTGGTCAGCGCGTTCTTGAAGGTCTGTTCAAAAGCCAGGAACTTCAGGATCGACAGGTTCACCGAAGGGTGGAAGCGCATGCCGCCTTTGTAGGGGCCGATGGCCGAACTGTGCTGGATGCGAAAACCACGATTGACGCGGGTGTGTCCCGTGTCGTCCATCCAGCAGATGCGAAACTGGAAGGCGCGTTCCGGTTCGACGATGCGTTCGAGCAGAGCCTGGCTGGCGTAGCGCGGATTCTTCTGGATGAAGGGCCAGAGACTGTGCATGACTTCTTTGACAGCCTGCATGAATTCGGGCTGGTGCGGGTCGCGTGCCTGCAGCTGGCTGAGAAACTGTTCGACGGAAGGAAGACTCATGAAAGATGCTCGCTTATTTCTTCATCATGTCAAAAAATTCGGCGTTGTTTTTGGTGGCCCGGATTTTATCCAGGATGAATTCCATGGCTTCAACCTCATCCATGTCATGGATGAACTTGCGTAGCACCCAGACCTTCTGTAGAAGTTCGGGTTTGATCAGGAGCTCTTCGCGACGCGTGCCGGATTTGTTCAGGTTGATGGCCGGGTAGATGCGCTTTTCGGCCAATCGCCGTTCGAGGTGCACTTCGGAATTGCCGGTGCCCTTGAATTCTTCGTAAATCACCTCGTCCATCCGGCTGCCGGTTTCGATCAGGGCCGTGCCGATGATCGTCAGCGAGCCGCCTTCCTCGAGGTTGCGTGCCGCGCCGAAAAAACGCTTCGGGCGCTGCAGCGCGTTGGCGTCCACGCCGCCGGTCAGGACCTTGCCCGACGCTGGCACCACGGTGTTATAGGCGCGCGCCAAGCGGGTGATCGAATCCAGCAGAATGACAACATCCTTTTTTAACTCAACCAGGCGCTTGGCCTTCTCGATAACCATTTCCGCGACTTGCACATGTCGTGTCGCGGGCTCGTCGAACGTGGAGGCGACGACCTCGCCGCGCACGGTGCGCTGCATCTCGGTGACTTCCTCGGGGCGCTCGTCGACCAGCATGACGATCATCACCGCATCGGGGTAGTTTGCGGTGATGGCGTGGGCAATATGCTGCATCATCACGGTCTTGCCCGATTTCGGGCTGGCCACGATCAGGGCGCGCTGGCCTTTGCCGATGGGCGCGAAGATATCCATGATGCGCCCGGTGATGTTTTCCTTGCTCTTGATGTCGCGTTCCAGCACCATCGGCACGTCGGGGTGCAGCGGCGTGAGGTTCTCGAACATGATCCGGTGCTTGATCGCTTCCGGCTGCATGCCGTTGACCGTGTCGACCTTCACCAGGGCGAAATAGCGCTCGCCATCTTTCGGGGTGCGGACTTCGCCCTCGATCGAATCGCCGGTGTGCAGATTGAAGCGGCGGATCTGCGAGGGGGAAATATAGATGTCGTCGGTGCTGGCCAGGTAGGACGTTTCCGGCGAGCGCAGAAAACCGAATCCGTCCGGCAGGACTTCCAGGACGCCGTCGCCGAAGACCTGTTCGCCCTGTTTGGCGCGCCGCTTCATGATGGCAAACATCAGTTCCTGTTTGCGCAGCCGACTGGCATTGTCGATCTCGAGACCGGCGGCCATGTCGAGCAGCTGCGAAACGTGCAGCGCTTTGAGTTCGTTCAGGTGCATGGGAAAGAAAGAGAAGAGAGAACCGTCGGATCATGAGCGGGCCCGGAGTCGGGCCCGCGCGATCATCATCCGGGTAGATGATTGAAAAAGGTCAGAGGGATTCGTCGAGGAAGGCCTGAAGCTGGGCGCGGGACAAGGCGCCGACCTTGGTCGAGGCGATCTTGCCGTCCTTGAACAGCATCAGGGTGGGGATCCCGCGGATGCCGTATTTGGCGGCGCTGTCGGGATTGTCGTCGACATTCAGTTTGGCAATGGTGACGCGGCCCTGGTATTTGGCGGCGGCTTCGTCGAGTAGCGGGGCGACCATTTTGCAGGGCCCGCACCATTCGGCCCAGTAATCGACGAGAACGGGCAGATCGGATTGGAGCACGTCGGATTGGAAGGACGCATCGCTTACGTGCTTGATGGAGTCACTCATGGTGTGCGGTTATGTGCGCAAAGACTGGAAAGGGAACAGGGCCCAATGATGATTGTCGCGCAGCAGTGGCGCTTTGGACCCGATGGCACTAAGCATACCATTATCTTCGTAAAATGGTGGCCTTTTCGAATGTCAACGACGGACACCCAGTGAACACTGCACGCTATGACGAGTCATCGATCCGCGTCCTGAAAGGGCTGGAGCCCGTGCGCCAGCGACCGGGCATGTACACGCGCACCGACAATCCCTTGCACATCATCCAGGAGGTCATCGACAACGCCGCCGACGAGGCGCTGGCCGGCTTTGGCAGCCGCATCGCCGTGGCCATGCACGCCGACGGAAGCCTGTCGGTCGAAGATGACGGCCGGGGCATCCCGGTGGGCGAGCACCCCGAAGAACATGCGCCCGTGGTGGAGCTGGTCTTTACGCGACTGCATGCGGGCGGCAAGTTCAACAAGGCCGATGGCGGCGCCTATGCGTTTTCCGGTGGCCTGCACGGCGTGGGGGTGTCGGTCACCAACGCGCTGTCCACCCGGCTGGAAGTCACCGTCTGGCGCGACGGTGGCGAATGGCGCATCGTCTTTGCCGACGGGACGGTGGTCGAACCGCTGTCCCAGGTGGGGTCGGTCGGCAAGCGGCGTTCGGGCACCCGCGTGCGGGTCTGGCCGGACGTCCGGTATTTCGACCAAGCCCAGGTGCCGCTGGGCGATCTGGAACATGCCCTGCGCAGCAAGGCGGTGCTGCTGCCCGGTACGCGGGTGACCCTGGCGCTGGAAAAATCCGGCCAGCAGCGCGAATGGCACTATGAATCCGGCCTGAAGGGCTATCTGGCCGAGGCCCTGGGCGATACCCCGACCTTGGTGCCGATGTTCGAAGGCCAGCAGTACGCGGGCGACGATGACGAGCAGTACGCCGCGGGCGAGGGCGCCCAGTGGGTTGTCGCCTGGACCGACGAAGGGTCCGTGGTGCGGGAATCCTACGTGAACCTGATCGCCACGCCGGCAGGCGGCACGCACGAATCCGGCCTGCGGGAAGGGCTGTTCAACGCCGTCAAATCCTTCGCGGAGCTGCACAATCTGCTGCCCAAGGGGATCCGGCTGCTGCCCGAGGACGTTTTCGCGCGGGCCAGCTTCATCCTGTCGGCCAAGGTGCTGGATCCGCAGTTTCAGGGCCAGATCAAGGAGCGTCTGAACAGCCGCGACGCCGTGCGTCTGGTGGGCGGGTTCCTGCGCAACGCGCTGGAACTCTGGCTGCACGCCAATGTGGAATACGGCAAGCGGCTGGCGGAACTGGCCATCGGCCAGGCTCAGGCACGCACCCGCGCGGCCCGCAAGGTCGAGAAGCGCAAGGGCTCCGGCGTGGCCGTGCTGCCGGGCAAACTGACCGACTGTGAATCTTCGGATGCGTCCCGTACCGAGGTCTTCCTGGTCGAGGGCGATTCCGCCGGGGGTTCCGCCAAGATGGGGCGCGACAAGGAATTCCAGGCCATCCTGCCGCTGCGCGGCAAGATCCTGAACGCCTGGGAAGTCGAGCGCGACCGGCTGTTCGCCAACAACGAGATCCACGATATTTCCGTCGCCATCGGGGTGGACCCGCACGGTGTGGATCAGGAGGTGGATCTGTCGGGCTTGCGCTATGGCCGCATCTGCATCCTGTCGGATGCCGACGTGGATGGCTCTCATATCCAGGTGCTGCTGCTGACCCTCTTTTTGCGGCATTTCCCGCGCCTGATCGAGGCCGGTCACGTGTACATCGCCCGTCCGCCGTTGTTTCGCGTGGACGTGCCGGCAGCCGGGAAGCGCCCCGCGCGCAAGGTCTACTGCCTGGATCAGTTGGAACTCGATGCCGTGCAGGAAAAACTGCGCGGCGAGGGCCTGCGCGAGAACGCCTGGCGGATCAGCCGCTTCAAGGGGCTGGGTGAAATGAACGCCGAACAGCTCTGGGACACCACCTTGAACCCTGACACTCGCCGGCTGGCGCAGGTGCGGCATGGCGACGAGGGCCTGCGGGATTCGGAGCGGATGTTCGAGATGCTGATGGCGCGCGGCGAGGCGAACCAGCGGCGCGTCTGGCTGGAAGAAAAAGGCAATCTGGCCGACGTGGACATATAAGGAAGAATGATGGACAGCAATACGCCGGATCTGGCGAGCACGGCCGACGACGAAGGCCTGGTGCTGGCGCGTTATGCCGAGCAGGCCTACCTGGATTACGCGGTGTCGGTGGTGCGCGGGCGCGCCCTGCCGGAAATCTCCGACGGACAGAAGCCCGTGCAGCGGCGCATTCTATATGCAATGGACGCCATGGGCCTGGGGCCGCAGTCGCGCCCGGTCAAATCGGCGCGCGTCGTCGGCGACGTGCTGGGCAAGTATCACCCGCACGGCGATCAGGCGGCCTATGACGCCATGGTGCGCATGGCGCAGGACTTCGTGCTGCGCTATCCCCTGATCGACGGGCAGGGCAATTTCGGCTCGCGCGATGGCGACAACGCGGCGGCCATGCGCTATACCGAGGCCCGGCTGACGCCGTTTTCCCGGCTGCTGCTCGACGAACTGGACGAGGGCACGGTCGATTTCGTGCCCAACTACGACGGCAGCCAGCAGGAGCCGGTCTGTCTGCCGGCGCGCCTGCCCGTCATGCTGCTCAATGGGGCGTCGGGCATCGCGGTCGGGATGGCCACCGAGATCCCGTCGCACAATCTGCGCGAGATCGCCCAGGCCTGCGTGGCCCTGCTACGCAAACCTGGCCTGAGCGATGTCGACCTATATACGCTAATCCCGGGGCCGGATTTTCCCGGCGGCGGCCAGATCATCTCCTCGTCCAACGAGATCGCGCAGATCTACGCCAGCGGACGCGGCACCCTGAAGGCGCGGGCCCGCTGGCACTTCGAGGATCTGGCGCGCGGCCAGTGGCAGCTGGTGGTCACCGAGCTGCCGCCGGGCACTTCGGCGCAGAAGATCCTGGAAACCATCGAGGAACTCACCAACCCCAAGCCACGCGCCGGCAAGAAGGCGCTGAGCGCCGAGCAGCAGCAGAACCGCGCGCTGGTGCTGGGGCTGCTGGATGCGGTGCGTGACGAATCGGGCAAGCAGGCACCGGTGCGCCTGGTGTTCGAGCCCAAGTCACGCACCATCGATCGCGACGAGTTCGTCAACCTGCTGCTGGTGCGCACGGGCCTGGAAGGCAACGTGCCGCTGAACCTGGTGTGCATCGACACCGACGGCCGACCCGGTCAGCGCAGCCTGCGCCAGATCCTGGAGTCCTGGCTGGCATTCCGCGCCCAGACCGTCACCCGGCGCACGCGCCACCGGCTCGACAAGGTCCTGGACCGCATCCACATCCTGGAAGGGCGCAGCATCGTCTATCTGAACGTGGACGAGGTGATCCGCGTGATCCGCGAGGCCGAGGAGCCGCGCGCCGCCCTGATGGAACACTTACGCCTGAGCGAACGCCAGGCCGACGACATCCTGGAGATGCGTCTGCGGCAACTGGCCCGGCTGGAAGGCATCCGCATCGAGCAGGAACTGGCCGGCAAGCGCGAGGAACAACACGCGCTGCAAGACCTCCTCGACAATCCCGACACTTTCCGCCGCCTGATGATCCGCGAGATCGAGGCCGACGCCAAGCAATACGGCGACGATCGCCGCACCTTGATCGAGACCGCCGAGCGCGCGGTGCTGGAAACCCAGGTGGTCGACGAGCCCGTGACCGTCGTGATGTCCCAGAAGGGGTGGCTGCGCGTGCGCCAGGGTCATGGTCACGACGCCACGCAGTTCGGCTTCAAGGCGGGCGATGCGCTGTATGACGCGGTCGAATGTCGCAGCACTCAGGAACTCACGGCCCTGTCCAATACCGGGCGCGCCTACAGCGTGGCGGTGTCCGGTCTGCCCTCGGCGCGCGGCGACGGGCAGCCGATCACGTCCATGCTGACGCTGGAACCCGGCAGCCGCATTGCCCATATGTGGGTCGGGCAGCCAGGGCAGAGTGTCCTCCTGGGGGTGGCTTCAGGTTACGGCTTTCTGGCCGGGGTCGCCGACCTGTCCACCCGCCAGCATGCGGGCAAGCAGTTCGTCACGGTCGACAAGGGGGACGTCCTGCTCAAACCGCTGCTGCTCAAGCCGGATGACCAGGCCGTGGCGTTGCTGAGCAAGAAAGGCAAGTTCCTGGTGGTGGCCCTGGGCGAACTGAAGACCCTGTCGGGCGGTGGACGCGGCACCATCCTGATGGGACTGGATGACGACGATCGGCTGGCGCAGTGGGCGGGCGTCGGGCCAGCGGGTGTCGTGCTGCGCGGTGTCTACCGCGCGCGCGACACGGCGCTGACCCTGACGCCCGAGGACCTGGCCGCGTACACCGGGCGCCGCGCCCGCAAAGGCAAGTTGCTGGACGTGAAGATCAAGCAGCCCAGTCTGTGGTCGGGACTGGCGGACGGCGCCTGATCGCCGTGATGGCTTCCGGGGGCAGGGCTGCGGCTGCGGGATAAAATGCCGTATTGCCCACGTTTCTGGATCCCGTCATGAGCTTCAAGGTTTCGGTTCAGCCCGCAGGCCGTGAATTCACGGTCGAACCCGGCCAGACCATTCTGGACGCCGCCCTGGCGTCCGGCATGATTCTGCCGTACAGCTGCCGCAACGGCACCTGCTCCACCTGCCGGGGGCGGGTGGTGTCGGGCAGTTATGACGCGGGCCCGGCGCCGGCGCGCATCCTCGAAGCCGATGACCTGGCGCGCGGTTATACGCTGCTGTGCCAGGCCAGACCCACGTCGGACGTGGTGATCGAGGCCGAAGAGGTCCGTATGAGCGGCGACATCGTCGTGCGCAAGATGCCGGTGCGCGTGCAGGCCCTGACGCCGCTGGCCGCCGACGTGATGGAGGTCACCTTGCAACTGCCGTCGGCCGAGGCCTTTCGGTTTCAGCCGGGCCAGTATCTGGAATTCCTGTTCAAGGACGGTCGGCGGCGCAGCTATTCCATGGCCTGCGCCCAGGCTGTCGATCACCGGGTGCAACTGCACGTGCGCCATATGCCGGGCGGCGCGTTTACCGACCGCGTGTTCGGCCGGGGGGACGAGCCCCTGAAGGCGCGCGACATCCTGCGCATCGAAGGCCCGTTGGGTTCGTTCTTTCTGCGGGCTGACGACCGTCCGATCATCTTCCTGGCCAGCGGCACGGGCTTCGCCCCGATCAAGGCCATCATCGAAGGCATGCTGGCCTGCGGCGACAGGCGTGCGGCCGTCCTGTACTGGGGCGGAAGACGCCCTGCCGATCTGTACCAGTCGGAACTGGCCAGCGGCTGGCGGGCGCGCCTGCCCGGTTTCCAGTTCGTACCGGTCGTCTCCGAGGCGCTGCCAGAAGACGGCTGGGCCGGGCGCACCGGCTGGGTACACCAGGCCGTCATGACCGATTTTCCGGATCTGTCGGGGCATCAGGTCTACGCCTGCGGGGCGCCTCCCATGATTGAGGCCGCCCGGCACGATTTCGTGCACCAGCGCGGCCTGTCGCCGCAGGCCTTCCATGCCGACGCATTCACGTCGGAAGCCGATCGGGCCGAGGTCCAGGTATGAAGGTTGCCGTCTTCGGGGCCGGTATCATCGGGGTGTCCAGTGCCTGGTGGCTGGCCAGGGCCGGCCACGAGGTCGAAGTCATCGACCGCCGCCCCGGCGCCGCGCTGGAAACCAGCCGGGCCAATGGCGGCCAGATCTCCGTCTGCTACGCCGAGCCCTGGGCCAGCACCCATACCCTGCACAAGGTCCTGCGCTGGATCGGACGCGCCGATGCGCCCCTGCGCGTCAGTCCGCGCCTGAGTCCCCGACAGTGGCTGTGGTGCGCGCGCTTCCTGTACGAATGCCGGGCGCCGCGCTTCGCGGCCAATCTGCGGGCCATGGTGGCGCTGGCCCAGTACAGCCGCGCCACGCTGCGCGAACTGCGCGCCGAACTGGGCATCGAATACAACCATCTGGAACGCGGCATCCTGGCCTTTTACCGCGATCCGCGCGAATTCGAGCATGCGCGCGCCAGCGCCGCGATGATGCGCGACCTGGGGGTGGACCGCCGCGTGGTCGATACGGCCGAAGTCCTGAGCATCGAGCCGGCCTTGGCGGCGGCCCGTGGTCCGATCCTGGGCGGCGACTTCACCGCCGACGATGAATCCGGCGACGTCCACCTGTTCACGCGCGCCCTGGCCGAACGGGCGCGGGCGGCGGGTGTCACTTTCCGTTTCAACACGCGGGTCAACCGGCTGGTGCCGGTCAACGGCAGGATCTCCGTGGCCGAACTGGTCGAGCCCGACGGTTTCTTCCGGGCGCTGCACGCGGATGCCTACGTGGTGGCGCTGGGCAGTTTCAGCCCGATGTTGCTGGCCCCGCTGGGCGTGTCCTGCCCGGTCTGGCCGGCCAAGGGCTATTCCGCCACATTCAGCCTGCGGGATCCGGCGGCCGCGCCCATGGTCAGCCTGGTCGACCAGGAAGCCAAGATCGTCACTTCGCGGCTGGGCGATCATCTGCGCATGGCAGGCACGGCGGAAATCGGCGGTTATTCGCGCACCCTGGATACGGGCCGTTGCAATCAGCTCGTGGAACACGCCCGGTCCCTGTTCCCAACGGCCCTCGATTTTGATAACGTTCAGTTCTGGTCCGGCCTGCGGCCGACGACGCCGTCGAACGTGCCGCTGATCGGCCGTTCGCGCATCCGCAACCTGTATCTGAACACGGGGCACGGCAGTCTGGGCTGGACCATGGGCGCCGGCTCCGGCCGCGTCCTGGCCGACCTGGTGTCGGGGCGCTCGCCGGACATTCGTTTTCCTTTTTTGGATTGACTCATGATGAAATTCGCATTTGGCTCCGGCGCGCGGCGTCCGGGATCGTACGCTGCCTGGGTGCTGGCGGCGGCCGTCGTGGCGTCGCCCGTCTGGGCGGCCACGGATGTCCCCGTCTGGGTGACCCTGAACGGCCATAATGCCGATGCCTTCCAGGCTCTGGTCAAGGCCTACAACCGCAGTCAGTCCGCCGTCCAGGTCAAGGTCCGCGCGTTCGACACGCCGGACGCGCTGAACCAGGCACTGGATGCCGCTGCGCGCACCAAGACCCTGCCGGCCCTGGCCCAGATCGGCGACAGCCATACACTGGAAGAAATCTCCGAACGCGCCTACGTCCAACCCCTGTACACGCTGCAGAAGACCGGGCCGCTGAAGGATATCCGCTGGTTCGTGTCGTCGGACAACGCCTTCATCCATGATCCCAAGGGCCGCCTGATGGCCTTCCCGGCCATGCTGGAAATCCCGGTCATGTACTACAACCAGGATGCGTTCAAAAAAGCCAGCCTGACGCCGGCCGCGCCCCAGCGCACCTGGATGGAACTGCAGGGCCAACTGGTCGATCTGGCCAACCATGGCTCGCGCCAGTGTCCGCTGGCTTCCGACCTGCCGGTGTCCATCAATCTGGAAAACCTGGCGGCGGTCAACAACCAGCTGTACGCCAGCGCCGACAATGGCCTCAAGGCCAAGGGCCTGCCCAGCTTTTCCTTCGACACCACCTACGTGCGCCACCTGTCGCTGATGATCAGCTGGGTGCGTTCGCAGATCATGGTGCGCCCCGAAGTCGGCCAGCAGTCCGTCGGCAAGTTCGCCCAGGGGCAGTGCGCTGTGCTGATGTCCAATTCCGGGCACATCGGCCAGTTCAGCGGCCAGGGCAAGCTGCATTACTCCGTCGTGGGTCTGCCGTATTATCCGGAAGTCACCAAGCTGCCGGGCAACCCCTTTGTCAGCGGGGCCGGGCTGTGGGTCATGAAATCGCCCAAGCCGGTCACCGACGCCACCGTCGCCTTCCTGGGCTGGATGGCGCAACCCCAGCAGGCCACGCGCTGGTACCAGGAGACCGGTTATCTGCCCGTGACGCAGGCGGCGTTCGACGGCACGCCGGCCGGGTATTACGCCAACCTGGGCCAATGGCGCAGCCTGGTCGCGGTCTATTCGGGCCGTTCGGCTGTGACGGCGCAAGGCTTCCGCATCCAGAACTACCCGGCGATCCGCACGCGCTTCCAGCAGATCCTGAATTCCGCGTTGGACGGTCAGCAACCGGCCGTGACGGCGCTGAGCCTGGCCGCGGTGGAAGGCAACCGCCTGGCGCGCCAGCGCTAGCGCACAATCCCCGGACCCGGTCCGGGGGCCTTTTTATCCGTTCGTACTTCCCAGTCTGGCGGCGGCCCCGCCGCCAGGCCACCATAGGCACCTGATTCCCCGAATCCGGTGCCTTTTTCTTTCCGCCGGGTCCGGGTTCATTCGCGGAGGGCGGCATGATCGGACGGGTATTGGCGATGGGGCTGTCGGTTGGGCTGATGCTTGGGCTGACCGGGTGCGCGACGATGGATGGCGGCGCCTGGTGGCGCGATTTGACCGGTCAGGGGGTGCCGGTTGGTGAATACCACTTCGATTGGCGCCTGTCAGGGGACACCAGCGTCGCACCGTTGCAGGTGTTCGACGATGGCCGTCAGACCTGGCTGCAGTACCCGCCAACCCAGACGGCACCGGCTCTGTTTGCCCGCACATCGACGGGCGATCGGCTGTTGCAGGCCCGGCGCGAGGGCGACTACCTGGTTGTGCGTGGGGTTCCCGATCGGCTGGTGATTCGGGGCGGCCTGCTGCAGGCCGAGGCCTGGCGGCCGCAGGCCGGGGTGGCGTCGGCAGCATCTCCCGCAGCCGAGCCGCTGACCGTTGCGGCGCCGCCGCTCGTGGCGACCGCGCCCCAGTCTCCGGTCATGCCGGAATTCGCCGATCCGCAGGCACCGGCCAAGGCCGGACAGGCGACTGCCACGCTCAGGGCGGATCGGAAGAAGCCCCGGGCGTCCGCCAATCGCGAGGCTGTCGATCCCGCTGTGACCCGGCCACTCGATGCCTTCGAAGTGACTCCCGCTGATGGCAACCTGCGCCGGGCACTCGCGCGCTGGGCGCGCCTGGCAGGCTGGACCTTCGAGGCGGAACATTGGGCCGTGGACGTCGATATCCCGTTGGCGGGGTCCGCGGTCTTCAACGAACCCTTTCGTGCCGCGGTCCGTGGCCTGTTGGCTGCGACCGAACTGGGCGACCGCCCTGTGCAACCCTGCTTTTACGCCAACCAGGTACTGCGGGTGATCCCTCTGGCCCAACGCTGCGACCGCACGCAGCAGCCCGGGGCGGAATCATGAGCCGGCGCCTGTCGTGCTGGCTGCTGGCTATCTGTCTGTCGTTGTCCGGTTGTGCCTTGCCGGAACGCCTGCGGCAGGCAGCGCGCAATTATCTGCAGGCGGACCAGTCGGTTGAACAGGGCCATGGGCAGTTCGCACGATCCCTGACCAATCCCGGGCAGCGACATGCCACCCAGGAAATCGATAAACCCTGGGTCGCCGGCCGCCCTCAGCCGCTTGCCCGCGAACTGTCGTTGCCGCCGGCCTTGCGCGCCCAGGTTCGCACGACCCTGCTGTTCGCCGATGGCACCGACGACCTGCGCCTGATCGCCCGGCGGATTGCCTCGGTCACCGGGATCCCGGTGCATGTGCGCCCCGATGCCGTGCTGCCCGCCTGGCATTTTCTGCCGCGATTGGCCAGCACGGCGGGTCAGGGGACACCCACCGCGGATCCGGCGCGGCCGTTCGATCTGGCGTCCGGGCCAGCGCCGCTGCCGGACATCCTGGACCGGTTATCGGCCAACCTGGGGGTGCGCTGGCGTTACGAGCAGGGGCGCATTGAATTTTTCCGGACCGACACCCGGGTTTTCAATGTGCGGGCGCTAACTCTGGACGCGCGGGCGCAGGCCTCGCTGGGCCTGGGGGCCAAGCAGGCCGAGGGCGGCTTCGTCAGCACATCCAGCACGCAGCTCAAAAGCGGCGAGCAGGATGTGATGAAGACCGTGCGGGCCCGGATCGAACCCTTTCTGTCGCGTGCCGGCCTGCTGGTCGCCGAGCCGGGCGCCGGGGCGTCGATCGTCGTCACCGATACCCCCGATGTGCTGGATCGCATCGCGCGCTATCTGGACCAGGAAAACCGGGCTCTGACCCGGCGCGTGCGGCTGATTTTCGAAGAATTGACCGTTGCGCTCAGCGAACAGGCCCAGGTCAGCCTGGACTGGAACGTGGTGTTTTCCGGGGCCAGGCTGGCTGCAGGCCTGGCGATGCCGGCTCTGGCGACGGAACCTGTTGGTCGTCTGGGCGTGGGCGTGGTACAGGGGCCGATGACGGGTAGCGAAGCCGTGATCCGGGCCATGGGGGAATCCGTCAAGCTCGTGCGGCGCAGCAGCGTGCCGATGCTGACCCTCAATCGCCGGCCTGTCACGCATGCGGTGCGGACGACGTTCTCATATATCGACCGGGTGGAAACCACGCCATTGTCCGGTGCCAACGGGCTGGCGGTTCCTGCCGTCTCCGTCAACCAGAAGGAAGAAACGGTGGGTTCCCTGCTGACCCTGGTGCCCGATGCCCAGGAAGACGGCCAGATCCTGCTCTCGCTGGCCTACGACAATACCGTGGCCCAGCCGCTGAAGACCGTGACCTTTGGTGATAAAGCCAATCCGTTGCAGCTGCAACAGCTGACCATCGAAGGCAACGGAACGGTGCAGCAGCTGGCGCTGCAGCCGGGGCAGCCGCTGGTGGTATCCGGCTTCGACCGGCGGCAGTCCGAATCGGCCGAACGGCGTTTGAACCCGGGCCTGCCAGCCATTCTGGGCGGAGGAGATCAGCTCAATTCGCAGCGCCTGGCCACAGTGCTGATCATCACGGCACAGGTCGAAGAGGGGCTTTGATCATGCGGAAGGCTCGCCTCGTCTGGGTCGATCAGGTGCCCTTGGTATTCGGCCTGGATTGGGTGCCTTTGCTGGGGGTGCCCGACCGGGTACGAGCTCAGGCGCGCCGCGAGCAGGCTTCCCATCTGGCGCTCTCCGGCAATCCCCCGGCCGCGTTGGGGCTGGCGCGCGGTGTGTCCTTGCGACAGTCCTGTTGGTCCGCGGCTGATCTCCTGACGCGCCTGCATCCGAGGGGGACGGTCGCCTGCGTGCTGACGCCGGACCTGCGGACCTGGCACGTCCTGGCCTGTCACGAAGGCGTGGTGCTTGCCCGCGCTGACCGTGGCTATCCGGATCCCGACATGGCGGCAAAGGCCATCGAAGCCTTGCTCCTGGCCTATCCGAAGATGGAGGTTCTTCAGGCCGACCCCGGGGGTGGGGAGATTCTCCAGCGGCTGGCTCGTCAGTCGGCGGCTTCCACGCCCCTGACGCGCGTACGCCGTCATGGTCCCGCCTTGGTGGGGCTGCTGGTGATGACGGCTGTCGTGATGGTGGGCTTTGGCTGGAATCGATATGTGGGTCAGGCCCGGGCTCAGCCGGCCCAGGACGGCCGGCGGGCCTGGGAGCAGGCGCTGGCTCTGACCCTTGCGCGGTACTCCATTCATGGAGAGCAGGGCACCCGGACCTTGCTGCAGGCCTTGTATCGTCAGCCCGCCCGGCTGGCGGGCTGGGTTCTGGGAAACCTGAGCTGCCAGCGGAATATGGATGGCCCGCATTGGCAGTGCCGCAGCGAATATCGCCGCCTGGGTTCGCAGGCGGACAATCGTGGCTTGTTGCGCGCCGCGCCCGCCGGCTGGCGTGTGGAGTTCCCGTCGCTCGATGTCGCCCACGCGAGCTGGCCGCTCACCCTGGACGGCCGGTCACCCGATCCCCTCGGCCTGCCAACCACGCGTCTGCTGGCGCGCGACTGGGCAAGCGCACTGCAGGCCGTGTTGCCTGCCTTCACCACTTTGCGTGTCGATCCGCCGCGTCCTCTGGCGGTTCCGGCACCCCGGGATGCGCAGGGTCAGCCCCTGCTTCAGCCGGACGACCTGCCAGCACTGGCCCTGCGGCCCTTGCGTGTGGAAGGGCCGCTGCGTTCGGGGATGCTTCTGGCCCCGCTGGCGCAATCCGTGTCCTGGCAAAAGGCATCCCTGTCGCATGCGCCAGGGACCCGGCCGGCCCTGCGGGCCAGCCGTCTGATCTTGCATCTGGAAGGGTCTGTCTATGAAAACCGTCGCTAGGGATGCCCTGAACCAGTCATCGCGCCGCGTGCCTCTGTGGCTGGCGGGATGTGTCCTGGGGTTGTATCCGGCCATGCTGCCCGCGCAGCTTGCCACGGAATCTTCCGGGGAACAGGACCAATGGGAGGTCCAGTCCGTCCGTGACCTGATGCAGCAGGATCTGCGGGATGCGCAAAATGCTCCGTCAGGATCCCCCGGACGGTCGGGCTCCCGCCTGGCGGATGTTCCTGTGCGGCCTGTCCTGGCTCCCCGGCTGGTGGCCCTGTACGGGGTTGGCCAGACCCTGATGGCCGAGGTTCAGGTGGGGCCGCGCGCGTATCTGTACGTGCGGGGGCAGGCCTATCCCGCCGGACATGCCGGGGATGCAGGGGTGTATCAGTTGCGCGGCATGAACGGGGCCTGCGTCCAGCTGGAGCGCGGAGAGGATCGTCATTCCTTGTGCCTGCGCCTGTTGTTGGGCGAGGTGCGGCCATGAAAATCTGGTCTCCGGCCTTGCGGCTTGCCGAGCCGCCGGTACCCTTCGATCTGTCTCGCGCGGCGACCATTGATCAGCCCGAGCAGCTGTCGGCGTTGCAGCCGCCTGTGCGCCGCCTGCTGGACCGGCAGTTCGGGGTGCGAGCGCTTGCGGACCGTCTTTGTCCGGTGGAGCGTGCCGATGGCAGCGTGACCCTGCTGGCGCGAGCGGAATATGTGGGGGGCGATCAGGCTGACGCGCTTGTCCGCCGCATCCAGTCGGCTGGCTATCGTCTGTCCGACCCCGCCCGCTATGTGCTGCCGGCCGCCTTGTTGCTGGCGCTGTCCAGGAATCCCGGCGCCGCCATGCCGTCGATGCGCGCGGCCGACCGGACGCCGACCGCGCTTGCGGGTGTTTTTCAGGATCTTGTGGAATGGGGTGTGCGCCAGGGGGCCACCGATCTGCACCTGAACGTATATCGGGATGCGCCGGAATCCGAGGTCCGCTATACCGTGGCCGGGCGCTACGTCGCGCCCGAGCGTTTCCGTCCCATGCCGACGGATCTGCTGCTCGACGTGCTGTCGGTCGCCTGGATGGATATCCAGGGGGGCAACGGAGCGATCTTTGATCCTTTGCTGGAGCAGCAGGGCAGTCTATTGCGCCGGGTCGATGGCAGGGCCTACACCTTGCGCTGGGCTTCCCTGGCGGCGGATCGGGGGCCCAGCGTGTGTCTGCGGTTCCTGTCGCGGGACGCGGATCCGGTGCATGCCACCCTGGATTCCCTCGGGTATCGTCCGGACCAGATGGCGCGTTTCGATCGTGTCATGCGCTCCGAGGGCGGAGCCATCGTGCTGGCCGGTACGGTGGGGTCGGGGAAATCCACGACCCTGGCCACTCTGATCCGCGGACTGCCGGACCATCGCAAGGTCATCACACTGGAGGAACCGGTCGAATACCGGATCGCGCAAGCGGTGCAGAACACCATCGGCAGGGATCTGGATCAGCAGGCGCATGGCCGCTACGCCGCCAAGCTGCGGACGTTGAAGCGTTCCGCCATGAGTGACGTCCTGTTGGGGGAAATCCGCGATGCCGAAAGCGGTCTGGCATTCATGGATCTGGCGGGGTCAGGGGTCAATGTCTATACCACGGTGCATGCGCCGTCCGCTCGCGCCATTGTCGATCGGCTGGCTTCGGAATTCATCGGGGTGCCGCGGGATTTCCTGCAAACGCCGGGGGTGCTCAAACTGCTGGTGTCCCAGGTTCTGTTGCCGCGGTTGTGTCCAGACTGTGCGGGTCCGGTGGACCCCGGAGAGCTCGTGCGCCAGCAGGGTGGCGCGCCGGCGGATTGGCGGCGCTGGCTGGGCTGGATCGAACAGATCTGGGGCATCGATGCCTGCCGGCTGCGCATGCGCGATCCTGCGGGATGCGCAAACTGCCGGGTGGCGCAAATCCCCGAATTGGCGGGCTACCGGGGCCGCACAGTGGCTGCCGAACTCATCGAACCCGGCCTGTCGGTCGACCTGACCGAGCGTGGCCAGGGGTATCTGCCGGATCCGCGCGACAGTGCCATGGCGCATGCCATGGACAAGGCCGCCGCCGGCCTGCTCGATCCTCGCGATGTCGAGGTGCACTTCATGGCGTTCGAGACGCTCATGCTGCGCCGCAGCCAACGGCAGGGCGACCCCATCTCATCGCGGCGCGATGGAGGTGCTCCATGATGGCTGTAGGCTCCATCCTGTCCGGCTGGCGGCTGCGTTCCGATGCCTGGCGTTTTGCCAACGGGCGCGCCGATTACTTCGACTACCTGCAGGCAGTCCTGACAGCGACCCAGGGACGCCTGACCTTGCGCGAGTTGTTCGACCGGGATGCGTTGCGTTATGGGCCGGATGCGGTGCGGGGAAGGCTGTCGCGCCACTGGTCAGCCGCGTGCGAAACCAGCGGTGGGGACATGTACGCGACCTGGACCGGCTGCTTCCCGCCGGACGAACTTGCGCTGATCCGGGCGGCCCAGGCTTTTGGCAATGCGCGTCTGCTGGCCTGCTTTCAGGCGCTGGCCCGGCATCTGGCCTTGATGATTCAGGCACAGCAACTGCTGTGGGCCACGCTGGGTGCGGCAGCTGCCGCCTTGATGGTGGTCAGCTTGCTGATCCTTGCACTGCCAGCCTGGACCGTGCCTGCTCTACAGCAGGCCTTCCAGGGGTTGCCGGTGGCTTTCCAGGGAAGCTGGACGCGTGCCTTGTTCGCCTGCGCCGATGGCTTGCGCACCTGGGGTTTCGTCGGGCCGCTTGCGGTACTGGGCGGGTTGGCGGTCGGCTTGCACACGCTGCCGCGATCGCATGGCACGTGGCGTCAGCGGCTGGACCGTATCGGCCCCTGGCGTCTGTATCGCCAGGTTCAGGCGCTTCGGCTGCTGGCGCTGGTGTCGATCCTGCTGCAGCCTGGTTCCGGCAGTTCGTCCCAGTTGCGGCCCGTGCTGGTCTTGTTCCATGACGGTGCCAGCCCCTGGATGGCTTCCCATCTCCAGCATATGGTCTGGCGGGTCGATCAGGGTCTGGCCGGTGCGGCGGCTTTCGACACGGGATTGCTGGATCGCGACCTGTACTGGTACCTGGAGGACATGGCGCAGGCGCGCGGCCTGCAGGCGGGGTTGCAGGCTGCCCATGATCGCATGGCAACTGTCTGGCTTGCGCGCATCCGGGTTCAAGCGCAAGCCTTGCGCTGGTTCGTGCTGCTGGCGGGAGTGGTCGTCGTGTTGGGGATCGGCTTGTGGCATTACGCGGCCATCGATGAATTGCGTCGAGGCTGGATGATGTTTCATGCCGGCCAATGATGGACGGCATGTCGTGGCCGGGGGACCGGCAAAGGAGGCAGCATGCGGGAATGGGAAACATGGCCGTCCGGCGACCGGGAACGCCGGCAGCGCCGGCAGATTCGCCGGCAGGCCGAATGCCGGGCGCGGACGAGTGTCGTGCGGCGAATCGCCCGAGACGAGGCCGGTGCGGGACAGGACAGTCCGGAAATCGCGTGGGGGCGTGATCCGCGACGCAGGCAGCAGGGTTTTTCCCTCATCGAGGTCTCCATCGTCACGGCCATCGTGCTGCTGATCGCGGTCATCAGTATTCCGGCGATTGGTGGGTACGTCATGGAGAACAAGGTGCCCAAGGTCGGTCAGGAACTGGTGCGATTTGTCATGCATACGCGTGTCAATGCCGGTACCGCTGGCGATCCGCCCTATGTCGCCATCGGGACCGCCAATCTGGCGTCCATGGTGGCCGATTCGACCGTACTCACCCGTGCCGGCGACGGTTCCGTCCTGCATGGCCTGGGGGGTGGAGGCACAGTGGAAGTCGAACCGACCGATGCCGGCGCGGGTTTTCTGCTGCGTCTGTTGCGTGTGAACCATGCCGCTTGCCCGTCGATCGCATCCGTCTTGCAGCGGGTGGCCGACCGGATTACGGTCAGCGCGGATGGGGGGGCGGCCCGTACGGTCAAGGACGAGACCACCCCCTATAGCGCGCTGTCGGCCGAGGGCGTCTGCGCCAGGGGTGATACCAATCAGTTCGTGTTTCATGTGCGCTGATCTCGGGGCTGGCCAGTACCCATGGCGCTGCAGGCTCGCGGACCAGCAGGGATCTCTCCTGGTCGAATTCATGATCGTGGCGGTCCTCAGCCTGGCGCTGGCGGTCTGGGCGGGCCAGGAATGGGCGCGGCGGACGCGTGCGTTGCAGGCGCGGGCCCTGGCGGCGTGGATGGAGCCCGCTCGTCAGACAGCCGAGGCATTCCTTCGACAGCAGGCCGACGCGCTGATGCGGGCGGACACGCCGACGGCGCTGGCGGCGCAAGGTGTTGCCGACTGGTCGGCACCCACGTGGGCGGAGCTGCGGGCGACGGGTCTGTTGCCACCGGGCTGGGAGGAAAACGGCCCTCTGGGTCAGACACTCGATCTGCGCATCGTGCGGGATGGCTCATGCCCCCAGACGCCCTGTCGGCTGCAGGCCCTGATCGCCAGCCGCACGGGCCTGCTGCATCGTCAGGGTGGGGTGGACGAAGAACTGGTGGCTGAGTGGCTGCAAGCCTCCGGTGGGCGCGGCCTGGTTGTCTGGCCGCGTCAACCCGATCTGCTGCGCGGAGCGGGGCTTGCCGTTACCCTCGAGTCAGCCTGGGGATGGGGGGCCGGCACAGTTGCGTTGGCGGTCTGGCTACCCATCGGGACCGATCCGGCATTGCCGCCCGGCGGCTCGACGGATGACCCGGACCATCTGCGGGTGCGCGATCCCCGCGACCCGGACTTTCAGGGGGATGCTTCCGTGGCGGGGGTGGTGCGCAGCGGAACCTGGCTGCAGGCCGGCGATGGACTGGTACTGGACAAGGGCTGGAGGGGAAATGCCGCCTGCTCGACCGATAGGGCGCTGGGTCGTGATGAGCGCTACCCGGGGTTGTTGATCTGCCTGGGCGGTACGTGGCAGCAACTGGCCCGGCCGGCGGGCGGCGGATACATGTACAACAGTCGCAAGGGCTGTGCCAGTGCGACAGGGGTCACGACGGCGAATCCCCTGACCGGCAGCTGCTCCTGCGCGGCGGGTTACAGCGATGTGCAGGTGGCTGAAAGCGGTTCCCTGACCGCGCCCGAAGGTTTGAGCCGGGGATACCTGTGCCTGCCCAATCGCTGAAACCGCGCTTTTACTTCCCGTTCCAGGCCGCGATCACGGCGCGTTCGGCGTCGGTCATCTGCGTCAGGTTGGCCAGCGGCATGTACTTGTTGCCGACCACTTCCTTGATCTTCACAGCGTGCTGGATGATCTCCGCGTTGGTGTCCAGCATGATGCCGGCCGGGGCGGCGGCAAAGCCCGCCTGTGTCGGCTTGGCGGAATGGCATTCCACGCAGCGCGAGGTCACGATGCCGTGGACCTGGCCGACCGTCACGGCCGATGACGCACTGCTCGCTTGGCCGGCGGCCTGGGACGCGTCCGGCGCCGGGGCCGCGATCCAGCCGATCAGGGCCAGCATGACGATGCCGGCGGCGGGGTAGCTCAGGTCGTTCTTACCCGTGTGGCGCAGCACGAAGTACTGGCGGATCGCCGCGCCGGCGAAGATGAACAGCACCATGATCAGCCACGCATGCGGGTTCGAATACGTGAACGAATAGTGGTTGCTGAGCATCAGGAAAATCACCGGCAGCGTGAAATAGGTGTTGTGCACCGACCGCTGCTTGCCCCAGGCGCCATCCAGAGGGTTGGGCTTTTTACCGGCTTTCAGGGCGTTGACCATGCGCCGCTGGCCCGGGATGATCCAGAAGAACACGTTGGCCGACATGCAGGTGGCCATCAGGGCGCCCGTGATCAGGAATGCCGCGCGGCCCGGGAAGATCTGGCTGGTCAGCCAGGCAGTGATGATCATCATCACGCCGACGGCGGCGCTCAGCCAGCCGTCGTGGTTGACGGTGGGGCTGATGATGCGGCAAAGGCGCGAATACACGTTGTAGCCCACCACCAGGAACAGCACGGCCAGTGTGCCGGCTTCCACGCCGGTCATCTGGCGTGCCCATTCCCAGGGGCTGGCGGGGTTGACCAAGTAGATGTCCGCCTTCAGCAGGTACAGCAGCATGAACAGGCCAAAACCTGACAGCCAGGTGGTGTAGGCCTTCCAGAATGACCAGTGCAGGTCGTCGGGCAGCTCGGCCGGATTGGTCAGGTATTTTTGGTTGTGGTAGAAGCCGCCGCCGTGCACGGCCCACATTTCACCGTGGACGCCCAGTTTCTTGCTGAGTTCGCCCTTGGGGGCATGCAGGCTCAGGTCCAGCATGACGAAATAGATCGATTCGCCGATCCAGGCGATGGCGGCGATCACGTGCAGCCAGCGCAGCAGCAGATTGCCATATTCCAGGAAAAAGCCTTCCATGGCGAGGTCTCCTCTTCTTGTATTCGATGGGGGTGGGACGTATCTTCTTGATCAGCTGCCGCGGTACGTGGACCAGGTCCACGGCGTGACCACCAGGGGAACGTGATAGTTCTGTTCCGGGTGGGCGATGCCGAAGCGCAGGACGACGATGTCGACGAAGCGTGGTTCGGGCAGGCTGATGCCCTTGCGGGCGAAGTAGTCTCCGGCATGGAAGACCAGCTCGTAGGTGCCCTTGGTCAGCGCGTCGCCGCTGAGCAGGGGCGCGTCACAGCGGCCGTCTTGGTTGGTGGCCGTCTGTGTGAGCAGGGTGCGGGTTTCGCCGTCCAGGCGATAGAGTTCCAGGGCAACGCCCTGAGCCGGCACACCGTGAACGGTGTCCAGGACATGGGTGGAAAGTTTTCCCATGAGATTGAATCCCCGGTCAGTATCCCGCCAGTATGGCCCCCGGTCTGGCCGTCCCGGTGCGTGGCACCGGTTCGCGAGGCGACCGCATGAGAGCGGATGGCCTCGGGGCAGGATGGTTTGCGTCGGGTTTGGGTGGTATGCGAAAGCGTATAACCCCAAGGGCCGACAGATCGTCAACAATTTGTGTTGACGATTCTGGCGTGATCCCCAATAATTGTCAACAATTTTTGTTGATCATTGCAGCCGATTCTGAATCGTTCATACCGATGCTCAAGTTGAAACCTTCAAGAGGCGTCTCACCGGATCTGCGTGCTCCCCGGGCGTCGTCTCTGCGCAATCCGAAACGCGCCGACAGCCCGTCTGATGTGGACCGTGTCTATAACGAGATCTTTGATGCCGCCATGGACCGCCGTCTGCTGCCTGGGGCCAAGCTGACCGAGGCCACCCTGTGTTCGATCTTTGACTGCTCGCGCAGCACCGTGCGGGCCGCCCTGGCGCGGCTGGCCTACGACAAGATCGTGCTGATCGAGCCGAACCGTGGTGCGCGTGTCTGGCAGGCTACTCCGAAGGAAGTGCGCGACGTGTTCGCCATGCGCCGCGCCCTGGAAAACATCACGATCGACCAGTTGGTGGCGCTTGACGACCTGGAATCACGCCTGGCGCCGCTGGATGACATGGTGGACCGGGAAAGGCGCGCGTACGAACAGGGCGACCGTATCAGCTGGATTCGTTTGTCCAACGCCTTTCACGTCGAACTGGCGCGGCTGCTGGATAACCAGGTGCTGACCGACATGCTGTCGGGTCTGTGCGCCCGCACCACGCTCATCATCGCCCTGGGCGGCAGCCCCGAAGGCAGCGCCTGCTCATATGTCGAGCATCAGGACATTCTGGCCCACATCCGGCGGCGCGACGCCCGAGAGGCGAAGTCGGCCATGAACCATCATTTACAGGACTGCGAACAACGGATGGAGGCACCCGGCGACGGCGCGCCCGATCCTTGGTCAGCCTTCAGCGTGCGGCGCTGACGTTCATTCTTCAGGAGAACCCTTCATGACCGATCCGCATTACCCCCGTGACCTTGCCGGCTATGGCCGCACCCCGCCGCAGGCAAACTGGCCTGGTCAGGCCCGCGTGGCCGTCCAGTTCGTCGTCAATTATGAAGAAGGCGGCGAAAACTGCGTGCTGCACGGCGACTCCGGGTCTGAACAGTTCCTATCGGAAATCATCGGCGCGGCCGTCTATCCCGACCGTCACCTGTCGATGGAATCCATCTACGAATACGGCTCGCGGGCCGGGGTCTGGCGCATTCTGCGCGAGTTTGAGCGCCGGGGCCTGCCGCTGACCGTGTTCGGCGTGGGCATGGCGCTGGAGCGCAACCCCGAGGTCGCGCGCGCCTTCGTCGAACTGGGTCACGAGGTCGCCTGCCACGGCTACCGCTGGATCCATTACCAGAACGCGCCCGAATCGGTGGAACGCGAACATTTCCAGCGCTGCGTCGAGATTGTGACGCAGCTGCTGGGCCGCCACCCTGACGGTTGGTATACCGGGCGCGACAGCCCCAATACGCTGCGCATCGTCGCCGAGGAAGGCAAATTCCTGTATGACGCTGATTACTACGGCGACGATCTGCCGTTCTGGACCGAGGTGGACCTGGGCGGCGGGAAAAAGCATCCGCAGTTGATCGTGCCCTACACGCTGGACACCAACGACATGCGTTTTGGCTCACCGCAGGGCTTCAACACCGGCGACCATTTCTTCCATTATCTGCGCGACGCCTTTGACGTGCTGTACGCGGAAGGTGAAACCGCGCCGAAGATGATGTCCGTGGGTCTGCACTGCCGCCTGATCGGTCGTCCGGGCCGCTTTGCCGGTCTGCAGCGTTTCCTGGATCACATCCAGAAGCACGACCGCGTCTGGGTCGCCACCCGGGCCGATATTGCGCACCACTGGGTGAAGGAACATCCCTTCAAGGCGACCTGATCCGCCGCGTTTTTTCTGAATTTCTGGAGCGTAACACCATGGCTTCCCCCAATTTGCCCGTCGGCACCGTGATCGACGTCCCTGCCGTCGATCTGCCTCCGTTTGCCACCCGCCACACGAACCTGGCCAGCGATAAGCTGGGGGCCCGGGTCCTGTCTTGCACGGATGAATTTTTCGCCGGCGCGCAGCGCATGCTGCAGGATTCGGAACCCGTCTTCATCGTCGGTAAATTCGACGATCACGGGAAATGGATGGATGGCTGGGAAACCCGGCGCCGCCGCAATGGCGGCAACGACACCGCCATCGTCAAGCTGGGTCTGCCTGGCACGATCAAGGGCCTGGACATCAACACCAGCCATTTCACCGGCAATTTTCCCCCGGCAGCCTCCGTGCAGGTCGCCCGTTGCGACGGCGAGCCCGACGACGGGACTGAATGGGTCGAGATCGTTCCGGCAAAATCCCTGCAGGGAAATTCCCATCATTTCGTCGAAATCGCGGACGATCGCGTCTGGACGCACCTGCGTCTGAATATCTTCCCCGACGGCGGCGTGGCGCGCCTGCGCGTGTATGGCCAGCCGGCCTGCGACTGGGACCAGAAGGATCCGGGCGCGCTGTATGAAGTCTCGGCGCTGGCCAACGGCGGTCGCATCGTGGCCTACAACGATTCCCACTTCGGTTCGCCCATGCCGCTGCTCACGCCGGGCCGCGGGGTCGACATGGGTGACGGCTGGGAAACGCGCCGCCGCCGCGAACCCGGCAATGATTGGGTCATCATCGAACTAGGTCATCCGGTCGTGGTTGAAAAGATCGAGATCGATACCGCTCACTTCAAGGGTAATTACCCGGATCGCGTATCGGTGCAGGGGGCGCTGGTCCATGAATCCACCGACCAGTCGCTGGTGACGCAGGCCATGTTCTGGCCTGTGGTCCTGGGCGAGCAGAAGACCGAGATGGACAAGCAGCACTTCTACGAAGGTGCCGTCTTGCCACCGGTCGGCCCGGTCTCACACGTTCGGGTCAACATGTTTCCCGACGGCGGTATCAGCCGCGTGCGTATCTGGGGGCGTCTGGCCCGTTGATCGGCATGGGCGTCCGCGGGCGCCCGGCATCCAGGAGACCACCGATGAATACGACCGTATCCACCGATTCCTTCCTGTCCGCCCGCCTGAATGCCTGGGTGGACGATCATTTCGACGATCAGGTGGCGTTGTTGCGCCAGTTGGTGGCCGTGCCCACGGATACACCACCGGGAAACAGCGCGCCACATGCCGAAGTCGTCGCGGGGATCCTGGAGGGCTGGGGCTGGCAGGTGGAACGCCACGCGGTGCCCGATGATGAAATCCGGGCCTACGGGATGCAAAGCATCACCAACCTGATCGTGCGCCGCCTGTACGCGCCAGGCGGGCCGGTGATCGCCCTGAACGCGCATGGCGACGTGGTGCCGCCCGGCGAGGGCTGGACTCATGATCCCTATGGTGGCGAAGTCATCGATGGCCGCCTGTACGGCCGCGCGTCGGCCGTGTCCAAAAGCGATTTCACGACCTATCTGCATGCCGTGCGGGCGCTGGAGGCCAGTGGCGCCGCGTTGAAGGGCGCCGTGGAACTGCATTTCACCTACGACGAGGAGTTCGGCGGCCTGAAGGGGCCGGGCTGGCTGCTGGAACATGGCCTGACGCGGCCGGATTACGTCCTGTGCGCCAGTTTCAGCCACGCCGTGGTGACGGCTCACAATGGCTGCCTGCAGTTCGAGGTCACCGTCGAGGGCAAGGCCACGCATGGCTCGGCGCCCAAGACAGGGCACGATGCCCTGCGGGCGGCCAGCCGTATCCTGGACGAGGTCTATCGTCAGGCGGCGGCGCTGGACGAGATTCATTCCGCGATCGACGGCATCACGAATCCCACCATGATCGTGGGCCGGATCGAAGGCGGCACCAACACGAACGTCGTGCCGGGTCGGGTGGTCCTGAAGATGGACCGCCGGCTGATTCCGGAAGAAGATCCGGAGCAGGTAGAGGCGCAGGTTCGGGGCTTCATCCAGTCGGCGGTCGTGGGCCTGCCAGGCATTACGGTAACGATTCGTCGCCTGCTCCTGGCCCGCGCTCTGCGGCCGCTGCCCGGTCACGAAAAGCTCGTGGCCAGCCTGCGGCGGCATGCCCTGGCCGTGTTCGACGAGGCCATTCCGGCGGTCGGCACGCCGCTATATGCCGATGCCCGCCTGTATGCCGAGCAGGGGATTCCAACCGTCATGTACGGCGCTGGTCCGCGCACCGTCCTGGAATCCCGGGCGAAGCAGGCCGACGAGCACATCGAACTCGGCGATCTGCGAGGCGCGACCCAGGTCGTGGCCGGCATGCTGGCGGATTTCCTCGCAGGCCCTGTGCTGTAATGACGGATTGCCTGGAGCCGTGACCATGAATGAAGTTGCCGCGCTGGAAAAGCGCATCGTCGAACTGGAGCTGAAGTCTGTCTATGCCGAAGATCTGCTGGATCGCCTGAACCAGACGGTGTTTCGCCAGCAACAGCAGATCGAGGTCCTGGCGCGGGAACTGGCCGGCCTGCGCCAGCAGCAGTCGCCGGACGGCGGCCCGGGCGCCCGCAATCCGCAGGATGAGCGTCCGCCGCATTATTGAGCATTCAGCGCATTCGCCCTCTGGATCTGACATGGCGCAAACCGGTGTTGTGCCCCCCGTGTTGAAATAGTCGTTGCTGTGCATTCACTGAATCCATTCATGGGGGGTATATGAAACTCAATGTCGGAACGATCGATCGCGTCCTGCGCCTGATTCTTGGGCTGGTGCTCATCGTATTGGCTGCCAATGGCACCATCGGATGGTGGGGATGGCTGGGGCTGGTTGCGATTGCCACGGCACTGTTCCGGTTCTGCCCGTTGTATGCCGTGCTGGGCATCAACACCTGCTCGCTGAAGTCCCGTCGGTAGACGTCAGCCGCACGGGATCCCGGCCTGCTCGCCGGGCTCCGCAATGGCCCGGTGGCGTAGAATTTTCGTGTCACGCCGGATTCCCGGGGTCATCAGCAGGAGTCGAGCAATGAGCGGTCAGTCGTCAGAATACGTTCCACCCAAGGTCTGGGCCTGGGAAAAGCCCAGCGGTGGGCGGTTTGCCAACGTCAATCGTCCGGTGTCGGGGGCGACGCACGAGCAGGTACTGCCCGTGGGCGATCATCCCCTGCAGCTGTATTCCCAAGGCACGCCCAATGGCATCAAGGTCACCGTGATGCTCGAGGAACTGCTCGCGGCCGGCCATACCGGCGCCGAATACGACGCCTGGCTGATCCGCATCGGCGAGGGCGACCAGTTTGGCAGCGGCTTCGTGGCGCTCAATCCGAATTCCAAGATTCCGGTGCTGGTCGATCGCAGCGGCCCTGCGCCTGTCAACGTCTTCGAATCCGGTGCGATCCTGCTGTACCTGGCGGAAAAATTCCGCGCCTTCCTGCCAACCGAGCCAGCCGCGCGGGTGGAATGCCTGTCGTGGCTGTTCTGGCAAGTGGGCAGCGCGCCGTATGTGGGTGGCGGGTTCGGGCATTTCTATGTCTATGCGCCGACCAAGATCGAATACGCGATCAACCGGTTTGCCATGGAAACCAAGCGTCAGCTCGATGTGCTGGACCAGCGTCTGGCACAGCATGAATTTGTCGCGGGCGACGCCTATACCATTGCCGATATCGCCATCTGGCCCTGGTATGGCGGGCTGGTGCTGGGGCAGACGTACGGGGCGGCCGAGTTCCTGTCGGCGCAGGACTACCGACATGTTCTGCGCTGGGCGGATCAGATTGCGGAACGCCCCGCCGTACGGCGGGGCAGGCTGGTCAATCGCACCGCCGAGGGGACTTTGCGCGAACGCCATGCCGCATCGGACTTCAACGGATTGGTGTAGGACAGTCGTATCAATCCCTGTTGTTGCAATTGAACGGGGGCCCGGTTAGTCTTGTCGCGTCCCGCCATCCGGAGTCCCTCTCGCCATGCAATTCACCACCATCGGCGCCGCTATCGTCGATATTGTCGTCTCCCGTGTCCGACCCATGAGCGGGGCCAAGCAGGACGTCGAGCACATTGGCCTGTATGCCGGCGGTGGCGCCGTGAATGCGGCGCTGAATGTCGCGGCGCGGGGTGCGCGCACGAGCGTGTACGCCTGTGTGGGGAGGGATCTGGAGGGCGACCTGCTGCGCGATCTACTGCAGCGACATGGGATCCGGGCCGCCATGCCGGACCATATCCTGCCGACCGGCAAGGCGGTCGTCATGGTGGACGATTCGGGCGCGGCGCGGGCCTATGCGCAGCGGGGCGCGAGCGCCTGGGTCGGAGAGCAGGGCTTCCCCGATCTGCAGCAGGCGGATGTCGTCTACGTGACGGGCTTGTCGCTGGAGTCCCAATCCTGGCTGCAGGCCGCGCTGGCGGACCTGCCAGCGCCTTGGCCATTCCGCCTGGTCGTCACGCCGGGAGCGCGGCAGCTGTCCGATCCCGCAGCCCTGCATGGTCTGTGGGATCAGGCCGACCTGCTGTGTGTCAACGCGCGCGAGGCGGCGAAGCTGTGCGGCGACGAATCCCTGAACACCGACGCGCCGTCGCCCGAAGTGGCACGAAGCCTGGCCCAGCGGCTGATCCACCGGCCCGGGCAGGCCGTCCTGGTGACACTGGGATCTGGCGGAGCCTTGTTTTACGATGGCGCCGACGGGCATTTTCACCCGGCTCGAATGGTGCCGGCAGTGTCCACCATCGGCGCGGGCGATGCCTTTGCTTCGGCCTTCGTGCATGCTTGGGCCGATGGCGCCGCGCCGCAGGCCGCGCTGGCGGCGGCCACCGACAGTGCGGCCCGGATCATCCAGGTGATCCCCGCCAATCAGGCCGGGCCGTTACGCGCGTGATTCGGGCTTTGATGGGCCTGGTGCGTATGGCCATGATCAGGCATTCGAGCCCAGGACATTGAGCGGGATCTTCAGATAAGAGACGCCGTTGGCCTCGGGGCGCGGCAGTTGCCCGGCGCGGATGTTGACCTGCAGCGCGGGCAGGATCAGCGTGGGCGCAGCCAGGGTGGCGTCCCGCGTCTGGCGCAGCGCGACGAATTCGTATTCCGTGACGCCGTCGCGCACATGGATGTTGCGGGATTTTTGCTCGGCCACGCTGCTTTCCCAGGCGACGGGGCGTGTGTCCGGCGGGTAGTCGTGGCAGACGAACAGACGGGTCGCGTCCGGCAGCGCCAGGATCCGCTGGATCGACCGATACAGGACCCGGGCATCGCCCCCCGGGAAATCGGTGCGGGCCGTGCCCAGGTCGGGCATGAACAGGGTATCGCCGGTGAACACGGCGTCCTCCACCCGATAGGCCATGTCGGCGGGCGTATGGCCTGGCACGAGCATCGCCGTAGCTGTTAGGGAGCCGATCGGAAACGTTTCACCATCGGTGAACAGGTGGTCGAACTGGCTGCCGTCGGCCAGGAATTCCGCCCCCAGGTTGTAGAGTTTCTTGAATACCCCCTGCACCTGGCGGATGTGCTCGCCGATCGCGATTCTGCCCCCCGCGTGCTGACGGATGTGGGCTGCCGCCGACAGATGGTCGGCGTGGGCATGGGTTTCCAGGATCCATTGCACGATCAGTTGCTGGTCGTGGATGTACGTCAGGATGCGGTCGGCGGCCGTGGTTCGGGTGCGCCCGGAGCTGGCGTCGTAGTCCAGCACGGAGTCGATGACCGCGGCCATCCCGCTGGCCGGATCCGACAGCACGTAGCTGACCGTACCGGTGGCGGTGTCGTGGAACGGCTGGATCCGAATGGACATGGCGGCTCTCTCCGTCTAGGGCTCGGGCACCCGGTTCGGATTTCCAGCCTCAGCACGCCAAATATAATGTATCGATCGACCTTTTGTAATATGTTCCACCGGTAGCGGAGCGGCGGGGTGAGGCGTGATCCTGGGGTCAACGCCCCCTGGGAAGCATCCTTTGCAGGGTGTTGTCGCCCACGATGTAATGGTGATACAACGCCGCCAGCGCGTGCAGGCCAATCAGGTAGTAGCCCAGATTGCCGATGGTTTCGTGGATTTCCTTCAGGTCGTGACCCCAGGCCTTGTCGGGGCCCATCAGGGCGGGCCATTCGTAGCCGAAAAACGGCACGACTTTGCCCTGGGCACTGAGCGTGATCCAGCCCAGCACGGGGGTCAGGATCAGGAACAGGTACAGTGCCCAGTGCATGACGCGGGCAGCCGTATGCTGCCAGGCCAGCGGCTCGGGCGTGATGGGCGGGATACCGAACGTCCTGCGCACCGCCAGCCTGAAAAAGAACAGGCAGAACACGGTCAACCCCAGCGTCTCGTGCCACATCTGGATACCGTCGCGCAGCGCGCTGCCCTTGGGGGCAAGGTCGCGCAGTTCGATCAGCGCATAGACGGCGATCAGCAGCGCCAGCGTCAGCCAATGCAGGGCGATCGACAGGCGGTTGTAATGATTTTGAGGGGATTGCATGGTCGGGAGTTCCCTTGGCAGCGGACCGGATCATAGTAGGCTTGCCGGGATGAACGCCGGATGAACATGACAAAAACCGCCGAACTACAGAAAATGTCGGGCCTGACAGCGGTCGTCCTGGGTGTTCTTGGCCTGGCGGGCTTCGCATCGACGACACTCGTGCTGATCGCATTTCTGACCGTCAGTGGTGATGCGGTTCTGTCCAGCGGTTTCATCAGCAGCTGCCTGATGCACGCGTTCGGGATGAGCGCGCAACACGCGCACCATAATATATGAGACCTAATTGCCGCAGGATCCGCATGAGAAGGATCCACAAGACAACCGAGGGGGTCGTAAATGGGGCCGGACTGATCAGGTTCTGCCCCATTTACGTGCAAAACAAAACCGCCAACCCTGTTAAGGTTGGCGGTTTTGTTTGATTTCTTTGGTGCCGGCTAGAGGAGTCGAACCCCCGACCTTCTCATTACGAATGAGCTGCTCTACCAACTGAGCTAAGCCGGCCATGGCAGGTTCTGATAACCTGCCACTTCAGGTGAAGTGGCGACCTCCACCAAAGCCAAGCATTGTACATGAATTTTCTGGAACCTACACAGGAACGGGGGCGATGAACCACGCCTCGTCTTACGGGTTGCCGTTGTCCGGCTTCTCGGCGCTGTCCAATGCATCATCCTGGCGGCGGGCATTCTGGATCATGGCGACTGCGTCGGGGAACAGATCCCAGCAGGACATGAACAGGGCGGCGAACAGCGGGCCGATCACGAAGCCATTCAGGCCGAAGACCGACAGGCCGCCCAGCGTCGAGATCAGCACGACGTAGTCGGGCAGTTTGGTGTCCTTGCCCACCAGGATCGGCCGCAGCAGATTGTCGATCAAGCCGATTACCAGAACCCCGAACAGGGTCAGGGTAATGCCCTGCCACCACGCGCCAGTGACCAGAAAATACACTGCGACCGGCGCCCAGATCAGCGAGGCGCCGATGGCCGGCAGCAGGGACAGAAAAGCCATCAGCACGCCCCAGAACAGCGCGCCCTGGATTCCCAGGAAGGCGAACATCAGCCCGCCCAGCAGACCCTGGGTGGCCGCGATCATGATGTTGCCCTTCACCGTCGCCCGGACCACGGTTGCGAGCTTTTGGAAAAGCTTGTGCCGGTGCTCGTCCTGGAGCGGGATCAGGCGCTTGAGCGTGGGGATCATCTCGGTGCTGTCGCGCAGCAGGAAGAACAGCAGATACAGCATCACGCCCAGGCCGACGACGAACTGGAAGGTGTTCTGGCCGATGCTGACGGCTTGTTTGGCCAGGAACTGGCTGCCCTGCAGGGCGCCGGTCGACAGCTTTTCGCGGATGCTCAGCAGATCGCCCACTCCGACCGAATCCAGCCAGCCATGCACCCATGGCGGCAGGGCGGCGACGATCTGCTCGTAATACTGGCCGAGATTCAGCTGGCCGGTGTTGATGCGGGTGTACAGGCCTGCGACTTCGTTGGCGAGGGCCCCCGCGATGAACAGCAGGGGCAGGATCACGATCAGGGTGATGCACAGTAAGGTCAGGAATGCGGCCAGTCCGGGCCGCTGTCCCCCCAGAAGACGCAGCAGACGCCGATGCAGGGGGCTGAAGATCACGGCCAGCACGCTGCCCCAGAAAATCGCGGCGTAGAACGGCAGCAGGATGCTCAGGAACGCGAACGAGACGGCGGTCAGCAGGAGCAGGAAGCTGCGAAAGTGTAGGGTCGTCGTGTTCATGCGGGTATCGTATGGAGCGTCAGTGCCGTCGGGCGTTGCGGATCTGGTAGGCGATGGTGCCGATGATGATCACGGCCAGCGGCATGCCGGCGAGCAGGGCGGCGCGCGGTGACAGATCGAACCCCACCGTCAGGAGGCCCTGATAGAGGAGCTTGAAGAGGCTGAGCAAATAATAGCTGATCGCGATGATGGACAAGCCTTCCACCGCTTTCTGGATCTTGATCTGGGTATCGGCGCGGGTGCTCAGGCTTTGCAGGATCTGGCTGTTCTGTTCTTCCATGTCCACCTGCACGCGAGCCTGAAGCAGGTTTCCCAGATCCGCCACGGCACTACCCAGGCGGGTCAGGCGCTGGTCGGTGGATTCGCAGTAGCGCACCGTCGGTCGGAAACGCTGTTCGATGAAGGTGCCCAGTTTCTGGCAGTCGCCGGTGCGGCTTTCGTGCAGCTCGGCGATCCGTTCGAAGACCAGCTGGGCGTAGGCCTCGGTGGCGCTGAAGCGCAGCCGGGTGCGGGCCTGGGTCTGCGTGACGCGGGCCGACAGGCGGGTGATGCGTTTGAGCAGCGCCCGGATGTCTTCCGCACCGGTATGCGCGTTGTCGTCGGACAGGGCGACCAGTTCGGTCTCATACTGGCGCAGTTCGCCGCTCAGGGACCGGGCCACCGGCAGCGTCAGCGATGCCATCAGTCTGTAGGTCTCGACCTCCAGCAGCCGGCGGACCATCCGGCCCAGGCGCCGTCCGTCGAACTGGCGGTTAAGCACCAGCATGCGGTTCAGACCGTTGCCGTTCAGTCGCAGGTCGCTCCAGACGGTAGCCTTGCCGTCGTCCAGATTGGAACCCAGCGGGTCGTGAAAGCCGTACTGCGCCAGGTCGCCACGCCAAGAGTCCTCGGATTCCACACAGATTTGATCGGCATTGATCAGCAGGCTGCTATGCGCCTCGGCGACCTCGGCCAGCACAGCTGGCAGGGCGGACCAGGGGCTTGCTTGGGTGCCGGGGGTCACCAGCGTCAGGGTCAGGAATTCCGTGTGCCGTTCCCACTTCAGGCGAGCATCGCCGATCGGGAATTCGCCCTGAGGCAGCGTGGGGTCGGCCAGTGCGACATGCCGGTCGCACAAAGTCCGGATGATGGATTGCGCCGCATCGTCTTCATCCAGAAAGGCCAAGTGAAAGACCTGCGCGGGTGCGTCGAAATACATCGACGGACGGGCGTGCAGCTCATTGTGCAGGGCATTGCGGCGCAGGTGCATGCGGAGACGGCGGGGGATCGTGTCGAAGAAGGCTCAGTGTATCGAAAAACCATGAAAAAAACGCCGCAGCGTGAAGCTGCGGCGTTTGGCATGACCACGGCAAGGACTTATTTCTTCACTGCTGTGTTTTTCTTGGCGGCCGGATGGCGCGCTTTCTTCGCCTTGTGCACCTTGGCCTTGTGGGCCGGGGCGGGTTTCGCGCTCGCCTGGGCCGTGGTCTGGGCGGGGGTGCCTGCCGTGCTGGCGGCGAAGGCAGGCGAGGCCGTGGCGAGGCCGAAAGCGGCCACAGAGCAGGCCGCCAGATAGGCAATGCGGGAACGTGTCGTCATGACAAGAACTCCAGAGAATGTCGGGGCACACTTGCATCCCAACGAGTGGTTTGTGATCCACCTGATGCTCAGATCATGGCGGCGTGGAATGGTTCTCCATGGATACCAACATTTACGACGTTGACGGTTGACTGAACGTAGGGCCTGAGAGCGAGCGGTGCCAGGCCCATGGAAGCTGGCGCAGTGGCTGGCGTTTCGGGGACAGCGAGAGGGGTGGTTTTGTCGATGGCATCGATCCGCAGTGTCGCGCTGGGCAGGTCAGCCCGGCGCCTGCGAACCGGCGGGCGGGTAGACCACGGTGCCGTCGGGCCGGATGACCGCCCCATGCGTCAGGCTGGCCGCGTCGATGTGCCCGGGCCCCATGATGTGGAACACGGGGATGCCGCGCGCGATCAGATGATCGGCGACGATGCGCCGGTGACAGCGCCACCAGACAGCCTCGGAGCACATGACGGCGCAGCGTCGGGCACGCGCCTGGGCGATCAGCGCTTCCAGCCCCTGGCGGAAATCGTCCGATAGCGCATAGTCGGCGTAATGGTGGAAGCTGTCGTTCTCCCAGAAACCGTTGACGCCCGGCGCCACGGTCTTGGACTTGCCGCGCAGCCCGCCCAGGGCGGCCATGTGTTCGTAGGCGATCCCGAATGCCGCCAATGCCTCTGGCAGCGTGTCCCGGTTGAACTGCGGATTGGTTCGCGAGCGCGGCACGGTGCGGATGTCCACCAGCAGCTCGATGCCCGCTCCGGTCAGTAGTCCGGCGAAGGTGGCCAGATCGTGGGTGGAATGGCCAATGGTGTAGAGAGTGGGCAGGCTGGGCATGATCTTGACTACGTTCGCAGTGCCGGGATTCAGGAATACGACACCATTCAAGCGTACGCTGACCGCAGGGGGAAGTGAAGGAGGTGGGACATGGACAATGTCGCAATCGTTTCACGACCCGCGGGACAGGAACAGGCCGATGCGGAACTGGCTTGGGCGTCTTCGACCGATCTACACGAATGACACTTTTTACGCCTGGGCCAGCCCGGCGATGATCGGGCTGGCCCTGTGCATCGCCGCCAAGAGTTCGGGCACGCGCCGCGCCGAATCCCCATCACCCATTCCGGTGTGGCTTTGGGTATTGTCGCTTATCATTGTGGCGTGGTCGACCTGGTATGTGGCCGTGCTGTGGCAGCCGCCGGCCCCCTACGCGGAAACGCCGACCTATGTGCACGGGACGTTCTGGCAGCATCACTGAGGAAATGACTGGATGGACAAGCTTCGACTCGACAAATGGCTATGGGCTGCGCGTTTTTACAAGACCCGCAGTCTGGCTGCGCATGAAGTCGCGGCGGGGCGTGTTCAGATCAACGAGCAGATCGTCGCCAAACCGGCGCGCGAAGTCGGTGTGGGTGACCGGATCCGGGTGCGCAAACCCGGTTTCGACATCGAGGTCGAGGTACGGGCGCTTAGCGGCGCGCGCGGCCCCGCGCCCCAGGCAGCCCTGTTGTATCAGGAAACGGCCGACAGCACGGCGGCGCGTGCGCGGGCTGCCGAGCAGCGCCGCCTGGCGCCGGAACCGGCGCTGGATCTGGCTGCCGGCCGGCCGACCAAGCGCGACCGGCGGCTGATCGATCAGATTCGGGGGCGGTAGGCCATGCCATCTTTGACCTTTTTGGGTGCTGCAGGCACTGTCACGGGCTCGAAGCACCTGCTGACTCATGGCGATACTCGCATCATGGTCGACTGCGGCCTGTTTCAGGGCCTGGCAAACCTGCGTGAACTGAACTGGCAGCGTCTGCCCGTCGAGCCGCAGTCGGTCGACGCGGTGGTGCTGACGCACGCGCACCTGGACCATTGCGGATACCTGCCGCGCCTGGCGCGTGATGGCTTTCGTGGCCGGATCCATGCCACGGCGGCTACCCGGGACGTTGCCGCCCTGATATTGCGCGACAGCGCCTTTTTGCAGGAAAAGGATGCCGACTTCGCCAACCGCAAGGGCTTCAGCAAACACGAGCCGGCGCTGCCGCTGTATGGGTCGGCCGATGCCGAGCGCGCGATCAGGTTGTTCCACTCTGTGCCGCTGTATCACCAGCAGGCGCTGCCGGGCGAGGCATCGTTGCTGCTGCGTCGTGCGGGCCATATCCTGGGGGCGACGACCGCCCAGGTGGATATCGGTGGCGTACGCATCGCATTTTCGGGCGACCTGGGCCGCTACAACGACCTCGTGATGCATGATCCGGATCCTGTGCCTGACGCGGACTATGTGGTGATCGAGTCCACCTACGGTGATCGTCTGCATGAACCCGGCGATCCCATGCAGGCGTTGGGTGAGGTGATCGAGCGCACGGTAAAGCGTGGGGGCACGGTGGTGGTGCCCGCTTTCGCGGTCGGGCGTGCCCAATTGCTGATCTACGGAATGTGGTGGCTGCGCCGCGCCGGCCGGCTGCGCAACGTGCCGATCTACCTGGACAGCCCGATGGCGACCAGCGCCAGCGACCTGATGCGCGCCTACCCGGACGACCATCGGCTGCCGCCTCACGATTATGAGGCGGCCTGCGACGCGGTGCACTGTATCCGCGATGTCCAGGAATCCAAGGCGCTGTCGGCCAATCCGTACCCCAAAGTGATCATTTCCGCCAGCGGCATGGCGACCGGTGGGCGAGTGCTGCACCATATCGCGGCGTTCGCGCCCGATCATCGCAACACGCTGTTGTTTTCCGGCTTCCAGGCGGCTGGCACGCGCGGCCGCAAATTGCTCGTCGGTGGTGCCCGCGAGACGCGCATTCATGGTCAATGGATTCCCGTGAACGCCGAGGTCACCGAGTTGCCAACGCTGTCGGCGCATGCGGACAGCAATGACCTCATGCGCTGGCTGGCCGGCTTTCAGCGGCGGCCGCGCCGGGTATTCATCGTCCACGGGGAACCGGACGCATCCGAGGCGCTGCGCGTGCGGATCCGGCGCGAGCTCGGCTGGGATGCGATCGTGCCGCGTCAGGATCAGGTGTGTCCGCTGTGATTCTCAGCGGAAAAATCCTGCCTGCTACGCGTCATGGTGCGTTGGCCGGTATCCGGCCCGCATGGAAGCGTTCCAGCGCGGCCATGATTTCCTCGGCTTCGTCGACGCAGGTGAACAGGTCAACGTCGGTCGGCGCGATATAGCCCTCGTCCACCAGATAGTCGAAGTCGATGGTCCGGCGCCAGAAATCCCGTCCGACCAGCACCACAGGGATCGGCTCTATCTTGCGGGTCTGGATCAGGGTCAGCACCTCGAACAGCTCGTCCAACGTACCGTAGCCGCCGGGAAAGGTGACCAGGCCGCGCGCATGCAACAGGAAGTGCATCTTGCGCAAGGCGAAATAATGGCAGCGAAATGCCAGTTCCGGGCTGATGTAAGGATTGGGTTCCTGTTCGTGAGGCAGGTTGACGTTGAACCCGATCGATCGTGCACCGACCTCGAAGGCCCCGCGATTGGCGGCTTCCATGATCCCGGGTCCACCTCCGGTCACGACCACGAAATCGCAGCGTTCCTCCTTCTGGAAGCGGCATGAGATCAGTTGGGCGAAGCGGCGTGCCTGCTCGTAGTAGCGAGCCTGTTCGACCCGGCGGCGGGCAAGCGCCAGTTCGCGGCGTGTGTCCGCGCCTGCCGAGGCCGTGGTTGTTTTCTGCAGTGCGGCAAGCCGTGCATGGGCGGTCTCGACATCGGTCACGCGCGCGCTGCCGAACACCACGATCGTCGAACCCACGCCTTGCTCGAGCAGGACGCGTTCGGGTTTGAGCAGTTCGAGTTGGAGACGCAGCGGCCGCAGGTCTTTTTCCCCGAGCAGTTCGACGTCTTCCTGCGCCAACCGGTAGCTGGGTGATTCCTGGATGGCCCGCAGGCGTTTGGCAAGGTCTGGAGGCAGCGTCATCGCGGCCCTGCCATGACGCTGGACAGGGTGTTCACATTGCATGGTCCGGATGTTTCGATCAGCGCGGCGGGGCGGTTGTCCATGTCCATCTCTCGTAGGGGGCTCTCGGCCGATTATGCTAATCGCGCGACGGGCCGTCAATCCGGACCGGCCAGCCGGTTGCGCACGGCCGGGACCGCGAATATTTCTTGCCTTAGATTGCTTTTGCGCAAACATCCGTGCGCAGCCCCCTATGGCGATTGCGTTTGGCGGACCCTATACTGAGATCGCCTTGAAAGGCTGAGCAGTGCCCTGGAGAACCCCTTCTGGAGTGATGACTATGTACAAACGTATTCTCGTGCCGCTCGATGGTTCGCCGTTCTCGGAGGAAATCATTCCTTACGCGGCTGGCCTGGCGGCCGTTCACAGGACGGAACTGGTGCTGTTGCGTGTCGCCGACAAGGCCTCCGACGAGGAGGATGCCAGGGATTACATCGACTCGATCGCATCCACCCACGGAGCCCACGGATTGTCCCTGGTGGACACCGGCGATGCGGCCCAGGCGATCCTCAGAGAGGCCGGCCGCCAGCCTTCGACCCTGTTGGCGATGACTTCGCGCGGGCGTTCCGGGCTGATGGAACTCGTGTTGGGCAGTGTGGCGCAACGTGTCGTGCGCGGTGCCGGCGGCCCGGTACTCGTGTATCACCCGACCGGGGCCAGGACGCAGGGCCGCGCCCCAGTGAAGCTGCGCAGTGTGGTGCTGCCCCTGGATGGCGGTTCGCTGCCCGAGGCGATGGCCAGTGACGCGGCCGAGTTTGCCCGTTGGATCAATGCCGATCTGGAGGTCGTCAGCGCGGTTCAGTCCGTCAGTGCCGCCGAGGTCGGCGAGGCGGCCGGCAGCGAAATGCCGGCGCTCGAATCCGGCTATGTCCACTCCATGGCAACGGAACTGGCCAAACGGCACGGTGTGCGCATCGATTGGGAAGTGTTGCACGGCGATCCGGTGATGGCGATCACCGATCATGTGGTTCGCCGTGGCGACGTCATCCTGGCGATGGTCACGCGGCGCAAGGACGCGCTTGAAGCGGCTTTGCTGGGCAGTGTGACGGCGGGTTGTCTGCGCAAGGCCGGTGTGCCGATCCTGATGTGCTTGCCTTGATCAGTTGACGGCCGGGCAACGCCCGGCCGTCAACTGGACAGGAAGCGGCTGAGGCTGGATTCGCCCAGCAGCCCTGAGTGCACGTGAGATTCTCACTGTTCCTGGCTGGTCAGTTCTATGAACCAGGACGCGAAGTCTTTGTACATGGCCGGCGAGATGCCATGATCTCCTGGGTACAAATGCGTTTCGTGCGGGATGCCCAGGTTCGAGAGCCAGGCGTCGGCCCGATGTGCCCAATCCACCGGCAGCTTGGTATCGCTTCGGCCATGCCCGATGAATGCCCGAATCCTGGCCAGTGCGGCGCGCTCCGCCAGTTGCGGCTCCAACTCGGGGAGAATGCGCCCGGCAAGGATACCGAAGCCCGCGACCAGTTCGGGGCGGGTCAGCCCAACGCTGGCGCTCATGATTCCGCCCTGGCTGAAACCGGCCACCACGGTGCTGGCCGGCGACACGGCGTACTCGTCTTGCAGTTCGGCGATGAACTGGGCGAGCTGCTGGCGGCTGTTCTCAGCCGCAATCAGATCCGGGCGTGGGCCTTGCGGTCCAAAGGACACCTGGAACCAGGCATATTGACCCGCTCCGAGGGTCAAGGGCGCTCGGGCCAGGGCAATGAGTGTGTCCGCAGGCATTGCCTCGGCAAGCGGTGCGAGGTTGGTCTCGTTGCCTCCGACACCATGCAGTAGAACCAGCAGCCTCTGCGCTGGACCCTCGGGGTGACTGGTGTGGAATGCGAGCGTGCGATCGGTGCGCAGCGCGGACCAGGTTCTATCGTTCATGCAGCCTCCTGCTGTTGTTCAAGATTCAGGCCGAAGCCAAAGCTGTCCATCGACAACACGCCGTCGGTCATGCCGCCCACGATGCGGGTGCGGGACTCGTCCGATGTGCTGGTGCCCAGCGCCACCAACAGAGGCAGGTAGTGCTCTTCGGTCGGGTGAGCCCGCGATGCGTGGGGTGCGCGTGCGCGGTAGCCGATCAGCGTATCGTCGTCGTGCCGCGTCAGGGCCGATGCCACCCAGTCCGCGAATTCCTGAGCATACTGGGGGTCTTTGATGTGGCGGCGAAATTCGTAGAGGTTGTGCGTCAGGCTTCCCGATCCCACAATGAGCACATGTTGGTCGCGCAGTGGGGCCAGCATCCGTCCCAGCCGTAATGCACCTTCAGCATCCATGCCGCGCGGCATGGAGAGCTGTATCACCGGAATATCGGCATCCGGCTTCAGGTAACGCAAGGGCACCCAGGCGCCGTGATCCAGCCCGCGCGACACGTCTACGGTGGCGGGCAGGCCGGCATGGTCGAGCAGCTCGACGATTCCCTGCGCAAGCGCGGGTGCGCCAGGTGGCGCATACTCGAGCGCGTACAACGGTGCCGGGAATCCGCCAAAGTCATGAATGGCCGTTTGCCGCTTGGCACCCGTCACACGCAAGCCTGATGTCTGCCAGTGGGGCGATACCACCAGGATGGCGGCGATGCCCTGAAGCGTAGCACCCAGCTGGCGCAGACGGGGCCCGAGAATGCCGGGTTCCAGCGCAAACATGGGTGAGCCGTGGGAAATGAAGAGCGAGGGTGAACGGGGCATGTGGGTGATTCCGTGATCAGGCGCGGCGGATCCAGGTCGGTGCGATCTGCGTGCCATGACCGGCGCCATAGGCAAAGTAGATGTTCAGGCCGGCCAGCGGCTCCAGATAGCGCGCGTTCTTCAGCCCGCCTGCATCTACCGGCTCGAAGCCCATGCTCTCGGCCAGCGCGCGCACGGTTTGCTTGGCTCGTTCATCGTCACCGGCGTAGAAAACAGGCGCGGTCTGGCCCCCGGCAAACGTGGGGCCTTCGGCCAGCACCTGCGCCAGCAGGGTGTTAAAGGCTTTGACCACCGGGACGCCGGGCAGTGCCTTGGCGATCTCTTCGGCGGCCGAGGTTTCGTGGCCCAGCGTCAGACCCATGAAGTCGGCCGTCAGCGGGTTGGTGATGTCGATGACGATGCGGCCGTCGAGCGAGCCCAACGCCTTGAGCGCGGGCACGGCATCGGCGAAGGCGGTGGCGACGATCACGACCTGCGAATCACCAAGCACCTGATCCGCCGGCGCCGCGATGGCACCCGCATGGGCATCGGCCAAAGCCTGGGCCTTCTCCAGATGGCGCGCTGTGACCCGTACCTGGTGACCCGCCTGGGTCAGTTGTTTGACGAAGCCCGCGCCCATGTTGCCGGCGCCAATGAGTGTGATGTTCATGATGAAAAATCCTTCCAATGAGTGGATGAAACAGGGTGCTCAGAGATCCGTTGCCGACACGATGGTCAATCGGTGCTGGCGTAGGATCAACTTTATTGGATATCATGTTGATGATAAATACCGTTTTTATAGATTAATTGTTCTTTTTAAAGAGACTATTGACGGTTACTTCAACCGTAAACACAGGCACTGCCATGGTGATTGATGTGCGGGCGGTTCAGTCCGGACAGCGAGGAGATCGACGCGTCGCTGAGGCAATCTCATTCAGAAGCAAAAAGGCCGGCCCCTCTTCGGAGGAACCGGCCGCTTTGGGCTTGTCATTGATTTCGTGTGTGGGCCGCGCTCCGCAGGCCTATTTTGTGCGACCAAGAGCCTTGTGCTTGCCGTAGTGTGACGCTTGGGCATGTTGGTGGCTACGGTCTCCTGCACGTTGCAGGCCCTTGTCTCTGTCAGGGGAGTTGAAGCCATTTGTATTGGTTACGCCCCGGCTGCTCATATGCGAAGCGGATATACCTCCAGCTCCGCTGCTTGTGCCGCCGTGTCCACCACCGTATCCGCCGCCATGTCCACCACCGATGCCGCTGCCGGCTCCACCCCCTCCGGGTCCGCCACCACCCGCTCCGCCGCCTCCGCCACCTCCTCGGGCCTGTGCACCGAGTGCAAAACATGACATGACAGCAACGGACGCAACGACAAGACTGAATTTTATTTTCGACATGACAGCTCCTTCGTGAGGGTAGCGAATCAGCATCGTTTTAACTGATGCGGTTGGGACTGTTAAAAGCTTATCGATTAACTGTTTTGAACGGTGCAACTGCCGCGTTAGGGTTGCAACTGTTGATGATCACGCTTTCCTTTCTGTGCGAGCCGTCCCGTTTTCCGCCGCGTCGTTGGCCGCATCCTGGACGAAGCGCAAGCACAAAAATGCCCGCTCGGTGGCGGGCTGAAAGCTGCTGAATATGCGCCAGTGGCACATATCGCGCGCGGTACAGAAAGACAAAATAAAAGGACCTAGATTTTCATCTAAGTCCTTGAATTTCTTGGCTCCCCGACCAGGGCTCGAACCTGGGACCTGCGGATTAATAGGCCGTGCCGCCGGAACGCCACAAACGTAGCAGGCAAGCGGATTTCATTGTCTGCCGCGTCTCATAAAAACCGTCCGCACAGTCGCGTCTGGCACTGGGAACAGTCCGCCAAATACAGCTGGGTATGAGACGCCGCCCTGCCCGCCACCGAGCGGGCTTTTTTGCGTCTGGACGCTTTGGAAAGCGCTGCGAGGCGCGCTTGATGGCTACCTTCGAATAGCTGTATAAAAACACAGTAAAACTCAGGAGCCACCATGTACACGATCACCCTTCAGGACGCGCCCGCCGACCTACCCGCACAGGCACGGCAGGACGCGGAACAACGGTTTCGCCGGACGCTGGAACGAGTCCTTGGCGGACCCGAGCAGACGCTTGAAGCCTACCGGGCTTGGGCGGCAGCTGAAGACACTGCTGAGAACGAAATGGCGCCCAAGGACATGGCGCTGGCCAAGCGATGGATCGCTGCTGCCGGGCGGGCCCGAGGCGATGCGTTTCAGTCCATGGGGGAGACGGAGGCTTGGTTTGAGGTGCGGGTGGCAAAGCCTGGCTATGCGCTCTGATCAAGCGGTGGCTATAGTAAGGTCACCCCAGCGTCTGACAGCCCCCTCCACTGCACAAAGATAACTGATACAAAGTAAATCTAGCTATCTGCCTATATATGCCTCAGACTGAACGAGGCGAGGCGGATGGTCACTCAAGATCCATGACTAATCTAACAGATCGTGACAACGCCTCCATCAAAATCGCACGCTCCGCGCATGCGGCCCTTTGCACACTGGCTTCGTCGAAGTCAGAGCGTCTCGCGACGGGCAACCCTGGTCCAGACACACATACAACAAGCCGACCAGGCTACTTGGAACTCTAATGACCCTTTCTCTCTCACCTGCTGCCTTTTTCGTTCCGAAATTGCACACAGCAAACACGAACCACCCGCCCGCGCCGCCTTCGCCGTTCGATGAAATCGAGCGCAACAGGCAATGCGTCAAGGACCGCGCCCATTTTCTCAAACTGATGAAAGAAAGATTTCCCGGGTTGCCTTATTGAAGTGACACCCGGTCACGCAGTGACAATGTTGAAGGCTGCCTTCGGGCGGCTTTTTTGCGCCCAGCCAAACCTACCCAACGATCTCGGCATGCCGCTTCTGTGCCGCCTTGAGGCTCGACCGGGTGTCTTCCGCGCAATCCGCGCCCGGGCGCCACGGCTCGAACTTGTAGTCGCCGGGGCCGGCCCAATACCAGTCGTCCCGCATCCACTCGGCCTTGCTCAACATCCGCTCCGGCTATAAAAGAAAAAAAGGGAGGAAGTGCAGCGCGCCCCACAATTCAAACCATCGTCAGGGAGAGCCTTATGCCAAACACAAAAGCACACGACCAGCACGAATTGTAAGATCAGATGGCCGCTCTGATCGAAGAAGGTTTGCTGCGCAACGAAGCAACTCTCGGTGTTGCCAGGCAGCTGGCAGGAACGGGGGACATCGACGGCCTGACCGCCAGGCAGAGAAGCGTTTATGCCAATCACATACAACCTCGACTGAGAATCCCTTGCGCCAACAAGGCATGTGCATTCGGAGGCGACATAGAAGACCATCTCATGGCTGACGCCATCCGTAATGGGCGCAACGACGCTCAGTGCGCGTTGTGCCTATCTCTCAGTGCCGCTGCGGAAAAGGACGACTGAAAGAACTCGCGGTAGAAACGCAAAAAGCCGCCGGCCCTCCCCCCGAAGAGAGGCCGGCTGTTTTACTGCTGAGCTCGGTCACCGCAACGACTCATAAGCCCTCACCGTCTCTAGGTGCCAGGCCGCGCACATTTCATGCGCCACCGTCGCGTCCGTTCATGGCCGTCCGGTGTTGGTAGGTTCAGGAGTTCAGCCCTCGGCAGACAGCACGAGACGCCCGGATAGTCACCGGGTGGCGCACGTACTCGAAAAAGGGGATAGGCAAGCCGACGATTCTTACCCGTCAGGTGCTGTCTGCGGAGGGGTGAGGATGTGGCGCGCCCGGAAGGCCACGGGCGCTATCAAAGGAGTGCTATTTGGTAACAGTGCTGGCTATCTAGCGCACTATCACCCATAGTCTGGGTGGGGATATTTTTCCCTTTTATATTTAGGACATACATTGAAAACAGAAATCGGTATCGTGAAGTGGTTCAACAATGACAAGGGCTTCGGCTTTATCATGCCCGAGTCAGGCGGCAAGGATCTCTTCGCGCACTACAGCGAAATTCAAGGCTCTGGCCACAAAAGCCTGGAAGAGAACCAGCGAGTTTCGTTTGTTACTGGCGCTGGGCAGAAAGGCCCCTGCGCAATGCAGATCCAGGTGATCTGATACGACTAGCTAGTAGCTAGCTTAGAAAGGCCGTTCCAAGTAAGACTGGGGCGGCTTTTTTGCATTTGGGGTGCCGGTCTCCCGGCGGGTGTGTCAGAAATTCCGTGTTTGAGGCGGGTTGAGCATTACACGGAACGGCAGCTAAATCGCTCTTCGTAGAGGATGGCGAATTGGTTCATGGCCTGCTTCCAGTCATGGGCGGAACGGCTCCATTTTGCCGTGATAT
>JAHRWZ010000030.1 GCA_019104865.1 Castellaniella sp. | reverse complement strand
AGGCCATGAACCAATTCGCCATCCTCTACGAAGAGCGATTTAGCTGCCGTTCCGTGTAATGCTCAACCCGCCTCAAACACGGAATTTCTGACACACCCCCCATGCGCGGTGCTGGGGCGCGCGTTGTGCTACAGGCGGTTGTCCTGCGTAATGGGTGGTGATGCCGGAGGCATGGTGATGTTCGTCACACCGCTCCGGACACGTTTCCAAAGGCTGACTGCTCACGGCCATAACCGGTCGCTCATCCGACTGAATGCATTCAGACCAATGGAAGCTGAATTCCAACCTCTGCAAATACCTCACGCACGACAGATAGCCCGTTTAGCGCTGCCGGAAAACCCGCGTAGACCGACATCTGCATCACGACTTCGACCAACTCTGCTGGCGTGCAACCGACATGCAATGCGGCATGCATATGCACACGCAACTGGGGCTGTGCATTGCCAAGTGCGCACAACGCCGCGACCGTGGCCAACTCACGCTCTCGCAAGCCCAGGCCTTCTCGTGCGTAGATGTCGCCAAACGGGAATTCAAGCACGTAGTGAGCGAAATCTGGAAACGACTTCGCCAAGTTCTCGATCACTTCCAGGCCCGCTGGGCCATCCACGGTCGCCAACATTCGCGCGCCGCGCTCGTAACGTTCTGCGCTCATTGAGCACCTCCACTTTGGTATCGCCGAGCAATATCGGCCGCTGTAGCATCGCGAAAATAGGTCATCAATTCATCCAAAAGTAGTGTTGATGGAGGTCATTCTAGGATCGAGCTTCGCTATGCAGAATGACCAAGTTCGTGATACCTTTTTGATATGTCAAACCTATTGGATTCACGGGCACTGGCGCTATTTCTTTCCGTTGCAGACACATTGAGTTTTCGCCAAGCGGCCGAAACCCTGCACCTGTCACAACCGCCATTGAGTCGGGCCATTCGAGAGCTGGAAGAGCGCTTGGGGACGCGACTGTTCGACCGAAACACGAAGGGGGTGATCCTTACCGATGCTGGACAGAGGCTGCTGCCCTATGCGCGGAATATCGGAAAGTTGCTTCGCGAGGCCGAAGCGGATCTCGCGACCCGGGGCTTACCTACTACGCTTCGGCTTGGCCTAACCAGCGCGGCAGAGCCGACTTGGTTCCGCGGGCTGGCACAACAAGTGCAATCAACTCATCCGGGAACGGCCGTATCAATCTTGTCCGATACCTCACCTCGGCTCGTTCGCCAGCTTCGCGCTGGCAAACTGGACGCGGCCTTCGTCGCGCTGCCTACGGATGTACATGGGTTGGATGTCCTGGAACTCGATCGCCTGCCGATGGTGGTAGCAATGCAATCGTCACATCAGTTGGCGAGGCGCAAGGTAGTCAGCCTCTCAGACCTGGCGAGTGAATCGGTCTTCTGGTTTGAGCGTGCACGACAGCCCGCGTTCTACGACTACTGCCAGAAGGTCTTCTCGCGCCATGACTTCGCTCCATCAAAGCTAAGGGAGCCAGCCGACCATCATGTTCTGCTAAGTGACGTAGCCAGCGGACGCGGGGTGGCCCTGCTACCCAAGTCTTTCATTGGATTAAGACGGGTGGGTGTCGTCTACAGACCTCTCGTTGAGGGCGAAGAACTAAGTGTCGGTATCGGGCTCGTTACGCGTAAGGACCGGCAAGAAATGCGCGACATGTTGGCTGCAGTGGCGAGAACATATGGATAGCAGTAGTTGCCGGTTGAAGTTCGTGCGCGATGAGGTGAGCGAGAAGCTGGACTACACGCCGGGTACTGCTTGGCTCACGATTGATTGCGCTTTTTCGCGTGGATACGCCGTGGACCGAGCGACATCTTTTGCCGCTATTCAATTGGGATAACTTAGCGGAAGCGAAGGCGGTTTGGGAAGGTTTCCTGTGGTCGCCACGTTTGTACCAGCCTTTGTTGATTGCGTTCAAGCCGCAGTTCCTGGAGTGTGCAAACCACTACGCAGATTTGGGTGAACATGCACGGCAGTTCGCAGCTTTCCTGACGTATGCCGTGCTGGGGCCGACCCAAGGCTACACCGTGGAGGAGGTCCGAGCTGCCATTGGGGCACTGCCTCAAAGGGGGCTGGAAGAATCTGCACAGGCAATCTCACAAGCCCTCGAAGGAGCTGGTGAGCAGCATGAGGACTACTGGAAGAATCGAATTCAGCCGTTCTGGCACTCCATCTGGCCCAAGTCCCGTGACTTAGCCACCCCAAGAATTGCCGAAAATTTGGTCCGAATGACCATCGCTGCTCGGTTGGAATTTCCTGCCGCCTTGGCTGCAGCGAGCGACTGGCTGCAACCGATCGAACATCCTCACTATGTCTTACAGCTCCTAGAGAAATCGAACTTGTGTACACGATTCCCGGCAGATGCCTTGCGCCTTTTGGGTATAGTGATTCGCGACCAACTGAATCGGCCCGGAGTCTCTAGACGCCCACATGCCTCATAACGAGGCGAGGCGTTGCCGAATCATCAGCCGTCCAGCCGCAGCAAAGCCCGCCACGCCGTCCTATTCCAGCAAAAAAAATGACCGCCAAAATACGCGGTCATTTCCCTGGTCTCTATGAATGGCCAACTTTTCCGAAAACTAACAACCATCACACGTCGATATTCCCCGCCTGCAGCGCGTGCGCTTCGATGAAGGCGCGGCGCGGTTCGACATTGTCGCCCATCAGCGTGACGAAGATCTCGTCGGCGGCGATGGCGTCCTCGATCTGGACGCGCAGCAGGCGGCGCACGGTGGGGTCCATGGTGGTTTCCCACAGCTGCCCGGGGTTCATTTCGCCCAGACCCTTGTAGCGCTGTTTGCTGATGCCGCGCTCGGCTTCGCCGCGTAGCCATCGCATGACCTCGCGGAAGTCAGCTACGGGTTTTTCCTTCAGTTTGTCGCCGGTGCCACGACGCACGACGGCGCCTTCGCCCAGCAGGCCCATGAAGGTCTTGGCGGTGCGGGCCAGGACGGCATAGTCGCCGCCACGCACGAAGCTGCGATCGAATACGCTGACGCGCATGTTGCCGAAGTGCGGGCGGATGACGGCCAGGCGCCAGCTCTCGTCGGTGTCGTCGAATTGGGCTTCGACGTGCACGCCATGGGGGTCGGCCGGGTCGTGCAGCGCCTGTTCCAGCGCGGCGGCGCTGCTGCGGGCGGCCGGCTCGTCGATCAGGCTGATCTGCACACCTTCGGCCATGGCCGACAGGGCCTCGATGTCGAGTGTGCGCGACAGGCGCGCAATAACGCTGTCGGCCAGGACGTACTGACGGGCCAGGTCCATCAGGGCGTCGTCGCGGATCGGGGTGGCGCCGGCGCGGGGCACGAGTTCGGTGTCCTTCAGGGCCAGTTGCAGCATGAACTGGGCTTCCTCGGCGTCATCCTTCAGGTAGCGTTCGTCGCGGCCGACCTTGACCTTGTAGAGGGGGGGCTGGGCGATGTAGACGTAGCCGCGCTCGATCAGCGCGGGCATCTGGCGGTAGAACAGCGTCAGCAGCAGGGTGCGGATGTGCGCGCCGTCCACGTCCGCGTCGGTCATGATGATGATGCGGTGATAGCGCAGCTTGTCGACGTTGAAGTCGGGGCCGATGCTGGTGCCCAGGGCCGTGATCAGGGTGGTGATCTGTTCGCTGGACAGCAGCCGGTCGAAGCGTGCCTTTTCGACGTTCAGGACCTTGCCGCGCAGCGGCAGGATGGCCTGGAACTTGCGGTCGCGGCCCTGCTTGGCGGAACCCCCGGCCGAGTCACCCTCGACGAGGTAGAGTTCGCACAGCGCGGGATCTTTTTCCTGGCAGTCGGCCAGTTTGCCGGGCAGGCCGGCACCTTCCAGGATGCTCTTGCGGCGTGTCATTTCACGCGCCTTGCGGGCGGCCTCGCGAGCGCGGGCGGCTTCCACGATCTTTCCGCACAGGGCGCGGGCGTCGTTGGGATTTTCCAGCAGCCAGGTTTCCAGGGTGCGGCTGACCGCGTCCTCGACAGCGGGGCGCACCTCGCTGGAGACGAGCTTGTCCTTGGTTTGGCTGCTGAATTTCGGTTCGGGGACCTTGACCGACAGCACGCAGGCCAGGCCTTCGCGCATGTCGTCACCGGTGGTGTCGACCTTGGCTTTCTTGGCCAGTTCGTTGTCGGTGATGTATTTGTTCAGCACCCGGGTCATGGCGGCGCGCAGGCCCGTCAGGTGGGTGCCGCCGTCGCGTTGCGGGATGTTGTTGGTGAAGCACAGCACGGTTTCGGCGTAGCTGTCGTTCCATTGCATGGCGACTTCGACGCCCACGCGCACGCCGCCGGCGTCGGATTCTGTGCTCACCGCGAAGACGTTGTCGTGCAGGACGGTCTTGGCGCGGTTGATGTACTGGACGAAGCCCTTGACCCCGCCCAGGAAGGCCAGGTTTTCGTCCTGGCCGGTGCGCTCGTCCACCAGGCGAATCTTCACGCCATTGTTCAGGAAGGACAGTTCGCGCAGGCGCCGGGCCAGGATTTCGTAGACGTAGTCGATGTTGTTGAAGATTTCCGAATCGGCCAGGTACTGGACCCGGGTGCCGGTGCGGTCGGATTTCCCGGTGACGGCCAGCGGAGCGACCCGGTCGCCGCGATGGAATTCCATCTGGTATTCCTCGCCATTGCGCCAGATGGTCAGGCGCAGCCATTCGGACAGGGCGTTGACGCAGGAAACCCCCACGCCGTGCAGACCGCCGGACACCTTGTAGGAATTCTGATCGAATTTGCCGCCGGCGTGCAGTTCGGTCATGACGATTTCGGCCGCGCTGCGGTGCTGCTCGTCGTCCTTGTGGATGGCGGTCGGGATGCCGCGGCCGTTGTCCGTGACGGAGATGCTGTTGTCCGCGTGGATGGCGACGACGATGTCGTCGCAGTAGCCGGCCAGTGCCTCGTCGATGGCGTTGTCCACCACCTCGAAGACCATGTGGTGCAGTCCGGTGCCGTCGGAAGTGTCGCCGATGTACATGCCGGGGCGCTTGCGGACCGCCTCCAGGCCCTTGAGCATCTTGATCGAATCGGCGCCGTAGCCGGAGGACGGTGTGTTCGGGGTAGTGGGTTCTGTCATGAAAATCCTGTCATTGAGTCCGTGGGGCGCAGGCGCGATCAGATGCGCATCGGCATGACGACATATTTGAATTCGTCGTCATCGGGCAATGTGATCAGCACTGAGGCATTGACGTCGGGCTGCACCGACCAGCAGATGTTGTCCGTCTTGACGTTGGCCAGCACATCCAGCAGATAGCTGACGTTGAAGGCCACGTCCAGAGGTTCCTGGGCGTAGTCGACCTCGAGTTCCTCGCGGGCTTCTTCCTGTTCGGCGTTGGACGAGGAGATGCGCAGCAGGTTGTCGCCCAGCTGCAGGCGCACACCCTTGAGTTTGTCGGTGGTCAGGATGGCGGCGCGTTGCAGGCTGGCCTGCAACGATTCGCGGGAGATCAGGATATGGCGCGTGTAGCCGCTGGGAATGACGCGGCGATAGTCGGGGAACTTGCCTTCGACCAGTTTGGAGACGAGCTCGATCTGACCGAACTGGAAACGGATCTGGCCGGCCGCGATGTCGATGCGCACCGGGGTGTCGTCATCGGCCAGCAGGCGCTGCATTTCATGGATGGTCTTGCGCGGGATGATCGCGTCGAGCCGCGCATCCAGCCCCTCGACGGCCACGCCGCTGTGCGCCAGACGGTGGCCGTCGGTGGCGACGGCGCGCACCAGGCCGGGTTCCAGCACCAGCAGCAGACCATTCAGGTAGTAGCGGATGTCCTGCTGCGCCATGGAGAAGTGCACCATGTTGAACAGGTGCTTCAGGTCCTTTTGCGGCATGGAAAAGGATGCGTTCCACTGTTCGGCCTGGGATACCGTGGGGTAGTCGGCGGCGCTCAGGGTCTGCAGGGCGAAGCGGCTGCGGCCGGCCTGGACGGAGAGCTTGGCCTCGTCCAGGGACAGCCGGACGTCGCCGAAGTCCGGCAGGGCGCGCAGAATGTCCAGGAACTTGCGGGCTGCGACGGTGGTGGACTGCGTGTCGTCGCCCACCCCGAAGTCAGCCTGCGTGGTGATCTGAACTTCCAGGTCGTTGGCCACGAAGTCCACCCGGTTGCCTTGCTTGCGGATCAGCACGTTGGCCAGGATCGGCAAGGTGTTGCGCCGTTCGACGATCCCCACCACGGTTGTCAGGGGCTTGAGCACGGCATCGCGGGTTGCTTGTATCAGTAGCATGTTTTTATCCTTTGAGGGTTTGCTCGAGTACGTGAAGTGCGTGATTCAGTTCGGTCTGCTTTCCCCGCAGATCGGTGATCTTGCGCACCGCATGCAGCACGGTGGTGTGATCGCGCCCGCCAAACAGGTCGCCGATTTCCGGCAGGCTTTTCTGAGTCAGTTCCTTGGCCAGGTACATGGCGATCTGGCGCGGCAATGCAATATTGGCAGGCCGACGTTTCGAATACATGTCGGCGACCTTGATTTTATAGAAGTCGGCAACCGTCTTCTGGATGTTCTCGACCGTGATCTGGCTATTGGAGACCGACAGCAGGTCCTTCAGGGCTTCTTTGCAGACCTCGACGGTCAGGACTTCCCGGCCGTGGAAGCGTGCATAGGCCGAGACCTTGCGCAGGGCGCCTTCGAGTTCGCGCACGTTGCTGCGCAGGTGTTTGGCGATGAAGAAGGCGACTTCTTCGGGCATGGTGATGCCTTCGGTCTGCGCCTTGCGCAGCAGGATGGCCACGCGCATTTCCAGTTCGGGCGGCTCGATGGCGACGGTCAGGCCCGAATCGAACCGGGAAATCAGCCGGCTGTCGATGTTCGCCAGTTCTTTGGGGTAGGTATCCGAGGTAATGATGATCTGCTTGCGCTGTGCGACCATGGCCTCGAAGGCGTAGAAGAATTCTTCCTGGGTGCGGTTCTTGCCGGCGAAGAACTGGATATCGTCGATCAGCAGCAGATCCAGCGAATGGTAGAAGCGCTTGAAGTCGTCGAAGGCGCGGCGCTGGTAGGCCTTGACGACGTCGGAGACGTACTGGTCGGCGTGGACGTAGCGGATGCGGGGGCTGTTGCCGCCGGCCAGCAAGGCATTGCCGATGGCGTGGATCAGGTGGGTCTTGCCCAGGCCCACGCCGCCATACAGAAACAGCGGGTTGTAGGACACACCGGGGTTCTCGGCCACCTGCATGGCGGCTGCGCGGGCCAGCTGGTTGGCCTTGCCGATCACGAAGTTGTCGAAGGTCAGGTCCAGATTCAGGCGTGAGCGATCCTGGATGGCCTCGTCGGTGGCCGTGTGGACAGGCGACGGCGTGGCCACCGGAGCAGGGCTCGGGACGGTGGTCGAGGGGGCAGTCGATGTAGCGGCCGGCCGGCCGGGTGCGGGTGCCGGCGCCGGCCGCGCCGGCGTGGCGGCCAGTTCGAACTGCACCTGTACCGCCTGGGAGAACCAGTCGGCGGCCAGGGTTTCGAGGCGGGTGGCGAAGTTCTTGCGGACCCAGTCGAGCTTGAAGCGATTGGGCGCGCCGATTCTCAGGATCGCGAGTTCCTCGTCGTAGCCGAGCGGAACCAGCGGTTTGATCCAGGCGCTGATCTGTTGGGGGGGAAGTTCCTGTTCCAGCCGCTGGAGACAGGCCTGCCAGAATTCATTCATAACGGTCATCGTGCGAAACCTCGATTCTACCCTGTCCCGTGGTAAGTTATCCACAGGCCGGCGCGTCGTTTGGGTCACGCAAACGGGGATAAGTCGCCAAGTGATTGACGACACGTCAAAAATTTGTTGAAATAGTGGGCTTTTCGATGCTTAGGGTGAATTGGGTCCGGATGATCCATCCGTGATGACGCCCGGCGATCGAGCCCTTTGCGGTGTTGACCCGGGTTTCAGCCCAGGTTTCACCCAGCCACTTTTACCAAAAGCTCTTTTGGATTCGCCATGAAACGCACTTTCCAGCCTTCTGTTACCCGCCGCAAGCGTACCCATGGGTTTCGTGTCCGCATGAAAACGCGTGCCGGCCGCGCCGTCCTGAGCGCTCGTCGCGCCAAGGGTCGCAAGCGCCTGGCCGTCTGATTGCCATCCCCAGAGCCGGATCCTGGATCCGGTCTCGGATCTGACTGCCATGCCCTCCGATTTTCCTTCGGCGGCCCGGCTGCATCGCCCCTCGGAATACGCGGCGGCCCTGAAGGGGCGGCGTATCGCCCGAGGGGCTTTGTTCGTGGTGTCGAGCCCTCGTGAACCCGCCAGCCAGGGTGCCAGGCTGGGTCTGATCGTGCCTAAACGTCACGCACCGCTGGCTGTCACCCGCAATGCCATCAAGCGGGTCCTGCGCGAGGCCTTCCGCCTGCATCGGCAGACTTTGCCGGCGGGCGACCTGGTCTTTCGCTTGGTGAACCGTCCGGCACCCGCCAGCCTGACCGCGCTCAAGCGCCAGGTCCGGGCCGAGGCGGACGCTTTGCTGGGCAGGATTGCCAAATGCTGATCCGATCCTTGTTCATTGCCCCGATCCGGTTCTATCGGTATTTCCTCAGCCCCTGGGTGGGCCAGCAGTGCCGGTTCACGCCGACCTGTTCTGCCTACACGATCGAGGCGATCGAAACCCATGGTGTGTTGCGGGGCGTCTGGCTTGGCATCCGTCGGATTGCCCGATGCCACCCCGGCTGCCCTGGGGGGCACGATCCGGTGCCGCCGGCGGGACGGCATTCGCATGACCACTGACATGCCATGACGCGCGGCTGACCGCCGATCAAGTCCGTGTCAGCATCCCTACGTTAAACTGGTGAGCTTTTGCTCCGACCCTATCCGAAAAAACAGGCGCCAATGGACATTCGACGCACCATCCTCTGGATGATCTTTTCTTTTTCGCTCCTGCTGTTGTGGAACAACTGGCAGGTGTATCAGGGTCAGCCGTCCCTGTTTTCCCTGACGCCGCCGGCTGCCGAGAAGGCCAAGACGGCCAGCGCGCCGACGCCGGCGCCGCATCCGTCCGGCTCGACGACAGTACCTGCCGGTGCCGCCCAGAATGCTCCGGGTGGGGTGGGCGCGCCAGCCGCGTTGGCGGCGGGACAGAAGGTTCACGTCAAGACCGACGTCTTTGACCTGACGTTCGATACGCTGGGCGCGCAGCTGGTCCAGGCTGACCTGCTGGGATACAGAAACCAAGAGGCCACCACCGGCATCCTGCCCTGGTTCAAGGGCCTGATGGGTAAGGCGCCGCCCAAGGACGCGCATGGCGCGATGTACTTGTTGAATGATCAGCCGGGCGACATGTATGTGGCCCAGACCGGTCTGGTGGGCGCGCCCGCGGGCGCCACCTACCCGACGCACCTGACGCCGTTCGCGCTGGTGGGCTCGGGGCCTGTGGTCAAGGGCAACACGACCGAGGTCTCGTTCGAGGCAACGTCCGATCAGGTCCGGGTGGTGAAGACCTTCATCCTGACCCAGGGCAGCTATGACATCCGCGTGCGCAACGATATCTACAACCTCGGGGATCAGCCGATCGACCCGTCGCTGTATCTGCAGCTGACGCGCGATGGCCACGAGCCGTCCAATACGACGGGCTTCTACAGCACCTTCACCGGCGCGGCTGTCTATTCGGCGGAAGACAAGTTCCAGAAGGTCAAGTTCGACGAGATCACCAAGGGCAAGGCCAGCTACATCACGCAGGCGGACAATGGCTGGATCGGGATCGTGCAGCATTACTTCGCCTCGGCCTGGGTGCCGAAGCAGGGCGTGGTGCGCACCAACCAGGCGCTGGCGCTGCCGGACGGGCTGTTCGCGGTCCGCTCGATCGAGGCGGTGGGTTCGATCGCGCCGGGCGCGCAAAAATCGGTGGAGTCGCAGTTGTGGGTCGGTCCGCAGGACCAGCTGGCGATGAGCGCTGTCGCACCGGGGCTGGACGTGGTGGTCGATTACGGCTGGGTGACGATCATCGCCAAGCCGATGTTCAAGTTCATGATCTGGCTGCACAGTCTGGTGGGCAACTGGGGCTGGACGATCGTGCTGCTGACGCTGCTGATCAAGCTGGTGTTCTACCCGCTGTCGGCGGCCAGCTACCGCTCGATGGCGAAGATGAAGCTGGTGTCGCCGCGCATGCAGCACCTGAAGGAAAAGTTCGGCGACGACAAGGCGAAGCTGAACGCGGCGATGATGGAGATGTACCGCACGGAGAAGATCAATCCCCTCGGGGGATGTTTGCCGATGGTGGTGCAGATTCCGGTGTTCATCGCGTTGTACTGGGTGTTGCTGGGCAGCGTTGAAATGCGTGGTGCGCCGTGGATTCTGTGGATCCATGACTTGTCGGTGGCCGATCCGTGGTTCATTCTGCCGGCCTTCATGATGCTGACGATGTTCCTGCAGATCAAGCTGAATCCGACGCCGCCGGATCCGACGCAGGCGAAGATCATGATGATCATGCCGCTGGTGTTCGGGGGGATGATGTTCCTGTTCCCGGCGGGGTTGGTGCTGTACTGGTGTGTGAACAATACGGTGTCGATCATTCAGCAGCGGGTGATCATGCACCGGCTGGATCGAGAAAAGGCGGCGTCGGCGTCGAGCTGAGCGATTCTGCTGATGTGATCGGACGGCGCTCTTTCTGGGGCGCCGTTTCTTTTTTGCGGCTTGGGTTTGTTGGGTTCTTGAGGGGCGCGCGGGATGAAGGGGCCTGGGCTCGCCAGCCGGTGGCCCTTCGGGCTTCCCGGATCTGCCTCGTCCAGGCGGACGGCGGGCAAACTCGGCGCTTCGCGCCTCAGACAGTGCCCGCCGACTTCCTCCGCCTTCCCTTCGGCAGCATCCGGCACCGGCCGACTGCTCGCCCAGGCCCCTTCATCCCGCGCGCCCTGGCGCTGGTGGACCAGAGGCCGACGCCGTCGAGTCATGTCTGGCGTGATTTCCCGATATCATGCGAATGGATCATTTCCGCAGTGCCTCGATCGTGTCGCACTGCCTGTTCATCTGATTTCTTCACATTTTCCGAAATGAGCGCACTGTCCACCGATCCCATCATTGCCATTGCCACCGCCCCGGGCCGGGGCGGGATCGGGGTGGTCCGCGTGTCGGGGCCGGATCTGCTGGCCTGGGCGCAGTCGCTCTGCGGGCAGGCGCTGCGGGCGCGCCATTCGCACTATCTGCCGTTCCGGGACGGGCAGGGCGAGGTGCTGGACGAGGGGCTGGCGCTGTTCTTTCCTGGGCCACATTCTTATACCGGTGAAGATGTGCTGGAGTTGCAGGGGCATGGCGGGCCTGCCGTGCTGCGGCGCGTGCTGGAAGACTGTCTGGCGCGTGGGGCGGCCATCGGGTTGCGGCTGGCGCAGCCGGGGGAATTCACGCAGCGCGCGTTTTTGAACGAGCGGCTGGATCTGGCGCAGGCGGAAGCGGTGGCGGATCTGATCGAGGCCAGTTCGGCGGCGGCGGCGCGTAGCGCCATGGCATCGCTGTCGGGGGTGTTCTCCGCCGAGATCGATGCGCTGAGCGAACGGATCGTGCAGCTGCGCATGCTGGTCGAGGCGACGCTGGATTTTCCGGAAGAGGAGATCGATTTTCTGGAAAAATACCAGGCGGCCGATCGCCTGGATGCCGTGACGGCGACGCTGGATGGCGTCTTGCGCACGGCCCGCCAGGGGTTGGTGCTGCGCGAAGGCCTGCACGTGGTGCTGGCGGGGCAGCCGAACGTGGGTAAATCCAGTCTGCTGAATGCGCTGGCGGGCGAGGACGTAGCCATCGTGACGCCCATCGCGGGTACGACGCGCGATCGGGTGATCCAGCAGATTCATATCGACGGCATCCCGCTGCATATCGTGGATACGGCGGGCTTGCGGGAAACCGAGGACACGGTCGAGCGCATCGGCATCGAGCGCAGCTGGGCGGAAATCGCCCGGGCGCAGGTGATCCTGCACCTGCAGGATGCGCGGCATCCGGATGATCCGCTGGATGCGGAGATCGTGCGGCGCCTGCCGGCGGGGACGCCGGTGCTGCGGGTGTTGAACAAGGTCGATCTGCTGGGGGATGAATCGGTATCGGTGGGAGATGCCGCCACCGGCGGATCCAGGCGGTCCGTGGATTCCGCTGGCCATGCCGAGGTATTGCGGATTTCGGCCCATACGGGCGCGGGCCTGGACGCCCTGCGTGCCCGGCTGCTGCGGATCGCCGGCTGGACACCCGGGGCCGAGTCCCCCTGGCTGGCTCGGGAACGCCATGTGCGGGCGCTGGAAGCTGCCCGCGAGCATCTGCTGCTGGCGCGTGAACATGCGTCGCACAGCGACCAGGTGCTGGATCTGTTTGCGGAGGAACTGCGGCTGGCGCATGAAGCGCTGTGCGAGATCACAGGTCAGTTCACCAGCGACGACTTGCTGGGGGAGATTTTCTCGCGGTTTTGCATAGGGAAGTGACATGCCATCCTCTGACCACTTTTCCCCCGTCGCCCGCACCTACGCGCAGGCGCGCCCTCATTATCCGGCGGTTCTGTTCGCCTGGCTGTCCGGGCTGTGTGGCCGGCATGACCTGGCCTGGGATTGCGGCGCTGGCAGTGGTCAGGCATCGGTGGCGCTGGCGCAGCATTTCGCTTCGGTGATCGCCACGGACTCCAGTGCCGCCCAGATCGTTCAGGCGGCGGCGCATCCCCGGGTGGTTTACCGGGTGGCTCCGGCCGAGGCCAGCGGGCTGGAAGCCGGGTCCGTGGACCTGGTGACGGTCGCCCAGGCGCTGCACTGGTTCGACGTCACCGCGTTCTTCGATGAGGTTCGGCGGGTGCTGCGCCCAGGCGGGGTGCTTGCCGTCTGGACGTATGGTATCCAGACCGTGGCCGGTGACGAAGTGGATCGCCTGGTGCAGTCGTTCTACCAGGATGAGGTCGGGCCGTACTGGCCGCCGGAGCGGCGGCATGTGGAGGACGGCTATCGGTCGATTCCGTTTCCTTTCGACCCCATCGATGCGCCCGTATTCAGCATGTCGGTCGATTGGACGCTCGATGAGCTGCTGGCGTATTTCCGCAGCTGGTCGGCGACGGCGCGCTATACGCGTGAGCGGGGTGTGGATCCCGTGGCCGACCTGGCGGTGCGGCTGGCACGGGTTTGGGGCGATCCGTTGGCCAGGCGGCGGGTGGAATGGCCTCTGTCGGTGTTGGCTGGGCGGGTGTAGGGCCCGCAGGCCGGGGGTCTGGGCCGGTTTATTCGCCGATGACCTGGGTATGGACGACGTTGGGCGCCTTTTCGAAGAATCCGCCCACAATCCCGCGCCAGGCCTGGAAGTCTTCGGATTTGCGGAAATGTTCGATATGGTCTTCCAGCGTCTGCCAGTGGATCTGCAGGACGTATTGTTCCGGGTGCTCGATGACGTGGTGCAGCTCCAGGCGGTGGAAGCCGCGAGCGCGCTGGAACAGCGGCAGTGCCTTTTGTACGCCGGCTTCGAAGTCGGCCTGGGTACCGGGTTTCACAGTGATATGGGCCATTTCGCGGATCATGTCGGGTTCCTTGTGTAGTCATGCAAAACCTGATTATGCCGCCGGATGGTCCGCGCCTGCATCCAGGCCGGCCCGATGCAGCGCTTCCCGCGCGATCCCGAGGCAGGACGTCAGCCCGGGGGATTCAATGCCATATAGATTGATCAGCCCCGGCACGCCGTAGCCGGCGGCGTCCTGGATGACGAAGTCCGCATCCTGGCCGGCGGGCACCACCAGTTTGGGGCGGATGCCGGCGTAGCCGGGATGCAGGGCGCCGTCGGGTAGCTCAGGCCAGTAGCGGCGGATGGCGGTGTAGAAGCCATCGGCCCGCGCAGGATCCACCGTGTAGTCGATGGCGTCGATCCATTCGACATCGGGGCCGAATCGGGCTTGCCCGCCCAGGTCCAGGGTCAGGTGCACACCCAGGCCGCCGGGTTCCGGTACGGGATAGATCAGGCGGGTGAACGGGGTTTTGCCGGACAGGGCATAGTAGTTGCCCTTGGCATAGCGTCCTGTCGGGATGCTGGCGGGTGACAGACCGTGGATGCTCGCCGCGACGGTCTGGGCATGAAGCCCCGCGCAGTTGATGACGTGGCGGGCGATGATTTCCATGGGCTCGTCGCCGCCGATGCGCAGCAGGATGCCAGGTTCGCCCCTGGGCTGCGCCTGTCCGCCCAGAACGGGCGAGCGCAGCGCCAGCAGGCCGCCCGCCTGTTCCAGGTCGCCTCGCAGGGCCAGCATCAGACCATGGCTGTCGATGATGCCGGTCGATGGGGATTCCAGCGCGGCGCTGCAATGCAGCTCCGGTTCCCGGGCCTGGGCCTGACTGCGATCCAGCCAACGCAGATCCTCCACCCCGTTGGCGGCGGCGGACGCGGCGATGCGGCGCAAGGTGTCGATCTGGCTATCGTGAGTGGCGACGATCAGCTTGCCGCAGCGGCGATACGCCACACCGTGGGATTCGCAGTAGTCGTACAGCAGAGGACGTCCTTGTACGCATAGCCGGGCCTTGAGCGACCCCTGCGGATAGTAGATGCCGGCGTGAATGACTTCGCTGTTGCGCGAGCTGGTGCCGGTGCCGATGGTGTCTTGCGCCTCGGCCACGAGTGTCTCTAGGCCTGCCTGCGCGCAGGCGCGTGCCACGGCCAGGCCCACGACGCCCGCGCCGATGACGAGGCAATCGACTGTGTCGGTCATGAGAATTCCTTTGTCCGGGTAATCCGGTGTCCTGATCCCGCATCCTATTTTCCTGCGGATGGCCTGCGAAAGGCTGTCAGCGGATCGGAGCATTGACCGGGATGATACGACGAAGCCCATCCTTGGGTTTTCGAGGCCACCATCCGGTTTTATGTCCTCATTTGCGATTTATATATCTTGCTATTCAATAGCGCGCTATGTATTATGAAGATATGAGTCTGCCCGTACCTAATCTGCCCGAACCGCCATCCGATGCGCTGACGCTGGATGCTCAGTTGTGCTTTGCCCTGTATTCGGCGCATCTGGCCATGGGCAAGGTCTACCGCCGCCACCTGGCCGGCCTGGGGCTGACGTATCCGCAGTACCTGGTCATGCTGGTGCTGTGGGAATCCGACGGCCTGACGGTGACTGCGCTGGGGGATCGCCTGTATCTGGATTCGGCCACGCTGACCCCCTTGCTCAAGCGGCTGCAGGCCATGGGTCTGTTGCGGCGTGACCGCGCACACGCCGATCAGCGCCAGGTGCTGGTGACACTGACCCAGTCAGGCCGCGCGCTGCGGCAACGGGCGCACGATATTCCCCAGGGGGTTCTGTGCGCGACTGGCTGCGCGCCCGCGCAAGCCCGTGTGCTCAAGGCCGAACTGGAAGAATTGCGCACGCATCTGCTGGGTGCGCATCGGATGCTAGATCATCCAGCGGATCGGTGACGCGGATGCGATGCCGGGCGGCTGCCGGGCATCGCATCCGGTCGATGGGTCCGTTTGCGGGAAGCCGCCGTTTGTGGTGCCGGGGCTTTCTTTCGAATCGCGCCACGAGGAGTCCCATCATGACAGTCGAAAACGTTCTCTATACCGCCCATGCCACCGCGACCGGTGGCCGTGACGGCAGCGCCAAGTCCTCGGACAACCGGCTGGACATCAAGCTGTCCGTGCCGAAGGAACTGGGCGGAGACAACGGGGCCGGCACCAATCCGGAACAGCTGTTCGCAGCGGGATATTCGGCGTGCTTCCTGGGGGCGCTGAAACTGGTTGCCGGCAAGGAAAACGTCAAACTGCCCGACAATACGCACGTGGCGGGCTCCGTGGGCATCGGCCCGATCCCCACGGGTTTCGGCATCGCCGTGGAACTGAAGATTTCCGCGCCGGGCGTGGACCACGCCAAACTGAATGACCTGGTCCAGAAGGCGCACGTGGTCTGCCCCTATTCCAACGCCACGCGCAACAACATCAAGGTCACGCTGACCGTGCAGTAATTCGGGGATGGCGAAGGTCTCCTGGGGGATTCGGGTTTCTACTGATCCAGGTCATATGTCAGTACATTCGGTGTGGTTATGATCATTCCCGAAGGCATTGGCCTTACCACGGGAGATCTTCATGTCATCGAATGCTACATCCCCATCGGCGTCCGCTTCGGGCAAAGCCCTGTCTGTGCTGTTTGCCAGCACATTCGCGTTCACCGTCTGCTTTGCCATCTGGACGATGTTTTCCGTCCTGGGGGTGCCGCTGAAGACCAATCTGAACCTGAACGAAACCCAGTTCGGTCTGTTGATTGCGACACCGGTCCTGACGGGTTCGCTGATTCGCGTGCCGCTGGGCATCCTGACCGATCGGTTCGGTGGGCGGATCGTGTTCTTTCTGGTGCTGCTGATCTGCGTGCCGCCTCTTTACCTGATGTCTCAGGCCACGACCTATACACAATTTCTGGTCCTGGCGCTGTTCGTCGGTCTGGCGGGCGGCACGTTCTCTGTGGGCACGCCGTATGTGGCACGCTGGTTCTCGCCGCAGCGCCGGGGGTTCGCCATGGGGGTGTTCGGCGCGGGCAATTCGGGGTCCGCGCTGAACATGTTCGTGGCGCCGCTGATCATCGGTGCTTTTGGCTGGACGATGCTGCCCAAGGCCTATGCCGCGCTGATGCTGGGCACCGCCATTCTGTTCTGGCTGTTCAGCCATTCGGACCCGTCCCATCGGGTGTCGTCCGACACGGGCATCCTGCAGCAGCTGCGCGTGCTGAAGGACCCGCGCGTCTGGCGCTACTGCCAGTACTATTCCGTGGTGTTCGGCGGCTACGTGGCATTGTCCCTGTGGATCACGAAATACTATGTCGCCGAATACGGCTTCGATCTGACGCTGGCGGCTTTCCTGGCGATGGTGTTTTCCCTGCCGGGCGGCGTACTGCGCGCCCTGGGGGGCTGGTTTTCCGACCGGTTCGGGGCCTATACCGTGACCTGGTGGGTCATGTGGGTGTGCTGGGTATGCTTCTTCCTGCTGTCCTATCCGCAGACTCAGATGACGATCCAGACCATGCAGGGACCGGTATCGCTGCACATTGGCCTGAATACGACGCTGTTCACGATCCTGTTGTTCGTGGTCGGCGTGGCCATGGCGATCGGCAAGGCGTCGGTCTTCAAGTTCATCAGCGACGACTATTCGGACAATATCGGTGCGGTGTCCGGTGTGGTGGGGCTGGCCGGCGGTCTGGGTGGATTCATCCTGCCGATACTGTTCGGGGCCCTGCTGGACATCACCGGGGTGTATTCCAGCGCGTTCATGCTGCTATATGGCACGGTCTGCGTGGCACTGGTGTTCATGCACTATTCGTATCGCCGCGCGCCGCGCGCCGGAACCGAACTGCTGGATCCGACGCTGGGGTGACGGTTGTTTTACCCTCCGCACCCGCCGCAACAGTTGCCGTCCTGGCCGTGGACCGGCTTCAGGGCTTCGTAGCCAGCGTCGGCCACGGCAACCTGCAGGCGCTGTGTCGAAACCTGCGCTGTGTCGAAGGTGATGGTGGCCTTTTCGTCGGCCAGCGAGACGCTGACCTGGCTGACGCCAGGGACGGCGGCCAGTGCGCGGTCGAGCTTGTCGGCGCAATCCGGGCCGCGCAGGCCCACCAGGCGCAGGGTTTCGGTTTTCTGGGAAGATCGTTTCAGGGTTTCGGCTTGCATGGATCCTCGCGGACGAGAAAAGCCCCTGGGTAGGGCTGGGTTATAGATACATTTTAAATGTATCTTAAGAGTCGGCTAGTATAGCAGTGCCAGGCGAGGCAAGGAACGGGGCTGATCCCGCTTTCGGGCCTCGTTGGTGGCACATACCGCCCCTCGGGGGCGGAACGTCGCAATGTCCGAATCATCCATCCGCCGAATCGCCCATCTGGACATGGATGCGTTCTACGCATCCGTGGAATTGTTGCGCCATCCTGAATTGCGCGGCCAGCCCGTCGTCATCGGTGGGCGGGCGGTGTCCCCGCGCGAAGGCGATCACGTGCGATTGCGGGACTACGTGGGCCGCGGGGTGATCACGACGGCCACCTACGAGGCGCGCGCCCTGGGCGTGCATTCGGCCATGGGCATGATGAAGGCTGCCAGGCTGGCGCCGGACGCAGTTCTGCTGCCGGTGGATTTTCCGGCCTACCGGCATTATTCGCGCCTCTTCAAGGCGGCGGTGGCGGAAGTCGCGCCGCGCATCGAGGATCGCGGCATCGACGAGATCTACATCGACCTGACGGCTCTGCCGCAGGATTCGGACACGCTGGCCAGGCGCTTGAAGCAGGCCGTGCGCGACGCGACCGGCCTGAGTTGCTCGATCGGCATCTCGCCCAACAAGCTGCTGTCCAAGATCGCTTCGGATCTGGACAAGCCGGACGGCATCACCCTGATCGGGCCCGGCGATCTGCAGCGCCGCATCTGGCCTCTGTCGGTGTCGAAGGTCAACGGTATCGGCCCCAAGGCGACCGTCCGCTTGCAGTCGATGGGAATCGACACCATCGCGCAGTTGGCGGGCGCGGCGCCTGACCGTCTGCAGGAAGCCTTCGGTCTGGGCATGGCACAGTGGTTGCTGGATGTGGCGCACGGTATCGATGATCGTCCGGTGGTCATGGAGTCCGAACCCCGGTCGATCAGTCGGGAAACGACGTTCGAGCGCGATCTGCATGTGGTGCGGGATCGGGCGTCGCTGTCGCGGGTCTTTCTGGAATTGTGCGAGCGCCTGGCTCAGGACCTGGCCCGCAAGGGCGTGCGTGGGGCCACGGTGGGCATCAAGCTGCGGTTCGATGATTTCCACGTGGTGACGCGGGATCTGACGCTGGACGAGGCGGTCAGTGACTCCGATTCGATTCATCGCGCGGCCGGCCAGTGCCTGAAGCGGGTCACGCTGGATCGGCGCCTGCGCCTGCTGGGCGTGCGCGTCAGCAAGCTCGAGCCGGTGGATGACGCCGGCTCGGGGCGTCATCCGGTCCAGTTGTCCCTGTATTGAGCCCGGGCCGTGCGGCGGGTGCGGGAGCCCTGCGCCGCCGTGTTCACGTTCATAGTATGCTCGTCGGCAGCCCCCGATTTTCCTTTTCATTCAGACCATGCAAGATATAGCCTCCCTGCTCCCCACAGACGCCGACCGGGCTTTGCTGATCGGGCGTGTCCATGACCCCCGCGATGGGGGTCCCAGCGTCGTTGCGATCCGGCAGCGCACGCTGTTCGACCTCACGGCACGGTGTCCGACCGTGGCCGACCTGCTCGAAGAGGACGATCTTCCGACGATCCTGGCCCAGGCCCCCGCAGCGCGCTGGACCTTCGACGCGGTGGCCAGGGCCACGCTGGGCCACGACACGGCGGCGGCCCGCTTCGTCGCGCCGTGCGACCTGCAGGTCATCAAGGCCTGCGGCGTGACCTTCGCCGGCAGCATGCTCGAACGGGTCATCGAGGAGAAGGCCGGCGGCGATCCGCAGCGCGCCGCGCGGATCCGTGACACGATCGGACAGGCCATCGGCGCGGCCATCTCCAGCATCCGGCCCGGTTCGCCGGAGGCCGACAAGGTGCGCCAGTACTTGGTTCGGGAAGGGCTATGGTCGCAGTACCTGGAGGTCGGCATCGGGCCGGACGCCGAGGTCTTCACCAAGGCGCCGGTGCTATCCGCAGTGGGGTGCGGGTCGCCGATCGGCATCCTGCAGGCTTCCCGTTGGAACAATCCGGAGCCTGAACTGGTCCTGGCGGTGAACTCACGCGGCGAGGTGCGGGGCGTCACGCTGGGCAACGACGTGAACCTGCGTGACATCGAGGGCCGCAGCGCCCTGTTGCTGGGCAAGGCCAAGGACAACAACGCCTCATGCGCCATCGGGCCCTTCATCCGGGTGTTCGACGCGCATTTCACGCTGGATGATGCCCGCCAGCTCGACATCGACCTGCAGGTGACCGGCGAAGACGGTTTCACGCTGGATGGCCACAGCTCGATCCGCAAGATCAGCCGCGATCTGACGGACCTGGTCGGCCAGACCTGCGGACGGCATCACCAATACCCGGATGGTTTCATGCTGTTCACGGGGACCCTGTTTGCGCCGACCGATGATCGGGGTGCGCCGGGCCAGGGGTTCACCCACAAACTGGGCGACGTCGTGTGCATCAGCTCTCCCCATCTGGGTGCGCTGATCAACCGGGTCACCCACAGCGAAACCGCGCCGGAATGGACGGGGGGCATCCGCTGGCTGATGCGCAACCTGGCCGGCAGGGGCTTGCTGACCTAGTGTCCTGTACGGATTAACCGAACAGGACACTCGCGCGCTGCCCAGCTCGACGCCGGCGCAGGCGTCGAGCCGGGCTCAGACCGTGGCGCCGAGCTGCCAGGGGGCGAACTCGTTCTGCCCGTAGCCGTACAGCTCGCTCTTGCTGCGGGTTCCCGATGCGGTGTCCAGGATCAGCCGGTAGATGCGCTCGCCCACGGCATCGACCGAGTCCTGGCCGGTGATGATGGTGCCGCAGTTCAAGTCGATATCCTCTTGCTGGCGCTCCCAGCAGGCAGTATTGGTACTGAGCTTGAGCGACGGGGTAGGCATGCAGCCGTAGGCCGATCCGCGCCCGGTGGTGAAGCAGATCAGGTTCGCGCCCGATGCCACCTGCCCGGTGGCCGAGACCGGATCGAAGCCGGGCGAGTCCATGAACACCAGTCCGCGCGCGGTCACGGGTTCGGCATAGCCGATGACGTCGTTGAGGTTGGTGGTGCCCGCCTTGGCGACCGCGCCCAGGGATTTTTCCAGGATGGTCGTCAGCCCGCCCGCCTTGTTCCCGGCCGAGGGGTTGTTGTTCATTTCCATCCGGTTGCGGGCGCAGTATTCGCGCCACCAGTCGATGCGCGCGATCAGCTTTTCGCCGACCGCGCGGCTGGCGGCCCGCTGGATCAGCAGGTGTTCGGCCCCGTAGATCTCCGGTGTCTCGGAAAGAAGGGCGGTGCCGCCCGCCTGCACCAGCCGGTCCATGGCTGCGCCCAGCGCCGGGTTGGCGGTGATCCCGGAATAGCCGTCGGAGCCGCCGCACTGCAGGCCGATCACCAGGTTCGAGGCGGATACCGGCACCCGTTCGACCTGGTTGGCCGCCGCCAGCATCTCGCGTACCTTCGCGATTCCCCGTGCGACGGCCTTGCCGGTGCCGCCGGCATCCTGGATGGAATAGGTGTGCAGCTGCGGTCCTTCCCGCAAATCGCCGGCTTCCAGGACCCCGCTGATCTGGTTGGTCTCGCAGCCCAGGCCGATCAACAGCACGGAATGGAAATTGACGTGCCGGGCATAGCCGGCCAGGGTGCGGCGCAGCGTGTCGATGGCCTCTCCCTGGGCGGCCATGCCGCATCCGGTCGTGTGCGTGAGCGCCACGACGCCGTCTACGTTGGGAAAATCTTCCAGGGCGGTCGGGTTGATGTCCCGCCTGAAGTGGTCGGCCACGGCGCGCGCCACGGTCGCCGAGCAGTTGACCGTCGTCAGGATGCCGATGTAGTTGCGGGTCGCCACCCGACTGCCGGGCCGGCGGATGCCCAGGAAGGTATCCCGGTCGGGATCGATGGGCAGATCTTTCGTGCGGGTGCAGAATTCGTAGTCGTGCCTCAGGTCGGCCATGTGAAGGTTGTGGACGTGCACGTGCTGGCCCGCCGGGATGTCGCAGCTTGCGGTCCCGATCACCTGGCCATAGCGGAAGACCGGGTTGCCGGCGGGAATCGCGCAGGCGGCCAGCTTGTGCCCGGGCGGAATCAGCCTTTGTACCCGGATTCCGTGGACCTCGTCGCCGGGCATCAGCTGCTCGATGGCGATCAGGACGTTGTCGCCTTCGTTCAGGCGGAGCGTGTTTTTCTGCATGAAAACCTCTGGTGTGATGACCCGGACGGGACGCTAACCAATGACCGCCATCAGGCGGGCATGCGCCCGCGTGAGGTGCCGGTACATGGCGGCCTGCGCCTGCAGCGGGTCGCGATCGGCGACCGCCTCGTAGATTTCCTGGTGTTCCCCCACCGCGTCCTGCCAGACCGATTCGGTGTCGAAGAGACGGTGCATGGAGCCCCCGATGGGGGTGTATCGCTGATCGAACAGGTTTTCCAGGGTCTGCGTCAGCAGACGATTGCTGGTCGTCGAGGCCAGGGTGACATGAAAGAGTCTATCGGCATCGGCCAGGGGCTGGTCGCCCGTGTCGTTCCGGCGTCCGACCGCCTGGCGCATGGCCGCGAGACTGGCGCCCAGCGTCTTGAGTTGGTCGCGGGAGATGAACCGGGCGGCATGCGCCGCCACGCCGCCTTCCAGGAAATACCGGGTCTGGCTTACGTCCTGCGGGCTGTATCCCATCAAGGCGTCGTCGTGACCGGGTTCGTCACGGATCGACGCCGACTCCGTTCCTTCATGCAGGGGGGGGGCCTGCTTCAGATAAATGCCCGAACCGACCCGGATTTCGATTTCCCCCTGCAGTTCGAGCACGATCAGGGCCTCGCGCAGGCTGGGGCGGGAGATCCTGAGCCGTTGGGCGAGTTCGCGTTCGGACGGCAGGCGGGTCCCTTCAGATACCCGCATGTCGCGAATTTCCCGTCGCAGGGCGTCGGCCACATGGATGTAGCCGCGCGTGCGATCCAGCGTATGGATCGATGAGCCTGATTTTTCCATGGTGATTCCCCCGACGTGCCTTGCAGATCCAAGAGTCCATATTTTATCTGGTCAGACCGGTTTTACAAAAACTAGGGAAATCCATAACTGGTTTTACCGGTCAGTCCTTTTAGACTATCACCAGCCATAGAACCAGTACCCGGCCCCGCCGGGTGACAAGGCCAGACCATGACCTACCAATTCGATTTCAGTGCCGTATTGCAGTACTGGCCGCTGTTCCTGCAGGGGGCCGAAACGACGCTCGTGATGTCCTTCTGGTCCACGTTGGCCGGTTTCGTCATGGGGGTGGCTTGCGCCATTGCGCGCAGCTCGGGCGGGCCGCTGACGCGCCGCATCGTCGGGGGCTACGTCGAAGTCATCCGCAATACGCCGCTCATCATCCAGAGCTATTTCCTGATCTTCGGCCTGTCCAGCGTCGGGCTCACGATGTCGATCCTCGCTGGCGCCATCCTGGCCCTGGTCATCAACATCACGGCCTACACCTGCGAAATCGTCCGCGCCGGCATCGAGTCGGTGCCCCGCAGCCAGCGCGAGGCCGGTGAATGTCTGGGCCTGTCGCCGCTGCAGGTCTACTGGCACGTCATCCTGGTGCCGGCACTCGAGCGCGTCTATCCCGCCCTGACCAGTCAGTTCGTCCTGCTGATGCTGGTCACCAGTCTGTTGTCGGCAGTGGGCACAGAAGACCTGTTCGGCATTTCGGGCAATGTCCAGGCGCTCACCTTCCGCAATTTCGAAGTCTTCATCGTGCTCTGGGTGGTGTATCTGGCCATGTCGGCGCTGGTGCGCGGGGCCTTTGCGCTGGCCGGCAAGGCCCTGTTCGTGCGCAAGCGCAGACTCGGTACGCCGCTCTGAGAGGCCTGTCATGAATCATGAACAACTGCTCTATCTGCTGCTGGGTGCCTGGGGCACAGTGCTGCTGTCCGCGCTGACCTTCATCTTTTCGGCGCTGCTGGGGCTGTCCATCGCGCTGATGCGGGTGTCCGGCCACCCGCTGGTGAGGGGCGGCGCTTTCGGTTACATCAATGTCATCCAGGGCACGCCGCTGTTGGTCATCATGGGCATCTGCTTCTATGGTCCGTCCATTCTGGGTTTTTCCGACACGTCGCCACTGTTTGCCGCCGTGTTGGCCCTGACTGTGCATGCCGCGGCCTTCCTGGGTGAAATCTGGCGCGGATGCATCGAGTCGGTGCCGAAAAATCAATGGGAAGCTGCGGAGTGCCTGGGCCTGAACCGCATCCAGCGCATGTTCAAGGTCATCCTGCCGCAGGCTTTCAAGATCGCGGTGCCGCCGACGGTCGGTTTCATGGTGCAGATCGTCAAGAACACCTCCTTTGCGTCGCTGGTGATCGGCTTTGCCGAACTGTCCTACAACGCCAAGATCCTGAACAATTCCACCTTCAAGCCATTCCTTTATTTCGGCGCGGCAGCGGTCCTGTATTTCCTGATCTGCTATCCGCTGTCCTGGTTCAGCCTGCGGCTGGAACGCAAACTGACGGTGGTCCGCTCATGAACAGACACGGCATGGTCCGGCCGATCGCCCAGGGAGTCCTCGCATGACAGAAGTCGTCCGTCTCACGAATGTCCACAAACGGTTCGGCGAGAACCATGTCCTCAAGGGTATCGATCTGAGCGTCGCCAAGGGCGAGATTGTTGCCATCATCGGCCAGAGCGGCTCGGGAAAGAGCACCGCGCTGCGCTGCATGGATCATCTGGAAATCATTGACGAGGGCGAGATCACGGTCTGCGGCCACACTTTTGGCGCCGGCATCTCCAGTGGCGATCTGAAAAAACTGCGCCAGGACGTCGGTATCGTCTTCCAGAGCTACAACCTGTTCCCGCACCTGACCGTCGAACAGAACATCACGCTGGCGCCCCGGTCCGTACGCAAGATCCCGACCGAGCAGGCGCGCCGCATCGCCGCCGATGTGCTCGCCCAGGTCGGCCTGAGCGAGAAGGCGGGCTTTTATCCGGAACAATTGTCTGGTGGCCAGCAGCAGCGCGTGGCCATTGCCCGCTCGCTGGCCATGGGCCCTAAGCTCATGCTGTTCGACGAAGTCACCTCGGCCCTCGATCCGCAACTGACCGGCGAGGTCCTGCGTGTCATCGAGAAACTGGCCGCGGGGGGCATGACCATGGTGCTCGTCACCCACGAAATGGCGTTCGCCATGAAGCTCGCCCACCGTGTGATCTTCATGTACGAAGGCCGTATCCACGAACAGGGCGGCGCCGATATCCTGCGCCAGCCCCAAACCCCGGAATTACAACAATTCGTCAGCAACGGGCTTTGAATACCAGGGCATCCGCCCGACAGAGTCCGATATTTCACAGGAGACCCACCATGAAGCGCTTTCCCCTGAACCGCAGCCTGGCCGTCCTGGCCGTTTCGGCCGCCACCCTGTGTGCTGCCCTGGCGCCAGCCCACGCCGCCATGCTGGATCAGGTCATGCAGCAGAAGGCCCTGCGCGTGGCGATCGATCTGAACGCGCCGCCCTATGGCATGAAGGACGCCAATCTGAAGGAAGTCGGCTCGGATGTCGAAACCGCACGGCTGCTGGCCAAGGACCTGGGGGTCAAGCTCAACATCGTGCCCACCACGCAGGCCAACCGCATTCCGTTTCTGCTGACGGACAAGGCCGATGTCGTGATCTCCAGCCTGACGATCACCCCCCAGCGCAAGGAAGTCATCGACTTCACGATTCCGTACGCGGTCATCCAGTCCGTGATCGCGGCGCCAGCCAGCGAAAACATCAAGACAATCGGAGATCTGGCCGGCAAGACAGTGGTCACCGCGCGCGGCACCACCAATGATGCCAATGTGACCAAGATGGCCCCCGCCGACACGAACATCGTGCGCTTCGAGAATGACGCCACCGCCATGACGGCGGTCACCAGCGGGCGCAGCAACATCTATTCCGGGGCACCGGCCATCATTGCATCGCTGAACAAGCAACTGGCCGAAAGCGGCAAACCGCCGCTGGTCACCAAGATCGTCATGGCCACGTCCATGCTGGGCCTCGGGGTGGCCAAGAACAATCCGCAGTTGCTCGACAAGATGAACGAGCTGATCCGCAAGAACCTGAAAAACGGTGAGCTGAACACCATCTACAAAAAGTACCACGGTGCCGATTTGCCGGCGGAAATCGTGGCCGAAGGCAAGTAAGGCAGGCGCGACCATGACCATCATTCAATCCATCGAAGTCCTGGACGTCCGTTTTCCCACTTCCAAAAATCTGGACGGTTCGGATGCCATGAACCCGGATCCTGATTATTCGGCGGCCTATGCGATCCTGCATACGGATACCGAAGGGTTGGAAGGTCATGGTCTTACCTTCACGATCGGCCGTGGCACGGAAATCTGCTGCACGGCGATCGAGGCGCTAAAACCCCTGCTGATCGGTCTGGATCTGCAGTGGATCACTCAGGACATGGGCCGCTTCTGGCGCCACATGACGTCCGACAGCCAGTTGCGCTGGATCGGCCCCGACAAGGGGGCCATCCACCTGGCCACGGCCGCGCTCGTCAATGCGGTCTGGGATCTCTGGGCCAAGGCCGAGGGCAAACCGGTCTGGCGCCTGGTGGCCGACATGACGCCGGAGCAGCTCGTCAGCCTGATCGACTTCCGCTACATCACCGACTGCATCACGCCCGACGAAGCGCTGCGGCTGCTGAAGCAACGCGCTATGGGCAAGGCCGAACGGCGCGACGACCTGCAGCGCAACGGCTATCCCTGCTACACCACCTCGGCCGGCTGGCTGGGCTATAGCGACGACAAGCTGCGCCGGCTCGCCACCGAAGCGGTCGATGCGGGATTTTCGTACATCAAGCTCAAGGTCGGCCGGGATCTTGACGACGACATCCGCCGGGTCCGCATCGCGCGCGAGGTGCTGGGGCCGGACCGCCATCTGATGATCGATGCCAATCAGGTCTGGGAGGTCGATCAGGCCATTCCCTGGCTGGAGCAACTGGCCTTTGCCCGGCCCTGGTTCATCGAAGAGCCCACCAGTCCGGACGATATCGCCGGGCATCGGCGTATCCGCCAGGCCATGCTGGGCCGGATGCAGGTCGCCACGGGCGAAATGTGCCAGAACCGGATCATGTTCAAGCAGCTCATCATGGAATCGGCGGTGGATGTCGTGCAGATCGACGCCTGCCGGCTGGGCGGGGTCAACGAAGTGCTGGCGGTCATGCTGATGGCGGCCAAGCATGGCCTGAAGGTCTGCCCGCATGCGGGCGGCGTCGGTCTGTGCGAGTACGTGCAGCACCTGTCGATGATCGACTATCTGTGCTTCGCCGCGACCCGCGAGGGCCGCGTGATCGAATACGTCGATCACCTGCACGAGCACTTCGTCGATCCCTGCAGGATCCGCAACGCGGCCTATATGCCGCCGACCCGGCCGGGTTATTCGATCGAAATGAAGCGCGAGTCGCTGGAGCGCTATCGGTTCCGTCCGGCCCGGTAATTGATTCAGGATCCCTTCGCGGCCCCTCCCAGCCTTGGGGTGCCGGGAGGGGCCGCGGATCCGGCCCGCCATGCGGCGGGCATCCATGCGCCGCGGCGCGGGCTTATTGGCCGGACTGGGTGACCGATTGGGGCAGGGGCTTCTTGAGCCACTGCTCGAACAGGGTGTTCAGCTTGCCATTGGCCAGGTCGGCCGCGATGAAGTCGTTCATGGCCTTCAGCAGTTCGGGGCGGTCCTTGCGCATGGCGATCGCCATCAGCTGCTCGTTGATGACGTACAGCACCTTGTATTTGCCCGGATAGCGCTTCTGCACGTCGGCCGCGATCACCGACGAGGTGCCCACGGCATCAATCTGGCCGACCAGCATGGCCTGCAGGGCGGAGGCGTCATCATCGAACCGGTGCAGCTTGGTTCCCTCGGGGGCCACTTTGGTCACGCCGAGATCGGTCGTGCTGGCGCGGGGGACGCCGATCTTGTACTTGGGGAAATCGGCGGGCGTCGAGATCTTCACGTCGGCGGGTCCCAGCAGGACCATGCTGGCCGCCGAGTAGGGGCGGGAGAACTGGACCTGCTTTTCACGTTCCGGGGTGATCGCCAGGGAAGCGACGAGCACGTCGGCCTTGTCGGTCAGCAGGAACGGAATGCGGTTGGGGCCCGTCATGACGACGTATTCCAGTTTCAGGCCATAGTGGTCGGCCAGCAACTGGGCCACCCCGCCGTCGTAGCCGCTGGGCTGGTTCTTGGCGTCGACCGCCGCGTAGGGCGGCCAGTCGACCAGCACGCCCACCTTGAGGGTGCCGCGATCCTTCACCTGCTGCCAGTAATTGTCGGTGGCGACGGCCGAGCCCGCCGACGCCGCCAGCAGCGTACCCAGAACCGGGACGAGCAGTTTTCTCAGAAACTTTGACGCGATGAGTCCTTGCATGGATGTCTCCTCCTAGTGATTGTCGGGCCAGCGCAGGATCGGCTGGCCTGCTTGGTGCTCAGTCGAGCAGCGTGGCATCCCAGGACAGCACCTGCTGGCGCTGTTCGCCCAGCCCTTCGATGCCCAGCCGGACCGTATCGCCTTGCTTGAGATAGACCGGCGGTTTCTGGCCGAGCCCGACGCCCGGGGGCGTGCCCGTGGAAATGACGTCACCCGGATACAGTGTGGTGAAGCGGCTGATGTAATGCACCAGTGTGGCCACGTCGAAAATCATGGTTTTGCTGTTGCCGTTCTGGTAGCGCTTGCCGTTGACTTCCAGCCACATGGGCAGATTCTGCGGGTCGGCGATTTCGTCGGCGGTCACCAGCCAGGGGCCGATGGGACCGAAGGTGTCGCAGCCCTTGCCTTTGTCCCAGGTGCCCCCGCGCTCGAGCTGGTATTCGCGTTCGGACACGTCATTGATGACGCAGTAGCCGGCTACGTGCGACAGGGCATCCGCCTTGGACACATAGCGGGCCTTGCTGCCGATGATGACGCCCAGTTCGACTTCCCAGTCGGTCTTGACGGAGCCTTGCGGCAGGACGATGGGGTCATTGGCGCCCGAGGGACGCGACCACTTGTTGAACAGGATCGGTTCCGCAGGGACTTCCGCGCCGGTTTCGGCGGCGTGGTCGCTGTAATTCAGGCCGACGCAGAGGAACTTGCCCGGATTGCGCAAGGGCACGCCGATGCGACCGGGCGCCTCGACCACGGGCAGCGATTGTGGATCGACCGAGCGCAGCGCGGCCAGCATGGCGGGCCGCAGGGATTCCGCCGTGATGTCGTCGATTACGGAGGACAGATCGCGGACATGGCCCTGAGCATCGATCAGCGCCGGTTTTTCCTGGCCCACGGTGCCATAGCGCAATAGTTTCATGTGTGTTCTCCTGGACGATGGGTGTCAGTTGGTCCAGCCGCCGTCGATGATATTGACGGTGCCGGTCGTGTAGCTGGATTCCTCGCTGGCCAGATAGACGGCCAGCGCGGCGATTTCCTCTGGGGTGCCCAGGCGGCCGATGGGCTGGCGGGCGACGAAGGTGCCGCGCACCTGGTCGATGGAGGCGGCCTGTGCCTGGGCCTGCGTCTGCATGCGGTCGCGCAGCGAAGGCGACTCGACGGTGCCGGGGCAGATGGCGTTGCAGCGGATGCCGCGGCCGACGAAGTCGGCTGCGATGGCCTTGCTCAGGCCGATGACCGCCGCCTTGGTCGTGCCGTAGACGAAGCGGTTGGGAACGCCCTTGATGCTGGAGGCGACCGACGACACGTTGACGATCGATCCCGCGCCCTTGTCCAGCATGCCCGGCAGCACGGCGCGGCACATTTCGTACATGGACGTGACGTTCAGCCCGAGCGAGAAATCCCAGGCCTGGCGGCTGCATTCGAGGATGGATCCGCTGTCGACGTAGCCGGCGCAATTGAACAGCACGTCGACGGGGCCAACGTCGGCCACCAGCGCGGCGATGGCCGCCGGGTTCGTGACGTCGAGTTTTCGGATCTCGCAGGCCGAAAGGGTACGCAATGCCGCTTCATCGATGTCGGTGGCGATGACCCGCGCGCCCTCGCGCTGGAACTGCTGCGCGGTGGCCTTGCCGATGCCATTGCCGGCGGCGGTAACCAGGGCGACTTTGCCAGAAAGACGACCAGCCATGGTGCTGACTCCTTGTGTGACCCGGACAGAGGGGTTTCGATAGGGCAATTGACCTGCTGACCGGCCAGGAGAACTGCTGAATTCCTTATATGAAAATTAATTTCTCATTTGATATGAGTGGGATGATACTGATGAATCTTAATGAAAACAAAGGGATGTACTGAATATAAAACTCAGTATTTACCCTGAATTTTGTAAAAATACGCTTGATGAAGTCAATATCATTTCTTATATGAATGTAGAATTTCACAAAAGAAATTAAAATCGCTTTACCCGATTCGTTTTTACGGTTGCAAAAATCCATGAGCGATCCCACGACCTCTTCGGAAAGCAGGCTCGATTCCCGGGAAACCGTGCGCTATAACGCACCTGCCCTCGACAAGGGGCTCGACATCCTCGAAGTCCTCAGCGACTCGCCGGACGGCTGCACGCTCAAGCAGCTGGCCGATGCGCTGAATCGTAGTGTCAGCCAGATCTTCCGCATGGTGGTGGCCCTGCATCGGCGCGAATACATCCAGGTCGATGACAATGACCGCTACACACTGACCCTGAAGATGTTCCGCCTGGCACACCGCCAGCCGCCGATCAAGCGTCTGGTGCGGACGGCATTGCCGTTGCTCAACGAGCTGGCCGAACGGGCGCGGCAATCGTGCCATCTGGCGGTATACGAACAGGGCCGCAGTGTGGTCATCGCCCAGGTCGATAGCCCCGAGCGCTGGTCCTTTGGCCTGAAGACCGGCGCGTTCATGGGTCTGACGGACACCTCGTCAGGGCATATCCTGCTGGCGTACCAGGATGAGATCGGCCGGGCGCGCATGCTGCGCAACCATATCAAGGTCGAAGGCGAACTCGACATTGACCCGGGGCATCTGTTTTCGATGCTGGCCGAGGTCCGTCAGGCCGGGTGTTCGCTGATGCCCAGCAAGCAGATTCAGGGCGTGACGAACATCGCCTTTCCCGTGCATGGGCTCAATCACCAGGTCGTCGCGGCGGTCAACGTGCCGTACATTGCGCGCATCGACGCCGCGGCCGCGCCTTCGATGGACGTGGTGCGTCAGACTCAGGCCGATATCTGCGCCCGACTTTCCCGGCTGCTGGGGGCCGATGAAGTCATCTGATCGTCCGGTGTCAGAAATCGAATTCAGGCTCGATGGTGTCACCTACGCTGAGCCACTGCTCGCCATCGGGCAGCGCCGCAATGGCGTTTACGCCGAACAGGACTCCCTGCTCGAACTGGCGGTGGCGGGCCAGCGTGCGGCCTGGCTCGGGAGCGGTCCGGCCCGTCAGCGGGTCGACATTGGGAATCGGGCAGCGGGCGCAGGGCTTGACGAAGGCAAACCCCAGATCGCCGGTCCGGAATCCCGCCAGGTGGTCCTCGTCGTAGGGTTCCAGCCCCTGCAGCACAATGTTGGGCCGAAAACGGATCATGTCCACAGGGGTGTGGCCATCCTCTTGCAGCTGGCCGTTCAGCTGTTCCAGGGAGTGCTGGTTGGCGACCAGAAATGGGAAACCGTCCGCAAACGCAAAGGCATGGCGGTCCACCGGCAGGAAGGACTGTGGCCAGTCGGGGTGCGTCTGGATCCACTGGGTGACGTGCCGCATGCTGGCCAGGCGGTGGGCCTGGGGGTGGACGCGCAGCAGCCGGCAGGCAATCCCCAGGAAGCCGCTGAGCCACCGGGCAGCCTCGTCGCCCTGATCGGCGCCCAGGGTGTCGGCGCTGAAGATCGTGACGGGAACGGGGGAAAGCTCCGTACCGGTGATCGGGACGAAGCAGTCGGACTGTCCGGGCGCCCGCAGCCACAGGCCATTGGCCTGGGGGTCGGGTTGAATCAGCACCATGCGGGGGTGCTGGCGCTGGGTCATGAAGATCCCCTGCGCATCGACAATGACCCACTGGCGGTCGTGTTCCAGGCCCGATCCCGAGACACGGACCCGGTCGTGGCGGATGCCGGCGCAGGATTTGACGGGATAGCTGTAGATGCTGTGGATGGCCAGGCGCATGGTGGTGGGTGGGCTGGACGGCGAAGCGCCCATTCTATGCCGACACGTGGCACCACGAGAGGATCTCGACTCGGCAGACCGGGAAAATACCGTAGCATGACGGGATTGCCGCACACTCACCACACACGCGCAAAGCGAGACACTCCATGCCTTTGAAAGATGTCCTGGCCGCCATGATCGTCATCGTGGTCTGGGGCGCCAACTTCGTCGTCATCAAGTTCGGCATCGACGAGTTTCCTCCCATGCTGCTGGGGGCGCTGCGGTTTTTTTTCGTCGCCTTCCCGGCGATCTTCTTCGTACCACGGCCGGCGGTGCACTGGCGGCATGTCGTGGCTTATGGAGCGACCATCTGCCTGGGGCAGTTCGTCTTCCTGTTCCTGGCGATCTATCTGGGCATGCCGGCGGGCCTGGCTTCGCTGGTCCTGCAGGCTCAGGCGTTCTTCACGGTGGCCATCGCCGCCCTGGTGCTGCATGAGGCCATCCGCGCGCATCACGTGCTGGGCATGGGCTTGGCCGTTGTCGGGCTGGTCATGCTGGATGCGGGGGCGGACTCGACCGCCGTACCGCTGGTGGGTTTCCTGCTGACGCTGCTGGCGGCCTTCAGCTGGGCTGGCGGCAATATCGTGTTGAAGCGCGCGGGCCAGGTGCGCATGCTGTCGATGGTGGTGTGGGGGGCGTTGCTGCCTCCGATCCCGTTTCTGCTGCTGTCGGCCGCGTTCGAAGGGCCCGACCGCATCGTCGATAGCCTGGTGCATTTCAGCTGGCGCGGGGTGGGGGTGGTGTTTTATCTGTCGGGGGTTGCCACCCTGGTGGGCTATGTGTTGTGGGGGCGGCTGCTGGCGCGCCATCCGGTGGCCCGCGTGGCGCCGCTCAGCCTGCTGATCCCGGTGGTCGGGCTGCTGTGCGCCGACTGGATTCTGGGCGAGCGTCTGGGCCTGTGGCAGTGGCTGGGCGGCGCTGTGGTATTGATCGGACTGATGGTGAACCTGTTTGGCGCCCGGTGGGCCGCGGGTCTTCGGCAACGTCTGCAACGGACTTAAAATAAGCGTTTGGCGACGCTGCAGCGTCAGGTTTCTTTCTGGAATAGGTACCCATGACCATCGATCGTGCAGGGCTCAATGCCTTGATGGAAATTACTTCGCGCCCTGAACTGGTGTTCGTCGGCGGCCAGGGCTCCTGGCTGCAGGACAATACCGGCAAGCGATATCTGGATTTCATCCAGGGGTGGGCGGTCAATTGCCTGGGCCATAATCCGGCCCCCATGATCGATGCCTTGGCGCGTCAGTCCCACGCGCTGATCAACCCGTCGCCCGCGTTCTATAACCAGCCGTCCATCGACCTGGCCCGTCGTATTGTCGAGTCCTCATGCTTTGACCGGGTGTTCTTCGCCAACAGTGGCGCGGAGGCCAACGAGGGCGCGATCAAGCTCGCCCGCAAATGGGGCCAGCTGCACCGCAAGGGCGCCTACAAGATCATCACTTTCGATCACAGTTTCCATGGCCGCACGCTGGCGACGATGTCGGCGTCCGGCAAGGCCGGCTGGGACCGCAAATTCGCGCCGCAGGTCGATGGCTTCCCGAAGGCTGAACTCAACGATCTGGAATCCGTGCGTGCACTGATTGACGACCAGACGGTCGCCGTGATGCTGGAACCCGTCCAGGGCGAGGCCGGCGTGGTCCCGGCCACGCGCGAATTCCTGCAGGCTCTGCGCACCCTGACGCGTGAACAGGGGCTGCTGCTGATCGTGGACGAGGTGCAGACCGGCATGGGCCGCACGGGCCGCCTGTATGCCTATCAGCATGCGGGGATCGAGCCGGACATCATGACGCTGGGCAAGGGCATCGGCGGCGGCGTACCGCTGTCGGCGCTGTGCGCGCGCGAAGCGGTCAGCTGTTTCGAGCACGGCGACCAGGGCGGCACCTACAACGGCAATCCGCTGATGACGGCGGTGGGCGTGGCGGTGTTCGACGCGCTGACGGCCCCCGGCTTCCTGGACGCGGTCAACGCCCGCGCGGCGCAGTTGTCGTCCGGGCTGATGGCCCTGTCGGACAAATGGGGCATGCAAGGCGAACGCGGTGTGGGTCTGCTGCGCGCGCTGGTCATGGACCGCGACGACGGTCCGGCGCTGGTCGAGGCAGCCCGCAACCGCGCCCCCGAAGGTCTGCTGCTGAACGCCCCGCGCCCCAATCTGCTGCGCTTCATGCCGGCCCTGAACGTCTCGGCCGACGAGATCGACACCATGCTCACCTGGCTGGATGCGCTGGTGGCGCAGGTGCGCCGGTAATCAGCGCTGCGCCGGCACCCGGATCAGGAACCGGAACAGCGGCCCGTGCTGTTCCACCGCCAGGCAGTCGTAGCCCTTGGTGCGGGTGTCCTCCGGGATGCCGTGCAGCGACTGGGCGCAGTCGGTGACGACCTCCAGCAACTGGCCGGCCTGCATGGTGGCCAGGGTTTCCAGCGTGGCAATGGCGTTGTAGGGGCAGTGTTCACCCCGCAGGTCAAGGGACAGATCGGGTTGGGTTTGCGCAGTCATGCGGCGGAACTCCGGGAAATGGTGAAACGGCGGGCGTTCAGGGACACCAGCAGCAGGGCCAGGACCAGGCCGGCCACGCTGATCAACAGGCCCGGGACCGGCCCCAGGCTGTCCAGCAGGTTGATCTTGGGGTAGGGGGTGGCCAGGGCGGTGCCCAGGTCGTCCCACCAGAAGGCCAGCAGCGTGCCCCCGATGACGTTGCCCAGGCCCACGACCCAGAAGTGCATCTGCCCTTCCATGGCGCGGTACATCCAGCCGGTTTCGCAGCCGCCGGCCAGCACGATGCCGATACCGAACAGCAGACCGCCCAGAATGGCATTGGGGCCCATCCAGTAGATCTTGGGGGCGACCCCCAGGGCGATGGCGCCAAAGGTGCCGAAACACGCCACGATCATGCCTAGCAGGATGCCGTGGGCGATTTTCGTACGCCCGGTGGTCCACAGGTCGCGGGCGGCGCTGGTGAAGCAGATCTGCGCGCGTTCGATCACGCCGCCGAAGAACAGGCCGAACAGCACGGCCAGTCCCAGCACGGTCGATGCCTCGAAGCGCCAGGCGGCAAAGGCGATGGCCAGGGCCGCGACGGCCAGGCCCAGACGACCCTGCAAGGTGGCGCGTCGCCGCAGCGCGGCCGGGTCGGCGAACAGCGGGCTGGCCTGCGCTTTGACACGCAGCGGGGTGCGCAGAAACGGCAGCAGGCACAGCTTTACGCCGATCCAGGCGCCACCCACCGTGGCCAGCATGAAGGCCCAGGCATGCAGCGAGAACATCGGGATGCCGGTGAAGAAGGCGGCCAGATTACAGCCCATGGCCAGGCGGGCGCCAAATCCGGCGATGATGCCGCCGATCAGGCCCTGGGCCAGACGCCGTTTGCTGATGGGGCGGCGCAGCTGAAAGTTGTTGGCCCATAGCGTCGTGCACAGCGCGCCCAGCAGCATGCCGATGATCATGACGCCGTCGATGCGCGTCAGGGGTGTGCCTTGCAGGCCGATCAGGCGGAAGTACGTCCATTGTTCGGGATGCAGGCCGAACCAGGATGCGATGTGGCCACCCCAGCGGGTGAACTCGCCGGTGACGGCCCAGAAGGTATGGGTGATGGCAAAGTAATAGGCGGAAGCGACACCCAGCGCCATCAGGGCGGGCACGGGCGACCAGAAGCGCACCAGATAGTGGTCGCGGAATTCGGACAAGGACATGGATGTGGAATCGTCAGGAGGGAAACGGCCGGGCTTGGCGGCCAGGGGGCGATTTTACTCCTGGTGATTCGTGATGCAGGCAACAAAAGGCCGCCGGTGCGTTTCGCCGCCGGCGGCTTTCGTGACGATCCCGGAGCGTCCGGGAAGATGCGATAAGGTGCCCGGCTGTCCGGCCGGGCCCCGGCGATCAGGCCCTGGCGGCTTGTTCAGCCTTTTTCACCTGGCGCCAGTGGTGCAGCAGCGGCTCGGTGTAGCCGTTGGGTTGTTCCAGGCCCTTGAAGATCAGGTCGCTGGCGGCCTTGAAGGCGCAGGACGTGTCGAAGTGGCCGTCCATGGGCTCGTAGGCCGCGTCGCCCGCGTTTTGCTTGTCCACGATGGCGGCCATGCGGCGCAGGGTGGATTCGACCTGGGCGCGGTTGGTGATGCCGTGCAGCAGCCAGTTGGCGATGTGCTGGCTGGAAATACGCAGTGTGGCACGGTCCTCCATCAGGCCCACGTCATGGATGTCGAGCACCTTCGAGCAGCCCACGCCCTGATCGATCCAGCGCACCACGTAGCCCAGGATGCCCTGGCAGTTGTTGTCCAGCTCCTGCTGGACCTGCTCGGCGCTCCAGTTTGTGTCGCGGGCGACCGGCACGGTCAGGATGCGGTCGGTGTAGTCCTCGTGGTGGCCTTCCAGGGATTTTTGCACCTCGACCACGTCGACCTGATGATAGTGCAGGGCATGCAGCGTGGCAGCGGTGGGCGAGGGCACCCAGGCCGTGTTGCCGCCGGCCTTCACGTGATTGATCTTCTGTTCCAGCATGGCGGCCATCAGGTCGGGCATGGCCCACATGCCCTTGCCGATCTGGGCGTGGCCGCGCAGGCCGCATTCCAGGCCGGTTTGCACGTTGTTCAGTTCGTAGGCCTGGATCCACGCCTGGTTCTTCATGTCGCCCTTGCGCACCATCGCGCCGGCGCGCATGGACGTGTGCAGTTCGTCGCCGGTGCGGTCCAGGAAGCCGGTGTTGATGAACGCCACGCGCTCGGCGGCGGCGGCGATGCAGGCCTTCAGGTTGATGCTGGTGCGGCGCTCCTCGTCCATGATGCCCATCTTGATCGTGTTGGGCGCCAGGCCCAGCAGCTTCTCGACGCGCGCGAAGATCTCGCTGGCGAAGGCGACCTCGTTGGGGCCGTGCATTTTCGGCTTGACGATGTAGATCGATCCGGTGCGCGAGTTCTTGCGGTTTTTCAGGTCGGGGATGGCGGTGAGTGCCGTGCACACGGCATCCAGGATGCCTTCGGGCACTTCGTTTCCGTCGCGGTCCAGGATGGCCGGGGTGGTCATCAGGTGGCCGACGTTGCGCACGAACATGAGCGAGCGGCCGTGCAGGGTGCCCGTGCTGCCGTCGCGCGCCGTGTAGGTGCGGTCGTCGTTCAGACGACGGGTGACGGTCTTGCCACCCTTGAGCAGGTCTTCCGTCAGGTCGCCCTTCATCAGGCCCAGCCAGTTGCGGTAGGCGAGAACCTTGTCGTCGGCATCGACGGCGGCCACCGAGTCTTCGCAGTCCATGATGGTGGTCAGCGCCGCTTCGACCAACACGTCCTTGATGTGGGCGTCATCGGTCTTGCCGATGGGCGAGTTGGAGTCGAACTGGATCTCGAAGTGCACGCCGTTGTGGCGGAACACCAGCGCTTCCGGGCTGGCCGCGTTGCCGCGATGGCCCAGGAAGACCTGGCCGTCGGCCAGGCGGGTCATAGCGCCGTTTTTCAGGGTGACCTGCAGGTCGCCGTTGACGACGGCATAGCCGGCGGCGTCGCGGTGCGAACCCTGAACCAGAGGGATGCTGTCGTCCAGGAACTTGCGGGCAAAGGCGATGACGCGAGCGCCTCGCACCGGGTTGTAGCCGCCGGCGCGGGTGGCGCCGTCCGTTTCGGGAATGGCGTCGGTGCCGTAGAGCGCGTCGTACAGGCTGCCCCAGCGCGCGTTGGCGGCGTTCAGGGCATAGCGGGCGTTCATGATGGGCACGACCAACTGCGGGCCAGCCTGGGATGTGATCTCGGTGTCCACGTTGGCGGTGGTGACCTTCACCTGGGCAGGCGCGTCCTTCAGGTAGCCGATTTCGCGCAGGAAGGCGCGATAGGCGGCCGGGTCGGCGACGGGGCCCGGGTGTTTGCCATACCAGTCGTCCATGGCGGCCTGGATGCGGTCGCGTTCGGCCAGCAGAGCGCGGTTCTTGGGGGCCAGGTCGTGCACGATCGCAGCCAGACCTTCCCAGAAGGCGGCGGGCCGCACGCCGGTGCCCGGCAGTGCTTCCTGTTCGAGGAATTGGTGCAGCACGGCCGCGATCTGGAGGCCATGGCTGGAAATGCGATCGGTCATGATGGTCCTTGAGAGATAAACGGGAATGCGATTCCGGCACGCGCGGTCCGGCTGAACAGGACAGCGCACGCGCGGGCGCCCTGTCGCGTTGTAATCTGGCGTAATTCTCTGATTATAGGCAGTCTTGTATAAGAGTTAAAGCGCCGGCCCGATCTGAATCTCGGCCCGGGAAGTCTCGCAAACTACCGCCCCGTAAAGAAAAAAACCCGCTTCACAGGAAGCGGGCTGGCTATATGCCGGTTCAGATACTGCTTATTTCTTTGGCACCTGAGCGATATGCAGCAGATTGGTGCTGCCGCTGCGCCCGAAAGGCAGGCCGGCGATGACGATCAGGCTGTCGCCCGGCGCCGCCAACCCCGCGCGCTGGGCGGCGTCGGTGGCGCGCTCGATCATCTCGCTGGCTTCGCGCAGCTGTTCGGGGAAGTGGACGGGTCGCACTCCCCATGCCAGGGTCAGACGGCGCGCGGTGCGTTGTTCGGGCGTCAGGGCCAGGATCGGCGTGGTGGGCCGTTCCCGGCTGGCGCGCAGGGCGCTGAAGCCGGAGGCGGTATAGGCGACTGTGGCCGCAGGTTCCAGCAGGCCGGCCACGCGGCGCAGCGCACAGCAGATCGCGTCCGGGATGTTGGCCTCGGCCGGACCGTGGGTGGCATCCAGGTTGGCGCGCCAGGACGGATCGGCTTCCACCTCGTGGATGATGCGCGTCATGATGGAGACAGCCTCCAGCGGATACTGGCCGGATGCCGATTCGGCCGACAGCATGACGGCATCGGCGCCGCTGTACACCGCCGTGGCCACGTCCGAGGCTTCCGCACGGGTGGGAACCGGGGCGCTGATCATGGATTCCAGCATCTGGGTCGCAACGACGACCGGCTTGCCCGCGGCGCGGGCGTGGCGCACGATGCGCTGTTGCAGCACGGGGACGCGCTGGGGCGGCAGTTCCACGCCCAGATCGCCGCGCGCCACCATGATCCCATCGGCCTGTTCGATGATCGCATCCAGATGTTCGATGGCGGCCGGTTTTTCCAGCTTGGCCATGATCCAGGCGCGATCGCCGATCAGGCTGCGCGCTTCGGCGATGTCTTCCGGGCGCTGGACGAAGGACAGGGCCACCCAATCCACACCCAGGGACAGGCCGAATTCCAGATCGGCGCGGTCCTTCGCGGTCAGGGGCGAGATGGGCAGGATGACGCCGGGCACGTTCACCCCCTTGCGGTCGGACAAGGGGCCGCCGACCATCACGGTCGTGTCGGCGAAGTCCGGGCCGTGGCGATCCACGCGCAGGCGCAGCTTGCCGTCGTCCAGCAGCAGGTCGGTGCCGTCTTCCAGCGCCGCGAAAATTTCGGGATGAGGCAGGTTGGCGCGCTGCGCATCGCCTTCGGTGGCGTCCAGGTCCAGACGAAAGGCCTGGCCGGCCTGCAGGGTGGTCTTGCCGCCGGCGATCCTGCCGACCCGCAGCTTCGGCCCCTGCAGATCCATCAGGATGCCGATGGGGCGGCCGATGTCCTGTTCGATCCGGCGGATGATGCGATAGCGCTCGGCATGGTCTTCATGGCTGCCGTGGCTGAAGTTCAGGCGGAACATATTGGCGCCGGCGTCGACCAGCGCACGGATCTGTTCCGCCGTGGAGCTGGCGGGGCCCAAGGTCGCCAGGATGCGGGCGCGGCGCTCGGGGGTCATGCCTGTTGTCCCTGGGTTGCCTGATCGGATCCATCGAGGGCGGCCACGCCGGCGCGGGCAACCTGGGCATCCTGGCTGGCCTTCACGCCCGAGACGCCGATGGCGCCGATGACCTGGCCGTCATGGATGATGGGTTCGCCGCCTTCCAGCGGCATGATCGGCATGGACAGGGCGGCGAAGCGGCCCTGGTTGACCATGTCCTCGTAGACCTTGCTGGGTTTGCCGCCCACGGCGCTGGTGTGCGCCTTGCCGGGGGCGACCTGGGCGCTGTTCAGCGGGGCGCCGTCCATGCGCTGCAGCCACAGGGCGTGGCCGCCGGCGTCGCAGATGGCGATACTGACGTTCCAGCCGTTGTTCCGTGCCTCGGTTTCTGCCGCGGCAGCCATGCGGCGGGCATCTTCCAGGGTCAGGGCGCGAATCATTTTCATGGGGTATCTCCTAGGGACCGCCATCCGTTCACAGGACCAGGATGGCGCGAAAGTCGTTGACGTTGGTCAGTGTCGGGCCGGTGATCAGGGAATCGCCCAGCCGCTCGAAAAAGCCATGACCATCATTGTCGTCCAGATGGGCGCGCGGCGGCATGCCGGCCGCCCAGGCGCGGGCCAGGGTGTCCGGAGTGATCAGGGCGCCGGCGATTTCCTCCTGGCCGTCCACGCCGTCGGTGTCGCCCGCCAGACCGTAGATGCCCGGCGCGCCGTCGAGCGTGATGGCGGTCGACAGCAGGTATTCCACGTTGCGACCGCCGCGTCCGTGGCCGCGCACGGTGACGGTGGTTTCGCCGCCCGACAGCAGCACGCAGGGTGTGGGCGACGGCTGGCCGTGCGCGCGCACTTGCAGGGCGATGCCGCCCAGCACCTTGCCCACGTCGCGGGCTTCGCCTTCGATGCGGTCGCCCAGCAGCACCGGCGTGACGCCCGCGTCGCGCGCCACCGAGGCGGCGGCCTCCAGGGCCATCTGCGGGGTGGCGATCAGATGGGTCTCAACCCGCGTCAACCGGGCGTCGCCGGGTTTCAGGGTCTCGCCTTCGCCGGATTCCAGCAGCCGCCTGGCTTCGTCGGGCAGATCGATGGCATAGCGGCGCACGATGTCCAGCGCGTCAGCGCAGGTGGTCGGGTCGGCCACGGTCGGGCCCGAGGCAATGTCGCAGGGCTGATCGCCCGGGACGTCGGAGATCAGCAGGTTCACCACGCGGGCCGGAGCGCAGGCGGCGGCCAGGCGCCCGCCCTTGATGCCCGACAGGTGCCGGCGCACGCAGTTCATTTCGGCAATGGTGGCGCCGGACTTCAGCAGGGCGCGGTTGATGGCCTGCTTGTCGGCCAGGGTGACACCGGCGCCCGGCATGGGCAGCAGCGATGAGCCGCCGCCCGAGATCAGGCAGATCACCAGGTCGTCGGCGCTCAGGCCGCGGACTTGCTCGAACAGGCGTTGCGCCGCAGCTTCGCCCGCCTCGTCGGGGACGGGGTGGGCGGCCTCGATGATCTCGATCCGCTCGCAGGGTACGGCATAGCCGTAGCGGGTGACCACCACGCCCTCGATGTGGCCAGGCCAGTGTTTCTCGAAGGCCTGAGCCATGGCGGCCGAGGCCTTGCCCGCGCCGATGACAATCGTGCGGCCCTTGGGGCGCGCGGGCAGAAATGCGGGGATGCAGTGTTCCGGCTGGGCCGCACGCACCGCGGCCTGGAACATGCGGGTCAGAAGCTCGCGGGGCTCGGTCATGGGTGTCTCTCGATGGCCAGTTTACTGGCCGATTTCGTGGTTGGCCATGATTTCCAGGGCGCGGACCATGCCCGAATGATCCCAGCTCGCGCCGCCGTGGGCGACGCAGCTGTTGAACAGTTCCTGGGCGACGGCCGTGCTGGGCAGGGACAGCCCCAACTGGCGGGCGGTGGTCAGGGCCAGATTCAGATCCTTCTGGTGCAGATTGATGCGGAAGCCCGGGTCGAAGGTGCGCTTGACCATGCGCTCGCCATGCACTTCCAGGATGCGCGAACTGGCAAAGCCGCCCATCAGTGCCTGGCGTACCTTGGCCGGGTCGGCACCGGCCTTCGAGGCCAGCACCAGGGCTTCGCCCACGGCTTCGATGGTCAACGCCACGATGATCTGGTTGGCCACCTTGGTGGTCTGGCCATCGCCGTTGCCGCCCACCAGCGTGATGTTCTTGCCCATCAGCTCGAAGATCGGCTTGCACCGCGCGAACGCCGCTTCACTGCCGCCGATCATGATGGTCAGGCTGGCGGCCTTGGCGCCGACTTCGCCGCCGGACACCGGCGCGTCCAGGTATTCGCAGCCCAGGGCGTTGATCTTGCCGGCAAATTCCTTGGTCGCCACGGGCGAGATCGAGCTCATGTCGATCACGGTCTTGCCCTTGGACAGGCCGGCCGCCACGCCGTTCTCGCCGAACAGCACGGCTTCGACGTCGGGGGTGTCGGGCACCATGACGATGATGATGTCGGACGCTTTGGCGACCTCGGTGGCGCTGCCGAGCGCCTTGGCGCCGGCGTCCAGCAGGCTTTGCGGGGTCTTGCCGTGGGTGAATGTGGCGAGCGCGTGGCCGCCCTGGATCAGGTTGGCGGCCATGGGGGTGCCCATGATGCCCAGACCGATGAAACCGATGTTAGCCATGTGAATGCTCCTTGATCTAGTGTGATGGTTCAGGCGGCTCGCGACTGCGCAGCCGCCTGCAAAGCGGGTGGGTGCCGGTGCCGATCAGGCCAGCGCCTGGATCCAGCCCAGACCGTCCTCGGTGCGGGCGGCCGGCTTGTATTCGCAACCGATCCAGCCGGTATAGCCCACCTTGTCGATGTGGCGAAACAGCCATGGATAGTTGATTTCTCCGGTGCCCGGCTCGTTGCGCCCCGGGTTGTCGGCCAGCTGGATATGCCCGATCGACTTCAGATGCGTGCGGATGGTGTTGGCGAGTTCGCCTTCCATGCGCTGCATGTGATAGATGTCGTACTGGATGCGGAGATTGTCCGAACCGACTTCTTCGATGATGGCCAGCGCCTGGTCGGTACGGCTCAGGAAGAAACCCGGGATGTCGAAGGTATTGATGGGCTCCATCACCAGACGGATACCCGCTCTTTTCAATTCGGCGGCGGCGTAGCGCAGGTTCTCGACGAAGGTCCGGTGCGCGGTCGCATGATCGACGCCGGCCGGGATCTTGCCTGCCAGGCAGTTCACCTGCGGACAGTTCAGGGCCTGGGCGTATTCGATGGCCTTGGCCACGCCCTGCTTGAATTCACCGATGCGGTCCGGATGGCAGGCGATGCCACGCTCGCCCGCGTCCCAGTTGCCGGCCGGCAGATTATGCAACACCTGGACCAGCCCGTTGTCCTTCAGGCGCTGGGCCAGGTCTTCCTTGGCGTAGGCGTACGGGAACAGGTATTCGACGCCCTTGAAGCCGGCCTTGGCAGCCGCTTCGAAGCGGTCCGGAAAGTCGACTTCGGTGAATAGCATCGAGAGGTTGGCAGCGAATTTTGGCATGTGTGATTCCTTGAAATGCTTCCAGACAGCCCTTCCGCCGGGAAGGGCCGCAATGTTCTGCTTCAGTCCAGCAAGGTGAGGGCGGTGGGGGCGTCACCGCCGTGCTCGGCCAGTTCCTCGAACTCGTTGATCGCGTTGATGTCGTTGCCCATGGAAATATTGGTGACGCGTTCCAGGATGAATTCGATCACGACCGGCACCTTGAATTCCTGGATCCAGGCGCGGGCCTGCGTGATGGCCGGCTGGATGTCCTCGACCTTCTTCACGCGGATCGCCTTGCAGCCCAGGCCCTCGGCGACCTTGACGTGGTCCACGCCGTAGCCGTCGGTTTCCGGCGAGTTGATGTTGTCGAAGGCCAGCTGCACGCAGTAGTCCATGTCGAAGCCGCGCTGCGACTGGCGGATCAGCCCCAGATACGCATTATTGACCACAATGTGGATGTAAGGCAGGTTGAATTGCGCGCCGACGGCCAGTTCCTCGATCATGAACTGGAAGTCGTAGTCGCCGGACAGGGCCACGACTTCATCGCCGGTATTCGCGGCGACCACACCCAGGGTGGCGGGCACGGTCCATCCCAGGGGGCCTGCCTGCCCGGCATTGATCCAGTGGCGCGGGCCGTAGACATGCAGCAGCTGCGCGGCGGCAATCTGCGACAGACCGATGGTGGTGACGTAGCGCGTGTCGCGGCCGAAGGCCTTGTTCATTTCCTCGTAGACGCGTTGCGGTTTCAGCGGCGATTGGTCGAAGTGCGTCTTGCGCTGCATGGATTTTTCACCCTTGCGCGCGCGGCATGCCAGGGCCCAGGCGCCGCGGTCGCGCAATTGGCCGGCAGCCTGCAGGCGCCTGGCTTCCTCGATCATCAGACGCAGGGCGGCGCCCGCGTCGGACGCGATGCCGTAATCCGGGCCGAAGACCTTGCCGATCTGCGTGGGGTCCACGTCGATATGCACGAAGGTGCGGCCTTCGGTGTAGACGGGGGTCGAACCCATGTGGCGGTTGGCCCAGCGGTTGCCGATGCCCATCACGAAATCCGCGGCCAGCAGGCTGGCATTGGCGTAGCGATGCGCGGTCTGCAGGCCCACCATGCCAGCCATCAGCGGATGATCGTCGGGGATCACGCCCCAGCCCATCAGCGTCGGGACCACCGGTACGCCGGTCAGTTCGGCGAATTCCCGCAGCAGATCGGCGGCGTCGGCGCTGAAGATCCCGCCGCCCGCCACCAGCAGAGGCCGCTCGGCGGCGTTGAGCATGGCGACGGCGCGGGCGGCTTGGGCGGGCGTGGCGGCTGGTTTGTAGACCGGCAGCGGCTCGTAGGTCTCGATATCGAACTCGATTTCCGCCATCTGCACGTCGAAAGGCAGGTCCACCAGCACCGGGCCGGGGCGCCCCGATCGCATGACGTGGAAGGCCTGTTGCAGGATGCGCGGCACCAGTTCCGGTTCGCGCGCCATCACGGCCCATTTGGTCACAGGCTTGGCGATGGTCTCGATGTCCACCGCCTGGAAGCTTTCCTTGTGCAACTGCGCGCGCGGCGCCTGGCCGGTAATGCACAGGATGGGGATCGAGTCGCCCAAGGCCGAATACAGGCCGGTGATCATGTCGGTGCCGGCCGGGCCGGATGTCCCCAGACATACGCCGATGTTGCCCGGATGGGCGCGGGTGTAGCCCTCGGCCATATGCGAGGCGCCCTCGACGTGACGGGCCAGCACGTGCTTGAAGCCGCCGTTCTTGCGCAGGGCCGAGTACAACGGGTTGATGGCGGCGCCGGGCACGCCGAACAGGGTGGTGATGCCTTCCTTTTGCAGGACCGCCGCGGCGGCGTCTACTGCTCTCATCCGAGCCATGGTTGCTCCTTGATCTGATCCGATGGGTCTGGAATCAGAATAAAGAAAGGCCTTCGGGTCTGGAATCCCAGCGGTTCTCGTTTCTGTCGATACTATAAGTATGTAGTCACGGATCAATAGGGTAGAATTTCCGCACGTTGTTGCAGGAGGCTTCCTGTGGGCCGCTATACCGACATCAGCAGTTTTGTATTGATTGCCGAAAAGGGCAGCTTCGCTTCGGCCGCCCTGGTCGAAGGGGTGACCCCGGTGGTGATGGGGCGGCGTCTGACGGCGCTGGAAAAGCGTCTGGGGGTGCAGCTGATGCACCGCTCGACGCGCGGCCTGGTGCTTACCGAACTGGGCGAGCGCTATCTGGAACAGTGCCAGCAGCTGGTTCAAGACTTCGACGCCGCCGAGGCCGGTATCATGTCCCGGCGCCGTTCCCTGGCCGGTCATCTGGTCGTATCGGCACCAGCGTCGTTCGGGCGCCTGCACGTGGCGCCGCACGCCCTGGCGTTTCGGGCCCGCTATCCGGATCTGGCGCTATCCTTCAATTTCACCGACAGCGTGGTGGATCTGGTGCGCGAGGGCTACGACATGGCCATCCGCATCGGCGAGGTCACGGATCCCAATTACGTGGCGGTGCGCCTGTTCCCCAACCGGCGCGTGGTGTGCGGCACGCCCGCGTATTTCGAATCGCACGGCTTGCCGCGCGTGCCGGAAGACCTGGTGCGGCACAACTGCCTGGCCTTCAATCTGCAGGGCGGACAGCACCGGGGCTGGACCTTCGTGCGCGACGGCAAGCCGTTCGCGGTGCGCGTGCGCGGGGATCTGGCCTGCAACGATGGCGAGCTGCTGTACCAGTGGGTGCGTCAGGGGTTGGGCATCGGCTGGCGTTCCACCTGGGAGATCCAGCGCGAACTGAAGCGCGGCGAATTGGTCACTGTGCTGGAAGAATTCGCGCTGCCCGCGTACGACATCCAGGCGGTCTATCCGCAGCAGCGCTACCTGCCGGCGAAGATCCGCTATTTCATCGACGAGCTGAGAAACCATTATCATGAGCCGGGTTATTGGGAAGGACCGAGAAAATCTTGAGCGCTGAAGAACACGGCTTCGCCGCATCGAAACGGGAAGCGGGCGTCAGCCCGGGAAAACCGGCACAGAACCTGGCCGATGCCGCCCGACAGGGCGCCACCGCGCGCCGCAACGAACGCCTGGCCCTGATCGCCCTGGCCGGCATGGCGCTGGGCTGGGGTTACAACTGGGTCATCATGAAATCCGTGCTGTCCTATGTCGGGCCCTTCGATTTTTCGGCGTTGCGCACGCTCTTCGGGGCGGTGCTGCTGCTGGCGGTGCTGGCGGTGCTGCGCAAGCCGATGCGCATCCGCGCCTGGCCGCGCGTCGCGCTGCTGGGGGTGCTGCAGACCGGGGCGTTCTCGGCCCTGATCCAGGTCGCCCTGCTGCACGGTGGCGCCGGCAAGACCTCGATCCTGGTGTATACGATGCCGTTCTGGGTCATCCCCATGGCCTGGGTGGCATTTGGCGAACGGATCCGCGGGCTGCAGTGGCTGGCGCTGGCGCTGGCGGCCACCGGCCTGGTGCTGATCCTGGAACCGTGGACCCTGCATGCGGATTTTCTCAGCGAACTGCTGGCAGTCATCGCCGGTCTGTGCTGGGCGCTGGCCACGATCGTCGCAAAATGGATCAAGCGCGATCATCCGATGGACGCGCTGCCCCTGACGGCCTGGCAGATGCTGTTTGGCGCCCTGGCCTTGTGTCTGGTGGCCTGGTTCGTGCCCGAACGGCCGATCGATCCGGCGCCGTATTTCTACGGTGCCCTGTTCTATAACGCCGTGATCGCCACGGCCCTGGCCTGGTACTTATGGCTGTTCGCGTTGCAGCACCTGTCGGCGGGCGTGGCCGGGATGTCGGCGCTGGGTGTGCCCGTGGTCGGCGTGCTGGCGGGCTGGCTGCAGCTGGGCGAGCAGCCGGGCGGGATGGAACTGGCCGGGATGGTTCTGATCGCCGTCGCGCTGGTGGTGATCAGCCTGAGATCGATGGGCAAGCGCTCATAGGGGTTCCGGGATCACGCTGGGGGCTTCCATTCGCACGATGTCGCAGTTGTCTCCCGGGCCGGCGCGGTCGATGATCAGGAAATCGGACACCGCATCCAGGCCTAGCAGCGGATGGTGCCAGACCCCGCGCGCGTAGTTCACGCCCTGATGTCCCTGACACAGGAACACGCGCAGGTCGTCGACGGTCGGTGTCGATTCGGGTGCGGCCACCACCACCAGGTAGGGGCGCCCTGACAGCGGGATGAATGCTTGGCTGGCCTTGGGGTGGCGTTCCATCATCGTGACGGTGAAAGGCAGGGTGCGCGGCAGCCCGCGAAAGATCGACACGATCGCCCGGCCGTCCGCCCCCGGATCGAGGTTCGCCAGGTCGTGATAGCGTTCGGTGTTGCCCTCGTTGATGGTGAAATGGCGCACCGAATCGTCCACCTGGATCACGTCGCCGAAGCGCGCGAAGGCGTTGCGGGTCAGGGGTTCGATGGTCAGGCGGGTGGGGGTGGTGGTGTTCATGGACTGGTTCCGTCGGTGCCTGGCACCGCGCATCGGGCCGGTGCGCGGGTCGGTGGCATGGATATCAGGCTGCGAATTGGGCGTCGAGCCGGAAGCGGGCGATCTGGCTGATCTGATCCAGGCAGGTGGCGAACTCGGTAGCCTGGTCATTGTGCAGCCGTTCCTCAATGGCGTCCATGATCTGGTAGCGGTTGCGGCCCTTGACCGCGATCACGAACGGAAAGCCGAAGCGCTCGCGATAGCTGGCGTTCAGACTGCGTAGCCGCCGCAGTTCGTCGGCGCTGCACTGGTCCAGGCCGGCCCCGCGCTGCTCTCCGGTGGACGCATCGGTCAGAGTGCCGGCGGCGGCTTCCTTGCCGGCAAGTTCCGGGTGGGCCGCGATCAGGGCCAGCTGTTCGGCGGGGTCGGCCTGCTGCACGACACGCACCATGGCGTGATGCAAGGCGTCGACGTCGGCGAAGGGCCGGGCCACCCAGGCGCGTTCCGGGATCCAGGGGGAATGTTCGAAAATGGCCCCAAGTTCCTGGGAAAAATCGGCCTGTGACAGAGTGGACAGTTCAGGGAGGGTCATGGTGAGGGTCGTTGAGTGCATCATGATGAAAAGTCTACGGGGTATTGGGGGTCAAAAGAAGGGTGTGACAACGTATAAGTGGTATAAGCTGAACCGCATTCCCACCACAGGAACCCGTCACGATGCCCATACGACGCAGCAGCGCAACGCTGGACACGTATCTGCTGAAAGTGTTCTGCATGCTCATGGCCGAGCGCAGTGTGTCGCGCACCGCCCTGAAGCTGAACCAGTCCCAGCCCGCCATCAGCGTGGCGCTGAAGAACCTGCGACTGATCTTCCAGGATCCCCTGCTGGTGCGCGAGAAGGGTGGCATGGTGCCGACCGACCGGGCGCTGACCATCCTGGAACACGCCAGGTCGGCATTGGATTCGATCGACACCATGCTGGAAACGGGCGAAGCCTTCGAGCCGGCCAGCAGTCGTCAGACGTTTCGGATCGGCTCGCCGGACTATCTGGCGCCGGCGTTCGCGGCGTCGGTCGTGGCGCGCTTCCGGCATGAGGCGCCCCACGCGCGGCTGGTGCTGCATTCCCTGGGGCCGGACTTCGATTTCGAGCAATCCCTGGCCGAGGGGAATCTGGATGTCGTGATCGGCAACTGGCCGGAGCCGCCCGACCGCATGCACCTGTCGGTGCTGCTGGAAGACCCGATCGTCTGCCTGATGGCCGCTGATCACCCGCTGGCCAACCGCCAGCTGTCGATCGACGACTTTCGCCGCATCCAGCACGTGGTGCCAACCCCGTATTCCATGACCCAGCGCGGCATGATCGACACGATGCTGACGTCCCTGAGGATCCAGCGCGAGGAGTGTGTCGAGGTGCAGTCTTTCATGCTGGCGCCCTATCTGCTGCCAGGCACCGACCTGGCCTTCACCACGACCCGGCATTTCGCCCGTTATTACGCGGGCCTGTTGCCGCTGGCCATCGTCGAGTCGCCCATCGACTTCCCGCCGATGCGCTTTTATCAGCTGTGGCATGCGCGCAATCATCATGCATCCTCTCATCAGTGGTTGAGACACCTGCTGGGGGACTGTGGCCGGGCCCTGCTCGCACGGCCCTGAGAGCTGCGGCGTCGTTTCAGGTGGCGCCGCGCCAGTGCATCCGGACGGGGCCGTGCGTCAGATCGCCCAGCCGCCCAGGTAGAACACCGCCAGGGCTGTGGCGATGGAGACCGTGCCCACGTTCAGCTTGCGCCATTCGCCGGCGAACACGCGGCCGATCACCAGCGTGCAGAAGCCCAGCATGATGCCCGTGACGATGTTGCAGGTCAGCACGATGAAGACGGCGCAGACCATGCCGGCCATGGTGTCCACGGTATCGTCCAGGTGCAGCTTGCGCACGCCGCCCAGCATCAGCAGGCCCACGTACATCAGGGCGGGCGCGGTGGCATAGGCCGGCACCAGGGACGCCAGAGGCGACAGGAAGATCAGCGCCAGAAAACCCAGGCCGACGATGGTGGCGGTCAGCCCCGTCTTGCCACCCGCCGCGGTGCCCGCCGCCGATTCGATGTAAGCCGCCGCCGGCGCCCCGCCCAGGCCGGCCGAGACGATGGAGCTCACCGAGTCCGCCGTCAGGGCGCGGCCACCGTTGATGATCTGGCCGTTCTCATCCAGCTGGCCGGCCTGGCCTGCCACGGCGCGGATTGTGCCGGTGGCATCGAACACCGCCGTCATGACCAGGGCGAGCACGCTGGGGATGACCACGGCGCTCAGCGCGCCGCCGACGTCCATGGCACCGATCAGCGAGTGGCTGCCGCCCAACGAGGGCAGGGCGAACAGCCCCTTGTAGGTGACGGTGGGGTCCCAGATCAGCCCGACGGCCGACAGCGCCAGGATCACGAGCAGGATGCCGCCCGGTACCCGGCGGCGCTCCAGGCCGAAAATGGCGGCCAGCCCCAGGATCGACAGCAGCGCCGGCAAAGCCTTGATCGCCCCCAGCGAGACCGGCAGGCCGGGGCCGGGATTTTTTACGACCAGGCCCACCTCGTTGGCCGCGATCAGCAGCAGGAACAGGCCGATCCCGATGCCCGTGCCGTGCGCGATGCCGGCGGGCAGGTTGCGCAGGATCCAGGTCCGCACGCCGGTGACGGAAATGGCGGTGAAGATCACACCCATCAGGAAGATGGCGCCCAGGGCGACGGCGGGCGACAGGCCCTGACCCAGCACCAGGTCGAAGGCGGTGAAGGCCGTCAGCGAGATGGCGCAACCCACGGCGATGGGCAGGTTGGCCCACAGGCCCATCAGCAGCGAGCCGAAGGCGCTGGTCAGACAGACGGCGATGAACACCGATGAAGTGTCGAAACCCGCCTTGCCCAGCATGCCCGGCACGACGAAGACCGAATAGACCATCGCCAGAAAGGTCGTCAGTCCGGCCAGCGTTTCCTGGCGCACGCTCGTGCCGCGCGCGCCGAGCTGAAAGCGTCGCTCCAGCCAGCTGGAGGCTGCAGGGGTGAGATGAGGTCCGGTGTGGGTGGCTGCTGCGGTTGCCGCGGTTTGGAATCCTGCGGGCAAAGCCTGTTCCTGCTCGCTCATGAGCCTTGTCTCCTGAAAAATTTGCCGGCTCGTGGGCCGGTGTCTTATGGTGGCGCCCGATCGAAACAGTGGCCGGGCCGATTCATTCTAGGGACAAGGATTTCCGCTGTGAGCGGTCCGTCATGATGACGATTATCAATCGGCGCTGATGTTACGCTGGCTGGCCTGCAGCATTGCCGCGACCCGCGTGATGCAGTGCCGCAGCCAGGTGACTTCCGGCGCGCCATGGCAGCGGCGGTGCCACAGCAGGTAGAAACGCATGGGCGGGAAGGCGAAGGGCGACGGCAGGATGGTGATGGGCAGATAGCGGGCGTAATGCTGCGCGAACTGCCGTCCGGTGGTGAAGATCAGGTCGGTGCGCAGCAGCATGCCGGCCACCTGCCCGAAATAGGGGATCGTCATCTGGATATTGCGCCGCAGGCCCTGTGCGGCCAGATAGCCGTCGATGAAGCTCTGGCGTTCGGACACATAGGGAAACGGCGCCAGATGCGGCAATTCCAGGTAGTGCTTCAGGCTGAGTTCACGGTTCGAGACCGGATTCTGGCTGCCCACCATGCAGACGACTTCGTCGTCGAAGAGCCGGGCCATGTGCATCTGTGGCGGGGGTTCCAGCCAGTTGCCGATGACCACATCCAGACCCCCGTCCTCCAGGCCGCCGGCATAGTCGTAATCCGAGTTGATCGGGTGTACGATGAATTTGGCCTGGGGCGCTTCTCGGCGCAGGATTTCGGCGATGTTCGGCAGGAACATCGCATCCAGGTAGTCGGGCGCGCCCAGGTGGAATTCCCGCGTCGACTGGGCTGGGTCGAAGGCCCCCGGCGGCTGTGTGATGCGATCGATCGCCGCCAGCGCCGAATTTGCATAGGCCAGCAGTTCCAGGCCGCGTTCGGTCGCGACCATGCCGGTCTTGCTGCGCACCAGGATCGGGTCGCCGGTGATGTCGCGCAGCCGCCGCAGCGAATTGCTGATGGCGGGCTGCGACAGCCCCAGCTTGATCGCGGCGCGCGAGACGCTCTGTTCGATCAGCAGGATCTGCAGGGTGCGCAGCAGATGGGTATCCATGGATTCGCGGGGCTTGTGCATGCGGGCCATTATTCCCGGCCTTGGCGTCCGCGTCTACGGACCTGTGCGCGATCGCCGCGCGGATGGCCGGGGACGTCGCACAGCCACCGGGGGTCACCGCGGCGGAATCACCCGCCCTGATAATCGCCATCATGAAACGTGAATGCTCTGGCTTGCGGCTTGATGCTATCTTGGATCGAAACACCCGGCATCATTAGAAAAGGTATCACGATGGAGACAACCGCCATTCGCTTTCAGTATCGTGGCCAGGTCCACGAGGTCACGGATCAGCCCACCACCCGCACGGTCCTGCAATACCTGCGCGAGGACCTGGGCTGCATGGGCACCAAGGAAGGCTGCGCCGAAGGCGACTGCGGCGCCTGTACCGTAATGGTGGCCGAGCCCGACGGGCACGGCGGTGTGGCGATGCGCGCGGTCAATGCCTGCATTCAGTTTCTGCCCACCCTCGACGGCAAGGCGCTGTATACGGTGGAAGACCTGCGCCAGCCCGATGGCGCCCTGCACCCGGTGCAGCAGGCCATGGTGGATTGCCACGGCTCGCAATGCGGCTTCTGCACGCCGGGCTTCGTCATGTCGCTGTGGGGCATGTATCTGGCCCATGGGCCACAGGATCCCTTGCCCACCCGCACGCAGATCGACGATGCGTTGTCGGGCAACCTGTGCCGCTGCACGGGCTATCAGCCCATCGTGCGCGCCGCCGCCGAGATGTACCAGTACCCGGCGGTCGAGTTCGATCGGGACGCGCTAGCGACAGTCCTGGCCACCCTGCAACGCGACGAGGTCTTCTCGTATACGCACGACGGGCACACCTTCCACGCGCCGCGCACGCTGGCCCAGCTGGCGCGGCTGCGGCTGGATTACCCGGACGCCCGCATCCTGGCCGGCAGCACCGACGTCGGCCTGTGGGTGACCAAGCAATACCGCGATCTGCCGCACCTGATCTACATCGGTCAGGTCCGGGAACTGTGCGACATCCGCCAGGACGGCGACGACCTGGTCATCGGCGCCGGCGCGCTGCTCAACGATGCTTTCGACGCGCTGATCCGTCATGTCCCTGAACTGGCCGAGCTGCGCCAACGCTTCGCTTCGTATCCGATCCGCAACGCCGGTACGCTGGGGGGCAATGTCGCCAATGGCTCGCCGATCGGTGATTCCATGCCGGCCCTGATCGCGCTGGGTGCGCGCATTGTGCTGCGGCGCGGCGACCGCGTGCGTGAAATGCCGCTGGAAGACTTCTATCTGGGCTACCAGAAAAACGCCGCCGAAGCCGGCGAGTTCGTGCAGGGCCTGCGGGTGCCCGTGCAGGTCCCGGGGCGCCAGTTCCGCGCCTACAAAGTGTCCAAGCGTTTCGACCAGGACATCTCGGCGGTGTGCGCCGCGTTTGCGGTGACGCTGGATGCGTCCGGCGTCGTGCGGGACATCCGCACCGGTTTCGGCGGTGTGGCCGCCACGCCGGCGCGGGCCTGGGCCGTCGAATCCGCGCTGCGGGGACAATCCTGGGACGAGGCCCACGCACGGGCGGCCATGGATGCCGTCGGCCAGGACTTCAAGCCGCTGACCGACATGCGCGCCAGCAGCGAATACCGGCTGCTGGCCGCGCGCAATCTGCTCTATCGCTTTTATCTGGAAACCTCCCCTGGGGCGCCGCTGGCGACGCATCAGGTGAATGTGGCCAATCTGGCCGAACTTGCCTGAGGAGCCCACCATGAACATGCGCGTCAATCTTCCGGTCGAACTGGACCGGCTGGCCGTCGGCAACGACAGCATTCCCCGCCCCGTAGCGGGCGAACCGGCGGCCGGTGCGGCCAGCCCGCACGAATCGGCCGTGCTGCACGTCAGCGGCGAGGCCGTCTACACCGACGACATCCCGGAGCTGCGTGGCACGGTCTATGCCGCGCTGGGCCTGTCGTCCAAGGCCCATGCCCGGGTGTTGGGGATGGACCTGGATGCCGTGCGGGCCGCGCCCGGCGTGGTGGCTGTCTTCACGGCGAAGGACATTCCGGGGGAAAACAACTGCGGTCCCGTCCTGCACGATGATCCGCTGCTGGCCGACGGCCTGGTGCAGTATGTGGGGCAGCCAATGTTTGTCGTGGTGGCGCGTTCCGTCGATGCCGCCCGCCATGCGGCGCGCCTGGGGCGCATCGATTACGAAGACTTGCCGCACCTGTTGACGCCGCAGCAGGCCAAGGCCGCCGATTCGCGCACCCTGCCCGACATGCGTCTGGTTCAGGGCGACGTGCGGGCGGCGCTGGATGCCTCCGCGCACCGGCTGCACGGCACGTTTTCCTGCGGCGGCCAGGAACAGTTTTACCTGGAAGGCCAGATCTCGTACGCGATCCCGCAGGAAAAATCCGGCATGGTGGTGCATTGTTCCACCCAGCATCCCACGGAAATGCAAAGCGTCGTGGCCCACACCCTGGGCTGGCAGGCGCATCAGGTGCGGGTGGACTGCCGGCGCATGGGTGGCGGCTTTGGTGGCAAGGAATCGCAATCGGCGCTCTTTGCCTGCCTGTCGTCGGTGTGCGCCTGGAAGCTGGGCCGCCCAGTGAAGCTGCGGGCCGACCGGGACGACGACATGATGATCACCGGCAAGCGCCACGGCTTCCATTATGAATATGAAGTCGGCTACGACGACGCCGGGCGCATCCAGGGCATGCGCCTGGACATGACGCTGCATTCCGGCTTTTCCGCCGATCTGTCGGAAGCCGTGGCCAGCCGCGCCGTGTGCCACTTCGACAACGCGTATTACATCCCGGCGGCCGATGTGCACGCCATGTGCGGCAAGACCCACACCCAGTCCAACACGGCCTTCCGGGGTTTCGGCGGCCCGCAGGGGGCGCTGCTCACCGAGGTGGTGATCGAACGCATCGCCCGGCAGCTGGGCAAGGACGCGCTGGACGTGCGGCAGGCCAATTTCTACGGCATCGACACGCGCAATGTGACCCCGTACGGTCAGAAGGTCGAAGGCAACCTGATCGAACCCCTGGTGAATGAGCTGGTCGGCAGTTCCGGCTACCGGGCCCGCCGCGAGGCGGTGCGTGCCTTCAATGCCGGCAGCCCGATCCTGAAGAAGGGCCTGGCGATCATGCCGGTGAAATTCGGCATTTCCTTCAATGTTCCGGCCTTCAATCAGGCCGGCGCATTGGTGCACATCTACCGGGACGGCTCGGTGCTGGTGAATCATGGCGGCACGGAAATGGGCCAGGGCCTGAACACGAAGGTGGCGCAGATCGTTGCCAATACCCTGGGCCTGGATCTGGATTGCGTGCGCGTGACGGCGACCGATACCAGCAAGGTCGCGAACACCTCGGCGACCGCGGCGTCCACGGGGACTGACCTGAACGGCAAGGCAGCCGAGGATGCCGCGCTGCGGCTGCGCACGCGTCTGGCCGATTTCGCCGCCCGCCACTACGGCGGCAAGCCGGAAGACGTCGTCTTCGCCTGGCGCCAGGTCAGCGTGAACGGGCAGACCGTGCCTTTTGCCCAGCTGGCCGACGAGGCCTACTGGGACCGCGTCCAACTGTGGTCCGACGGCTACTACTGCACGCCCGGCATCACCTGGGACAAGGCCACCATGCATGGCAGCCCCTTCTACTACTTTGCGTACGGCGCGGCGGTGTCGGAAGTCGTGGTCGATACGCTGACGGGCGAATGGAAGCTGCTGCGCGCCGACATCCTGCACGATGTGGGTGCCTCCATCAATCCGGCCATCGATCTGGGACAGATCGAAGGCGGCTACATCCAGGGTACGGGCTGGCTGACCAGCGAAGAGCTGTGGTGGCGCGAGGACGGGCGCCTGATGACGCATGCGCCGTCCACCTACAAGATTCCGGCCATCAGCGATTGCCCGCGCGACTTTCGCGTGCGCCTGTTCAAGGCCGCCAATCCGAAGGACACCGTGCATCGCTCCAAGGCCGTGGGCGAGCCGCCGTTGCTGCATGGCATCAGCGTCTTCAACGCCATCACGGATGCCATCGCTTCGCTGGGCGACGGGCACGAGTCTCCGGACCTGTGCGCGCCGGCCACGCCCGAGGCGATCCTGAAGGCCGCCGAGGGCCTGCGGCAACGCTGTGCGGCCAAGGGGTCGCGGCAGCCTGGCGGACGCTAGAGAGGCCCGATATGACGGCATGGATCGATCAGGCGCTCTGGTGCCTGGATCGCCAGCAGCCGGTGGTGCTGATCAGCGTCGCGTCCGTGCGCGGGTCGGCCCCCCGGGAGGCCGGCGCCAAAATGCTGGTGTCGGCCGCCGGACAATGGCTGACCATCGGCGGAGGTCAACTGGAATGGCAGGCCGAGCGGCTGGCACGCGACCACCTGCGGGATGGGGCCGGGCCCGACCGCTGGGTGCATGACATGCCGCTGGCGGCGTCCCTGGGGCAGTGCTGCGGCGGTCTGGTGACCCTGCTGTTCGAGCGCTTGCGTGAATCGGACGGGGTCTGGTTGCGGCAGGCGTACGACCGGCTGCGGCGTCAGGAGTCCTTCGAGCGTGAAGTCGGCATCGGCGGCCCGGGAATCGCGCCCTGGGTGCGCCTGCGGGATCCTTCGGCGGCCTCGCATCCGGCCAACCGGTTTCAGGCCAGCCGCCTGCTGGATCCGGCCGACCCCCGGGGTTGCCCGGTGCTGACCGAGCCGCTGTGCCCGGACGCGATGAACGTCGTCGTGTTCGGCGCCGGTCACGTCGGCCAGGCGCTGGTGGCCATCCTGGGGACGCTGCCGTGCCGGGTGACCTGGGTGGATGCGCGCGAGGATCTGTTTCCCGGGCAGGTCGCCCCCAATGTCACCCTCGAGGCGACCGATACGCCCGAGGCCGTGATCGACGAGGCGCCGCCCGGCAGCTGCTATCTGATCATGACGCATGACCACGCCCTGGACCAGCGTTTGTGCGAACAGCTGATGAAGCGCGATGACGTCGCCTATTTCGGTCTGATCGGTTCGCGCACCAAGTGGCAGAAATTCCGGCAGCGCTTCGCGGCCAAGGGCATCGCGCCGGAACGCTATGCGCGCATCCGGTGTCCGATCGGGGAACCGGGCATCGCGGGCAAGCAGCCCGCCGTGATCGCGGTGGCGGTGGCGGCGCAGCTGTTGCGGCTGCGTTCGGAAGGCGCGGTGGTGGCCGCGCCAGCCGCGCATCTGGAAGCCGCGCAATCCTGATTTTGATGATTGTCGAACGTCCCCTTTCCCAGGGGGCCGGATGAGCTTGTGCCGGCACCGGGGCGGTGCCATCTGAAATATCATACGAAGCCCCGATTGGGGCCAGCGAGGAGAGACTGATGACTGTGAATCAAAACACCGATCCGGGTGCCACCCGTTCCACAGGGGCGGGTGACATTCAGGCCTATCGCGCCCAGCTGCTGTATTTCCGCGATACGCCCAAGGCCGAGGACGAGGCCTGCGAATGGATCCGTGACGGCCTGCTGGTGGTGCGCGATGGGGTCATCGAGCAGTGCGGCGAGCATGATCGCCTGATGGGGGATCTGCCCCCCGGCACGTCGGTCCACGACTGGCGCAATCACCTGATCACGCCGGGCTTCATCGACACGCATATTCATTATCCGCAGACCGACATGATCGCGTCGCCCGCGCCGGGCCTGCTTCCCTGGCTGGAAACCTATACTTTTCCCACCGAGCGGCGCTTCGAGAACCCGGAATACGCGCAGGACGTCGCCAAGTTCTTCCTGGATGAACTGCTGCGATGCGGCACCACCACCGCCCTGGTGTATTGCACCGTGCATCCGGGCTCGGCCCAGGCGTTCTTTGCGGAGAGCCACGCCCGCAACCTGCGCATGGTGGCCGGCAAGGTCATGATGGATCGCAACTGCCCCGAATACCTGCGCGACACGGCGGAATCCGGCGCGCGCGACAGTGAAGACCTGCTGCGCCGCTGGCATGGCACGGGCCGCCAGATGTACGCGTTGACCCCGCGCTTCGCCCCCACGTCCACGCCCGAACAGCTGGGCCGTTGCAGCGAACTGGCGCAGCGCTATCCGGACGTTTTCATCCAGTCGCACGTGGCGGAAAATCAGGATGAAGTGAAGTGGGTGATGGATCTGTTTCCTGGCTACCGCAGCTACCTGGACATCTACGACCGGTATGGCCTGCTGCGCCCACGCGCGGTGTATGGCCATTGCGTCTGGCTGGACGACGATGACTGGCGGCGCCTGCGGGATTCAGGCGCGGTCGCGGCCCATTGCCCGACCTCGAACCAGTTCCTGGGCAGTGGCCTGTTCGATCACGCGACGGCCCGCAACTTCGGCACGCCCGTCACCCTGGCGACCGACGTGGGTGGGGGCTCGTCTTTTTCCATGCTGCAGACCATGAACGAGGCGCACAAGATTGCCCGCCTGTCGGGCCACCACCTGACTGCGCGGCGCATGTTCTGGCAGGCTACCCAGGGCGCGGCCAAGCACCTGGGGCTCACGGGCCGGATCGGTACCCTGGAAGCCGGCGCCGAGGCCGACTTCATCGTGCTGGACCCCAAGGCCACACCGCTGCTGGCGCGGCGCAGCGCCTATGCCGAATCGCTCGAGGAGCTGCTGTTCGCCCTGGCGATGCTGGGCGACGATCGGGCCATCGCCGCCACGTATGCGGCGGGACGGGAAGTCCATCGGCGCGCGCGGACGGCCGCGCATCCGTAGGCCGGTGGCGGCCCGCACAGGGGTACCGCCCAGGCTTCCTGGGTGTTGCGGGGCTGGCACTCCCTCTTGTCATGGAGACCTGCCATAATCAGGTGCATGGACAAATTCATGGATACCACCCGCCCGACCCGGTTGCCGCCGCTGGTCCCGTTCGCCAGCTATGACGATGCGGAAGCCGCGGTGGATCAGCTGATCCACCTGTATCAGCGCAACACGGCCTTCATCCGCGACGCCTTCCGGGAATACGGCGCCGGTACCCTGGAAGTCGGCCAGCGGGTACGCGCCTGCTATCCGGCCATCCGCATCCGCATCAATACCTATCCGGACGTCGACAGCCGCCTGTCGTATGGGCACCTGGTCGAGCCCGGCACTTACTTGACGACGGTCACACGTCCCGCGCTGTTTCACGACTATCTGCGCGAGCAGGTGCGGTTGCTGCTGCGCAACCATCATGTGCCCGTGGAAATCGGCGAATCGGACTTGCCGATTCCCCTGCATTTCGCGTTTCCGGAAGGCGAATACGCACAGGGAGAATATTCCGAAGTCCCAGGCCACACTCTGCGGGATCACTTCGACGTGCCCGATCTGGCGGTGACCGACGATGCCATCGTCAACGGCACCTGGCGCGGCCGCGCCAACCAGCCGCGGCCGTTGGCGCCCTTCAGCGGCCCGCGGATCGATTATTCGTTGCAGCGCCTGCGGCACTACACCGGGACGTCGCCGGCGCATTTCCAGGATTTCGTGCTGTTCACGAACTATCAGTTCTATGTGGACGAGTTCGTGAAGTGGGCTCGCGCCACGCTGGCCGCCGGCACGGGCGGCTATACCGCACTGGTCGAGCCGGGCAACCACATCGTGACGCAGGATACCGCAGCGCAGCCCGCGCCGCCGCTGGCCTTCAACCCCCAGATGCCGACCTACCACCTCAAGCGCGAGGGCCATACCGGCATCACGCTGATCAACATCGGGGTGGGGCCTTCCAACGCGAAGACGATCACTGACCACGTCGCCGTGCTGCGGCCCTCGGCCTGGCTGATGCTGGGCCATTGCGCCGGCCTGCGCACCACGCAGCGCCTGGGCGACTACGTGCTGGCGCACGGCTACGTGCGTCAGGATCATGTCCTGGACGACGATCTGCCCCTGTGGGTGCCGGTGCCGCCGCTGGCCGAGGTCCAGGTCGCGCTGGAAGACGCCGTGGCCGAGGTCGCGGGCCTGTCGGGTTGGGAACTGAAAAAGATCATGCGCACCGGGACGGTCGCCACCATCGACAACCGCAACTGGGAACTTCGCGACCAGCAGGAACCGGTGCAGCGTCTGTCGCAGTCGCGCGCCATCGCCCTGGACATGGAATCGGCCACGATCGCGGCCAATGGGTTCCGCTTCCGCGTGCCGTACGGCACGCTGCTGTGCGTGTCCGACAAGCCCCTGCATGGCGAACTGAAACTGCCCGGCATGGCCAGCGCCTTTTATCGCACCCAGGTCAACCAGCACCTGCACATCGGCATCCGCGCACTGGAACGTCTGCGTGAAATGCCCAGCGAACGGCTGCATTCGCGTAAACTGCGCAGCTTCATCGAGACGGCATTCAAATAACCATGGCCCTGCGCGCCACCATCTACAAAGCCGAACTGCACGTTGCCGACAATGATCGTGGCTACTATGGCAGCCATGCCGTGACCGTGGCGCGGCATCCGTCCGAGACCGACGAACGATTGATGGTGCGGTTGCTGGCCTACGCGCTGTGGGTGGATGCCGACGAACGGCTGGTGTTCACGCGCGGCCTCAGCGATACGGACGAACCCGACCTGTGGAACCTGGACCTGACCGGCGCCGTGCGGCAGTGGGTCGAAATAGGTCTGCCCGACGATCGCCGGCTGCTGAAGGCCTGCGGCAGGGCCGAACAGGTCATCGTCCTGGCCTATGGCCGGGGAGTGGACGTCTGGTGGGCGGGTGTGCGTGACAAGGTCGCCCGGGCGGGCAATCTGCAGGTTTACGCCCTGGATACAGATGCGACGAAGGCACTGGCGGCGTTGGCAGCACGCGGCATGAGCCTGAGCGTGAACATCACGGACCGCAGCGCCTGGGTGTCCTGCGAGCGCGGGGACGTCACCCTGGACGTGCAATGCTTGCGCGAGGCCGTTTAAACCGCCAGTCTTCCCAGCGTCTCGAATTCCGTATCGCCCAGTTCGACCCCGGCGGCAGCCACGTTCTGCGTCAGATGCTCCGGGCTGCACGTGCCCGGAATCGGCAGCATCACCGGTGATCGTTTCAACAGCCAGGCCAGCGCGATGGCGCTGGCCGTCACCCCATGGCGCTTGGCAACAGCGTCCAGCTCGGATCCCGGGCCGGCCAGGCGCCCCGCGTTCAGCGGATACCACGGAATGAAACCGATGCCGTGCCGCGTACAGTAATCCAGCACGGCCTCGCTCTTGCGGTCGCCCAGGTTGTACTGGTTCTGGACCGTGGCCACCGGAAAATACGCCTGGGCCTCTTCGATGTCTTCGGGATGGACCTCGCTCAGACCCACGTGGCGGATCAGGCCTTCCTTGCGCATCGCGGCGATGACTTCGAACTGCGCGGTGCGCGGCACGTCGGGGTCGATGCGGTGCAACTGCCACAGATCGATGCGCTCGACGCCCAGCCGGCGAAGGCTCATCAGCACGCATTGGCGCAGATAGTCCGGGTCGCCCAGCGGAACCCATTTGTCGGGTCCGTGGCGCAGCAGTCCGCCTTTGGTGGCGATCAGCAGACCGTCGTATGGGTGCAGCGTCTCGCGGATCAGGTCTTCACTGACGAACGGCCCGTAGCTGTCCGCCGTATCGATGAAATTGACCCCCAGATCCGGCAAGTTTTTCAGGGTCGCACGGGCGGCGTCCGGGTCTGACAGCGCCCCCCAGATGCCGGGCCCGGTGATGCGCATGGCGCCGAAACCCAGGCGGTGCACGGGGATGTCGCCACCGATCAGGAAAGTGCCGGATGCGGCGGCGATTGGATTCTGGGACATGGGGATCACCTCGGGAAGGAACCTGCCAGGAGTCCATGATAGCGAAGATGGGGCCCCCGTGCTGTCGATCGGATGGCCAGTTCACGCTGCCGGTGGTGATCTTCTTGCGGATCGCGCGTTGACCGCCGCCCGATCTGGGATACTGAATCCTCACAGAGGAGACTGACTCATGCGTTTCACACGATTCATCGGCGCCGCTGCGCTGGTCTTCACGGCCCTGGCAGCCGCCTTGCCGGCCCAGGCTGCCAACTACAAGTCCGAATACAAATTGTCCATTGTGGTCGGCACCAATTTCCCCTGGGGGCAGGGGGCGGTGATCTGGTCCGATCTGGTGCGTGAACGCACCAACGGGCGCATCAACATCAAGGTCTACCCGGGCACTTCCCTGGTGCAGGGTGACCAGACCCGTGAGTTCTCCGCCATCCGCCAGGGCGTGATCGACATGGCGGTCGGCTCGACCATCAACTGGTCCCCGCAGGTCAAGGAACTGAACCTGTTCTCGCTGCCGTTCCTGATGCCCGACTATCCAGCCATCGGCGCGCTGACCCACGGCAAGGTCGGCGAACAGCTATTCGGCATTCTGTCCAAGCAAGGCGTGGTGCCGCTGGCCTGGGGCGAAAATGGCTACCGGCAGTTGAGCAATTCGGTGCGCGAGGTCAAGGCCCCGGAAGACATCAAAGGCATGAAGCTGCTCGTGGTCGGCTCGCCGCTGTACATCGACACATTCACCGCCCTGGGTGCCAACCCCACGCAGATGAGCTGGGCGGATGCGCAGCCCGCGCTGGCCAGCGGCGCGGTGGACGGCCAGGAAAACCTGCTGTCCATCTACGCCGGCGCAAAGTTCTATAACGTGGGGCAGAAATACCTCAGCCTGTGGAACTACGTGGCCGATCCGCTGATTTTTGTGGTCAACAAGGACGTCTGGAGTTCCTGGTCGCCGGATGACCAGAAGATCGTGCGCGAAGCGGCCATCGAAGCCGGCCGGCGCGAGATCCTGATCGCTCGCAAAGGCGTGACCAACACCGACAATTCGCTGCTGAAGGACATCGAAGGTCACGGGGTGACGGTGACGGTGCTGTCGCCCGGGCAGATCCAGGCCTTCGCCAAGGTGACGCAGCCGGTGTTCGACAAATGGGCCCAGCGGATCGGGCCGGATCTGGTGAAACAGGCGCAGGCGGATATCGCGAAGCGGTAAGGCGTATCATGGCCGGCTGACAGCACACCGCCTCTCGCCGCCGCCCATGGAAATCACCTTCGATATCGCCACGCTGCTGTTTTTCGTCGCCGTGCTGGCGGGCACCATCGACGCCATCGCGGGCGGTGGCGGCCTGATCACCATCCCCGCGTTGCTGGCTGTCGGCCTGCCGCCGGGGGTGGCCATCGCCACCAACAAGATCGGCGGCATCGCCGGATCCACGGCGGCAACCCTGCATTTTCTGCGCATGCGCCAGATCGACCTGAAGCGCAGCCGCTGGATGATGCTGGGGGCTTTTCTGGGATCCCTGGTGGGCGGGATTGCGCTGACCCGCATCGACAGCGGCATCCTGAAGCAGATCATCCCGTTCCTGCTGATCGGCTTTGCCCTGTATTTCCTGTTGTCGCCCCGGGTCGGGGCGCAGGATCGCACGCAGCGCATCCCCCAGGCCGTCTACGCTGCCAGCCTAGCGCCGATGATCGGCTTCTACGATGGCTTCTTCGGCCCCGGCACGGGGACGTTCCTGGCGATTTCGCTGGTGACGCTGTTGGGCATGAATCTGGTCAAGGCGACAGCGCACGCCAAACTGCTGAATCTGTGCAGCAACCTGGCATCGGTCATTTTCTTCGCCCTGAACGGCAATATCCTGTGGGCCTTCGGTCTGCCGATGCTCGCCGGCCAATGGGTGGGCGGCACGATCGGCGCCCGGCTGGTCGTGACGCGCGGCCATCAGCTGATCCGCATCCTGATGGTGACGATGGCCGTCATCGTGTCGGTGAAGATGCTGCTGGATCGATAGGCCGGCACGACAATCCGGTTGTACTTCGCGATCGGCTGGATACGAGCGCACGGTGTTCTCCGATGTGGCCGGACGTATTCCTGGCCGCATCATGAAAAGGGATAAACTCAAAGATTGTCCCCGCGTGGCTCCTTTTGTTCAGGTTCCTTCCGTGAATGCCCCCACTCCCGCGCCCCTGCGCGCTACCGCTGCCACCCACCCACCCGCTGCCGGCCGCAATGGGGCCGAAGTCCTGCTGGACACCCTGATTGCCCTGGGGGTGGATACAGTGTTCGGCTACCCGGGCGGCGCGGTGCTGCCGCTGTACGACGCCCTGTACGCCGAACCGCGCATCCGCCATGTGCTGGTACGCCACGAACAGGCCGCCATGCACGCGGCCGAAGGCTATGCCCGCTCCACGGGCCGGCCGGGCGTCGTTCTGGTGACCTCCGGGCCAGGGATGTCGAACACGACGACGGGGCTGCTCGACGCCCTGTGCGATTCGATCCCCGTGCTGTGCATCAGCGGCCAGGTGGCCACCAGCGCCATCGGCACGGATGCCTTCCAGGAATGCGACGCGGTCGGCATTTCGCGTCCGGTCACCAAATGGAATGCCCAGGTGCGCCGCATCGAGGACGTCGCCGATCTGGTGGCAAAGGCCCTGCGCTTGACCCGCTCCGGGCGACCCGGGCCGGTTCTGCTGGACTTCCCCAAAGACCTGCAGATGGCGCTGGTGCCGCCCGAAAACACTGTGCCGGCGCCCGAACCCGAGGCCGGGGTCGAAACCCTGTCCCCCGCGACGGAAGCGTCCATCAAGCGCGCCGCCGCCCTGATCGCCCGGGCGCGCCGCCCGGTGTTCTACGGCGGTGGCGGGCTGATCAATTCGGGCATCGATGCCTGCCATGCCTTCCGGTCACTGGTGCAGGCCACAGGGGCTCCCTGCACGCTGACCCTGATGGGGCTGGGCGCCTATCCGGCGGGCGATGCGCAGTTCCTGGGCATGCTGGGCATGCACGGCACGCTGCAGGCCAATCTGGCCATGCACCACGCCGACCTCATCGTCTGCGTGGGGGCGCGCTTCGACGACCGCATCACGGGCCGCCTGTCGGACTTCTGCCCGCACGCGGACAAAATCCATCTGGACATCGACCCCGCGTCGATCAACAAGGTTGTGCGCGCCGATGTGGCGCTGGTGGGTGACTGCTATCCGCTGCTGCGCGCGCTGCACAAGGAACTCGGCCAGTATCCGCTGGAATCCGGCCGACTGGACGAATGGTGGCAGCGCATCGGCGTCTGGCAGGCGCGCGACTGCCTGAAAGTCGAACCGTCAGCCGACGTCATTCTGCCGCAGGACCTGATGCAACGGGTCAATCGCGTGCTGGCGGGGCGCGATGCCGTCGTCTCCACCGACGTGGGTCAGCATCAGATGTGGGCGGCGCAGTACATCCAGCTCGATCGCCCCAACCGCTGGCTGACCTCGGGCGGGGCGGGCACGATGGGCTACGGGCTGCCCGCGGCCATCGGGGCGCAGATCGCCCACCCGGACAAGCCAGTGGTGTGCGTCAGCGGCGATGCCTCCGTGCTGATGAACATCCAGGAACTCGCCACCGCCATGCAGCATCGGGCGCCGGTCAAACTCATCCTGTGCAACAACGGCCACATGGGCATGGTGCGCCAGTGGCAGGAATTGATCCACGAGGGGCGCTACAGCCACAGCTACAACGCCTCGATCCCGGATTTCGTCGCCCTGGCCAGGGCTTTCGGCTGGGGCGCGGCGCGGGTGGACCATCCGCGCGACCTGGACGCGGCGCTGGCCGCCTGCATGGCGCATGACGGGCCGTATTTCCTGGACGTGGCCGTCGTGCCGCTGCAGAATTGCTTCCCGATGATGCCGGCGGGCTACGGGCACCAGCAGGTGATGCTGTCCGAGGACACCTGGTACGTCGAAGAATAGGACGGCGTACCGCTGCATCCCGAATGCGGTCCGGGCGGCGGGCTAATCGATGGCGCCGTGCCGGATGGCCACGGTTTTCAGGGTCGTGAATCCCAGCAGCGCCTCGAAGCCTTTTTCGCGCCCGTAGCCACTGGACTTGACCCCGCCGAAAGGCAGCTCGACCCCGCCGCCCGCGCCGTAGTTGTTGATGAAGACCTGGCCGCAGCGCAGCTGCCGCGCCAGCCGCAACTGCCGGCCGCCATCGCGGGTCCAGACGCCGGCGACCAGGCCGTAGGGGGTGGCATTGGCCATCGCCAGCGCCTCGGCTTCCGTGCGGAAGGACTGCGCCACCAGGATCGGGCCGAAGATCTCTTCCTGCACCAGCACACTGTCCTGCGGCACGTCGCGAAACAGCACGGCCTCCTGGTAGTAGCCAGCCGCCGGCGCATCGGCCAGGACCTGTCCGCGCGCGGCCTCGGTCAGCCCTTCGGCGCACGCCGTGGCCAGGATCTGGCGCACCCGCTCGTGCTGCTTCTGGTTGACGAGCGGGCCCAGATCCGGGTCGAAGGCCGCCGGCCCGGCGCGCAGCGCGCGAAAACGCTCGGCCAGTTGGGCGACGACCGTCTCGTAGTGGCCTTCCTGCACCAGCAGCCGGCTGCCGGCCGAGCAGGTCTGGCCGCTGTTCTGGATGATCGCATTGACGATCACCGGCAGGGCAGCGTCCAGGTCCGCGTCGTCGAACACGATCTGCGGTGATTTGCCCCCCAGTTCCAGCACGGCGGGGCAGTGATGGCGGGCGGCGGCTTCGGCCACGCGCTGGCCGGTGGCGGTCGAACCCGTGAATGAAATGTGCTGGATGCCCGGATGGGCGGCGAGCGCGGCGCCGGCCTCATGGCCGTAGCCGGTCACGACGTTCAGCGCACCGGCGGGAAAGCCGGCCTGGGCGGCCAGATCGGCCAGATACAGGGTGGACAGGCTGGCATCCTCGGCGGGCTTGACCACGCAGGCATTGCCCGCCGCCAGGGACGCGCCCACGCTGCGGCCGAAGATCTGCACCGGGTAGTTCCAGGGGATGATGTGGCCGGTGACGCCGTGGGGTTCGCGCACGGTCATGACCGTGTAGCCGGTTTCGTAGGGCAGGGTGTCGCCGTGCAGCTTGTCGCAGGCCCCCGCGTAGAACTCGAAATAGCGCGCCAGGGCTAGTACGTCGCTGCGCGCCGTGTGCAGGGTCTTGCCGGTGTCGCGGGCTTCGATCCCGGCCAGTTCGTCGGCGTGTTCCAGCACCGCGCGGCCCCAGTCGGCCAGCAGCCGGCCGCGATCGCGGGCGCAGGTCCTGGCCCAGGGGCCGTCCAGGCTGTCGCCCATCGCGGCGCAGGCCGCCTGCACGGCACGATCGATGTCCGCGGCGGTGCCGCGCGCGATGTGGTCGAAGACCTGCCCGTCGGACGGATCGATGACGGGGATGGTCTGGTCGTCCTGGGTCGGCTGGCGCCGGTTGGCGATGAAGTGATGCGTGGGCATGAGGTCGATTTCCTGGTCAGGCGTGTTCCGCCGTGCGCGATTGGCAGCCCGAACCATCATAAGACAGGAACCCGAGGCCCATGCTGGGGTGGCCTTCCTGGATTTCCCTAGGAGGCACCCATGTTGGCCATTCCCGGCCCGTACCTGCGTTGCGGGCCGGGACTGCTTCGTGTTAGAACACTACGGGGCCAAAACCCGGCGCTTGTCCGGATGGCGACAAAAAACATCATGCTCGGGAGACGGCATCATGCATCACGGAAAGAAACTGGCCGGCTGGATCGCGGCTGCTGCGCTGGCGGGTCTGACGGCGGCTACGCCGGTGCTGGCCCAGACCACCCTCAAGATGGCCTACGCACTGTCCGAAACCTCGCATTACGGCGCGGGCGCAGCGGCCTTCGCGAAGGCGCTGGAATCCAGCGAGCCCAATTTCAAGATCCAGCAGTTTCCCAACAGTCAGCTGGGTGGCGAACGCGAAGTGATCGAAGGTCTGCAGCTGGGCACGATTGATCTGGCCATCGTGTCCACGGGCGCCACGTTGAATTTTGTGCCGCAGACCGGGGTGTTCGACATTCCGTTCCTGTTCCGTGATCTGGCCCATGCGCGCAAGGTCCTCGACGGCAAGATCGGCCAGGACATGTTGGCTGAATTCCCCAAACGTGGCCTGGTGGCTCTGGCCTGGGGCGAGCAGGGCTTCCGCCATCTGACCAACAATGTCCGCCCCGTGAAGGAACCGGCCGACATCAAGGGCCTGAAGATCCGGACGACGGAAAACCCGATCCACATCGCCGCCTTCAAGCAGCTGGGCGTACTGGCCACCCCGATGGCCTGGCCCGAAGTCGCGACCGCCCTGCAGCAAGGCACCATCGATGGCCAGGAAAACCCGCTGTCCGTGTTGGTGTCGGTGAAGATCTGGCAGTTGCAGAAATACCTGTCGCTGACGGCCCATGTGTACGGCCCGGCACTCATCCTGATGTCGCCTTCGGTCTATAACGGCCTGCCCGATGCCGACAAGGCCAAATTCAAGGACGCCGCCCTGGCCGGTGCGCAGGCCATGCGTCAGTTCGTCGACAAGATCGAGACCGACGGCGTGGAAACGCTCAAGGCCAACGGCATGCAGGTCAACACGGTGGATCACGCCGCCTTCGTGAAGGCGGTGGAACCCGTCTACCCGCAATACTACAAACAGTTCGGCAAGGAACTTGTCGAATCCATCCGGAATACACAATAAATCATGAGCGCGCCGGGCCGTCCCAAGCGCGAATTCCCCCTCGGGGGGACGGCGCGTAGCGCCAAGGGGGTATCATGCGAGCGCTGGGTCTGATCGACCGGGGCCTGTTCCGGCTGGTGTCCTGGGTGGCCCAGGCCCTGCTGTGGTCCGCCGTTGCGGCGGGCTTCTATCAGGTCCTGGCGCGTTTCGTCCTGCAGTCCCCCTCGGCCTGGTCCGAGGCCTGGACACGGGCCGCGATCATCTGGGCGGTGATGCTGGGCATGGCGCTGGCCTTCCGCCACGGGGCCATGCTGGGTGTGGATCTGTTGCATAACCTGTTGGCCGCGCATCGCGCCCGCTTGCTGGAACACGTCGTGCTGCTCATCGTCGTCGGCTTTCTGGGCTTCCTGGTCTGGATCGGATTCGACATGACCTGGCGGGTGCGTTTCCAGACCACTCCCAGCCTGGGTGTGTCGATTTCCTGGATCTACCTCTCCATTCCCGTCGGCGCGACACTCGCGCTGATTGGCGCATTGGCCTATTGGGCCGAGGGCCCGCGCCGTCTCCATATCGAACCTGTATAGGATCCCTGACCATGTCGCAACTGATGGTCGTTTCCATGCTGTTGTTCTTCGGCTTGACCGTGCCGGTGGCCGTCTCCATCGGGCTGGCCACCATGGTCGGGGTCGGGTTCGACGGGCACATGACGTGGCTCGTGATCGCCCAGCAGCTCTACGCCGCGCTGGACAAATACCCGCTGGTGGCCGTGCCCTTCTTCATCCTGGCGGGCAACCTCATGGAGGCTGGCGGGATTTCGGAACGCATGGTTGAGTTCGCCAAGAGCGTGGTGGGCGGCGTTCAGGGGGGGCTCGCCTGCAGTTGCGTGCTGACCTGTATGATCTTCGCCGCAGTCGCCGGCTCCAGCGTGGCGACCACCTTCGCGGTGGGCTCGATCCTGATCCCGGCCATGGTCAAGCATGGCTATCCCGCGCCCTTTGCGGCATCCCTGCAGGCCTCGGCGGCGGAACTGGGCGTCATTATCCCGCCGTCGATCCCCATGATCCTGTTTGCCGTGTCCACCGATACTTCGGTGGGCGAGGTCTTCATTTCGGGGATCGGTCCGGGGATCCTGATCGTGGTGGGGCTGATGCTCTACGTCTGGCTGTATGCCAGGCGCAATGGCCTGGGCACCCATGACGGCGATGGCCGCCTGCCGGTCTGGGCCGCCTTCCGGAAGGCATGGTGGGCGCTGCTCATGCCGGTCATCATTCTGGGCGGCATCTATGGCGGCATCTTCACGCCCACCGAAGCCTCCGCCGTGGCCGTGGTCTACGCCCTGTTCGTGGGTGTCTTCATCTATCGCCGGCTGAACTGGGCCATTCTGGGGCGCACCTTCCACAGCTCGGTGATGTCCACGGCCATCATCATGTTCATCATCGCCAACGCCGGGGTGTTCGGGTTCCTGCTGAACCGCGCCGGCGTGCCGATGGCGCTGGGCGAATGGCTCAGCCATTTGTTCGGCAGCGAAGTCACCTTCCTTTTGGGGGTGAATGTCGCGCTGTTCATCATCGGAATGTTCATCGAGACCTCGGCCTCCATCGTGGTGCTGGCGCCCTTGCTGCTGCCCGTGGCTACCCAGTTCGGCGTGGATCCGGCGCACTTCGGGGTGATCATGGTGGTGAACCTGGCGCTGGGCATGGTGACGCCGCCTTTCGGCGTGAACCTGTTCGCAGCCTGCACGGTGGCGAAGGTCCCCATCGAGCGGCTGATCCGGCCGCTGCTGCCCTTCGTGGGCGTGGTGCTGACCTGCCTGATGATCATCACCTATTGGCCGGGCTTGTCGCTGTTCTTCCGGGATCTGGTGTATCGGTGATGAACCCCCGGCGGGGCTGGGTTGCCGTCGCGCCGGCGTGACGCGGCCAGGCCTGGTTTCCCGAGCCTGGCCGCGCCATGTTATCGACGGACTGTCGTCCTGGATCCGGGGCCGGAGCCTGGATCAGGCACCCTTGCGGATTTCCTTCAATTGGTCCTGCACCGCGTTCCATAGATCCGGCCCCACGGACTTCTTGATCTGCTCGTTGACCGGAGCGATCGTGTCGCGCATGCGTTGCACTTCCTGAGCGCTGACGGTGTTGACCTGCATGCCATCCGTTTTCAGTTGCGCCAGGGCTTTGTCGGCCTCCGCGCGGGTGTCTGTGCGTTCGAAGTCGCGGCTGGCCCGGGCCGCTTTCATCAGGATGCCGCGCTCGTCGGCGCTCAGGCCGTCCCACCACTTCTTGCTGGCGGTGACGATCCAGGGGCTGTAGACGTGATTGGTGACGCTCAGATATTTCTGGACTTCATAGAACTTGCTGGACTGGATGGTGTTGAAGGGGTTTTCCTGTCCATCGACGGTCTTGGTTTCCAGTGCGGTGAACAGTTCCGAGAAGGGCAGTGGAATGGCGTTGGCGCCCAGCCGCTGGAAGGTGTCCAGGAAGACGTTGTTCTGCATGACGCGCAGTTTCAGGCCGCTGAAATCCTCAGCGCGCTCGACTGGCTTCTTGCTGTTGGTCAGGTTGCGGAAACCATTCTCCCAGTAGACCAGGCCGACCATGCCCTTGTCTTTCAGCTTGTCCATGATGTGCTGGCCCGTCTTGCCATCCAGCACCTGGTCGGCCTCGGTGCCGGAATTGAACAGGAAGGGCGTGTCCCACAAGGCCATCTCCGGCGTGATCCCTACCAGGGTGGCGGTCGAGCCCACCATCATCTCCTGGGCGCCGCCGATGAGCGCTTGCTGCATCTGGATGTCCGAGCCCAGGGCCGCCGCGCCAATGGCCCGGATCTGCATCTTGCCGCCGGACAGTTTGGCGACTTCATTGGCAAAGACCTGGACGGCGCGGCCCTGGTTGGAATCCTGGTTGAGGCCGTAGCCGAAGCGGATCAGGCGGGTTTCGGCGGCGTGGGCCGACAGGCCCATGGCGCCCGCCGCCAGCGTGGCGACAAGGAACAGCATCTTGATTTTCATGGGACTTCTCCTTGGGTAAATGGATCCGCCGTTTTGGGGCGGTTGCCTACGTCTCAGCCCAGCCAGCGGACTGGAGCGGTGACGATCTGGGGGAAAGCAACGAGTAGCGCGAGCAGGAGCACGTAGACCAGCAGGAAGGGGGCGACGCCTTTGACGACGGCTTCCATCCGGACGCCGCCGACGCCGCCCACCACGTTCAGCACCGTCCCCACGGGTGGGGTGATGAGGCCCAGACAGCCGGTGAAGACGAACATGAAGCCGAAATAGATTGGATCGATGTGCGCCTTCAGGGCCAGCGGCAGGCAGACGGGAGCGAAGATCAGGATGATGGGCGTCAGATCCATGGACGTGCCGACCAGCAGCAGGAAGATCACCATGCAGGTCATGAACAGTTTGGGGTGGGCCAGGATCGGTTGGAACAAGGCGGCGAGCTGGTTGGGCAGGTCCGCCAGCGTGATCATGTAGGCCGCCACCGTCGCGGCGCCGCACAGGAACATCACGACCGCCGTGGTGATGCTGGAGGTCACCAGCACCTCATAGGCGGCTTTCCAGGATAGCGCCTTGTAGATAAAACGCGACACCAGAAATGCATAGACTGCCGCGACCACGGCCGCCTCGGTCGGGGTGAAGACACCAAAGCGGATGCCGCCCAGGATGATGACCGGCATGAAGATCGCCCACGTGCTGTCGGCGATGGCCTTGCGGCGCTGCGCCGGGGTGGTGCGCTGGGCAGCGGGCAGGTTGCGTCGGCGGGCCACCAGCCGCCAGGCGATCAGCAATGCCCCGCCCATCAGAATGCCGGGCACCACGCCGCTGATGAACAGCTTGCTGATGGACGTATTGGTGGTGACGCCGTAGATAATGAAGGGCAGCGAAGGCGGAATGATCGGACCGATGATCCCGCCCGAGGCCAGCAGGCCGGAGCTGTAGTCCAGCGGGTAATTCTGCTGGCGCATCATGGGCAGCAGAATGGTGGCCAGGGCCGCCGTGTCGGCAATGGCCGAGCCGCTCATCGAGGCCAGCAGCACCGACGCGAAGATGGTGACGTAGCCCAGCCCCCCGGGGATATGGCCGACAAAGGCGCGCGCCATGTCGATGATCCGCTGGCTCAGGCCGCCGGCATTCATCAGTTCGCCCGCCAGCACGAAAAATGGCACGGCCAGCAGCGGGAAACTGTCGAATCCGGCCTGAAGGTTTTGCGCCAGCAGCTGGGTGTTGAAAAAATCCAGCTGCCACATCAGCGCCACACCCGACACCAGCAGGGCGATGGCGATGGGTATCCCGATCGACATGGAGCCGAACAGGACAGCGAGGAAAAGCAGGGTGATTTCCATGACAGTGTCCTTGCTTCAGCCGCGCAGGCGGTCCAGGATGCTTTGCTTGAAGAGAATGACCACCATGGCGGCGGCCATGAATAGCGTCGCGGCAGCTGCGATCGACAGCGGATATCCGATCACGGGGCTGTAGCTGTGCATGCCGGCGATGACCTGGTCCCATGCTCCCTTGATTACCATGGCCAGGACGACAAAGCCGATCACGCCGGCCAGCGCATCCAGGACAGGGCGCGTGCGGGGGCCGGCGCGGTCCACCAGCAAGTCGAAACTCAGGTGCCGCTTCTCATAGGCGGTAACGACCGTGCCCATGCATACCAGCCAGATGAAGAGCAGGCGGGACAGCTCCTCGTAGATCACCAGGCCCGTGCCGAAGGCATAGCGCAGCACGACGTTGCTGAAAACGGCAATGACCATCAGCGCCAGAGTGATGGCCATGAAGGCTTCAGCCGTCTTGCGGATCAGGGGCTTGTCGGTCCGACCGGATTCCGGTTCAGCGGGATGCATGTGGTCTCCTTTGCAGCCAGTCGCATGCGCTGGCAAGAATGTGGTCCAGCGGCTGTTCGCTATCCAGATGCAGCAGTCCGGCCTCGTCGAACGGCGGCTCCAGCGCGGCAAACTGGCTGTCGATCAAGGTGGCGGGGAAGAAATGGCTGGCGCCTCGTCCAGCGACACGCTGCGCCGCCGCATCGCGCCCGACGTCGAGCCAGATGAAGGCCAGGTCCGGCACGTGGTCCCGCAGCCGCTGGCGGTACGTGCGCTTCAGGGCGGAGCAGCTCAGGACGACGCCGTCTGGCGCGTGCCGGGCAAGTTCCCGGCCTAGAGACTCCAGCCAGGAGTGTCGGTCTTCGTCTGTCAACGGAATGCCGGTGCGCATCTTGGCGTGATTCTGTTCGCTGTGAAAGGCGTCGCCTTCCACGAAGGTCCAGTGCTGGCGACGGGCCAGGATCTCGCCGACCGTGGACTTGTCGCTGCCGGAGACCCCCATGACGACGACCGCCTGAGCCGGCGGGGCATGGCTGTCTTCCTGATCGCCGGCAGACAAAGATAGCGCTATCTTTTGCATTGAAAAAAAATGACCTTGCGTGAAGTTATGCCTGGTACACCCTGGCGCGGCGCGACTGTCGAGACGCTGCTGCGAATCAGGTCTTGATGAGGCGCTAAGATAGCGCTATCTTCTGCATGATGACATTAGGGAATTCCTCTATGAAACATGACGCCACGTCCCGTGACGGTTCAAGGCGGGACCGGGGGACACGGGCCCGCAGTCGGGCGACGGGCCGGGTGACGCTGGCGGACGTCGCCGCCCTGGCGGGGGTCAGCCCCATCACGGCGTCACGTGTGGTGGCCGGCAAGACGACGGTGCGGCCCGAACTGGCGGATCGGGTGCAGGATGCCGTCGCCCGGCTGGGCTACCGTCCGGATCCGTCCGCTCGGGCGCTGGCATCGGCCAAGAGCGGCCATATCGTGGTGCTGATTCCCCTGCTGTCCAATACGCTGTTCACCGAACTGCTGGAAGCGATCCAGGATGTCATGTGGGATGCCGGTTACCCTATTTTCGTCGGCATCACGCAATATCAGCCGAGTCGCGAGGCGGCCTTGCTGGAAAACTACTTGTCGCATCGGCCAGCGGGTCTGATCTTGACCGGATTCGATCGCAGCGATGCCGTGCGCCGCCTGATCGCGGACAGTCGCACGCCGTGCGTGCATGTCATGGAGCTCAGCGACGAGCCTGGCGTGCATTGTGTCGGGTTCTCCCAGGTCGACGCGGCCGAGACGGTGGCCCGGCATTTGCTGGACCGGGGACGGCAGCGTATCGCGTTCGTGGGCGCTCAGCTGGACCCCCGCACGCTGGAGCGTGCCGATGGTTTTCGCCGCGCCCTGAGCCTGGCGGGCTGCTACGACCCGCGTCTAGAGGTTCTCGATGCGAGACCGTCCCCCGCCGCCTTGGGGGCGGAGGCCTTTCGCCGATTGCTGACCACGCATCCCGACGTGGATGCCATGTTTTTCTGTAATGACGATTTGGCTCATGGCGCGTTGCTGGAGGCTTTGCGACTTGGCATCCCGATTCCCGATCGTGTCAGCGTGGTGGGTTTCAATGACCTGCCGGGCAATGAGCAGATGCTGCCCCCGTTGACCAGCCTGCGCACGCCGCGTCGCGAAGTCGGCGATGCGGCGGCGAAAATGCTGCTGCGGCTGATCCGGGACGAAACCGTGCCAACCCCGGTGATCGATCTGGGATTTGCACTGAAAATTCGCGAGAGCAGTTAAGCTCGGTTCACCCGTGGGCTTGAATCGCGCCCCGAGGGTGAACCGAACCGTGCGTCAGAACGCCGGGCTGTCGTCGTCCTGCGATTCCGCCGCAGCCTTCCTGGCCGTGGTGGCGCGGGTTTTGGCGGCGGACTTGGAACTGGCCGTCGCCCGGGTCGATTTGGCGGTCTTGCCGGCGGGTTTGGTGGTTTTTGCCGTGCTGGCTTTGGTGGTGGATGGCGCTTTTGCCGCCCCCACCTTGGCCGTCGCGGCGATCTTGGCGGCCGGCTTGCCCGCCGCTGCCTTGGCCACCGGCTTCGGTGCCCGCGCCTCGAATTCGAAGCCGATCTTGCCGTCGTCCTGGCGCACCAGATAGGCCTTGAATTTGCGGTTGGTGCGGCTGGATACGAAACCGTCGAATAGTTTCGTCTTGCCGGTGGCCAGCAGCTGGCTCATCTGCTCGGCCGGGATTTCCTGCTGCAGGATGACCTTGCCGCTGCGGAAATCGCAGGTCTTGGCGGGCCCCACCGAATGTTCGCAGACGTAGTTCATGCCGTGCTCGAAGACGCGGCCGCCGCATTTCGGGCAGGCGCCCAGCGGCGTCTGACCGGAAAAATCGACGGCCTCGGCGTCCTCGTCTTCCTTCTGGCCGAAGTCGAACTCCAGCTTGAATTCGTCGGTGATGCGCAGCACGGCAGCGAATGGCCGGCCCATCTTGCTGATGAATCCGGTCAGCGGCCCGAGCGTGCGTTTGGCCAGCAGTTCCTCGACCTCGGGGACTTCGAAGGTGCGCCCGCCCGGGTGTTTGCCGATGGAAAAATCGCAGACCGTGCAGGCGTAGCGGCGGTAGTTTTCCTTCACGACGCCGCCGCATTTCGGGCAGGGTGTCTTCAGGGTCGCATAGTCGCCGGGGACGGTATCGCGCTCGTATTCCTTCGCGCGTTTGACGATCACCTGCGTCATCTGCGCGATCTCGCGCATGAAGGTCTCGCGGTCCAGCTGGCGCTGCTCGATCAGTTTCAGCTGGTGTTCCCATTCGCCGGTCAGTTCCGGCGAGGTCAGTTCGTTGACCCCCAGGCCGGCCAGCAGCGTCATCAGCTGGCGCGCCTTGGCGCTGGGGATCAGGTCGCGGCCTTCGCGGCGCAGATAGCCTTCGTTCAGCAGCCCTTCGATGATGGCAGCGCGCGTGGCCGGCGTGCCCAGCCCGCGCTCGGACATGGCTTCGCGCAGCGCCTCGTCGTCCACCAGTTTTCCGGCGCCTTCCATGGCGGACAGCAGCGTGGCTTCGTTGAAGCGCGCGGGTGGTTTGGTGACCAGCGCGCGGGCCTCGATGTCTTCGGTGCGTACGCGCTCGCCCTCGGCCACGGCGATCAGGGATGCGTCGTCACCCTGCGCCTCGCGGCCGTAGATGGCCAGCCAGCCCGGCGATACCAGGACCTTGCCGTCGGTCTTGAAATGGTGGCCGGATACCTGGGTGATGCGCGTGGTGATCCGGAATTCCGCCGCCGGGAAGAACACGGCCAGGAACCGCCGCGTCACCAGTTCGTAGATCTTGAATTCAGCGTCGCTGAGTTCGCGCGGCACCTGCAGGGTGGGGATGATGGCGAAGTGGTCGGAGACCTTTTTGTCATCGAAAATCCGGCGATTGGGCTTGACCCAGTCCTGGGCCACGACCTGGGCGGCAAAGGGCCGCACGGAACGGGCCACGCCCGATTCGCTGTCGGAGAGCCCCTGCATGGTCTGCTGCACGGTGCTCACGTAATCCTGGGGCAGATAGCGCGAATCGGTTCGGGGGTAGGTCAGGGCTTTGTGGCGCTCGTACAAGGTCTGGGCCAGGGACAAGGTGGTCTTGGCCGAAAAGCCGAAGCGCGAATTGGCCTCGCGCTGCAGCGTGGTCAGGTCGAACAGCGCGGGCGACATCTGGGTACTGGGTTTGGATTCCTCGGTCACCGTGCCGGGTTGTTCGCGGCAGGCCGCCACGATGGTCTGTGCCGCACTGGCCGACCACAGGCGCGAATCCCGGGCGTCCGGATCCTGTTCGTTCTTTTTGAAGGCCGGGTCGAACCAGCGGCCTTCGTACAGGCCGGCGGCGGCGACGAACGTGGCGTGGACCTCCCAGTAGTCGCGGGTGATGAACTGGCGGATGCGGTCCTCGCGCTCCATCACGATGGCCAGCGTCGGGGTCTGCACACGGCCCACGGGCGTTTTGAAGAAGCCGCCGTCCTTGCTGTTGAAGGCGGTCATGGCGCGTGTGCCGTTGATGCCCACCAGCCAGTCGGCCTCGGCGCGCGAGCGGGCGGCGGCCTCTAGTGGCTTCATCGTCTCGTCGTCGCGCAGGTTGGCGAAGGCCTCGCGGATGGCCGCCTGGGTCATGGATCGCAGCCACAGCCGCTGGATGGGCTTTTTAACCCCCGAATACTGCACGATATAGCGGAAGATCAGCTCGCCCTCGCGGCCCGCGTCGCAGGCGTTGATGATGGCACCCACGTCCTTGCGCTTGAGGAGTTTGACCAGCAGCTTCAGGCGTTCGGTGGATCGCTTGTCGGCAGGGCTGAGTTCAAACTGTGGCGGGATGACCGGCAGATGCGCAAAACTCCATTTGCCGCGCACGGGGTCGTTGGGCGCCACCAGGCCAAGCAGATGGCCGACGCTGGAGGACAGCACGAACTGCTCGCTCTCGAAGTAGTCCCCCTCGCGGGTGAATCCCCCCAGGGCCCGGGATATGTCCAGGGCAACCGACGGCTTTTCAGCAATGATCAGAGTTTTTGTCATGAGGTTCCGTTGGCGGCCATTTTATGACCACGATAGCGCGGATCATACGAGGGGGCATCGACCCTTGCAAGTCGCCACACCTCAGCCGGCAGCCGAGGAGTCGGTCCTGCGGCACCGATTGTCGGCTTCGGCGCACTAGTCAGACAATATCTGGATTTCCGTCATTGTATTAGGGTAAGCCATAGATCGACGTGTCTGGTAAAGATACGGTGATGTCCTGAATAGATCTGTAATGCGGTTGGAACTGTCTCTAACATGCCTTCGGTCGGTGCGTATTGACGCGCCGGTTGATAGCCCTCATGGAGGAGACCCTCATGAAATCGCATGCTGTTCTGAATATGTCGCTGTTGTCCGGCTTGCTGCTCGCCTCCGCGGCGGCGATGGCCGCGCCTGTCAAGATCGCCCTCGTGGAGACGCTGTCCGGCCCGCAAGCATCGACGGGCCTGACCTATCGGGCCGCTGTGCGCTACGCCGTGGACCGCATCAATGCGGACGGCGGGTGGCACGGGCAGCCGCTCGAACTGCTGGAATACGACAACCAGGGCGGCCCTGCGGGCGCGGCCGACAAGCTGAAGGCGGCCATCTCCGATGGTGCGCAGATCGTCGTCCAGGGGGCTTCCTCCGCCATCGGCGGGCAGATTACCGAGGATGTCCGCAAGTGGGATCTGCGCAATCCCGGGCGCGAGCTGATCTATCTGAACGTTGGCGCCGAGGCGCAATCGCTCACGGGCGAGAAATGCCAGTTCTATCATTTCCGTGTCGCCGGTAATGCCCCGATGCGGGTCAATGCGCTGGTGGCTGGCATGAAGCAAGACAAGGCGTTGGGTTCCCGGGTCTACTCGATCAACCAGAACTATTCCTGGGGACAGGACATGGAGCAGGCCATCGTCGGCGATGCCGCAGCCGGCGGCTACACTGTGGTCGAGCAAACGCTGCACGACGTGGGCAAGATCCAGGACTTCTCGCCCTATGTGAACAAGATCGCCGCCGCGCAGGCGGATACGGTCATGACGGGCAACTGGGGCAGCGACCTGCTGCTGCTCATGAAGTCTGCCAAGGCGGCCGGCCTGAAGGCCCGCTTCGGTACCGTCTATCTGGATCAGCCGGGCAATATCGCCAATGCGGGCGACGTCGCGCTGGGCGACTATGTCGTGCAGACGTTCAACCCGCAGGCAGGCGGCGAGGCCGGTGCGGCATTCGTGCGCGACTACCAGTCCAAGATGGGCCATGCGCCGACCTTCATCGAACCACAGACGGTCTTCGGGATGCTGTTGGTGGGCGAGGCCCTGAAGCATGTGCCGGCCGGGAACGGCAAGCTGGACGTCCGCAAGCTGGCGCTGCAACTCGAAAAAGCCTCGATCGAGACGCCCATGGGCACGCTCGGCATGCGGGCCCAGGATCACCAGGCCCTGTTGCCGCTGGCCGTGTCGGTCGTGTCTCGCGATGCCCAATACAAGGCGGACGGCACCGACCTGGGCTTCAAGCCGGTGAAGCGGTTCACGGCGCAGGAAGCCGCCGTGCCCGCCCAGACCACCTGCAAGATGCAGCGTCCCGTCTGAAGCCGCCGTGTGGAACCAGGGGACGTCATGGAATATCTCGCAACCCCGCTGCTGAATGGCGTCGTCTACGGCCTGCTCCTGTTCATGGTGTCGGCCGGATTGACGCTCATCTTCGGCATGATGGGTATTCTCAATTTCGCTCACGCCTCGTTTTACATGCTGGGGGCCTATTTCGCCTATGCACTGCAGGGTGTGGTCGGGTTCTGGCCGGCGGTCGTCGTTTCGCCCCTGCTGGTCGGGGCCATCGGCATCCTGGTCGAGCGCCACATCCTGCGGCGCGTGCACCGGCATGGGCATGCTCACGAATTGCTGATCACCTTCGGCCTGTCCTTCATCATCGCGGAACTCGTCAAGCTGTTCTTTGGCGACTACCCCGTGAATTATCACGTGCCGGCGGACCTGGATTTCGCCGCTTTCTCGGTCGGAGGCCTGGACTATCCAGCCTACCGCATCTTCATGGGAGTCGTGGCCATCGTCATGTTCCTAGCGATCTATCTGCTGCTGTCGCGCACCCGGGTGGGAATCATTGTGCGATCGGCCATCCACCGACCGGCGATGGCGGAGGCGCTGGGCCACAACGTGCCGCGCGTGTTCATGGGCGTCTTCGGTGTGGGGGCCGCCATGGCCGGGCTAGCGGGCGCCGTGGCCGGTGCGTTCTACACCACCAGCCCCAACATGGCGCTGGAACTCGGCGTGCTGGTGTTCGTGGTGGTTGTGATCGGCGGCCTCGGTTCGCTGGAGGGCGCAATGCTGGCGTCGATCCTCATTGGGGTGGTGACCTCCATGGCGGTAGGCATCGACGCCACGCCCGCGGATATGCTCGCCTGGCTAGGCATGGGGGGCCTGGCGGGGACGATGGGCGGGATCTTGTCCCTCAAAGTGTCCAGCCTGGCGGCGAGCCTGCCCTTCGCCCTGATGCTGCTGGTGCTGCTGGTGCGTCCCAGCGGCCTCATGGGCGAGAAGGAGTAAGGCGATGAAAACTCGCATGATCCTGATCGTCATTGGCGTGGCCGCGTTGGCCGCCGCGCCGATGGCACTCTCGGACGGTCTGGTGAATGCGGCGATCTCCATGCTGATCGCCGCTCTGTTCGCCTGCGCCTACAACCTGCTGTGCGGTTATACCGGCATGCTGTCCTTCGGCCACTCGGCCTATTTTGGCGTGGGCGCCTTCGCCACCGTCCATGCGATGAACGCGCTCGGCGGGGCGGGGCTGCTGCCCACGCCCTGGATGCCGCTCGCCGGGGCGGCCGGGGGCCTGTTGGCCGGCCTCGCGGCCGGCTGGTTCTCGACCCAGCGTACCGGGGCGTACTTTGCCATGATCACGCTGGCAATCGCTGAACTCCTGCATGCGCTTGCACCGCAACTCAAAGGCGTCTTCGGGGGTGAGGCCGGCATCTCGTCGATGCGCATGCCAGCCTGGGGCCTCACCTTCGGTTCCACCGTGGAGGTCTACTACCTGACGCTGGCCTGGGTGCTGGCGAGCGTGGCGCTGCTGTACCTGCTGACTCGCACGCCACTCGGACGCCTCGCCCTTGGGCTACGCGAGAACAGCCATCGCCTGCGCTTCCTCGGCTACGACGTGCACCGCATCAGCGTCCTGATCTTCGCGCTATCGGGCATGTTCTCCGGTATCGCCGGCGGCCTTCAGGTGCTGAGCAACGAATCGGCCAACTATGTTGTGTTCGACACCTCATTGTCCGCCGCTGTGGTGCTGAACACCTATATCGGTGGCGTCCATGCCTTCCTTGGCCCCGCTCTCGGAGCGGCCCTGGTGACTTTCTTCGGTTATGCAGTCTCGGACCTGACGCAGTCCTGGCTGCTGTACCAGGGGGCGTTGTTCGTGCTCGTCATCATGTTCATGCCCACGGGCCTGACGGGCCTGCTGGACCTGGTCCGCGTCTTCGTGAAGCGGTACGGCCTGAGGGCGGTAGCGCCCGGTGCCGGCCTTTACCTGGGTGCTGGAGCCGCCTACGCCGCTGCCGCGGTCTTCCTGACCGAGCTGCTGCAGCGTCTGTTCTCGCAGGACTACCAGAGCCTGGCCCGGGCGGCGGGCGCCTGGGCATGGCCGGCGGTCGACCTGTTCGGCCGGGCATGGTCCCCCCTGAGCGCATCGACCTGGCTGATGCCCGGCGCGCTGGCGGTGGTGGGCTGGCTGTGCTGGCGGGCGGCGACCACCGCTGTCGGCCGCCTGCGCGAGACCGATGCCGCAAGACAGGATCCGGCGACCGGCGTGATATCCGAACGGGGGCTGACATGAATCCACCGGTCCTGTCCCTCGACGGCGTGCGCAAGTCCTTCGGTCCGGTGGAGATCATCCGCGGCGTGAGCCTGAACGTGGGCGAGAACGAGCGGCATGCCATCATCGGCCCCAATGGTGCCGGGAAATCGACGCTGTTCCATCTGGTGTCCGGGCAACTGCGCCCGAGCGCGGGTCAGATCCGCCTGGCAGGACAATCCATCGCCGGATACAGTCCGCAGGCCGTCAACCGGCTCGGCCTGGCACGCTCGTTCCAGATCACCAATCTCTTTCCGCGGTTGACAGTCTTCGAGAATATCCGCTTGGCTGTGATGCGGTCGCATGGCTTGCAATACTGCTTCTGGCACCTGATCGACCGCAACCGCGCGGTGCGGGAGCGCAGCGAGTCCCTGCTCGAAAGCGTCCGCCTGCGCCACCGGGCGGCGACGGCCGCCGGAGAACTGTCCTACTCCGAGCAGCGTTCGCTGGAAATCGCCATGACGCTGGCCTCCGATCCCCGGATCATCCTGCTCGACGAGCCCATGGCCGGCATGTCGAGCGAGGAGACCGGCTATACCACTGCGCTCATACGTGAAGTGACGGAAGGGCGCGCCCTGCTGATCGTGGAGCACGACATGGAGGTTGTCTTCTCGCTGAGCGATCGCATCAGCGTGCTGGTGTACGGCGAAGTGATCGCCAGCGGCACGCCCGAGGAGATCCGCGCGGATCCCCGGGTGCGGGAAGCCTATCTGGGCGAGGAGGCCACGGCATGAGCATCGAAGACACACCCCTTCTGCGCGTCCGCGACCTGCACGCGCACTATGGCAAGAGCCACGTTCTGCGCGGCGTGACCTTCGACGTGGGGCCGCGCGAGGTGATCGGGCTGGTCGGGCGGAACGGCTCGGGCCGATCCACCACGCTGAAGGCCATCATGGGACTGCTGGCGCCCACCTCTGGCGACGTCGTGCTTGGCGGCCTGCTCCTCGCGGGACGGCGTCCCTATGAGATCGCGCGCGCCGGCATCGCCTACGTGCCGGAAGAGCGCGAGGTATTCGCCAACCTGACGGTCGACGAGAACCTGCGCATGGGCGAGCAGCCGTGTCTGCCGGGGGTTCCCGAGTGGACCGCGGCGCAGATGTTCGACTATTTCCCCCGGTTGCGGGAACGGCGCAATACCCTGGCGGGCAGTCTGTCGGGCGGCGAGCAGCAGATGCTGACGATCTGCCGATCGCTGCTGGGGAACCCGCGAGTGATGCTGATCGATGAGCCTACCGAAGGCCTGGCGCCGCAGATCGTCGCGGCCGTGAGCGACTGCATCCGCGACATTCACCGGCGGGGCGTGTCGGTCGTCCTAGTGGAACAGAAGCTGACCATCGCGCTGCACGTGTCCACACGCATGTGCGTAATGGGCCACGGGCGGATCGTCCACGAAGGCGAGCCGCAGGAGATCGCCGGAAATGATGGGCTGCTTGCGCAATGGCTGGCGGTTTGAACCTTGCGGCCTTGCCGGCCGCGCAGATGTCTGGAAACAAAAACATGAAACGCAAGACCGATAAAGTCATCATTACCTGCGCCGTTACAGGCGGCATCCATACGCCGTCGATGTCGCCCTATCTGCCCCTGTCGCCGGAGCAGATCGCCGGACAGGCCATCGCGGCGGCCGAAGCGGGTGCCGCCATCCTGCACCTGCATGCCCGCGATCCGGTCGACGGCAAGCCCACGCCCGACCCGGACGTCTTCCAGCAGTTCGTGCCCCGGATCAAGTCGTCCACCGATGCCGTCATCAACATCACGACGGGTGGCACCACGCGGATGAGCTTGGCCGACCGCCTGGCATACCCGCTGCGGGCCAGGCCCGAGATGTGTTCATTGAACATGGGATCGATGAATTTCTCCATCCATCCGGTCGCGCGGCGTATCAGTGAATGGAAGCACGACTGGGAAAAGCCCTACGTCGAGGGCATGGAGGACCAGATCTTCCGCAACTCGTTCAAGGACATCGCGCACATTCTGCGCACGCTGGGGCAGACCCATGGCACCCGTTTCGAATTCGAATGCTATGACGTGGGGCATCTCTACAACCTGGCTCACTTCGTGGACGAGGGCCTGGTGCAGGCTCCGCTGTTCATCCAGTTCATCTTCGGCGTGCTGGGCGGCATCGGGCCGGATCCGGCCAATCTTTCGCACATGCGCGGCGTCGCCGACCACCTGTTCGGCCGGGAGAATTACCGGTTCTCCGTCCTGGGCGCGGGCCGGCACCAGATGGCCCTGTCCGCTATGTCGGCGGTCATGGGCGGGAATGTCCGTGTGGGGCTGGAGGACAGCCTGTTCCTGTCCCGCGGCGAACTTGCGCCCTCGAATGCTGATCAGGTGCGCAAGATCCGCCGTATCTTGGAAGAGCTGTCGCTGGAGATCGCGACCCCGAGCGAGGTGCGGGACATGCTGGGCCTCAAGGGGCCCGACGCGGTGGGCTTCTAGTCCGGCGGGCGGCGCATGCCGCCCGGAACCGGCAGCGGGTCACAGGTATTCGACGTTGCCGTCCACGCTGATGGCCTGGCCGGTGATGTTGGCAGCCGCCGGGGCGGACAGGAACAGAACCATGGCGGCGATGTCCTCGGCCGAGACCATGCGGCGCAGGGAGATCTTGCCGAGATACTGTTCCCGCATGGCGGCGTCGTCCAGCCCCAGAGCCTGCGCGCGTGCCGCAATGACTCGGTCCATGCGGGGGCCAGCAACCACGCCCGGCAGAACGGCATTGACGCGGATGCCCTCGGGACCGAGTTCGGCCGCGAGAGATTTCATGAGTCCGACGATGGCCCATTTCGTCGCCGCGTAGGGGGTGCGGAAGGGATAGCCCAGACGGCCCGCCACGGAGGACATGGCGACGATGTGCGGATTGGACGCGGATCGTTTCAGGTGGGGGACGGCATGGCGCAGGAAATAGAATTGGCTGTTGAGGTTGGTATCGACTGTCCGCTCCCAGTCGGGAACGGACAGTGTGTCGATCCCGCCCGTCGGACCCGCAATGCCGGCGTTGTTCACCAGCACGTCCAATCCGTCCATTGCCTGCGCGGCTTCGTCGACGGTGCGCGCGACTGTCTCTTCCCGGCCGACGTCGGTCGCGGTGCCACGCGCGCCAGGGTGGCGTTCCAGGAAGCCGGCCAGTGCCTGGGCGTCGATGTCGCAGATGTGCACGCAAGCGCCCGCCTCCAGGAATCCTTCCGCGATCGTGGCGCCGATGCCTGCCGCGCCTCCGGTGACCAGCACCTTCAGTCCCCGAGGGACGAGCAGCCGTTGGGTGATTGACATGTCAGATCCTCAGTCCGCCGGTGACCTCGATCACGGCGCCATTGATGTAGCTGGCCTCTTCGCTGGCCAGGAAGGCGTAGAGATTGGCGACTTCTTCCGGCTGTCCGAGGCGGCGCAGCGGCACTTGCTCGTTCATCCGCGTCAAGACCGGGGCCGGCACGCTGTCGAGCATGGGCGTCTGAATGAATCCCGGTGCTACGGCATTAACCCGGATGCCCCTGGGGCCCAGTTCGCGGCACCAGGTGCGGGTGAATCCGATGACGCCGGACTTGGCGGCCACGTAATTGGTCTGGCCGAAGTTCCCATAGAGGCCAACCACGGAGCTGGCGTTCAGGATGACGCCGTGGCCGCGCTCGATCATGCCGGGAACGACGGCCTGGGCCGCATTGAAGACGCCCTTCAGATTCACATCGATCACGGCGTCGAACTGCGCTTCGGTCATTTTCTCGAAGCGGGCATCGCGTGTGATGCCCGCATTGTTGACCAGGATGTCGATGCGCCCGAACTTCGCCAGGACTGTCCGGACCACTTCGTCCATGCCGGCCCGGTCCGTGACGTCGGCCGCGAGGCCGATGGCGGATGCCCCGGCGGCCTCGCAGTCCTGGACCGTCTGTCTCACGGCGTCTTCGTGGACGTCGCACGCGGCGATCATCGCGCCTTCCTGAGCGAACTTGAGGGCGATTGCCGCCCCGATTCCGCGTCCGGCACCCGTAATCAGTGCGACCTTGCCTTGTAATTTCATTCTGACCTCTGTCTCCCAAACGAAGTGCATGGACAGGCCATGCGCAACCACTGGGGAAGATTAATCGAGTCGCGGATGGATGATAAGATCAAAATCGGACGTCCGCATATCATCATCGGAAACCTTATTCTTCATGCGAAACCGCCCGCCAGCCTATAACGAACGCATCTACGCGCCCTACAAAATCGCCGCGTTGGTCGAGGTGCTGGCTGCGCAGGGCATCGAGCCGTCCAGCAGCCTGCGGGGCACCGGAGTGGACGAGCGCTGCATCTACGACGCCACGGCGCTAACTTCGATCCGCCAGTATGTAGAGGTCTGCAGCAATGCTCTGGCCTTGTCCGCGGATCCCGCCACGCCGTTTCTGACGGGGGCACGGCTGCATCTGTCCGCCTATGGCATGTATGGCTATGCGCTCATGTCGTGCCTGCAAATGCGCGATTATTTCCTGCTGGGCGTGAAATACCACTCGCTTGCCACGCCGACCTTGACCATCGAGTGGGCGGAGCGCGACGGCAGGGCGGTCTGGACGTTCCCCGATGCGATCCTGTGCAACGAATCGCCGGACATCCGCCGTTTCCTGATCGAGCAGCAATACACCCAGCATGTGACGCATCTGCAGGATGTATTTGGCCGCCCCTGCTTTCCCGTCAAAGCCTATTTCTCGTATGCGGCGCCTCCCTATGCTGCGATCTATGAGCGGTTCCTGGGCTGCCCCTGCGAGTTTGACCATGCGCAGTGTGAGCTGCATTATGATGCGGCCATCCTGGACCAGCGGCCGCTGCTGGCACATCGGCTGACGGCGACCGTGCTGCAACAGACCTGCGAGGGGCTGATCCGCAACGCCAGGACCTTGTCGGGCATGGCTGGCGAGGTCTATCAGCGCCTGCTGAGGCGGCCGGGCGAGTTCCCGAGCATGGAGGCGATCGCAGCCCAGTTGGGCATGACCTCGCGCAATCTGCGGCGGCATTTGTGCGTGGAAGAGACGTCATTTTCTGCGATCCTGGACGACGTGCGCTCGTCCCTGGCGGTGGAATACGTGCGCACCACCAAGATGAACGGCGACGACATCGCCTTATTGCTGGGATTTTCGGAGCCCACCAATTTCCGCCGTGCATTTAAGCGCTGGACGGGTAAGACGACGCGGGAATATCGGATGGAGGCGGATCCGGACTAGCCTGGTCGCGCCTTCCGGTTCAGCGCCCTGGGTTCTTTGATGTGTTCATTGAAAGGAGATGCCGCGCCAGCTCTTCGCGCACCGCAAGGGCCTGCTCGGGCGTCCAGTCGCGCAGGCCCTTCCCGCTGCGCATGCCCGCGTGGCCCTGGCCGAGCAATTCCGCGAGCAGCGGCGAGGGTTCCTTGCCGTCGTTCAGGTCGGGGAAGAGGATCCGGTGGACATCGTGGGTCAGCTCGAGTCCAATGAGGTCCGCGTTCTCCATCGGCCCCAGCACCGGCAGCCGCATGCCGAAGCTCTGCTTGACCACCTGGTCGATAGTCTGCGCGTCGCAGACTCCGTGTTGAACCAGTGAGATGGCTTCGCGCCACAGGGCGTGCTGTAGCCGGTTGCCGATGAAGCCGGGTATGTCCTTCAGGACCTTGACCGGGCATTTGCCGACCGATTGGAGGATGTCGACGGTGCCGTCGAAGACCGCGTCCGACGTGAATTCGGTGCGCACGACTTCGACCAGCGGGACCAGATGCGGGGGATTCCACCAGTGCGTGCCCACGAGGCGGGAACGCGCCTGCGGATCGAGCGCCTGCCCGATCTGCGTAATCGGGATGACCGATGTGTTGCTGGCAAGGATTGCGGAGCGGGGGGCCGCAGCCGCAATGTCGGCGAAGATCGCCTGCTTGAGATCGAGTCGCTCGGGGGCGGCTTCGATTATAATCCCGGCATTCGAGACAGCGTCCTGCAGCGACGGGGCGAGATGCAGCTTCTCGAGGACTGCGTCGGGTTCCATGCCCATCTGGGCCAGGCTGTGGGCGACGTATCCGGGTGCCGCCAGTAGGGCGGCGCTGTCGGCATCTGTGAGCGTGGTCCGGTGGCCTGCGGCCGCGAATACCTGGGCAATGCCCCGCCCCATGAGGCCGGCGCCGATGATGGCCACGTGGGCGGCCTGTTGTGTGCGTGTGTTCAAGGTCATGCATCCCCGATCGAATGGCTGCAGGCCATGCTACGCGGGCAAGGTGCCGACGATAAGATCTTCATGGGACATTTCCGGATGCGAACCGGACACCAAAGACCGTGCCGGCTGGGGATCGCGCCGGGGGGGCTGTTGTCAAAGGACGTCGTGAGTCACGGGAACCGCTCGGCCCATCGCGCGGCGGCCGAGTTCAGGAAGGCCTCGGGCGTGGTCGCCGGCAGGCGATCGAATCCCAGGGCCGCCCAGGCCTGTTGCAGGCACTCCAGCGGCTGCCCCAGGTTCAGGGCGGGGGCGTGATTCTGCTTGGACAGTTTGCGCCCGTCGCGGTCGCGGATCAGCGGGGTGTGCAGCACGCGCGGGCAGGGCAGGCCCTGGGCCCGGGCCAACTGGCGCTGACGGGCCGTCGAGTCCAGTAGATCGGCCCCACGCACGATGTCGGTGATGCTCTGCAGACCGTCGTCCACCACCACGACCAGTTGGTAGGCCCACAGGCCGTCGGCCCGGCGGATGATGAAATCGCCCACTTCGCCGGCCACATCCTGGGATTGCTCGCCCAACCAGCGGTCCTGGAAGGTTTCGATGCCCGGCTCGACCAGAAAGCGCCAGGACCGCATACGTGGGTATCCCGTGCCACTGCGCGGTGGAGCTTTGGACCGGGGACGGCATGTGCCCGGATAGGGGCCGGGCGGCAGTTCGCGACGGGTGCAGGTGCAGCCATAGACGCGGCCCGCTGCTTGCAGCCGGGCGAAGGCTTGTTCATAGAGCGCATGCCGCCGCGTCTGCCAGACCGGCTCCTCGTCCCAATGCAGGCCCAGGGTCCGCAACTGGTGCAGGATCGTCCGGTCCGCGCCTGGGACGGTGCGGGGTTCGTCGATGTCCTCGATGCGCAGCAGCCAGCGGCCTTGGTGGACCCGGGCGTCCAGAAAGCTGGCCAGCGCCGCCACCAGGGACCCGGCGTGCAGCGGACCGCTGGGGCTGGGGGCGAAGCGGCCGACGTAGGGTTCGGGATCAGGCAGGATTGGCATGCGGATCCGGGGGCGGTCGGGAACCGGGCCCGGGCGTTTCGTCAGTGGCTGGGCCGCTGAGTTTCGTCGGCCAGCAGTTCCTCGAAGACCAGATGGTCGACTTCGGCCTCCTGGCTCCAGAGCACCATCAGCGCCAATACCTTGATCTCGGCCAGCGACAGCGGTGAATGGTCGGCCACTTGGGCCGTTTCGATCAGGATTTCGCGCAAGGCCGTGGGCAGGCTGCCGGAATTTTCCAGGAATACGATGAAGCCGATGGCCTCGCTGCCAAGTGCCTGGTATTCGTCGTCAGTGTAGATGCGCGACGCCTGGCCGACAGTTTCCTGGACGGTGCCCAGGGCAAGGCAGCGTTCGGTCGTGCTGGCCAGGCCCCGCAGCCAGTTCAGGGCATCGTCGATGTCTTCGTGTTCGAACCCGGCGGCCGCCAGCTTGCTGGCCAGGATCTCTGCGCGCGGGCAGGCCTGGGGCGTGTAGTAGTTTTCAAACAGGTAGACCAGAATATCGTACATGGTGGGTGGTGTGGCAGGATTCTCCGATAGTGTACTTGGGTTCCTCCTGGGACGATCATGCGTCCTGCCCAATCCGTCCCCATCCGTGCTTAGCCGGCCGCCGCCGCCCGGTGAACCCGGTCCCTCCGCCACAGCCACCACAGGGCCAGGGCGACCAGCACCAACGCGGGCAGCGCCCCGATATTGAGCCAGGCCCAGCCGCGGGTGGTAGCGACGGCGCCTGATGTGAACGAAGTCAGTGCCATGGTGATGAAGACCCAGAAATTGATGGCTGCCTGGGCGCGGTCCTTTTCTTCCGGGCGGTAGGCGCCCAGTGCCAGTGTCGTGCTGCCGGTGAACAGGAAGTTCCAGCCGACCCCCAGCAGGGCCAGGGCCGCCATGAAATGCCCCATCTCGGAGCCCGAGAGCGCGATGGCCACGCACAGCGCCATCAGCAGTACCCCCAGCCCCATGACCTGCAACACGCCAAGACGCCGGATCAGGTGGCCGGTGAAAAAGCCCGGCGCATACATGCCGATCACGTGCCATTCCAGCACCAGGGCGATGTGGGGAAACTGGAAATGGTGCACGTCCATGACCAGCGGCGTGGCGGCCATGAGCAGGTTCATGACGCCGTACCCGATCGCTGCGCCCAGCGTCGCGATGAAGAACACAGGCTGGCGCAGGATCTGGCGCATGGGGCGCCCTGTGGATGTGTGGCGCTGCCGATGCGGCTCGTGCGGGAAATCGATCAGAGCCATCAGGCCCATGGCCAGCAGCGCCACCACGGCGAGGGCCAGATAGGCGCCGACGAAGGGGACGGGAAGCACCAGGCGGGTCCAGCTGGCGAGGTTGGGCCCGACCACGCCGCCCAGCAGCCCGCCGGCCAGCACCAGGGACACGGCCTTTTCATGCCAGTCGGGGCGGGCCAGCTCGGTCGCGGCAAAGCGGTAGAGCTGGCCGTTGGCGTTGTAGTATCCGGCCACGACGGTAGCCAGCATCAGTAGCCCGAAAAGCCGGTACTGCGCGGCCAGCGCGGCCAGCAGCGCCGAACCCAGCGCCACGATCAGGCCGATCTGGAAGGAATTGCGTCGGCCATATCGTGTCTGTGTCTGTGACACCAGTGGGGCGGCCAGCGCGCCGCCCACCACGTAACCCATGATCGGCAGCGTGGCCATCCAGGGATAGGGCGCCAGTTCGAGCCCGACCAGGCCATTGATGGCGATGAAGGTCACGTTGTTGACCAGGAACAGTCCCTGGCAGATGGCCAGCAGCAGAAGATTGCGGTTCATCGGGCTTGTTCATCCAGCGCGATCAGCGTCACGCCTTCGGTGACCTGGTCACCTACCGCATAGAACACCTCTTGCACGACGCCGTCGTGCGGCGCCTCGATGGTGTGTTCCATTTTCATGGCTTCCATGACGACCAGGGCCTGGCCCTGCTTGACCGCGTCGCCCGTGGCGACCGCCACGGACAGGATCTTGCCGGGCATGGGGGCAGTCAGGCCGCCGCCGGCATCGTCGGTGCCGGCACTGGCCAGCGCGATCGGGTCGCGCCATTCCAGTGTGACGCGCCGATCGTCGGTGAAGATGTCCAGACGCAGGCCCTGCAGGTAGACCTCGCCCCGGATCTCGCGATCCGCTAGCTGTATGCGCAGGTGCCGGGGGTGTTGTGCATCCGCCTGCCAGCTCAGGGGCTGAAAATCCCCCTGGTCGACCGCCATGGCCCAGGCCGCTCCGTCGCGGCGCAGGCGGATGTGCCGTTCGCCTTGTGCGTCCTGCAGGGGCAGGATGCGCTCATAGACGCCGCCGATACGCCAGCCATCCGCCTGCCGCCAAGGGCTTGCTGGATGCCGGGCAGCGGTTTCTGGCCGCGCGGCGCCACTGCCGGAGACCGCATGGCTACAGTCGCCTGAGCCATCCAGGCGGCTGTGGCGCAGCACCGCGACAGCCGCCAGCGCTAGCACGGCGTCCGCGGCGGCCTGCGCGGGTGGAAACAGCCGCTCGTGTTCCCGTGGGATCAGCCCCGTATCCAGATCGGCCGCCGTGAAGGCCGGGTCGTCCATCAATCGGGCGAGAAAGGCGATGTTGGTATGCAGGCCGGTTGCCCGTACGGCCCCCAGGGCGTGCAGCATGCGACGGCGCGCCTGCTCGCGATCCGCCCCATGGACGATCAGCTTGGCGATCATGGGGTCGTAATAGGGTGTGATGATGTCGCCTTCGCGCACGCCGCCGTCCACGCGCACGGCGCCGGCCTGGAAGGCGACGTGGGGCGGCCATTGCAGGATGTCCAGGCGGCCGATGCTGGGCAGGAAATCCTTGTCCGGATTTTCCGCGTAGACGCGGGCCTCGATGGCGTGGCCCTGGATGCGCAGCTGATCCTGGCGCAGCGGCAACGGTTCGCCGGCGGCCACGCGCAGCTGCCATTCCACCAGATCCTGGCCGGTGATGGCCTCGGTGACCGGGTGCTCGACCTGCAGGCGGGTGTTCATTTCCATGAAGTAGAAATGGCCGTCCGGTTCGGCGATGAATTCCACGGTGCCCGCGCCCACGTATCCCACGGCCTGAGCGGCCGCGACGGCGGCCTGGCCCATGGCCTGACGGCGTTCCGGCGTCATGCCCGGCGCGGGGGCTTCCTCGATGACCTTCTGGAATCGCCGTTGCACCGAGCAGTCGCGCTCGAACAGGTGCACGCACTGCCCCTGGGTATCGGCGAAGACCTGGATTTCGATGTGGCGGGGTTTCAGCAGATAGCGTTCGACCAGCACCTGCGGGTTCCCGAAGCTGCTGGCCGCCTCGCGCTGGCAGGACGCCAGGGCGGACGGAAATTCGTCGTCGGACTCGACGATGCGCATGCCCTTGCCGCCGCCGCCGGCGCTGGCCTTGATGAGCACGGGGTAGCCGATGGCGCGCGCCTGGTCCTGCAGGAAATCGGACTCCTGGCGATTGCCGTAGTAGCCGGGGACCAGCGGCACGTCGGCGCCCGCCATCAGGGTCTTGGCGGCTGATTTGCTGCCCATGGCGGCGATGGCGCGGGCGGGCGGGCCGATGAAAACCAGGCCCGCGTCTTCACAAGCCCGGGCAAAGTCCGCGTTTTCCGACAGGAAACCGTAGCCCGGATGGATGGCCTGCGCCCCGGTGCGGCGGGCCGCGTCCAGGATGGCGTCGGCGCGCAGGTAGCTGGATTTCGGTTCCGCGCCGCCGATGGGCACGGCCAGGTCACAGGCCTGTACGTGGCGGGCCCGGGCGTCGGCCTCGGAATAGACGGCAACGGTGCAAATGCCCAGACGGCGGGCAGTGGCGGCGATGCGGCAGGCGATTTCGCCTCGGTTGGCGATCAGAATCGTGTCGAACATGCTGGTTTCCTTATCCTTACATCCGGAACACGCCAAAGCGTGTGGCTTCGACCGGCGCATGGCGGGCGGCGGCCAGGCCCAGGCCCAATACCCGACGGGTATCGGACGGCGCGATGATGCCGTCGTCCCACAGCCGTGCCGTGGAATAGTAGGGATGGCCCTCGTGTTCGTATTGCGCGCGGATCGGCGCCTTGAAGGATTCTTCCTCGTCGGGCGACCAGTGGCCGCCTTTGCGTTCGATGTTGTCGCGGCGCACCGTGGCCAGCACGCTGGCGGCCTGTTCGCCGCCCATGACGGAAATGCGCGCATTGGGCCACAGGAACAGCAGCCGGGGACCAAAGGCGCGTCCGCACATGCCGTAGTTGCCCGCCCCGAACGAGCCGCCGATCAGCACCGTGAATTTGGGCACGGCGGCGGTGGACACGGCCGTGACCATCTTGGCGCCGTGACGGGCGATGCCTTCGTTTTCATATTTGCGGCCCACCATGAAGCCGCTGATGTTCTGCAGGAAGACCAGAGGAATGTTGCGTTGGCAGCAAAGCTCGATGAAGTGCGTGCCTTTTTGCGCCGCTTCGGAAAACAGGATGCCGTTGTTGGCGATGATGCCCACCGGCATGCCGTAGATTTTCGCGAAGCCGGTGACCAGGGTCGTGCCGTAGCGCGCCTTGAATTCCTCGAAGTCGGATCCGTCCACGATCCGCGCGATCACCTCGCGCACATCGTAGGGTTTGCGGGTGTCCTGCGGGATGATGCCGTCGAGTTCCGACGGGTCGTGCAAGGGCTCGGCCCAGGTTCCGGGTTCCGGCGGGGCCGGAAGGTTCAGGCGCGCGACCGCGTCGCGCGCCAGGCGCAGGGCGTGGGTATCGTTTTCCGCAAGATGATCGGCCACTCCCGAGAGCCGGGTGTGGACGTCGCCACCGCCAAGGTCCTCGGCGGAGACTTCCTCGCCGGTGGCGGCCTTCACCAGAGGCGGCCCGCCCAGGAAGATTGTGCCCTGGTTGCGCACGATGATGGATTCGTCGCTCATGGCCGGCACGTAGGCGCCGCCAGCCGTGCACGACCCCATCACGACCGCCAACTGGGCGATGCCCAGCGACGACATCACCGCCTGGTTGTAGAAAATTCGCCCGAAGTGATCGCGATCGGGAAAGACCTCGTCCTGATTGGGCAGGTTGGCACCGCCCGAATCCACCAGGTACACGCAGGGCAGGTGGTTCTGCTGGGCGATTTCCTGGGCGCGCAGGTGTTTCTTGACGGTCAGCGGATAGTAGGTGCCACCCTTGACGGTGGCGTCGTTGCAGACGATGACGCATTCGGTGCCGCTGATGCGTCCGATCCCGGTGATCAGCCCCGCACCTGGCGAGGCGTTGTCGTAGACGTCCTGCGCCGCCAGAGGGGATAGTTCCAGAAACGGCGTGCCGGGATCCAGCAGCCGTTCCACCCGCTCGCGCGGCAGCAGCTTGCCGCGCGCCAGATGCCGGGCGCGCGCCGACTCGCCGCCGCCCTGGGCCGTGTGCGCGAGGCGCGCGCGCAGGTCATCGATCTGCGCGCGCATGGCGCGCGCATTGTCCTGAAATTCTTGTGAACGTGGATTGATGCGGGATTCGATGACCGCCATGACGTATCCTGGAAAGATGAATCGGACCGCGGGCGCCCGGGTGGGATGGTGGCCGCGGGGGTGGCGTGGCCGGCCGCTCGTGGCAGCCGGCCCGCCGTGGCGATCAGAGCATTTCGATCGCTACGGCGACCGCTTCGCCGCCGCCGATGCACAGGGACGCGATCCCGCGCTTGCCGCCTGTCTTGCGCAGTGCGCCGATCAGCGTGGTCAGCAGGCGCGCGCCCGATGCGCCGATCGGGTGGCCCAGGGCCGTCGCGCCGCCGTGGATGTTGACGCGGCCGTGCGGCAGGTTCAGTTCCTTCATGGCGGCCATGGTGACCACGGCGAAGGCCTCGTTGATTTCGTACAGATCGACGTCCTGCGCCTTCCAGCCGGTCTTGTCGAAGATCTTCTGGATGGCCCCCACCGGCGCGGTGGTGAACCATTCCGGTTCCTGGGCGTGCTGGGTGTGAGCCACGATGCGTGCCAGCGGCTTGGCGCCCAGCGCCTTGGCCTTCGAGGCGCTCATCACCACCAGCGCCGCGGCCCCGTCGGAGATGGACGAGGAATTGGCTGCCGTGATCGTGCCGTCTTTCTTGAAGGCGGGCTTCAGGGTGGGGATCTTTTCCGGCATGGCCTTGAAGGGGGCCTCGTCGGTGTCGATCACGGTGTCGCCCTTGCGGCCCTGGATCGTGACCGGGGCGATTTCCCATTTGAAGCTGCCGTCTTCGGATGCCTGGCGGGCGCGCTTCAGGGATTCCAGCGAGAAAGCGTCCTGCTCTTCGCGGGTAAAGTGGTATTTCGAGGCGCAGTCCTCGGCGAACACGCCCATGGCCGTGCCGCGCTGATAGGCGTCTTCCAGACCGTCCAGGGCCATGTGGTCATAGACCGTCGAATGCCCGAAGCGGTAGCCCTGGCGCCCGCGCAGCAGCAGATAGGGGGCGTTGCTCATGCTTTCCTGGCCGCCGGCGACCACGACCTCGACCGATTCGGCCTTGATGATGTCGTGCGCCAACATCACGGCCTTCAGGCCCGAACCGCAGACCTTGTGCAGCGTGCTGGCGGGCACGCTCTTGGGCAGGCCGGCGCCGATGGCCGCCTGGCGGGCCGGCGCCTGGCCCTGGCCAGCCTGCAGCACGTTGCCCATGATGACTTCCTGGATGGCGTCACCCGCGATGCCGGCGCGTTCAACCGCGGCGCGGATCACGATGGCGCCCAGTTCGTGGGCCGACAGACCCGAGATGCTGCCCATCATGCTCCCCATGGGGGTGCGGGCGGCGGAGACGATGACGATGGGATCGGACATGATGAGCTCCTTCAAAGGGTGGGTAAGGCGGCAGTCCGTGTGGATGCCACTGGTTCGGGAAAGTGCAGGCGTCGTGCCTGGTCGTAGGGAAAGATGTCTTCGATCCGGCCCTGGGATGCGCGGGTGCGGCAGTCCTGCCACCATTGTGCATCCAGCAGCGCGGCATGGTGTTTCAGGAAGGCGGCGCGGACCCGGTCATCCCCCAGCAGGAAGTGTCTGAATTCCTCGGGAAAGACGTCGTTGGCGCCGACCGGATACCAGGGTTCGCCGGACAGTTCGGCTTCCTCGTTGGGGGCGGGCGGAATGCGGCGGAACTGCATTTCCGTCATGCGCTGGATTTCGTCGTAGTCGTAGAAGACCACGCGGCCTAGCCGGGTGACGCCGAAATTTTTGTACAGCATGTCGCCGGGAAAGATATTGGCGGCGGCCAGTTCGCGGATCGCCTGCCCGTACTGGCGCACGGCCGCTTCCAATGCTGTGTCCGAGGCGCTGGCCAGAAAGATGTTCAGCGGCGTCATGCGCCGTTCGATGTAGATGTGCTTGAGCACCACCAGATCGTCGGTTTCCTCGAGCAGGCTGGGGACTTCGGCGCGCAGGCCGGCCAGCAGCCGTGGGGAAAACCGGCTGCGCGGCAGTGCCACCAAGGAATATTCCCAGGTGTCGGCCATGCGCCCGACCCGGTCGTGCTTTTTCACCATCTGGTATTTACGTCGCACGGTGGCCTCGTCCATGCCGTCCTTCGCGATGTGGTCGCGGATCAGCTTGAACACATAGGGGTAGGACGGCAGCGTGAAGACGGTCATCACCATGCCCTGGATACCAGGGGCGTAATCGAAACTGTCGCGCGAATGGGCCAGATGGTGCAGGAAGTCGCGGTAGAACAGGGTCTTGCCCTGCTTCTGCAGGCCGATGGTGGTGTAGATCTCGGCCTTGGGCTTGCGCGGAAACAGCGACGACAGGAAATCCACGTAGGCCGCGGGCGCCTCCATGTCGACCAGGAAATAGGCCCGGGTAAAGCTGAACAGCGTGCTGAGATCGTCGCTGGTGTGCAGCAGCGCGTCGAGCTGAATGTGGCCTGACGGCGTGTGCAGCAGGGCGATGGCGAAGGGGTGGATGGCCGTCTGGTTGATCAGGCGCCCGACGATGTAGGCGCCCTTGTTGCGAAAGAACAGGGTGTTCAGCACCTGGATCTGGCAGTCCGGCGCCAGGCGCTTGCCCAGTCCGCGCGGCAGGGTATGGCGCAGATGACGCAGTCCCAGGTGGGCCAGCCGGCGGGTATCGGCCGGCAGATCCTGGTAGGGGGCGGCCAGGCCGAAGTCCGCCACCAGGCGGACCAGGCAGGGCAATAATCCTTCCGTCAGCGGGTAGTAGGACCGGAACGTGGAGAGTGCGCCGTCGATGTATTCGGTGGCCACGGCGGGGCGCACGAACAGGAAATCGTTGTTGAAATAATTGCGGTGCAGGATGCGGCAGGACACCGAATTGAAGAATGTTTCCGCGCATTCCGGCTGCAGGTGGCTGGCCAGCAGTCCGATGTAGGAGGTCTTGGCCGCCTGCCAGAATTCCAGCTGTTCGGGGGTCAGCGCCGTGTCCGGGGCGGTCTGGGCGGGCGTCGTGCCGCGCAGCGCCTGGCCCAGGGTGGTGGCGCATTCGCGCACCCGCGTGTCGTAGTATTCGATGCGCTCGCGCGATAGCTGCTGGATGCCGTGCCAGTCGCCGGATTCGAATAGCGCCTTGGCGCGCTGCGCGCTGTAGCGAAATAGCGAATAGTGGCGGTCGAATCCCGCCAGGATCATGCGTGCCACCGCCTCGGGGGACTGGCCCCGGGGGGTGACGGGTTCGATGCGTCGGTGGTCGCCGTCGTCGCGCATGGGATGAGTGTAAACAGGCCCTAGGCCGTTTCGTTGAACAGTTCGCGGCCGATCAGCATACGGCGGATCTCGCTGGTGCCGGCGCCGATTTCGTACAGTTTCGCGTCGCGCCACAGGCGGCCGGTGGGATTGTCGTTGATGTAGCCATTGCCGCCCAGGATCTGGATGCCTTCGCCGGCCATCCAGGTGGCCTTTTCGGCACAGTACAGGATGACGCCGGCACAGTCTTTGCGCACCTGGCGAGCATGCTGCACGCCCAGGCGGTCGAGGTTCTTGCCCACGGTGTAGCAGAAGGCGCGGCAGGCCTGCAGGGTCGTGTACAGATCGGCGAGTTTGCCCTGAATCAGCTGGAATTCGCCAATGGGCTGACCGAACTGCTGACGCTCGTGCACGTAGGGTACGACCACATCCATGACGGCCTGCATGATGCCCAACGGGCCGCCCGCCAGCACGGCGCGTTCGTAATCCAGGCCGCTCATGAGCACCCGGACGCCGCCGTTGACCTCGCCCAGGATGTTTTCCGCCGGGACCTCGCAGTCCTGGAAGACGAGTTCACCGGTGTGGGAACCGCGCATGCCCAGCTTGTCCAGTTTCTGGGCGACGGAAAAGCCCGGGAAGCTCTTTTCGACGATGAAGGCGGTGATGCCGCGTTGCTTGGCCTGGGGGTCGGTCTTGGCGTAGACGACCAGCGTGTCGGCGTCGGGCCCGTTGGTGATCCACATCTTGGTGCCGTTCAGGACGTAGCGGTCGCCGCGTTTTTCCGCGCGCAGGCGCATGCTGACCACGTCGGACCCCGCCCCAGGTTCGCTCATGGCCAGCGCGCCGATCTGTTCGCCCGAAATGAGCCCCGGCAGGTATTTGCGTTTCTGGGCCTCGGTGCCGTTGCGGTGGATCTGGTTGACGCACAGGTTCGAATGCGCCCCGTAGGACAGCGCGATCGAGGCACTGGCCCGCGAGATCTCCTCCATGGCGATCATGTGCGCCAGGTAACCCAGGTTGGACCCGCCATAGGTGTCGGACACGGTGACCCCCAGCAACCCCAGGTCGCCGAATTTGCGCCAGAGGTCCATGGGAAACTGGTCGTCGCGGTCGGCGGCGGCGCGCGGGGCGATTTCCGACTGGGCGAAATCCCTCACCGCGTCGCGCAGCATGTCCAGGTCGGATCCGAGTTCGAAATTCAGGCCGGGTAAATCCATGGGGATGTCTCCTGAGGGCGCACGCCCTATTTTGCAATGAGATGGGGGTCGGGGGCGACCCCGGCGACCGCTGTGGGTGACGATGACGGCGCCCCTGCATGAACGGCGGAATCCAGCCGCGCGCGCAGCAGGGCTTCGCAATCGGCCTGCTGGCGGCGGATTTCTTTGAGGGTTTCGTCGAGGTCGCGGCGCTGCTGTTCGAGTTTGCGGCGGTGCGCGTCCAGGGTGTCGGCGTAGTGCCGCAGCTGTGCTGTGGTGCTGGCGTTGCTGCGGTCGTACAGATTGATGAGGGCGACGATTTCTGACAGTTGCAGTCCCAGGCGGCGCCCGCGCAGGGCCAGTTTCAGCCGGGTGCGGTCACGCGTCGTGTAAACGCGGTTGCGCCCGTCGCGCGCCGGGCTGACGATGCCTTGATCCTCGTAGAAGCGGATCGTGCGCGGGGTGACGTCAAATTCCCGGGCAAGCTCGGAGATGGTCCAGGTTGTTTGGCGCATGAGATCCGCGGAAGGAGTCTTCGAGAGGGATTTCATTATGCATGCAGTTTACGTTAACGTAAAGATGAGACTCTGACATAATGATGGGAAACACATTCAAGGAGACCCTGCATGAATCCGCAGGAACAGGAACTGGAATACCCCTGGGGCGAAACCCTGCCCGAGTCCGGCCATGCGCTGACCGTGGCCGATGGCGTGCGCTGGATCCGCATGCCGCTGCCCTTTGCCCTGGACCACATCAATCTGTGGCTGCTGCGTGACCGCGTCGATGGCCGCGAGGGCTGGACCGTGGTGGACTGCGGCATCGACCGCGGCGAGGTCCGTGAATGCTGGGAAGCCGTCTTCAACCAGGCGCTGGAAGGCCTGCCCGTGCTGCGCATCATGGTGACCCACATGCATCCCGACCACGTGGGGCTGGCGCACTGGCTGTGTGACCGCTGGCAGGCGCCTTTGTGGATGACGATGACGGACTATGCGATGGCGCGGCTATGGGCCGGAGCCTCGGTGACCGACACGGCGGTGGAGGGCAGCGGTCCGGCCGGCGGGGCGGCGGCCCGGCATTTTGCCCGCCATGGCCTGGTGGACCCGGAAGCCCAGGCCCTGATCCGCAAGCGGCACGACTATTACGCGCGCCTCGTGCCTGCCATGCCGGCACGCTTCCATCGCCTGATGAACGGCCAGGACGTGCAGATCGGCGGGCGGTCCTGGCGGGTCATCGTGGGCTACGGTCATGCCCCGGAACATGCCTCGCTCTGGTGTCCGACCCTGGGGGTGTTGATCTCCGGAGACATGGTGCTGCCGCGCATCTCCACCAATATCAGCGTCTTCGACATGGAACCGGAGGCCAACCCGTTACCCCTGTATCTGGATTCGCTCAAGGCCTACGACGATCTGTCGACGGATGCCCTGGTGCTGCCGTCGCACGGCCGGCCGTTCCGGGGCCTGCATCGGCGCATCGCCCAGCAGCAGGCGCATCACGCCGCGCGCCTGGACGATGTCCTGGCCGCGTGCGTCCGGCCACAGAGTGCTCATGATCTGCTGCCGGTGCTGTTCCGCCGCAAGCTCGACTTGCACCAGTTGGGCTTCGCCATGGGCGAATCCATCGCCCACCTGCACGCCCTATACTTCCAGGGGGCCCTGACGCGCACGCTGGATGACGACGGGGTCTACCGCTTCCGGCAATCCTGAACCAGACCGCTCAGGAAGCCGGGGTGCGCAGTTACCAGACAGGACGAT
>JAHRWZ010000028.1 GCA_019104865.1 Castellaniella sp. | reverse complement strand
AACCTGACCGACTACGGCGCGTTCGTCGAAGTCGAAGCCGGCATCGAGGGTTTGGTGCACGTCTCCGAAATGGACTGGACCAACAAGAACGTCGATCCGCGCAAGGTCGTCACCTTGGGCGAGGAAGTCGAAGTCATGGTCCTCGAAATCGACGAGGATCGCCGCCGCATCTCGCTGGGCATGAAGCAGTGCCGCCCCAATCCGTGGGAAGACTTCGCCGCCAACTTCAAGCGTGGCGACAAGGTCCACGGCGCGATCAAGTCCATCACCGACTTCGGCGTGTTCGTTGGTCTGCCGGGCGGTATCGACGGCCTGGTGCATCTGTCCGACATCTCCTGGACGGAAACCGGCGAAGAAGCCGTGCGCAACTTCAAGAAGGGCGACGAGCTCGACGCCGTGGTGCTGGGTATCGACACCGACAAGGAACGCATCTCCCTGGGCGTCAAGCAGCTCGAAGGCGATCCGTTCAACAACTTCGTGGCCACTTACGACAAGGGCGCCGTCCTCTCCGGCACGGTGAAATCCGTCGAGCCCAAGGGCGCGGTCGTGACCCTGTCGGTGGACGTCGAAGGCTACCTGCGCGCATCTGAAATCTCCGCCGGCCGCGTCGAAGACGCGACCACCGTGCTGCATGCGGGTGACCAGGTCGAAACCATGATCGTCAACATCGACCGCAAGGTGCGTTCGATCCAGCTGTCGATCAAGGCGCGCGACAACGCGGAAACGGCCGAGACCATCCAGCGTATGACCGAAGCCAGCGCCTCCTCGGGGACCACCAATCTGGGTGCCCTGCTGAAGGCCAAACTCGATCAGCAGCGCGACAACTGATGCCTGGTCTGACCAAGTCCGAGCTCATTGCCATGCTGGCGGGTCGCTATCCACAATTGGCGATCCGCGATATGGACCTGGCAGTGAAAACGGTACTGGACGCGATGTCCGATGCGCTGGCCCAGGGCCAGCGCATCGAGATTCGCGGCTTTGGCAGCTTCTCGTTGTCGCAGCGCCAGCCGCGTGTCGGGCGCAATCCGAAGTCCGGCGAAAAAGTGCTGGTGCCAGCCAAACTGGTGCCGCACTTCAAGCCCGGCAAGGAATTGCGCGAGCGGGTGGATCTGGGGCCGGATGCCGGTGACCCGGATGAACCAGCGACGGTCGCGGACTTGTATCAGATGCGTCTTTACAATGAATGACTCCGGATACGAAATCATCCCCGTGGATGATTTCAGACTGGATTGAATCGGCGGCCCGCGGGTCGCCGATTTTTTTCCCCTTACAATGTCGGGATTCCGTCTCGAGGAGCGTGGCATATGCGCTATCTGGTCTGGCTGTTGCGCCTGGTGATCTTCGTCATCGTGCTGCTTTTTGCCCTGAAAAACACGGCACCGGTGGATGTCGGCTTCTTCTCCGATCGCGTGCTGCATCAGGTGCCCCTGATTGTGGTGATGCTCGCGGCTTTCGTGCTGGGCGTGGTCTTCGGCCTGCTGGTGGCGTTCACCGCGGTGCTGCGCCGACGGCGCGAGATCAACCGCTTACGGCGCGAACTATCCCGTGCCCAGGATGCGCTCGCGCATCCGTTGTCGACGTCCGGGCCTGTCATCCCGGAAACCGTGGCGCCCCTGGCCCCACTCTGACCGGGCAGGACTCGCGTGGATTTCGAACCCTGGTGGCTGATCATCGTCCCGGTCCTGTTCGGCCTGGGATGGCTCGCGGCGCGTTTCGATTTCCGGCAGATGCTGTCGGAAACACGGACATTGCCCGATTCCTACTTCAGAGGCCTGAATTTCCTGTTGAACGAAGAGCCTGACCGCGCCATCGACGCGTTCATCGAGGTGGCCAAGCTCGACCCCGAAACCACGGAACTGCACTTTGCGCTGGGCAGCCTGTTTCGACGCCGAGGCGAGATCGAGCGGGCGATCCGTGTGCATCAAAGCCTGCTTTCCCGCGAGGACCTGCCATTGGCCGACCGCGAGAATGCGCAGTTTGAACTCGCCCAGGATTTCCTGAAGGCCGGGATGCTCGATCGGGCGGAACACGGTTTCCAGGCCATCGCGCATACGCGCTACGCCCAGGAAGCCATCCGTGCCCTGATCCGCATTTACGAATCCGAGCACGACTGGCCGCGTGCCATCGAGGCTGTTCAACAGCTGCGCGGCCGCGCCGACGAACCGGTGCCGCAGCTCGCCCACTATCACTGCGAGCGTGCCCAGGTGCTGCTGGAATCCGATCCGGTCGATTTCGATGCTGCCGCCCTGGCTCTGGATGCGGCTGAAAACGCCGCACGCCAGAACGGCGCCACGCCGGCCTCCGAGACCCGCATCCGTCTGTTGCGTGCCCAGTGGTCCGCCAGACGCGGGGATCTCGAAGCGCAACGCGTGCAACTGCGGGATGTCCTGAACACCGCGCCGGAATACGCGGGGTTGGTGGCCGAGCCTTTGCTGGCCTGCTGCACAATCCTGGGGCGCGCCGAGGAATGTCTCGAGTTGCTCCGGGCGCAATATGCGATGATGCCGACCCTGGACTTGTTCAATGTCGTCTTTCGCGCCTTGCGCGCCCGGGATGGCGTGGAGCCGGCCTGGTCCTTTGCCCGTCAGGCGCTGCGGGCGCATCCCTCGCTGCTGGGGCTCGATCGCCTGCTGGAGGTCGAGCTGTCTCAGGAAGGCGACCACGGCACGCGCAACAGCCTGATCCCGGGTGCCGATCTGGACCTGGGTCTGCTGCGCAGCCTGATTCACAAACATACCCAGCGGCTCGATCGCTATGCCTGCAGCCAATGCGGGTTCGAAGCTCGCCGCTATTACTGGCAATGCCCGGGATGCAATGCCTGGGAAACCTATCGGCCTCGGCGCCTGGAGGAAATTCGATGAAGCTGTTTCCGGCGTCGGCCGTTCATGCGGCGCGGATTCTGGTGGTGGGTGACATCATGCTGGACCGCTACTGGTTCGGCGAGGTGGACCGCATTTCGCCGGAGGCACCCGTCCCTGTGGTGCGGGTCGCCCGGCGCGAGGATCGTCTGGGTGGCGCGGCGAACGTCGCCCGGAACATCGCGGCCCTGGGCGCGCAGGTTGGGCTCATGGGGATCGTCGGCTCCGACGAGGCGGGGGCGCGGATCCGGGCGCTGGTGCGTGGGTCGGGCATCCATGACGGGCTGGTCGAGGACGCCGAGGGCATGGACACGACGCTGAAGATGCGTGTGCTGGGGCGCCAGCAGCAGCTGTTGCGTGTCGATTTCGAACAGGGTCCCGGTTCCCGGGCGCTGGATGCCCTGGATACGGAATTTCGCGCGGCTCTGGCGGACTACGACCTGCTGGTCCTGTCGGACTACGCAAAAGGTGCGCTGGCGCGTGTGGAGCCCCTGATCCAGGCGGCCCGCGATGCGGGTGTCCCGGTGCTGGTCGATCCCAAGGGGCACCAATATCGACGTTACCAGGGCGCCACGCTGGTCACGCCCAATCGCAGCGAGATGCAGGATGCGGTCGGCCGTTGGGACTCCGAAGACGACCTGACCCGCCGCGCCCAGGCGATGCGTCAGGAACTGAACCTCGAGGCGCTGTTGGTCACCCGCTCGGAACAGGGCATGACCCTGTACACGGCGGCGGGTCGCCAGCATGCCGATGCACAGGCCCACGAAGTCTTCGACGTCTCCGGGGCGGGGGACACCGTACTGGCCACGTTGGCCGTCACCCGGGCAGCGGGCCTGGACTGGTACGATGCGATGCTGTGGGCCAACCGAGCCGGTGGCATCGTCGTCGGCAAACTGGGAACATCCATTGTGACGGCAGAGGAGTTGTCATCATGATCGTAGTCACCGGCGCGGCCGGCTTCATCGGCAGCAACCTGGTACGCGGGCTTAATACCCGCGGCATTTCGGACATTCTGGCGGTCGACGATCTGACCGACGGCGACAAATTCCGCAATCTGGTCGATCTGCGGATTGGCGATTATCTGCACAAGGACGAATTCCGCCGCCGCGTGCTGACAGGCGAGCTGCCCCGTCCGGATGCCGTGTTCCATCAGGGGGCCTGCTCGGATACGACCGAGCGCAACGGCCAGTACATGATGGACAACAACTTCCGCGTCACGCTGGAACTCTTCGAATACTGCCAGGACCGTGAAATCCCGTTCCTGTATGCGTCCTCGGCGGCTGTCTATGGCGCCGGCCCGCGCTATGTCGAAGACCCGGCGAACGAATCTCCCTTGAACGTCTACGGCTATTCCAAGCTGCTGTTCGACCAGGTGCTGCGGCGCCGCATGGACAAGCTGACCGCCCAGGTCGTGGGTCTGCGGTATTTCAACGTCTATGGTCCCCACGAACAGCATAAAGGCCGTATGGCTTCGGTCGCCTTTCACAACATGAACCAGTATGTGGAAGAAGGCCACGTGCGCCTGTTCGGCGGCTGGGACGGTTATCCCGACGGGGGGCAGCAGCGCGATTTCGTCTACATCGATGACGTCGTGCGGGTGAATCTGCATTTTCTGGATCACCCCGAAGCCTCGGGCATCTTCAACTGTGGCACCGGACGCGCCCAGCCGTTCAACGACGTGGCGCAGTCCGTGGTCAACAGCCTGCGGGTACACCGTGGTCAGCTGGCCCTGCCGCTGGAAGAACTGGTGGCGGGCGGTCAACTGCGCTACATTCCGTTTCCGGACGATCTGAAGGGGCGCTATCAGAGCCATACCCAGGCGGACCTCGGCCAGTTGCGGGCGGCGGGATACACAGGGGCGTTCTGCGACGTGCAGACTGGCGTCAGCGCCTACGTCCAGCGCCTGCTCGAAGGCGGGCAGTTGCGATAGCGGCGGTCGGGCCAGCGCTTGCCGATCCGACAGGTTCGGTTTTTCCGTAGTGACAAAACCGATCAAGGCATCGACCGCCGGCGCGGCGTTGCCGGCATCATGGACGGACCTCTTTCAATTCGACAGGAGCTCCGTCATGAACCCCTTCCTGCATAGCACCGTCGCCCGGGCCCGGCTGGACGCCGTGCCGTCCGGCCAGCCGCGTGGCCGGCACTGGCGTCTGCCCGCCGCCCAGCGATTGTCCCGTACCGTCAGGGCCGCCAGCCTGGCCGCCCTGACCTGGGCGGGAACGGCCGGTGCCGTCGATCTCAATACGGCGACCCTGGATCAGCTGAAAGGCGTTCGGGGCATTGGCCCCAAGACGGCCCAGGTCATCCTCGACGAGCGGACCCGTGGCGGGAAATATCTGTCCTTCGCGGATCTGTCCGACCGGGTGCGCGGCATCGGGCCGCGCCGTGCCCAGACCTTGCAGTCCGCCGGGCTGACCATCGATGGCGGGGGCATGCGCCTGTCGGGGCAGGGTGCCGAGGCGCGGCAGGCGGCCGACGCCACAAAGGCCGCGCCGGCGGGCAGAGTGTCCTCACAGAGACGGTAATGGCCCGTCCGGTCGATTCGTGAATGGGCCGGACGGTATGGTTCGAGGGAGTGCGCTCCGGGTTTGTGCGCGGGTCGGTGGCCTTCGCACGGGTGCGCATATGACCTGGATCGATAAGCTTATTTGTCTGACGGACAAGCCCGGCCGACCGCGTTGGCCGGGTGTATGATTTTGTCCATGAAAACCTATCCCACCATCGAAGACATCGTCGGCTCCACCCCTCTGGTGCGTTTGCAACGTCTGCCCGAAGCATTCGGCGCGGCACGCGGCAACGTCATCCTGGCCAAGCTCGAAGGCAATAATCCGGCCGGCTCGGTCAAGGACCGGGCTGCGCTCTGCATGATCCGCCAAGCGGAATTGCGCGGTGACATTCGGCCGGGCGACACTCTGATCGAGGCCACCAGCGGCAATACCGGGATCGCCCTGGCCATGGCCGCCGCAGTGCGGGGATATCACATGATCCTGCTGATGCCCGACAACTCGTCACAGGAACGCTGCGCGGCCATGACGGCCTATGGGGCCGAACTGATCCTGACGCCTGCCGACCAGGGCGGCATGGAATTCGCCCGCGACGAGGCCCTGCGCATGCAGGCCGAGGGCAAGGGTGTCGTGCTGGACCAGTTTTCCAATGAAGACAATCCGCGTGCGCACCGGGAAACCACCGGGCCCGAGATCTGGGAACAGACCGATGGCCAGGTGACGCATTTCGTCAGCGCCATGGGCACGACAGGCACGATCATGGGCGTGGGTTCCTACTTGCGCGAGCGCAATCCCGCCATCCGGGTCATCGGTGCCCAGCCCGCCGAGGGCGCCCACATCCCGGGCATCCGCAAATGGCCGGAAGCCTACCAGCCCAGCATCTATCATCCAGCCCAGGTCGACGCCTTCGAACCGATCACGCAGGAAGAGGCCGAGTCCATGGCTCGGCGCCTGGCGGCCGAAGAAGGCATTTTCGGCGGGATTTCGTCGGCCGGCGCGGCGGTTGCCGCGCTTCGGGTGGCCGCGACGGTGCGTGACGCCACGATCGTGTTCATTGTCTGCGATCGCGGCGACCGGTATCTGTCCACCGGCGTGTTTGGCTGATCCTTCACCCGGCGTCCTGGTGGGCGCCGGGATGCTCAGGAACCCATCCGGTTCGTGATCTCGCTGGCCAGGTCGGCCACGGATGCCGCATAAAAATAGCTGCGGTTGTATTTTGTAATGGCAAAAAAGTTCGGGGTGGCGCAGCGGTATTCGTGCGTGCCCCGGATTTCGTCCTGCAGGTCGATCACCCCCAGCGGCTGCGATTGCCAGCGTGTTCCGCCACCCGGCAGCGCCCGTGCGCCTTCGGCTTCCAGATGGGTCCAGTCGCTCAGGGGGTCCAGGCCGTCCTGGGTCAGATCGCCCGCGTTGGCTGGCAGCCTGACGGGGGCGAATGCGGGGACGTCGCGCACCCAGCCGTGCAGTTTCAAGAAATTGCCGACGGAAGCGATCGCGTCGTCGGTGTTGGTCAGATCGACCTGTTTGCCGCCGTCGTGGCTGACAGCGTAGTGCATCAGGCTGCCCGGCATGAATTGCGGCAATCCCATTGCGCCGGCGAACGAGCCCTCGACCGTGCGGGCATCCAGCACCCCCTGATAATCCAGAACGATCAGGTCGGCCAGCTGATTGCGAAACATGGTCTGGCGTTCCGGCCGGTTTGAATCAGGGTAGCGAAACCCCAAGGTCGTGAGTGTGTCCAGCACCCGGTGGTCGCCGGTATATTGGCCATAGACCGTTTCGATGCCGATGATGGCCACCATGATCGAGGCCGGAACACCGGTCAGGGCGCTGACCCGGTCCAGGGTCTGGCGGTGCGCCTGCCAGAATTCGACGCCCCGGCGGATGCGGATCGGGTCGACGTGGCGTTTTCGGTAGCTGAGCCAGGCGCGGCGGATACGACCGGTACGGGGCGGCGGCGTCATCAGGCGCACCGCGGTTGTATCGTATCGTGCGGACTTCAGCAGTGATTCGACGTTGTTGAACGGCACTTGACGTGTTTTGGCTGTTTCCTGGGCGAAGGCCAGGACCTCGGGGATCAAGTGCCCTTGGGCATCCAGAAAATCGCCAGGTCCGGATTCCGGCCTGCCCGAGTTCCCGTTTCTGCTAGAATTAATACGATCGTTTGAAACGGTCGTTTTATTCTGTTGAGTCATAGAGCCAGCGGCGCTGGCTCCGTGGCCTCCGTTGCTGGTGGCACAACCAGCCAGAAACAGCGACGCTACGGCAACTTGCAAAATACGGGTTGGTCTGAACATAATCGCCCTTATGGAGACGCTCTATATTACTCATCCCGCCTGCCGCCTGCATGAAATGGGCGCGTGGCATCCTGAATGCCCGCAGCGGCTGGATGCCGTGGCCGATCAGTTGGCCGCCAGCGGGCTGATGGATTTCCTGTGCCAGCGCCAGGCCCGTCCGGCCGCACCGGACGACGTGCTGAGGGTGCATACGCCGGAATACCTATCCTTTCTGCGCCAGCATGCGCCGGCACACGGGTATTTTCCGGTGGACCCCGACACCATCATGAACCCGGAAACCCTGGAGGCCGCCTGGGCGGCCGCCGGGGCGGGGCTGACTGCACTCGACGAGATCATGGAGGGTCATGCCAGGACTGCCTTTTGCGCCATCCGTCCCCCGGGTCATCATGCGCGGCCCGGGCGGGCGCTGGGGTTCTGCTTTTTCAACAACATCGCCGTCGCGGCCCGCTATGCGCTGGACCGGTACGGGTTCAATCGTGTCGCGATCGTGGACTTTGACGTGCATCATGGCAATGGCACCGAGGAAGTCTTTTTGCACGAAGATCGGGTCATGATGTGCAGTTTCTACCAATATCCGCTGTTTCCCGACACCCGCCAAGAGAATCCGGGGCCCAACATGATCAATATCCCCGTGGATGCCTATTCCGATGGGCGTGTCGTGCGCGATGTCGTGGAACGGCATTGGCTGCCCGCGTTGCGGGGATTTCAACCCGAGCTGATCCTGGTGTCGGCGGGATTCGATGCCCATCGTGAAGACGACATGGGCAGTCTGAAACTGGTCGAGGCGGATTATGCCTGGATCACCGAACGTCTGGTCGAGCTGGCCGCCGAATCCGCGCAGGGGCGGATCGTCAGCTTCCTCGAAGGCGGCTATGACCTGTCCGCCCTGGGACGCAGCGCTGTGGCGCATGTGCGGGTGCTGGGGGGTTACTGATGAAGACGCGCCAATCCGCATTCAGCCGCTGGTTGCAACCGTCATTTCTTTTTCTTTTCATTCTGGAGTTAGCTCGATGAAGGTCCTGGTACCGGTCAAGCGTGTCGTTGACTACAACGTCAAGGTACGCGTCAAATCCGATCACACTGGCGTGGACATCGCCAACGTCAAGATGTCCATGAATCCGTTCGACGAAATCGCGATCGAGGAAGCCACTCGCCTGAAGGAAAAGGGCGCAGCCACGGAAGTCGTCGCCGTGTCCTGTGGGGTCGCGCAGTGCCAGGAAACCCTGCGCACGGCCATGGCCATCGGGGCCGATCGCGGCATCCTGGTGCAGACTGATGCCGAACTGCAGCCGCTGGCCGTGGCGAAGATCCTGGCCGCGCTGGCCCAAAAGGAACAGCCTGGGCTCGTCATCCTGGGCAAACAGGCCATCGATGACGACGCGAACCAGACCGGTCAGATGCTGGCTGCGTTGCTGGACTGGCCTCAGGCCACCAACGCCAGCAAGGTCGAAATCCAGGGCGATCGCGTGCAGGTCACTCGCGAGGTCGATGGCGGGCTGGAGACGCTCAGCCTGGTGTTGCCGGCCATCGTGACCACCGACCTGCGTCTGAACGAGCCGCGCTACGTGACGTTGCCCAACATCATGAAAGCCAAGAAAAAGCCGCTGGACACCGTGTCCCCCGCGGACCTGGGCGTCGATGCCGCCCCGCGCCTGAAGACCCTGAAGGTGACCGAGCCGCCGACCCGCTCGGCTGGCGTGATCGTGCCCGACGTGGCGACCCTGGTGGACAAACTCAAGAACGAAGCGAAGGTGGTGTAAATGAGCATTCTGGTTATTGCCGAACATGACAACGCCCAGCTGGGCGTCGCGACCCGCAACGTCGTTGCGGCCGCTACTGCCCTGGGTGGGGACATCCACGTGCTGGTGGCGGGCTCCGGCGCCCGCGCTGTGGCCGAACAGGCGGTTCAGCTGGCTTCCGTGGCCAAGGTCCTGCTCGCCGATGGCGCGGCGCTGGCCAATGGCCTGGCGGAAAACCTGGCGACCCAGGTGCTGGCGCTGGCCGGCGGCTACAGCCACATCCTGTTTGCCGCCACGGCAGCGGGCAAGAACGTGGCACCGCGCGTCGCGGCCAAGCTCGACGTCGCCCAGGTGTCCGACATCGTCGCCATCGAATCCGCCGACACGTTCGTGCACCCCATCTATGCGGGCAATGCGCTGGCGACCGTGCAGTCCAACGACGCGAAGAAAGTGATCACCGTGCGTACGACCGCCTTCGACCCGGTGGCGGCCACGGGCGGCGCCGCCGCCATCGAATCGGTGGATGCGGTGGCCGATTTCGGGAAATCGTCCTTCGTGGGCCGGGAACTGGCCAAGAGCGACCGTCCCGAACTGGCCGCCGCCTCCGTGGTGGTGTCGGGCGGGCGCGGTCTGGGCAGCGCGGAAAACTTCAAGATCCTGGACCCGCTGGCCGACAAGCTCGGGGCGGCGCTGGGCGCTTCGCGCGCTGCGGTGGATGCGGGCTATGCGCCCAACGACTGGCAGGTCGGCCAGACGGGCAAGATCGTTGCGCCGCAACTGTACATCGCCGTGGGTATTTCCGGGGCGATCCAGCATCTGGCCGGGATGAAGGACTCGAAGGTGATCGTGGCCATCAACAAGGACGCCGAGGCGCCGATCTTTGGCGTAGCCGACTACGGTCTGGTGGCCGATCTGTTCGAGGCCGTGCCCGAACTGGTCAAGGCGCTCTGACCCTGCTCGCCGCCACGGGCCCCGCAACGGGGCCCGTGTTGCATCACGCGGAATCGTCGCTTCTGCTTGGATTCCGCCTTTCACAGGAATTGCGATGACATACCAGGTTCCCACCCAGGATATCCGTTTCATTCTGCGCGAGCTGGCCGATCTGCAAGGCGTGCTGGCGCTGCCCGGTTTCGAAGAGGTTTCAGAAGACCTTGTGGATGCCGTGCTCGAGGAAAACGCCCGTTTCGTCGAACAGGAAATCGCGCCGCTGAATCGTACCGGGGATACCCAGCCGGCCCAGTGGCGGGACGGCGCCGTCCAGACCACGCCCGGCTTTCGTGCTGCCTTTCAGGCATTTGTCCAGGGCGGTTGGCAAGGCTTGGCGCACGAGACTGAATTCGGTGGGCAGGGCCTGCCCAAGCTGATCTCGGCCCCGGCCACGGAAAGCATCAATGCGGGGAATTTGGCGTTCTCGCTGTGTCCTTTGCTCACCGATGGCGTGATCGAAGCCCTGACGATCGTGGGTTCGGACGAGCAGAAGGCACGTTTCATTCCACCGCTGCTGGAGGGCCGCTGGACGGGGACCATGAACCTGACCGAGCCGCAGGCTGGGTCCGACCTGGCCTTGCTGAAAACCCGGGCCCTTCGTCAGGATGACGGCAGCTACCGCATCACGGGCCAGAAGATCTTCATTACCTATGGGGATCACGACATGGCCGACAACATCATTCATCTCGTGCTGGCGCGCACGCCCGATGCGCCCAAGGGCGTCAAGGGCATTTCACTCTTTATCGTGCCGAAGTTCCTGGTGAACGACGACGGCAGCCTGGGTGCCCGTAACGACGTCTATTGCGCATCGCTGGAGCACAAGCTGGGCATTCACGGCAGCCCGACGGCGGTGCTGCTCTATGGGTCCGAGAAGGGCGAGGTCGGCCAAGGGGCCGTCGGCTATCTGATCGGCGCGGAAAACCGGGGCCTGGAAGCCATGTTCATCATGATGAACGCGGCCCGTTATGCGGTGGGTCTGCAGGGCGTTGCCGTGTCCGAGCGGGCGCTGCAGCACGCCTCGGCCTATGCGGCCGAGCGAGTCCAGGGCAATGCGCTGGAAGGCTCGGCGGGCCCCGTGCCGATCGCCCGTCACCCGGACGTGGCCCGTATGCTGGGCATCATGCGCGGGCTGACCGAAGGCGCACGCGCGGTGGCCTATGTGGCCGCCGGTTATCGGGACAAGGCGACCCATGCCGCTGATGCGGTCACCCGGGCGCAGGCCCAGACGATCTACGAATACTGCGTGCCCATCGTCAAGGCTTTTTCCACGGAGTCATCGATCGAAGTCGCGTCGCTGGGCGTCCAGGTGCATGGCGGGATGGGTTTCATCGAGGAAACCGGGGCGGCCCAGTATTACCGCGACGCCCGGATCCTGCCCATCTATGAAGGCACGACGGCCATCCAGGCCAATGATTTCATCGGCCGCAAGATCGTGCGCGACGGGGGGCAGGTCGCCCGGGGGCAGATCGCCGGCATGCGGGAAACCGTGGCTGCGCTGCACGCCGCGCAGGGCGTCCACGCCGAGGCCCTGGGTCTGATCGCCGGCAGGCTGGAAGCTGCGGCCCAAGCCTACGACGCTGCGGTCGCATTCGTACTGGCCCACGTGCGTGACGACATTCGGGGCGTCTTCACCGGCAGCGTGCCTTGCCTGATGCTGGCCGGTACCGCGCATGCCGGCTGGCAGCTAGGGCGTGCCGCGCTGGTGGCGGCCGCGGGGATTCAGGCAGGTGCTACGGATCCATTCCTGGCCAACAAGATCTCGACCGCCGTGCAGTATGCGGTGCACGTGTTGCCGCGCGCGGCTGCGCTCGGGTCCGCCATCCAGGACGGCTGTCTGGCGGATCGTTATGTGAGACAGGCTCAGATATAGTTATAACGTCGTTATATTTCAGTCGTATCCTATATTCTGCAAGAATCTTAAATGTTTAAACCATCCGCTGCCTGGATCGTCCCGGTGGCGGGCTAGTGTTCTGTCCGGTTAGTTCGGTCACTTAAATTCGGATGCATGGGCTTGTCAGGCAAGGCGCAAACCGCAGCGATAGCCGTAGCTATCGCGAGGATTTGTAACGCAGCATGGCGAGGCCAGGCACTGAAGGTAAGGATCGGAATTAGCCAGACAGGACACTAGGAAAACAGGAGATGCTGATGGCCACGTTACGTCTGGGCGATGTCGCCCCTGATTTCGAACAGGAATCCTCCCTGGGGAAAATCAAATTTCATGAATGGTTGGGCAATAGCTGGGGGGTGCTGTTTTCCCACCCGGCCGACTTCACCCCGGTTTGCACCACCGAGCTGGGCTATACCGCCATCGTTTCAGGTGACTTCGCCAAGCGCGGCGCCAAAGTGATCGCGGTGTCGGTGGACGGCAAGCAGTCCCATATCGACTGGATCAAGGACATCAACGACACGCAGAAGGCCAATGTCCAGTACCCGATCCTGGCCGACGAGGACCGCAAGGTCGCCACGCTCTATGACATGATCCACCCGAACGCCAGCACGACGGCGACGGTGCGTTCCGTCTTTGTCATCGATCCGGCCAAGAAAATCCGCCTGATCCTGACTTATCCGGCCAGCACGGGGCGCAATTTCGACGAGATCCTGCGCGCCCTGGATTCCCTGCAACTGACCGACAACTACAGCGTCGCGACGCCCGTGAACTGGAAACCCGGCGAGGACGTGATCATCGCGCCGTCGATCAAGGATCCCGCCGTCCTGAAGGAAAAATTCCCGAAGGGCTACAAAGAGATCCGTCCGTATCTGCGCACCACGCCGCAGCCGGATCGGTAACCGGATCGGCGTAGCCCCGAAAAGCCCAGGTTTTTGCCTGGGCTTTTCATTGGGAAAGGCACATCTGGGGTATTCCCGCGCCGACCCGCAACGTCATCCCGGCCATTTTCTGCTTGCCTCAATGACTGTTGTTTTGTACAGTATCAAAAATACTGTATAGAACACCAGTCGATGCCGTCGGTATCAATCCCGATTTGATCCCTTCCGGCCAGCATTCATCCAGGAGACAAGCATGGCAATCACATCCACATGGCCCGGTGCATGGGCATTGGTGGGGCAGGGGAACCAGGGCGGTTTTCGCCGGCCGAAGTCCGATTGCGCGTGCGCCGCGCGCGCCGCACGCCCGGTGCGCCGTCCGCGGCGCGTCGCCCACATCCGGCGTATCGCCTGGCGGACGCTGTGGTCTGCGGCTACCGACGTTCTCATGGTCCTGATCTGGGCGGCCATGATTCCCGGTTTCATGTGGCTCGGTGCGGCCGCTGGGTTCTGATATAATCGCACGTTTACCGCATCCTCTGGCATGGCACCAATTCCATCGACAGCCATCTCCAAGATGCCTCGGAGCCTACCTTGAATCTGATCGAAACCCTCGAACAAGAAGAAATCACGCGCCTGACCGAAGGCCGCACCATCCCCGAATTCGGCCCTGGCGACACCGTGATCGTCAGCGTCAACGTCGTTGAAGGTACGCGCAAGCGCGCCCAGGCCTACGAAGGCGTGGTCATCGCCCGCCGCAATCGTGGCCTGAATTCCGCCTTCACCGTGCGCAAGATCTCCTCCGGCGAGGCCGTGGAACGCACGTTCCAGCTGTATTCCCCGCAGATCGCCTCGATCGAGGTCCTGCGCCGGGGCGATGTCCGCCGTGCTAAGCTGTACTATCTGCGTAGCCGGACGGGCAAGGCCGCTCGCATCAAGGAAAAACTGGTCCGCAAGGCCGTCTGATCCTGATCGGGTCATTCCAAACAAAGGCACCCGTCAGGGTGCCTTTGTTTTGGGTTCACGGCCATTTTTGTGGAAGTCATGACGCCTCCGATCCCCTCTCTGGATACCCGACGATCAGCGGGTTTTGACCCGACCGTCCAACCCATTCTGCCCGGCACACCGCTGCCATCCCTACCTCCCGAGTGTCTGCAGCTGGATTACATCCGGCAGGCCTTTGCGCACGCCGTCGACTGGCAAGTCGATCCTTTGTTTGCCCAGGCTTTCCTTCCCGGGGGTACGGCCTACGCGCAAGCGCGCCAGGCAGCGGTCCTGATGCCCCTGATCCAGCGAGATCAGGGCTTGCGGGTACTGTTCACGCGGCGCGCGGCGCACCTGCACAACCACGCGGGTCAGATCAGCTTTCCGGGTGGGCGCATCGAGGCCTCGGATCCAGACCCAGTGGCTGCCGCCATCCGGGAAACCCGCGAGGAAATCGGTGTCGAAAGGCAATTCGTGCACGTCATCGGGGTGCAGCCCGCGCTGCTGACGACCACGCATTTTCTGATGACGCCGGTCGTGGGGGAACTGCTGCCCGGATTCCACATCGTGGCTGATCAGGCCGAGGTCGCCGAGGTCTTCGAGGTCCCGCTGGAAGTCCTGATGGATCCGGCGCAGCATTGCCTGCATCAGCTGCAGACCGCCTGGGGCCATGGTCGATGCTATTTTTCGATCCGCTGGCAGTCGTATTTCATCTGGGGCGCCACGGCGATCCTGGTGCGCAACTTCTACCATTTTCTGGCGGCTTCGGCGGGGCTGTCCGGGGTGCCGCGCGGTTAATTCAGCGGTCCGGCTCAATACCGCTGCGCGGCTTTGTTTTCCGCCAGGATGCGCATATAGAGCGCATGCCGGTCCGCCGAAATGTCGCCCCGGGCCACGGCCGCCAGCACCCCGCAGCCAGGCTCGTGCTGATGGGTACAGTTGTAAAAGCGGCACTGGGCGATGGCGGGAGCGAATTCCGGAAAGCCCTGTTCGATCTCGTGTGGACTCAGGTGCTGCAAGCCGAATGCCTGGAAGCCCGGCGAGTCGATCAGATCGCCGCCGCCGGGCAGGGTGTACAGGCGGGTCTGGGTGGTTGTGTGGCGTCCGGTGCCCAGAGCCTCGGAATGGGCCCGGGTGGCCGCCCCGGCTTCCGGCACCAGCGCGTTCAGCAGCGTGGATTTACCCATGCCGCTTTGGCCCAGCAGCAGGGTGCAACGGCCTCGCAGCAGAGGTTCCAGGCGTTCGTGGACCTGTGCCGTATCCAGTGCGCTGATCAGGGTCAGCGGCACGCCCAGCGCCTCGGTCGAGGCCAGACGCGCACGCGCGACCGCGGTCGATGGCAGGTCGGCCTTGTTCAGCACGATGCGGGCCTGGATGCCGGCGCTGCCGGCGGCCACCAGCGCTCGGCCCAGCAGATCGTCCGAGAATTCGGGCTCTGCTGCCAGCACCAGCAGCAGCTGATCGATGTTGGCGGCAAACAACTTGCTGCGCTGGGCGTCCGACCGGTAGAACAGGTTTCGGCGCGGCAGGATCTCGGTGATGACGCCTTCCAGGTGGCCTTCCGGGCGGATCAGCACGTGGTCGCCGACCGCGGGGCCGGCTTTCTTGCCCCGGGTGTAGCAGTGGCGCAGCAGGTCGGTGTGGTCGATGGCTACGCGGTAATGGCGTCCGTGAGCTGCGATGACCCGGCCCGGCTGCATCGTGTCAGTCATGGCGCAGGTGGGCGATACGCACGGCGGCTGACGGATGACTGTCGTACCAGGCGGAGTGGAGCGGATCCGGGGTCAGCGTGGCTGCATTGTCGTCGTAGAGCTTGACCAGCGCGCTGCTGAGCGGATCGGCTCCGCATTGCCGGACCGCGTAGCGGTCGGCCTGGAATTCGTCGCGGCGCGACAGCAGGCTGGCGATCGGTGTGAACCAGAACGTGAACACTGGCAGGGTCAGCATGAACAGGACCAGGGCCAGCCCGTCATTGGGGCGGCCCAGCTGCGGGATGATCCCCAGGCCGGTATAGAACCACAGTTGTGTAGAAAGCCAGGCCAGCAGCTGCAGCAGCAGGCCCGCCGAAATAAGGCTGACCACGATGCGCCGCAGGATGTGGTGGTGGGCGAAGTGTCCCAGTTCGTGGGCCAGGACGGCTTCGACCTCGTTGGCATCCAGGCGCGAGAGCAGTGTATCGAAGAACACGATGCGGCGGTGGCGGCCAAAGCCGGTGAAGTAGGCGTTGCCGTGCGCCGAGCGTCGGGATCCGTCCATCACGAACAGGCCGGACAGGCCGAAGTGGCAGCGCTGGGCGAGGGCATGGATGCGCTGGCTGAGTTCCGGGTCGTCCAATGGCGTGAAGTGGTTGAAGATGGGGGCGATGAAGCTGGGATACAGCCAGAGCACCAGCAGATTGAACCCGACCCACAACCCCCAGGCCCACCAGGCCCAGTTGGTGCCCGCCGCCCCCATGACCCACAGGATCGCCGCCAGCAGCGGCGCGCCCAGGATCAGGGTGACGAGCAACATCTTGATCGCGTCGGTGACGAACAGGCGAGGGGTCATGCGGTTGAAGCCGTACCGGGCCTCCAGACGGAAGGTGCGCCAGGCGGAGAAGGCCAGCCCGATCGTGCCCAGCAGGGCCAGGACGCCGGCGACCAGGGCCATCTGGCGCCAGAGTTCGGATTCGATGTGACGCCCCAGGAACAGGTCGTATGCTTGAAGCCCGCCCAGGAGTGTCAGGGCCAGCAGGATCCCGGCTTCGACGATGCGTTCGATCATGGCAAGCTGGCAGCGCGCCACGGTGTAGTCCGCCGCGCGGTGATGGCTACGCAGGCCGATGCGTCCCGCAAAGGCGGCGGGGATGTCGTTGCGGTGCGCCTGGACGTGGCGGATTTGACGACGGGCCAGCCAGTAGCGTATCAGCAGATCGCCGATCAGGCAGGCAAGGAACAGAATGGTCAGCATGTCTGTCTGGTCAGTGTGCGAAAATCAGGTTTTTGATTCAAAGGATTATAGGTGATGGCTGCGAACGATCAGCGCCTGATCTGGCTGGACATGGAAATGTCCGGGCTGGACCCTGAAAAGGAGCGCATTTTGGAAGTCGCCCTGATTGTGACCGAGCCCGACCTGACCGTGGTGGCCCAGGCGCCGGTGCTGGTGATCCATCAGGACAAGGCCGTGCTGGACGCCATGGACAAATGGAACCAGTCCACGCATGGCAAGAGCGGTCTCATCGACAAGGTCAAGGCATCGACCCTGACCGAGTCCCAGGCGGAGGACGTGCTGCTGGAATTCCTGGCGCCCCTGGTGCCGTCCGGGAAATCTCCCATGTGCGGCAACACCATCGGCCAGGACCGGCGCTTCATGGTGAAGTACATGCCGCGCCTGGAAGCCTATTTTCACTACCGCAATCTGGACGTCAGCACCCTGAAGGAACTGTCCTTGCGCTGGAAGCCCGAGGTCTATCGCAGCTTCACCAAGGCCAGCAAACACGAGGCGCTCGCCGACATCCAGGAATCGATCAACGAACTCAAGCACTACCGGGAACATTTCCTGCGGCTATGAGCGCGTCACGGCCTCCCGCGCCTTGTGCGCGGCGTTGTCTCCGTCTGATTTTCCAGGAGCTCCGGGATGGGTAGTGGCAGCATCGCAGGCATCGGCACCGACTTGCTGCGGGTCGATCGCATCGAGCGCATCCATGCGCGCCACGGCGGGCGTTTCGTGCGGCGTATTCTGGGCGCCGACGAACAGCTGGTTCATGCCCGCCGCCAGGCGCGCGACCCCCGGCGCGGCATCCTGTATCTGGCTACGCGCTTTGCGGCCAAGGAAGCTTTTTCCAAGGCGATCGGCCTGGGCATCCACATGCCCATGACCTGGTCGCGGGTGCAGATCATCAATCGTCGCGGCGGTGCTCCGGAAATCCACCTGTCCGGCCCGCTGAAGGACTGGTACGATGCGCGCTTCGGACCGGCGCACGTCTCGATGACCGACGAGTCCGACGTGGTGGCCGCATTCGTCGTAGTGGAAAACCTGCCCCGGGACCAGGCGTAAGCAGCGTTGGGTGGGCGCGGATGCGCTACGATGGCTGACCCGAGCCCCCTCATCCTCTGATCCCATCGGAAATCGCGCCCATGCAGAAATCCTTGCCCCCTGGTCCCGTCATGGTCGACATCGACGGTCTGGAACTGAGCGACGCGGAACGCCTGCGCCTGCGTCACCCGCAAGTGGGCGGCGTGATTTTATTTACCCGCAACTTTTCGGACCGCGCCCAGTTGACCCATCTGTGCGCCGAGATCCACGCCGCGCGCGACGAGCCGCTGCTGATCGCGGTGGACCACGAAGGCGGGCGGGTGCAGCGTTTCCGCACCGATGGCTTCACACCCGTGCCCGCCATGCGTGTCTTCGGCCGGTGGTACGACCAGGATCCGCAGGCGGCCCTGCATGGCGCAACCGAAACGGGGTTCGTGCTGGCCAGCGAATTGCGCGCCTGCGGTGTGGATTTCAGTTTCACGCCGGTGCTCGATCTGGATTACGAGGTCAGCCAGGTGATCGGCAATCGCGCCTTTCATGAAGACCCTGCGGTCGTCTCCCTGCTGGCGCGCGCACTGATCCAGGGGCTGGCCCAGGCGGGCATGGCAGCGTGCGGCAAGCATTTTCCGGGACATGGAGCGGTGGCTGCGGACTCGCACCTGGCGATTCCGGTCGATGACCGGTCTCTGGACGAGATCCTGGACGCCGATGCAGCGCCCTATGGCTGGCTGGGCGACCTGGTGCTGCCGGCGGTGATGCCCGCCCATGTCATCTACCCGCAGGTTGCGCCAGAACCTGCCGGTTTTTCCAGCCGCTGGGTGACCGGCATCCTGCGCGAACAATTCGCCTACGACGGCGTGGTGTTTTCCGACGATCTGACCATGGAAGGCGCCAGCGTGGCGGGCGATATCCGGGCGCGTGCGCGTGCCGCCCTGGATGCAGGGTGCGACATGGTGCTGGTCTGCAACCGGCCCGATCTGGCCGATGAACTGCTGACCGCGCTGGCCGATCGGCCCCTGGACCCGCGGGCCGTGCACCGCATCCGCCGCCTGATGCCGACCCGTCCGTCACCCGACTGGGCCGGCCTGTTGTCCGATCCGAGATATCTCCGTGCCCGAAGCCTTCGATCTGAAAACCTTTCTATCTGATCTGCCGCACCTGCCGGGGGTCTACCGCCACATCGACGCGCAGGACGAGGTCCTGTACGTCGGCAAGGCGCGCGACCTGAAGCGACGCGTCAGTTCGTACTTCCAGAAGTCCGGCCACGGTCCGCGCATCGAGCACATGCTGG
>JAHRWZ010000025.1 GCA_019104865.1 Castellaniella sp. | reverse complement strand
GCGGTGGAATTCTTCACCATGAGCAAGAGCTACAACATGGCCGGCTGGCGCATCGGCTTCATGGTGGGCAATCGCGAACTCGTCAACGCCCTGGCGCGCATCAAGAGCTACCACGACTACGGCACCTTCACGCCTATTCAGGTAGCCGCCATCGCGGCTCTGGAAGGGCCCCAGGATTGCGTGTCCGAGGTGGTCGAGCAATACCGCCGCCGCCGCGACGTCCTGGCCAAGGGCCTGCAGGAAGCGGGCTGGCCGGTGGATGTGCCCAAGGCCTCGATGTACATCTGGGCGCGCATCCCCGAACCCTATCGCGCCTTGGGTTCGCTGGAATTTGCCAAGCGCCTGCTGGCCGATGCCAAGGTCGCAGTGTCGCCCGGCATCGGGTTCGGTGAATATGGCGATGGCTACGTCCGCTTCGCCCTGATCGAGAACGAACAGCGCACCCGCCAGGCGGTGCGCGGCATCAAGGACATGTTTCGCAAGGACGGGCTGCTGAAATGAATTTCATTCGAGTCGGCCTGCTGGGCCTGGGTGTCGTCGGCAGCGGCGTCTGGACGGTGCTGGCGCAAAACGGCGGTGAGATCGCCCGGCGCGCGGGCTGCCGCATCGAGGTCGCCGCCGTGGCGGTGCGCGACGTCGCCAAGGCCCGGTCGCTGGTCGGGCCGGACGTGCGTGTCACCACGGACGGCATGGCGCTGGCGCGGGACCCGGACATCGACATCATCGTCGAGCTGATGGGCGGCGAGACGCTCGCGCGCGAGTGCATCCTGGCGGCCATCGACAGCGGCAAGCACATTGTCACGGCCAACAAGGCGCTGCTGGCCGTGCATGGCAACGAGATCTTCGCCGCCGCGCAGGCGCGCGGCGTGATGGTCGCCTTCGAGGCGGCCGTCGCCGGCGGCATCCCGATCATCAAGGCCATCCGCGAGGGGCTGACCGCCAACCGCATCCAGTGGCTGGCCGGCATCATCAACGGCACCACCAATTTCATTCTGTCGGAAATGCGTCAGCGTGGGCTGCCCTTCGAGACCGTGCTGGCCGAAGCCCAGCGCCTGGGCTATGCCGAGGCCGATCCGACCTTCGACATCGAAGGGGTGGACGCGGCGCACAAGCTCACGCTGCTGGCCTCGCTCGCCTTCGGCATCCCGGTGCAGTTCGACAAGGCCACAATCGAAGGCATCTCCCACCTGGCGTCCGAGGACATCGTGCACGCCGAACGCCTGGGCTATCGCATCAAGCTGCTGGGTATGACGCGCCACCGCCCCGATGGCATCGAGCTGCGGGTGCATCCCACCCTGGTGCCGGCCGATTGTCTTCTGGCCAACGTCGAGGGCGCCATGAATGCCGTCCTCGTGCGTGGCGATGTGGTTGGCTTGTCGATGTACTATGGTCAGGGTGCGGGATCCCTGCCGACGGCGTCGGCGGTCGTGGCCGATCTGGTGGATGTGACTCGCCAGCAGATGGCCGATCCCGAACACCGGGTGCCGCATCTGGCGTTCCAGCCCGATGCCGTCGTGGACATTCCAATCCTGCCCATGGCCGAGGTGCGTTCCAGCTTTTATCTGCGCCTGCGGGTCGATGACCGCCCCGGCGTGCTGGCGGACCTGGCGCGTATCCTGTCGGGCGCCGGTATTTCGGTCGGGTCGATGTTCCAGCAGCCGCACGGCGAACATCAGGCCGACATCATCTTCCTGACCCACGAGGCCCGCGAGGGTAACGTGGACGATGCCTTGCAGGCCATGCGGGCGCTGCCCTTTGTCCGCTCGGACGTGACCCGTCTGCGCGTGGAGAATCTGAATTGAAGTACCGGTCCACCCGGGGCGGCATGGCCCCCTTGCCCTTTTGCGACATCCTGCTGGAAGGCCTGGCGCCCGATGGCGGCCTGACCCTTCCGCAGTCCCTGCCCAGGCTCGACGCGGCCACGCTGGAATCCTGGCGCGACTTGACGTATGCCGATCTGGCCGCGAAGGTGCTGGGCCTGTTCATCGACGATATCGCGCCGCAGGATTTGTTGCGCATGACGCGGGCGGCCTATTCGACTGATGTCTTCCCGCGGATCGCGCCGGTCAAACCCCTGCGTGACGGATTGTCGCTGCTGGGTCTGTCCGAGGGACCCACGCTGGCCTTCAAGGACATGGCCATGCAGTTCCTGGGCCAGGTGTTCGAATTCGTTCTGGCGAAGCGCAATCAGACCTTGAACATTCTGGGCGCGACTTCGGGCGACACAGGCTCCGCGGCCGAATACGCCTTGCGTGGCAAGCGCGGTGTGGCGGTCTTCATGCTGTCGCCGTATGGCCGCATGAGCGCTTTCCAGCGTGCGCAGATGTATTCCCTACAGGATGCCAACATCCACAACATCGCCGTGCACGGCGTGTTCGACGAGTGCCAGGATATCGTCAAGACCCTGGCTGGCGACCTGGAGTTCAAGAGCGCCCACCGGTTGGGCGCGGTGAACTCCATCAACTGGGCGCGTATCGCCGCACAGATCGTTTACTACATCTGGGGCTGGCTGCGCGCGACCCAGGGGCCGGGCCAACAGGTGTCCTTTGCCGTGCCCTCGGGCAATTTTGGCAACATTCTTGCCGGGCATCTGGCGCGCGAGATGGGGGTCCCCATCCGGCGTCTGGTGCTGGCCACCAACGAGAACAACGTGCTGGAAGAATTCTTCCACACTGGCATCTATCGGCCACGTCCCGCCAGCCAGACCTACGCGACCTCCAGCCCGTCGATGGACATTTCGCGGGCGTCGAATTTCGAGCGTTTTGTCTTCGATCTGGTGGGGCAGGATGCGGCGCGGGTGCGCGAGCTGATGGGCGAGTTGCGGCAGACCGGGCAGTTTGACCTGTCAGGGCTCAAGTCGCAATTCACGGACCGCTATGGTTTTGTCGCCGGTGCCAGTTCCCATGCCGACCGGCTGGCCACGATCCGTGCCATCCATCGGGAAACCGGCGTGTTGATCGATCCGCACACAGCCGATGGGGTCAAGGTCGCCCAGGCACACCTGGAAACCGGTATACCCATGCTGGTGCTGGAAACCGCCTTGCCGGCGAAATTCGCCGAAACGCTGATCGAAGCCACCGGCGAAGCGCCGCCGGTACCGGACGCCCTGCGGGATCTGGGGCAGCGTCCGCAGCGTGTCGAAGTCATGGACTGTGATGCGCGACTGGTGGCCGATTACGTCCGCCGACACGCCCTGTGATCCATTTCAGGCAACACGGTACGTCTGCAGGTGGATGCTGGTTTCGGACTGGCTGATCCCGCGGATCAGCCGGATGCGCTCCAGTACCTGAGACAGTTCCTGCAGATCGGCGGCGCGCAATTCGGCCAGCAGATCCCAGCGTCCGTTGGTGTCGTGCAGAGCGGCGACGCCCGGTTCGCCCAGCAGGCTGGCGATCACGGTGCGTGCCTCGTTGCCTTCTACCGTGATTCCCATCCAGGCGCGGATCGCCTGCGGCTGGACGTCGGGGCGCAGCCGGACGGTGTAGCCCACGATCAGGCCCGCGTCTTCCATGCGTCGCATGCGCTGGGTGACGGTGCCGCGCGCCACCCCCAGGCGCTTGGCCAGCGTGGCCACGCTGGTGCGCGCATCGGCGCGTAGCAGCCGGATCAGGGCCTGGTCCGTGGAATCAATGGCAAGATCCTTTGGCATTTTGCATGTTCCGTGATGTCATTTCGTCAATTCTAGGTCGAATGGCACACATTGTTGACGATAGTTATTGGCGGCGACTTCGAACATACTGAATTCATCAGAAGGATTCTTCAGGAGACCGCCATGAAAACGCTGTTGACTTCGCCACCCCGGACACTTTTTCTGGATACCCATGATGTGGCCCGTCTGCTGGGTGTCATGGGTGTGCCGGCCGCCTTGCACACGTTGGTGGACAGCCTGAAGGCGGATTATCTGCGCTGGCCTGTATTCGACAAGGCGGCGCGGATCGCGGCCTATTCGGAACAGGGCACGATCGAGCTGATGCCGATCACCGATGGCTCGCTGTACAGTTTCAAATGCGTCAACGGGCACCCGGGCAATGAACGCCACGGTCTGCCCACCGTTATGGCCATGGGGGCTCTGCTGGATTGCGATACCGGCATGATCCGCATGCTCAGCGAACTGACCCTGACTACCGCCCTGCGCACGGCGGCAACGTCCGTGCTTGCGGCCCGGGCGCTGGCGCGTCCGGACAGTCGTTCGATGGCCTTGATCGGCAATGGCGCGCAAAGCGATTTTCAGGCGATTGCCTTTCACGCGCTGCTGGGCATCGACGAGCTGCGTCTCTACGATATCGACCGTGGCGCATCGTTGCGCCTGCAAAACAACCTGCGAGCCAGCCAGCTGTCCGGGCCGCCGCTGCGGATTCGGATCTGTGACTCGGTGGCCCAGGCGCTGCGCGGCGCGGATATCGTCACGACGGTCACCGCCTATCAGGGGCAGGAACGGGTGCTGACGGCCGACATGATCGAACCGGGCATGCACCTGAATGCCGTGGGCGGCGATTGCCCCGGCAAGACCGAACTGGATCCGGAGATCTTGCGGAGTGCCACCGTGTTCGTCGAGTTTCCGCCGCAGACCCGCAAGGAAGGCGAGATCCAGCAGATGCCGGCGGATTTTCCCGTCACGGAACTGTGGCGGGTGCTGGCGGGGCAGGTGCCTGGTCGCATCGACGATCGGCAGGTCACCGTATTCGATTCCGTAGGCTTTGCGCTGGAAGATTACTCCGCCTTGCGGTTTCTGCGGGCCGCGGCTTTGCAGCGGGGTATCGGCCGCTGGGTGGACGTCACACCGGGACAGAAGGATCCCCGGGATCTGTATGGCTGGCTGCTCGCTCAGGAACAGGTCGAACCGGTGCTCGTCTGAGGGCTGACGCCGGTGCGGTAGCCGGGTATCCTGTCCGGGCGGGGCCCTCGGCCAAGCGTCCCGTTTGGCTCATCCCCAAAGCGGAAATTTTCAGGAGAGATCGTGACGACCGTCATTGGACTCATCGGAGCACCGACCGACATCGGCGCCGGAACTCGGGGCGCCTCCATGGGGCCGCAGGCCCTGCGCGTCGCGGGGCTGGCCGAGGCGTTGCGGCATCAGGGGTGTGATGTGATCGATACCGGTGACCTGTCGGGCCCGGCCAACCCTTGGCAGCCTGCTGCCCAGGGGTATCGCCACCTGCCGCAGGTGATCCAGTGGAATGCCCAGGTCTTCGAGGCGGTGTCCGTTCAGCTGGGCGCCGGCCGTCTGCCGTTGCTGCTGGGGGGGGACCACTGCCTGGCGGTCGGTTCGGTTGGTGCGGTGGCGCGTCATTGCCGCAGCCTGGGCCGGCCGTTGCGGGTGTTCTGGCTGGATGCGCACACGGATTTCAATACCGCGCAGCTGACGCCCAGCGGCAACGTGCATGGGATGCCGGTCGCCTGTCTGTGTGGATTCGGCCCGCGCGAACTGGTCGATCTGGGGGGGAGTGGCCCCGCGCTGCGCCCCGATGAACTGCGCATGATCGGTATTCGTAGCGTAGATGCGGGTGAGCGCCAGTTCGTCCACGAGCAGGGACTCGATATCTATGACATGCGCACCATCGACGAGCGCGGCATGCGCGCGGTCATGGAGGCCGCCCTGGACGGCCTGCCTGAACAGGCCCATATCCACGTCAGCTTCGACGTGGACTTCCTGGATCCGGATTATGCCCCGGGGGTGGGAACCACGGTGCGGGGCGGGCCGACCTGGCGTGAGGCACAGTTGTGCATGGAGATGCTGGCCGACACCGGGCAGGTGGGTTCCGTGGACATCGTGGAACTCAACCCGGCGCTCGATGTGCGCAACGGCACGGCGAAGGTCGCGGTCGAACTGATCGAGAGCCTGTTTGGGAAATCGACGCTGATCCGTCGCCGTTGAGTTTCAGCGCATCAGCCGGTCGGCGGCCCGCAGACCGCTACGCACCGCGCCCTCCAGCACGGCCGGGTAGCCTGTGTCGGTCCAGTCGCCGGCCAATAGCAGTCCCGGCCAGGGCGTGATCGTTGTCGGCCGGCGCAGGCCTGGGACGGCATCAAAGGTGGCCCGCTTTTCCGTCACCAGCGCCTGTGCCTCGATGGAAGGCAAGGGGCGGGCAACCTGCGTCCGGATCTGGGACAGGATGCCTGTGGCGATATCGGCGGTGCTTCGATCCGCATAGCGATCCGCCGCGCTGACGACTACGTGGACCAATCGTCGGTCCGCCGGGGATCGCGCGGTGGCGCTGCGGTCGAACAGCCATTGGCCCCAGGCCTCGCGATCCGGATCGTCCCACAACAGCGCCATGGCATGGCCGGAGTCCCATGGCTGGCTCAGCCGCAGTGTCAGCGTACCGATGGCGGCGTGTTGCGGCACGGACCAGGCATCCAGGTACTGTGCGGCGCGCGGCAAGGGGCTGATCAGGCGACGGGCCTCGCCGGGTGGGACAGCCAGGATCACGTGGTCATAGGATTCGCCGTCGATGGACCATCGTCCGTCGGGCTCTGGCGACAATGCATGGACCCGGCGAAAGCGCACATGGTCGCCCAGCAGCGCGCAGGCCTGAGCCGGCCAGAGATCATGCAGCCGGGACCGGGGAATGTACAGGCGGCTTGCCTGGGCGTCGTGTCCCAGGCTGTCGCGCAGGACCCGGGCGAACAGCTGTGCCTGAGCGCGGGCGATATCCGTGTTGGTCGCGGCCAGGCACAGGGGCCCCCAGAGACGCCGCAGCAACCCCGGCGGGCAGTCCAGCTGCCGCAGCCAGTGCGCCACTGTCGTCCATGGATCGATCGCGTCCGGATCGAGCGCGCACAGGACGCGCAGCAGGTGCCGGCGGCCGTGCCAGCCGTCCAGCCCTCGGCCGCCGATCAGGGCGCCCAGCCGGTGTGCTGGAGCGGGCAGGGGCCAGAAACGCAGGCGCAGCTGGCGGTCCGCGGACTGCAGGGCCAGCGGCTGCGCATGGCAGACGTCCTCGGGATCGACCCTCAACGATCGCATCAATCCCAGGGTTTCGCGGTAGGCGCCCAGCAGGAGATGCTGTCCGTTGTCAATCGACTGGCCAAGTGCCGGGGGATCGATCGGACGTGCCCGACCTCCGGCCTGGGGCGCGGCTTCGTAGATGTGGACCCGATGATCCGTCTGATGCAGACGCACGGCGGCGGCCAGCCCGGCCCACCCGGCCCCTACGACGGCTGTCTTCATGCCGCCAGACGGCGCACCAGCCCTCGGCCGCCGCCGACCCAGACCTTCCAGGCCAGCCAGAACTTCCGGATCGGCGTCAGCGCGATGCGCTGGTCCAGGACGTGCCAGCCGTCGCGTTCGATTTCGTCGAGCAGGGTCGCGTAGATGGCGGCCATCATCAGGCCAGGGCGCTGTGCGCGCCGGTCCGCTTCCGGCAGCAGGCGCATCGCGTCGCGGTACAGCTGGCGGGCGCGCAGCGTCTGCTGACGCATCAGGGCCTGGAAGGCTTCGGTGTAGTTTCCGTCGAGCACGTCGTCGACCGAGACGCCGTGTTGCGCCATCTCGTCGGCGGGCAGATAGATGCGGCCGCGCCGCGCATCGTCGCCGACATCGCGGATGATGTTCGTCATCTGGAAGGCCAGGCCGAGTGTTTCGGCGTATTCCAGCGTGCGCGGGTCGGTGTAGCCGAAGATGCTGGCCGACAGGTCGCCGACCACGCCAGCCGCGCGCCAGCAGTACTGGCGCAGGGATTCCCAGTCGGGATAACGGAACTGGTCCAGGTCCATTTCCATCCCTTCGATGACGGCGTAGAACGGATCCGGGCGCAGGTGGCAGGACTGGATGTGGCGGGCCAGTGCGACGGCGACCGGGTGGTCCGGTGTGCCGTCGAACATCAGTGCCACCTGGCCGCGCCACCAGGCAAGCTTCATGCGCGCGACCGAGGCCTCGCTGATTTCGTCGACGATATCGTCGATTTCGCGACAGAAGGCATACAGGGCGGTAATGGCCCGCCGTTGCTCGGGCGGCAGGAACAGGAAGGAATAATAGAAGCTGGAGCCGCTCTGGGCGGCCTTCTGCTGGCAATACTCGTCAGGACTCATGATGGCTGGGGAAATCGATGGCCGGGCGGGGTCGGCGCAATGCGCGCCAGCATAGCAGGAAGCCGTCGCGGCGGGTCAGGATGGGCCGGTCGGTGAAAGGGTTGTATCGGCCGGCCGCCAGTTTTTCCAGGATGCGCAGTCCCCCATGAACGACCAGGCGTAATTCCAGACCGATGCGGCCCGGCAGGCGCCAGGCCAGCGGACTGCCGGTCAGCAGCGATCGGCGGGCCTGCTCGGCCTGCTCGCGCAGGACGGCTTGCCAGGCCGCCGGCACCTGCCGGGGCGGCGCGGCGCACAGCCCCTGCAGTCCCGGCAGCGTCACCTCGTGGCGGGCCAGGCAGTCCAGCGGGACATAGCAGCGGCCCTTGGCCTGATCCAAGGCAATGTCCTGGCAGAAGTTCACCCGCTGCAAGCCGGTGCAGATCGCGTCCGATTGCGCCAGATCGTCCATCGAGGTTGCGCCGAACAGATGCAGCATCAGCCGGCCGACCGGGTTGGCGGATCGCCGGCAGTAGTCCAGCAGGGCCGGTTCGTCGTCGTAGCTGACGACGCTCAGATCCTGTGTGAAGGCCGACAGCAGATCCAGGAACGGCTGGATGGGCAGCCCGTGCTGGGCGATGGTTCCGCTCAGGTGCTCGAACATCCCCCGGTCCTCGGGGGACAGCGGTGCGCGGATCGTCCGGTGGCTGCCGATGTCCTGGATGGCGGCGCGCCAGGTCTCCAGCGCATCCAGCCGCGCCTGGGGGCTGGCATTGCCCTCGTCGGCCAGATCGTCCGCACCTCGGGCGAAGGCGTACAGATCGCGCACCGCCGGTCGCAGCCGGGCGGGTAGCAGGATGGACGCGACGGGGAAGTTTTCGTAGTGATTGACGGCCATGATCCGGCAGTATACTGAGCCTCGGCAAACCGTTGGCCACGTCGGGCGAGGCACTCCGTGCTTCGCTGTTCTTGTTTTTTGGGGATTTCATGCCGCGTCCGATCCTCGCGACCATCGATACCACCGCTCTGGCTCACAATCTGCAAACCGTCGCCCGGCGACTGGGACAGGATACTTCCGGTGTGGGCACGCCGTCGATCTGGGCCGTCATGAAGGCGCGCGGATACGGCCATGGCATCGAGGCCGCCCTGCGCGGCTTCGAACAGGCCGACGGCTTGGCCATGCTCGATCTCGACGAGGCCGTGCGTTGCCGCGAACTGGGCTGGGCCGGGCCGCTGCTGCTGCTCGAAGGCTTTTTCGAACCCGCCGATCTGGACGTTCTGTCCCACTATCGTGTCGGCACCGTCATCCATTGCGCCGAACAACTCGATATGCTCGAATCCGGGCAAATAAGCGCGCCGATCGATGCGTTCGTGAAGTTGAATACCGGCATGCATCGGCTGGGTTTCCAGCCGGGTGAATACCAGGATGCATTCGTCCGCGCCCGGGCCCTGCGGGACGGCGGTGTGCTGGGGGCCGTGGGCAAGATGACCCATTTCGCGCGGGCCGACGATGATCCCGTCGTCACCCGGGATCAGCTCGACTGTTTCAACCGGGTGACCGAATCCCTGCCCGGACCGGTCAGCGTCTGCAATTCTGCGGCCACACTGACCCCCGGACTGGCTGCGGGGGTGCCGGGCGATTCGCAGTGGGTGCGTCCGGGCATTTGCCTGTATGGCGCGTCCCCTTTTGCCGACCGGCCCGCTGAATCCTTCGGTCTGCGGCCTGCCATGACACTCAGCACCCGGCTGATCAGCACCCACACCGTGCCGGCTGGTGGGGCCGTCGGCTATGGGCAGATCTTCCGCGCATCCACAGACATGCGCGTGGGCGTTGTTGCGTGCGGCTATGCCGACGGCTATCCGCGGCATGCCGTCACAGGGACACCGATCACCGTGGCCGGCGTGCGCACGCGGCTGGTCGGGCGTGTTTCCATGGACATGCTGGCCGTCGATCTGGATCCGGTCCCCGGGGCCGGTGTCGGCGCGCCGGTCGTGCTGTGGGGGCAGGGTGGTCCTTCCGTCGACGAGGTCGCGGCCTCGTGCGGTACCATCGGCTATGAACTTCTGTGTGCGGTGGCGCCGCGTGTGCCGCGCCGCGAGTTGTAATTCTGACCTCGAGGACCCCTCATGAAAAATAGCTGCGTGCTGGTCACTGGCGCGACCAAAGGGATCGGCTGGGCCGTCAGTCAGCGGCTGGCCGATCAGGGCTGTCATGTCGTGGGGCTGGCCCGCCATACCGCGGACATCGATTTCCCGGGCTATCTCTATGCCTGCGATCTGGCCAATGCGGGCGAAACGGAAGAACTGCTGCGGGTCATCCGGGAAAAATATCCTGTCGATGCGGTGGTGAACTGCGTCGGGCCGGTGATGCCGGAACTGCTCGGCGAGGTCGATCTGGCGTCGTTATACCAGGCATTCGATCTGAACGTGCGGGTGGCCGTGCAGGCGGTGCAGGCCTTCGTGCCAGGCATGAAGGCGCGCAAGGCTGGCCGCATCGTCAATCTGTGCGGGCGCGCGGTCTATGGTTCGGTTGGCCATACCAGCTATTCGGCGGCCAAGAGCGCCTTGCTGGGGTGCACCCGGACCTGGGCACTGGAACTTGCGCCTTACGGAGTCACGGTCAATGCCGTATCCCCCGGGCCGGTCGAGACCAGCCTGTTTCGTGCGGAATGCCCGGTCGGCAGCGACGCCGAACGCGCCGTGCTGGCCAGCATTCCCATGGGACGCCTGGCCCAGGCCGACGAGGTCGCCGCCGCCGTGGTGTTCCTGCTCAGCGATCAGGCGGCGTTCATCACCGGACAGGAACTGGGCGTGGACGGCGGCGGCAGCCTGGCGGGCCGCTGATGGCCAAGGCCCGGACACTGTTTCTTTGTACCGATTGCGGCGGAACCAGCGCCAAATGGGAAGGCCGGTGCCCGCATTGCGGCGCCTGGAACACGCTGCAGGAAACCCGCGAATCCGCGACGGCGGCGCCGCACCGCTTTGCCCCGCTGGCGGCTGCGACCTCGGTGCGGCGCCTGGCCGAGATCGAGGCGCGCGAGCAGGTCCGCAACCCGACCGGCATCGAGGAATTCGACCGGGTGCTGGGCGGGGGGCTGGTCGCGGGCGCCGTCGTGCTGATCGGCGGAGACCCGGGTATCGGCAAATCCACGCTGCTGCTGCAGGCGCTGGCCAGTCTGGCCGAGCGCGGCTCGGTGCTCTACGTCACCGGCGAGGAATCCGCCGAGCAGGTTGCCCTGCGGGCCCAGCGGTTGGGCGTCTCCGGCGAAGCCGTCGATCTGCTGGCTGAAATCCGGCTCGATCAGATCATCGGCACCCTGATGGATCGTCGGCCGGAGGTCGCCGTCATCGATTCCATCCAGACCCTATATTCCGGCGAGCTTTCGGCTGCGCCGGGTTCTGTGTCCCAGGTTCGCGAATGCGCGGCCCAACTGACGCGCGTGGCCAAACAGACCGGCATCACCCTGATTCTGATCGGCCACGTCACCAAAGACGGTGCGCTGGCCGGCCCCCGTGTGTTGGAACACATCGTCGATACGGTCCTGTACTTCGAAGGGGATACGCATTCGTCCTTCCGGCTGGTGCGCGCCATCAAGAACCGTTTTGGCGCGGTCAACGAACTGGGCGTGTTCGCCATGACAGACCGGGGTCTGCGCGGGGTCAGCAATCCGTCGGCCCTGTTCCTGGCGGGGCATTCACGACAAGTGGCCGGCTCCTGTGTCATGGCGACGCAGGAAGGCACGCGGCCGCTGCTGGTCGAGGTCCAGGCCCTGGTCGATACGGCCCACGTGCCCAATCCTCGGCGCCTGTCGGTCGGCCTGGAAGGCAGCCGGCTGGCGATGCTGCTGGCAGTGCTGCACCGTCACGCCGGCGTGGCGACCTTCGATCAGGATGTGTTCGTCAATGCGGTGGGCGGTGTGCGCATCATGGAGCCGGCGGCCGACCTGGCCGTGGCGCTCGCGATCCTGTCCTCCATGCGTGACCAACCGCTGCCGTCGGGGTTGCTGGCGTTTGGCGAGATCGGCCTGGCCGGCGAGGTCCGCCCCGCGCCCCGGGGGCAGGAACGTCTTCGTGAGGCGGCCAAGCTGGGCTTCGGGATCGCTATCGTGCCGCGCGCCAATCTGCCCCGTCAGCCCATCGAGGGCCTGGAGATCCGGGCGGTGGACCGCGTCGAGGACATGCTGAGTGTGCTGCATTGATGGACGCCGGCAATGGTAGATAGCCTCTGGCTGATTCCCGTCTGCCTGGCGGTGGGCGGGATCATCGGGTTCTCTGGCGGGGTGCTGGGCATCGGGGGCGGGCTTTTCGCCATCCCGCTGCTGGGGCTGGTGCTGGGCTACGAACAGCAGGCGGCCCAGGGGACGGCGCTGATCATGGTGCTGCCCGCCGTGCTGCTGACGGTGCGCAAATATCACCAGCGCGCGCCCATCGATCTGCGCTCGGCGGCGGCGGGGGCGGCGGGATCGATCGTGTTCACCTGGATCGGCGCTCAGATTGCGCTGGGCATCGACCCTTGGTTGCTGCGCCGCATCTATGCGGGTTTCGTGTTCCTCATCGCGCTGTTCTATTTCCGCGAGAGCCTGGGGCGCAAGGCGCGTTCACGTCCGGCCAGCCATTTCCGCGAGGTCGGCGAAGTGCGTCGCCTCTGGTATTTTCTGGTGGGGATCTTCGCCGGGTTGACCGGCGGCATCTTCGGGGTCGGGGGATCGGTCCTGGCCGTGCCCTTCATGACAACCTTGTTCCGTTTGCGCCAGACTTCCGCGCAGGCGCTGGCCCTGACCATGATCGTGCCGGGAACCTTCGTGGCGCTGGCAACCTACGCCTGGCATGGCCAGGCACATGGCCTGGTGGGGATCCCGCTGGCACTGGGCAGCCTGCTGTGCGTGCCCTACGGGGTGCGTCTGGCGTATTCCCTGCCCGAAGCACGCCTGAAGCTCATCTTCGCCTGCATGCTGTTGCTCATCATGGGCCTGCTGCTGGCCCGGGGGGCGTCATGAAGGCGCTGCCGGCAGGCTGGGTCCGGCGGCCGTTTCCCGGCGGCGTCCTGTGCGTGCCCGAACGCCTGGCGGGTGCAGCCGGGCGGACGTGGTTCGACCCGGCACGTCCTGGCGCGTTGCCGGTGGGCGAGGGCGGTCGTCAGGCCGCGTGGTTCGTCGATGGCGACCACGGACCAGCCGTCTTGCGCCATTACCGGCGCGGCGGCCTGCGTGCCCGTCTGGGTCGCGAATCCTATCTGTGGCTGGGTACGGCGCGGGTACGCGCCCTGGCCGAAGTCCGCGTGCTGGTCCATCTGCGCAGTGCTGGCGTGCGTGTTCCGGAACCCCTGGGCGCCGTCTACTGGCGCTCCGGCCTGTTCTATCGCAACGCGATCCTGATCGCCCGGATCGCCGGGGCCAGGGCGCTGGCCGGCCGGCTGGATCAGGCCGACCCTGCAGCGGTGGCGCGGGCGATCGGCGCCATGCACGCCGCGGGCGTCCTGCACGCCGACCTGAACGCCTACAACATTCTGTTCGATGATCGCGACCAGGTCTGGCTCATCGATTTCGACCGTGCGCGACTCGTTGTGGTGTCCTCGGAACAGCGGCGTAAAAACCTGTTGCGTCTGAGGCGGTCTTTGGTTAAGGTAGCCGGCGCGCGCGGAGCGCAGTGGTGGGATGCTCTGGATTTGGCATATCGACGGTTCGCCGGCTGACGGCGGGTGTTGCCCGGTCCCGTCCTGAGGATCCCCTTGTTGACCTTTATGAGGGACCTTGCCATGAAATTCGGCACCGTGCATGCCCTGTTGGCCACCGCCGCGTTGATCGCAGCCGGGGCGGCCTGCGCCCAGGATCGTGTTGTCAATGTCTACAACTGGGCCGAATACACCGCGCCCGACACTCTGCCCGGCTTCGAGAAGACGACCGGCATCAAGGTGCGCTACGACGTCTACGATACCAACGACACATTGCAAGCTAAGCTGCTGACGGGCAAATCGGGTTATGACGTGGTCGTTCCGTCCACGCACTATGCCGCCCGCCAGATCCAGGGCGGCCTGTTCCAGAAGCTGGATCGCTCGAAGATCCCGAACTGGAAGCATCTGGACCCGGACCTGATGGCCCTGGTCGCCACGGTCGATCCCGGCAATCAGTACCTGGTGCCCTGGGGCTATGGCACCAACGGCCTGGGGTACAACGTGACCAAGGTGCGCGAGATCATGGGTGCCGATGCGCCGCTGAATTCCTGGGACATGCTGTTCAAGCCGGAAAATGCCGCCAAGCTGCAGTCTTGCGGGATCTCCATGCTGGACGAGGCCGCGCAGGTTTTCCCGGCGGCGCTGCACTACCTGGGCAAGGACCCCAACAGCAGCGACCCGAAGGACTACGAGGCCGCCCTGGCGCTGCTCAAGTCTATCCGGCCCTATATCCGCCAGTTCAGTTCCTCGGGCTACATCGACGAGCTGGCCTCGGGCGGGCTGTGCATGGTCTACGGCTTTTCCGGGGACGTCATGATCGCGTCCTCGCGGGCGCGCGAAGCGAAGAAGTCCTACGCGATCGACTATTACATCCCCCAGGGCGGCGCGCCGGTGTGGTTCGACACCATGGCCATCCCCAAGAGCGCGGAGCACGTGGATGAGGCCCATGCCTTCATCAACTATATCGAGACCCCGCAGGTGCACGCGGCCATCACCAACACCATGTTCTATCCCAATGCCAACAAAGAGGCGCGGAAGTACGTGGTCAAGGAAGTCGCCGAGAACCCCATGATCTATCCCTCGCCGGAAGTGTCGCGCACGCTGTTCGTGATCAAGCCGCAGCCCATGAACATCCTGCGCCTGCAGACGCAGATGTGGGCGCAGCTCAAGACCGGGCGCTGACGGCCGTGGCGGATCCGCGAGGCATGCCTCGCCAGGGCGAGGCCGATGACTTCGTGCGCATCGAAGACGTCGTGAAGATCTTCGGCGACACGGTGGCGGTGAAGTCCGTCAGCCTGTCGGTGCGCCGGCACGAGATCTTCGCGCTGCTGGGCAGCTCGGGCTGCGGCAAATCGACGCTGCTGCGCATGCTGGCGGGTTTCGAGGAACCCACTTCCGGGCGCATCGTCCTGGATGACGAGGATATCACCAGCCTGCCGCCGTATCGCCGGCCGGTGAACATGATGTTCCAGTCCTACGCGCTGTTCCCGCACATGACGGTGGAAGCCAACGTGGCCTTCGGCCTGAAGCAGGAAGGCGTGCCGCGCCACGAGATTCACGAGCGCGTCTTCGAGGCTCTGGATCTGGTACAGATGGCCGGCTATGCGCGGCGCAAGCCGCATCAGCTTTCTGGCGGCCAGCAGCAGCGCGTGGCGCTGGCCCGCAGTCTGGTGAAACGCCCCAAGCTGCTGCTGCTCGACGAGCCTATGTCGGCGCTGGACAAACAGATCCGGCAGGCCACGCAGATCGAGCTGGTGAAGATCCTGAATCAGGTGGGTGTCACCTGCATCATGGTCACCCACGATCAGGAAGAGGCCATGACCATGGCCAGCCGCCTGGCGGTCATGACCGAAGGGCAGATCGTGCAATGCGGCACGCCACACGACGTATATGCCTTTCCCAGTACCCGTTTCGTGGCGGGGTTCATCGGTTCGACCAATCTGTTCACCGGCACCATCGTGGTGGACGAGCCCGATCATGTGCTGATCGGGACTGATGCGCTGAGCCGCCCGTTGTACGTCAGCCATGGCATCAGCGAACCCCTGGGGATGGAGGTCCACGTCTCGATCCGGCCGGAGCAGATCCGGGTGGGGCGTCAGGCTCCGGAATCCGAATCGAACTGGGGACACGGCATGGTCTCGCACGTGGCGTGGATGGGCAGCTATGCCCGCTATCAGATCCGCCTGGACGCCGGCCAGACCATCGAAGCCAGCGTGCCCAGCCTGGACTGGAGCCAGGCGGATGCGCCCGGGGTCGATGAGGAAGTCTACGTCACCTGGTCTCATGATGCCGGTACTGTTCTGGCATCGTGACGGCCGGCGGATGCCGGTTTTCCGATTCCGCATGCCTATGATGACAAGGCGTTTCGCCCGAGAGGACAGGTCATGAATCTGAATTTTCCCGGCCGTCGTCCCAGCGCGCGTCAATGGGCCATCGCCGTGCCCTTTGCCTGGCTGGCGCTGTTTCTGCTGCTGCCCTTCCTGCTGGTCCTGAAGATCAGTTTTTCGGATCTGCAGTTCGGCATTCCGCCCTACCTGCCGATCGCCACGCTGCAGGATCACACCGTGTCGCTGGCGTTGCACCTGCGCGGCTACGTGCTGCTGTTCACCGACAACCTGTACGCGACGGTGTACCTGAATTCGGTGAAGATGGCGCTGGTCACCACGATCTGCTGCATCCTGATCGGCTATCCGATGGCCTATCACATCGCGAGGTCCCGCCAGGAGATCCGCAACCTGTTGCTGCTGGGGGTGATTCTGCCGTTCTGGACCTCGCTGCTGCTGCGGGTCTACGCCTGGGTGGGAATCCTGCGCAATGACGGGCTGCTGAATCACCTGCTGATGGGGTTGGGGCTGGTCGATGCCCCGCTGGAGATCTACCGCACCGATCTGGCCGTTTATATCGGCCTGGTCTATGCCTATCTGCCGTTCTTCATCCTGCCGCTCTACGCCAATCTGGTGAAGCTGGATGAACGCCTGCTGGAAGCCGCCTACGACTTGGGCGCCAGACCGTGGCGGGCGTTTTTCCAGATCACGTTGCCTCTGTCCATGCCGGGGGTGATTGCTGGCGCCATGCTGGTGTTCATTCCGTCGGTCGGCGAATATGTGATCCCGGAAATGCTGGGCGGGGCTAATACCCTGATGATGGGGCGTGTCATGTGGAATGAATTCTTCAATAACGCCGACTGGCCGATGGCGGCGGCCGTGACCTGCGTCATGGTGCTGCTCCTGCTGGTGCCGTTGTCGATCTTCCAGTACAACCAGGCCCGCCAGCTGGCCGACCGGAGGGCGTGATGCGGCGTTCGTCCTGGTTCCGCTTCGCCTCGCTGACAATCGGCTACAGCTTCCTGTACGTGCCGATCGCCTGCCTGATGGTGTTTTCCTTCAACGACTCCACGCTGATGAATTCCTGGTCCGGGTTTTCCTTGCGCTGGTATGCGTCGCTGTTCCAGGACCAGGCCCTGCTGTCGGCGGCGCGCCTGTCGCTCGTCATCGCCCTGTTGACGGCGACCGCGGCGGTGGTCATCGGCACCTGGGCGGGCTACGTGCTGGCCCGGATGGGACGCTTCCGGGGTTTCGGGTTGTACATCGGCATGCTCAGCGCTCCGCTGGTCATGCCCGAGGTCGTGATGGGGATCTCGCTGCTGCTGATGTTCGTGGAGCTGTCCAAGGTGATCGGCTGGCCCGACGGCAACGGCATGTTCACCATCTGGGTCGGACACGTGACGCTGTGCACGGCCTACGTCGCGGTCATCATCCAGTCGCGCGTGCGCGACCTGGACCGTTCTCTGGAAGAAGCCGCTCTGGATCTGGGCGCTTCACCGTTGCGGGTGTTCTTCGTCATCACGCTGCCGCTGATCGCTCCCGCGCTGATGGCCGCGTGGCTGCTGGCCTTCACCCTCTCGCTCGATGACGTGGTGGTGGCGGCCTTCCTGTCGGGGCCCGGCTACACCACGCTGCCGCTTGAAGTCTTTTCCCGCGTGCGCCTGGGTCTGAAGCCGGAGATCAACGCCCTGGCGACCCTGTTCATGGTGGTGGTCGGTGTGATCGTCGTCGCGGTCAACCGGATGCGGATTCAGGCCGCAAAGCGGGGGGCGGGGTAGGTAGTTGGAGCAGCCCTGTGCAGACCGTGGGGTCAGGCCAGAAAATCGACCTTTCCCGTGCCCAGCCGGTAGATGCCGCCGACGATCCGCAGCGCCCCGGCCTGGTGCGCCTTGTCGATGATGGTCGATTTCCCGGTCAGGTCGGCCATGCCCTGGCGGACGTTCTGTTCGGTGGCGGCTTCCAGAAGCCCGCTTGACGGGTTGCCGGCCTTTTTCACGACCGGCACCAGTGTCGTCACCAGCGACTGGATATGGCCGGGATACTGAGCCTGCTCCGTCACCGCTTTCACCGCCGCATTGATCGCGCCGCATTTCTCGTGGCCCAGCACGAGGATCGTGGGCACGGCCAGCACCGCAACGGCATATTCCAGGCTGCCCAGCATGTCATCGCTGACGAAATTCCCCGCGACCCGGGCGACGAACAGGTCGCCCCGGGCGCTGTCGAAGGCGTATTCGGGCGCGATGCGCGAATCCGCGCAGCTCAGGATGGCGGCATAGGGGTTCTGCCCGCTCGCCAGCGCCGCGCGCTCGTGGGCGAAGTCGTGCCGCTTTGTGACGCCCGAGACGTAGCGCTGGTTGCCCTCGATCAGACGCTTGACCGCGTCGTCCGGTGATATTGCATTTCCGGGTTTCGGCAGCTCGGCCGCCCGAGCCGTGGTGCCGATCATGCCATTGAGGCCGGCGGATGCCGTCAGGGCCAGGGCTAACGCGGCTGATGAGCGCAGAAACTGACGGCGGGATGCCTCTGGCGCGTGAGAGCAGGATGGCGAATTGCACATGAGACTTCCCCTCGAAATCGGTTGGGCGGATTGTGTTTTTGTTGCGGAAATTTCGATGCTTCAAGGAACGCGGATGAGGCCCACAGATAGTACTTGTTCCTTTCGTGGATGCAAACCTTAAAATACGGGGTCTTTCTGAAACTCCTCCGGATATTTGCCATGCTGACCCAGGACGAACTCAAACAGCAGGTGGCCCAGGCCGCCCTCGATTATGTGCTGCCGCTGTTGTGGCCCGACAGCATTCTGGGGGTGGGGACGGGTTCCACCGTGGATCGTTTTATCGATCTGCTGGCGGCGCACCGTCAGGCTTTCCGTGCCGCTGTGTCCAGTTCCGAACGCAGCACCCAGCGGCTGCGGGCGGCCGGCATCGCGGTGCTGGATCTGAACGAGGTGCCGTCCATGGCGCTGTATGTGGACGGTGCCGACGAGATCGACGGGCAGCTGAACATGATCAAGGGCGGGGGCGGCGCGCTGACCCGCGAAAAGATCGTGGCCTCGGTGGCCGACCGCTTCGTCTGCATCGTGGACGAGTCCAAGCTGGTCGAGCGACTGGGCGGCTTTCCCTTGCCGATCGAAGTCATCCCGCTGGCCCGCGAGGCCGTCGCCCGCGAGGTCCGTCAACTGGGCGGCCAGCCGCGCCTGCGCGAGGGCTTCACGACCGACAACGGCAACCAGATCCTGGATGTGTCCGGCCTGCGCTACGGCGATCCAGCCGCGTTCGAGGCCATGCTGAACAATATCCCCGGTGTGGTTTGCTGCGGCCTTTTTGCCATTTCGGGCGCGCAGGTGGCGCTGGTGGCCGGGCAGCAGGGGGTCTCGCGGCTGGAACTGCAGGACGAGTAAGACCATCCCATCGCCCTGTATGACGGGGTCCGTGCCGCTGGCCGGCACGGAACATGACCTCTTAGTCTGTCACATCTGTGTCATATGGGGCTGCTATGCTGCCAAGAGCCATGATCGTCGCGAGTCTGGGCTGATTTTCAGCTCGCCGCCGACGTTCTTTCCAAGAGGCAGGCGTGATGGTACGCTGTGCCCTCGTTGAATGCGCCTGAAACGGCAGGCAGACAGGGGTACCCCATGCTGGAACACACCAACAAACAATTTCACAGCGAGCTCGAAACCACGCGATCCATGTTTCTGCAGATGGGCGGGCTGGTCGAATCCATGGTGCTCGACGGCATCCGGGCCTTGTCCGGGGGCGAATTGCAGCTGGTCGACCGGGTGCGCGAACATGAGCGCCAGGTCAACCAGTTCGAGATCGACATCGACGAGCGCATCAGCCAGTTGATCGCACGCAACCAGCCCACCGCGGTGGACCTGCGCCTGCTGCTGTCGGTGTCCAAGATGCTGACCGACATGGAACGCTGTGGCGACGAGGCGGAAAAAATCGCCAAAGTCGCCCGGCGTCTGCACGAGGGCGATCCGTCCTACGAACCGGTGGTCGAGTTGCGGCACATGGCCGATGCCGTGGCGGCGATGATCCGGGCCGCGCTCGACGCCTTTGCCCGCGAGGATCCCGTGGCGGCGGCGCAGGTCGTGCGCAACGACAAGGACGTGGACAAGGAATGGAAGGCGTCCCTGCGGCACATCATTACCTACATGATCGAGGATCCGCGCACGATCTCGCATTCCATCGATCTGATCTTCGTCGCCCGAGCGCTCGAGCGTATCGGCGACCATGCGAAGAACATGGCCGAACGTGTCATCTATATGGTACGCGGCGACGACGTCCGGCACACGGGGGTCACCAACACCGAGCGGATGGCGCGCGGCGAGCCGCTCGAACCCAAGGACCCGGCGCAGGAATGAGCCGGACGGACACCCCGCTCGCGCAGCGTGCGGCGGGGTGGTTCATGCCCGAGCGGTATGTGGACGGGTCAGGCTGAAGGGGGCACGTAGCCCTGGGCCTCGACGTCCTGGTCGTCGAACAGGAATGCCTGCATGCGTCCGGCCAGGAATTTGCGTGCATCGGGATCGGCCAGGCTAAGATGGTTTTCGTTGACCAGGCGGGTCTGGATATCCAGCCATTTGGCCCAGGCATCCTTCGAGATCTCGCGCCAGATCCTGACGCCAAGATCGCCGGGATAGGGCGGGTAGTCCAGGCCCTGGGCCTCGCGTTTCAGTTTGTGGCATTGAATCATGCGTGCCATGGTCGGGGTCCCTGGTTGAAAGGCAAAGAAGCATTGTAGGTCAGAACCTGTCTCAACCCGTCCCTCCAGTCGCGCTCCAGCGGCCCCAGCAGTGACTCCAGCCGGGCACAGTCCAGACGGCTGTTGGCTGGGCGCGGTTCGGGAGACGGCCAATCCACCGAGCCGATGGCCTCGAGCACCGGGATGCGCCCGATCAAGCCCAGATCGTGGGCCTGGGTGAAGATCTCCCGTGCGAATCCGTACCAGCTGACCCAGGGCGAACCCGCGAAGTGATACACCCCACCGGGGATGTCTGCAGCCGGTTCCGTGGACCACCGCGCCCCCATTGGGCTGGAAGATTCGCCCTGGGGGGCCTTGATCGTGGGCACGACGGCGAGCCTGGTCAGTCTGTCCAGCGCCTGGGCCAGGTGTCCCGCCCAGGTGGGTCCGCCGATCTGGTCGTCGATGATGCGCAATCGATCGTGCTGCGCGCCCAGCCGCAGCATGGTGTGCACGAAATTCGTTCCCCAGGCGCTGAATACCCAGCTGGTGCGCAGCACGATCGCGTCGGGGGCGGCACGCAGGACGGCCTGTTCGCCCAGCCACTTGCCGCGGCCGTAGGTGTTCAGGGGCGCGACCGGATCGGTTTCCCGGTAAGGGCGGTCCGCGCGGCCGTCAAAGACATAATCGGTCGAGACATGCAGCAGGCGGATACCCCGTTCGTGGCAATGCCGGGCCAACAGCCCCGGCGCCTGGGCGTTGATTGCCATCGCCAGTTCCGGTTCGCTGGCGGCCCGGTCCACTGCCGTGTAGGCGGCTGCGTTGATCAGGCAGTCGGCCGGATGCGCGTCCAGCCAATGGACAATGGCGTCGTTATCGGTGATGTCCAGGTCCGCCCGCGATGCAAAGATGTACCCGGTGTCGGTGTGAGGATCCGCCAGCGCCCGCAGGGATCGGCCCAGCTGGCCGTCACCGCCCGTGACCAGCACACGGGGGGCGCGCCCCCGATGCGCGGCCGATGTCATCGGGACGCGGCCTTGCCGGATCCCGATGACCCCAGTCCCAGCCGCTCGCGCTGATAGCTGCCGTCCTGGACCCGACGGCTCCAGTCGCGGTGGGTCAGATACCACCGTACGGTCTTACGCAGGCCGCTGGCGAATGTTTCCCGAGGCGACCAGCCCAGTTCGCGCTGGATTTTCCCTGCGTCAATGGCATAGCGCAGGTCATGACCCGGACGGTCGGCGACGTGGGTAATCAGGTCGGCGTATTGGTTCACGCCGGCCGGGTGTTCGGGGGCGAGCTCATCGAGCAAATCGCAGATTGCCCGGACCACGTCGATGTTGCGCTGCTCGTTGTGGCCGCCGATGTTGTAGGTTTCCCCCGGCAAGCCGGCTTCCATGACCCGCAGCAGGGCTCGGGCGTGATCCTCGACATACAGCCAGTCGCGGACCTGCAGCCCTTGGCCATAGACGGGCAGGGGTTTGCCGTCCAGGGCGTTGAGGATCACCAGCGGAATCAGCTTTTCCGGGAAATGATAGGGCCCGTAGTTGTTCGAGCAGTTCGTCACCAGGACGGGCAGGCCGTAGGTGCGGTGCCAGGCGCGCACCAGGTGGTCGGATCCCGCCTTGCTGGCTGAATAGGGCGAACTGGGCGCGTAGGGGGTCGTTTCGGTGAACAGGTCGTCCGTGCCGTGCAGGTCGCCATAGACCTCGTCGGTGGAAATGTGATGGAAGCGGAACGACGCGTGCGATTCGGCGCCCAGCCCGTTCCAGTACCGGCGTGTCGCTTCCAGCAGGGTGTAGGTGCCGACCATGTTGGTCTGGACGAAGGCTGACGGCCCATCGATCGAGCGGTCCACGTGGGATTCGGCTGCCAGATGCATGACGGCGTCGGGCCGGTGCCGCGCGAACGCGCTGGCGAGCCCCGCCGCGTCGCAGATGTCCAGCTGTTCGAAGGCGTAGCGAGGGCTGTCGGCCACGGGGGCCAGGGATTCCAGGTTGCCCGCGTACGTCAGCTTGTCCACGTTGACCACGGCGTGGTCCGTTTCGGTCAGGACATGACGGATCAGGGCCGAGCCGATGAAGCCAGCCCCTCCGGTGACGAGAATTTTCATGAGGGTGTCAGAGCCGCTTGATGAAGATCAGGCTGTTGCGCGAGTGGTTGTAATGGGCGCGCTTTTCATGCGGCAGGTCGGAGACGCCGCCCTGCACGAAGCCGCGCTTCAGGAACCAGTGCGAGGTGCGGGTCGTCAGTACGAACAGGCGCCGCGCACCCTGGGCCCGGGCGCTGGATTCCGCGTGGCGCAGCAGTTTTTCGCCGTCGCCCGCGCCCTGCCATTCGGGATGCACGATCAGACAGGCCATTTCGGCCATGCCATCGGCCACATACGGGATCAGCGACACGCAGCCGTAGATCACGCCGTCGTGCTCCAGCACGGTGAACTTTTCCACATCGCGCTCGATGACGGCACGCCCGCGCGGCACCAGGGTGCCGTCGGCTTCCAGGGGTTCGATCAGTTGCACGATGGCCCCGACGTCGTCCGCGACCGCGGGGCGCAGATCTTCCAGGGTATCCTCGACCACCATGGTGCCCACCCCGTCGTGGGTGAAGATCTCCAGCAGGATGCTGCCGTCCAGCGTATAGGGCACCAGATGGGCGCGGGCCACCCCGCGCTTGACCGCCAGCGAGGCGTGGCGCAGGAAGGCGCTGGTGTCTTCGTCCAGGATGTTCTGCGCCAGCAGGTCGTCGGCGTCGTTGCGGGCCAGTTCGGTGTCCACCGTGCCGTCGGTTTCCGTCACGGTCCGGTTCTGCGTCAGGAAAATCAGTTTTTCGGCGCGTAGCGCCACGGCGGCGTTCGTGGCCAGGTCTTCCATGGCCAGATTGAAGGCCTCGCCGGTGGGGGAAAAGCCCAGCGGCGACAGCAGCACGATCGCGCCCTGGCTGATGAGGTTGTTCATGGCGTCGATGTCCAGCTTGCGCACCGTGCCGGAACGTTTGTAATCGACCCCGTCGATGACGCCCACCGGCCGGGCAGTCACGAAATTGCCGGAAATCACACGGATCTTGGCGTGCGACATCGGGGTGTTGGGCAGCCCCTGGCTGAAGGCGGCCTCGATGTCCAGCCGGATCTCGCCGGCCGCTTCCTTGGCGCACTCCAGGGCTTCCGGCGTGGTGGGGTCGGTGCCCCGGCCGAATTGCATTGTGTAGCCCTTCAGCCGCAATTGCTCGTTGACCTGCGGGCGGGACCCGTGCACCAGGACCAGCTTGATGCCCAGGGCGGACAGCAGGGACAGGTCGGCCACCAGGTCTTCCAGGCCGCCGTCCTCGATCAGCTCGCCGCCGAAGGCCACCACGAAGGTCTTGCCGCGGAAGTCGTGGACGTACGGCGCCACCTCGCGGAACCAGCGCACGAACTGGGCGGGGGCGAACTCGGGGGCATCCTGGGCGGAATAAGTATCGGTTTCTGTGGCACTCATGGCGGGAAGGTTGGGGCGTGGCTGGACCCGGAAATTATAATGACGGATTGCGCCCGCTTCGCAGCAATCGGGCCCGCCATATTTGTGGAATCGTTCGTTTTGCCAGAAAAACCACGACAGCAACCGTCACGCCCCCCCCGGCAGCTTCGGGCGCAGGCTGCCCAAACGCCCCGATCGGCCCAGGCGCCTGGGTCGTCCGGATCTGTTCGCCGCGTCGATGCGGCCAGGCCGGCGGCGCCAGGACGCGGCACAGGCCGCGTGCCGACCGGCGCCGGCGACCGCCCCCTGCCGCCAATTGTCTATCCCGAAGAACTGCCGGTCAGTGCCCGCCGGCAGGATATCGCCCGGGCGATCACGGAACATCAGGTGGTCATCGTCTGCGGCGAGACCGGGTCCGGCAAGACCACCCAGTTGCCCAAGATCTGCCTGGAACTGGGACGCGGTCGCCATGGCATGATCGGCCATACGCAGCCGCGCCGGCTGGCGGCGACGTCGGTCGCGCAGCGCGTGGCCGAGGAACTGAAGACCGACCTGGGCGACTGGGTCGGCTATCAGATCCGCTTCAGCGAACGGGCCGGGCCCGCGACGGCAATCAAACTCATGACCGACGGCATCCTGCTGGCGGAAACCCAGCGCGATCCGCTGCTGCGCCGTTACGACACCCTGATCATCGACGAGGCGCACGAACGCAGCCTGAACATCGATTTCCTGTTGGGATTCCTCAAGCGACTGCTGGTGCGCCGGCGCGACCTGAAGCTGATCATCACGTCGGCCACGATCGATGCGGATCGATTTGCCCGGCATTTCGGCTCGGACGACCGTCCCGCGCCGGTGATTCAGGTCTCCGGCCGTCTGTTCCCCGTGGATCTGCGCTACCGGCCCGTGCGCCCCGACGTGGCGCCCGGGGATGCGCTGCAGCCGGAATCGGGCAAGGGCGACGAGGAACGCGATCTGGTCGATGCCGTGGTCGATGGCGTGGATGAGTGCGCCCGCCATGGGCCGGGCGACGTCCTGGTGTTCCTGCCGGGCGAACGGGAAATCCGCGAGTGCGCCGAAGCCCTGCGCAAGCGCCATCCGGTCGGGGCCCTGGTGTTGCCGCTGTACGCCCGTCTGTCGCGGGCCGAACAGGAACAGATCTTTCATCCGCGCGGCAACACGCGGCGCATCGTGCTTGCCACCAATGTCGCGGAAACCTCGCTGACGGTGCCGGGCATCCGCTACGTGGTGGACAGCGGCCTGGCGCGCATCAAGCGCTATTCCTGGCGCAGCAAGGTCGAGCAGCTGCGCATCGAGCCCATCAGCCAGGCTTCGGCCAATCAGCGGGCCGGCCGCTGCGGGCGCCTGGGTCCGGGGGTCTGCATCCGCCTGTATGCCGAACAGGACTTCAGGCAGCGGCCGCCTTTCACCGACCCGGAGATCCTGCGCTCGTCGCTGGCGGCCGTCATCCTGCGCATGAAGGCCCTGCGTCTGGACGATGTGGAATCCTTTCCCTTCGTCGAGCCGCCCACGGGCCGCGCCATTGCCGACGGCTATCAGCTGCTGCAGGAACTGGGCGCGCTCGACGAGCAGAACCGGCTGACATCGGTCGGCCGGTCCCTGGCGAAGCTGCCGGTGGACCCGCGCGTCGCGCGGATGATTTTTGCCGCGCACGAGCAGCAATGTCTGACGGAAATCCTCGTCATCGCCTCGGCCCTATCGATCCAGGATCCACGCGACCGGCCCATGCAGGCGCGCGAGGCGGCCGACAATGCTCACGCCCAGTTCCGCGACAAGCAATCCGAATTCCTGTCCTGGCTGAAGCTGTGGGAATGGTATGGCAAACAGGTCGCCCACAAGGCGTCCCAGCGCAAACTGGTCGATCAGATCCGGGCGAAATTCCTCTCGCCGATCCGCCTGCGCGAGTGGCACGACACCCATGTGCAGTTGCTGACCCTAGCCGGGGAACAGGGCTGGCGCCTGAACCAGACCCCAGCCACACGCGAACAGATCCACCTGGCACTGCTGGCCGGACTGCTGGGCAATATCGGCATGAAGTCCGACGATACCAATCTGTATCAGGGGGCCCGGGACATCCGCTTTGCCATCCATCCGGGGTCGCCGCTGCAAAAGAAGGCTGGCCGCTGGGTGCTGGCCGCCGAGCTGGTCGAGACGACGCGGCTGTATGCCCGCTGCGTGGCGCAGATCGAGCCGGCCTGGGTGGAACGTGCCGGCGCGCATCTGCTGCGGCGCGCCTGGTCCGATCCACGTTGGGAGAAGAAAGCCGGGCAGGTGGTCGCCAACGAACGGGGCACGGTCTACGGGCTGCCGGTCTATACGGGCCGCCGCGTCCACTACGGCCGCATCGACCCGAAGGCGGCGCGCGAGATCTTCATCCGCGAGGCCCTGGTGCCCGGCGAGATCGACAGCAAGCTGCCCTTCATCGCACACAACCGCCGCCTGATCGCCTCGATTGAACGGTTGGAGCACCAGAGCCGCCGCCCGGACATCCTGGTGGACGATGCTCTCATCCAGGCGTTCTACGACCAGCAAATCCCGGCCGATGTCTGCCAGACCGCGACCCTGGAAGCCTGGTACGGGAAGCTCGATCCGCAGGCGGCGGCGCGCCTGAACCTGAACCGCGACGATCTCATGCGGCATGATGCGGCGGGCGTGACCACCGAGGTCTTTCCCCGGCGTCTGCGCTGGGCGGGCACCGAGCTGGCGGTGGATTACCACTTCGAGCCGGGTTCTCCCAGGGACGGCATGACGCTCACCGTGCCGCTGTTCGCCCTGAATCAGATCGATGCCGCCCGCTGCGAATGGCTGGTGCCGGGCATGCTGAAGGAAAAGGTCCTTCTGCTGCTGAAATCCCTGCCGCAGAAGCTGCGTCGCCATTGTGTGCCGCTGCCCGATTACGCGGCCGGCTTTCACGATCGCTGGTTCGACCGGGCGGACGATCCGGGCATGGGGCTGCTGGACGCCATCGCCCAGGACGTCTGGGAGCAGTGCAAGGTACGGCTCCAGGCCACCGACTTCAAGCTGGAAACATTGCCCCCGCATCTGTTCATGAATTTCAAGGTGATCGACGAACATGGCCGCATGCTCTCGGGCGGACGCAGCCTGGACCAGCTGCGCGCCGAGCATGGCCGCGAGGCCCAGGCGTCCTTCCAGCAGTTGGCGGCGCGCGATCATGAAGCCGCCCAGGTGCTGGAGCACGAACACCTGACCGGATGGACCTTCGGCGCCTTGCCGGAATTGCTGGAGATCCGTCGCGGCGGCCAGTCGCTGGTCGGTTATCCGGCGCTGCGCGATCGGGGCGAGTCCTGCGATCTCGACGTATTCGACGATCCCCAGGAAGCGCGCCGGGTGCACGCCGGCGGCCTGCGGCGCCTGTTCCGCATTGCCCTGCGCGAGCCCGTGCGCTATCTGGAAAAGAACTTGCCGGAACTCACCCGCATGGCCATGCTGTACATGGATCTGGGCACGCAGCAGGAATTGCGCGATCAGCTCGTCGATGCGGCCTTGGACCAGTCCTGCCTGATGGAGCCCTGGCCGGAGGATGAGCCGGCTTTTGCCAGACGCTGTGAAGAAGGCCGCACGCGCCTGGGCCTGCTGGCGCAGGAACTCGCCCGGTTGGCGGCGGTGATCCTGCAGGAACGGGCCGTCCTGCAGAAGAAACTGCCTCAGGCCAAACCCTGGCCGCAGGCGCAGCAGGATATCCGCCAGCAGCTCGATGCGCTGGTCGGACGGAATTTCGTGCGCGATACGCCGCCGGACCAGCTCAAGCACCTGCCGCGCTATCTGAAGGCGGCCCAGATGCGCATCGACAAGCTGCGGGACGATCCAGCGCGGGATGCGCAGCTCATGGTGGAATTCTCGACCCTGGCGACGCCCTGGCAACGCGCCCGAGCCGCGCTCAAGGGCGCGCCCGATGCACAACTGGATGCCTTTCGCTGGCAGTTGGAAGAACTGCGTGTCGCCCTGTTCGCCCAGACGCTGCGCACACCCTTCCCGGTGTCGGTCAAGCGCCTGCAGAAGGCCTGGTCCGCGATGCCGCGTTAGCCGGGCCATCAGGTCCCGCCGCACCTCGGCCCTTCAGTACAATCCTGGCATGACGATGTCCCCTGTATCCCCCGCCTTTGTCCACCTGCGCAGCCACTCCGAGTTTTCGGTGGTGGACGGCATTGCGCGTATTCCCGATCTGGTCAAGCGCGCCAAGGCTTTCGGCCAGCCGGCTATGGCATTGACCGACCTGGCCAATCTGTTTGGCTGGATCAAGTTCTACAAGGCGGCGCGCAAGGCCGGGGTCAAGCCGATCGCGGGCTGTGACGTCTGGCTGCACAACCCGGACGATGCCGACAAGCCATTTCGCCTTCTGTTGCTGGCCACGAATCACGCCGCCTACCTGGATCTGTGCGAACTGCTCAGCCGCGCCTGGACACAGCACAGCCAGCGCGGGCGCGCTGAACTGCGCCGCGAATGGCTGTCCGGCGGCAGCGGCCTGATCGTGCTCTCGGGCGGACGGGCGGGTGACGTCGGCCACGCGCTGCAGGCCGGCCGCACGGGCGAGGCGCAGCGCCTGGTCCGCCAGTGGGCGGCGGACTTCCCCGGCAGTTACTTCATCGAACTGCAGCGCGCCGGATTCGACGGCGACGAAGCTTACGTCCAGGCTGCCCTGCGGGTGGCGGCCACCTGTGGCGTGCCGGTGGTGGCGACCCATCCCATCCAGTTCATCGAGCCGGGCGACTTCCGCGCCCACGAGGCCCGCGTCTGCATCGCCGACGGCGAGCTCCTGGGCAATCCCCGCCGGGTCCGGCGTTTTACCGCCGATCAATACATGCCCGACAGCGACGACATGGCCCGGCGATTCGCCGACGTGCCTTCGGCGCTGGCCAATACGGTGCAGATCGCCCGGCGCTGCAATCTGACCCTGACGCTGGGTCACCCCGAACTGCCACTGTTTCCGACGCCCGATGGCGTGTCGCTGGACGATTACCTGGTGCAGCTGGCCAACGAGGGCCTGCGGCGGCGCATGGTGCAGCTCTATCCGGACGAGGGCGAGCGCACCCGTCAGATGCCGGCCTACCAGGAACGACTGGATCTGGAGTGCAAGACGATTGTCGGCATGGGCTTTCCCGGCTACTTCCTGATCGTGCAGGACTTCATCAACTGGGGCAAGCACCATGGCGTGCCGGTGGGGCCGGGCCGGGGATCGGGAGCGGGTTCGCTGGTCGCCTACAGCTTGGGGATCACCGACCTGGATCCGCTGCGTTACGACCTGCTGTTCGAGCGGTTCCTGAACCCCGAACGGGTGTCGATGCCCGACTTCGACGTTGACTTCTGCCAGGACAACCGCGAGCGGGTCATCGACTACGTGAAGGAAAAATACGGCCGCGAGGCCGTCAGCCAGATTGCCACCTTCGGCACGTTGGGGGCCAAAGCCGTCGTGCGCGACGTCGGCCGGGTGCTCGAGATGCCCTACAGCGTCTGTGACAACCTGTCGAAGATGATCCCCTTCAATCCGGCCGACCCGTGGTCGCTGGACCGCACCCTCGAAAACGAACCCGCCTTCAAGGAACGCTACGACACGGACGAGGAAATCCGTGCGCTGATCGATCTGGCGCGTCCGCTGGAAGGGCTGACGCGCAATATCGGCATGCACGCCGGTGGCGTGATCATCGCCCGCGGCAAGCTGACCGATTACACGCCGCTGTATTGCCAGCCGGGTAGCGAATCCAGCGTGGTCTCGCAATACGACAAGGGTGACGTCGAAGACGTCGGCCTGGTGAAGTTCGACTTCCTGGGCCTGCGCAACCTGACCATCCTGGACTGGGCGGTGCGCTACGTGCGGGAATTCAACCCCGGCATGGGCGATTTCGACATCATGAGCCTGCCGCTCGATGATGCTGAAACCTACGCGTTGCTGTCCTCGGCCAATACCACGGCGGTCTTTCAGCTGGAATCGCGGGGGATGAAAGAGCTGCTCAAAAGCATGCAGCCCAACACATTCGAAGACGTGATCGCCTTGCTGGCGCTGTTCCGTCCGGGGCCGCTGGAATCGGGCATGGTGGTCGATTTCGTCAACCGCAAGCATGGCCGCGCGGACGTCGATTACTTCCATCCAGACCTGGAACCGGTGCTGAAAAGCACCTACGGCGTCATCGTCTACCAGGAACAGGTGATGCTGATCTCCCAGATCATCGGGGGGTATTCCCTGGGCGGCGCGGACCTGCTGCGGCGCGCCATGGGGAAAAAGAAGCCCGAGGAAATGGCCAAGCACCGGGTGACCTTCCAGGAAGGCGCGGTCAAGAAAGGCTATGACGCCGAACTGGCGGCGCACCTGTTCGACCTGATGGAAAAGTTCGCCGGCTATGGCTTCAACAAGAGCCATTCCGCTGCTTATGCGCTGATTTCCTATCAGACAGCCTGGCTGAAACGCTACCATCCAGCGGAATTCCTGGCGGCGACGATGCTGTCGGACATGGATGATACGGACAAGATCCAGGTGTTCTGGCGCGACGCGCTGGACAATGATGTGGATGTCCTGCCGCCGGACGTCAATGCCTCGGGCTACCGTTTCGCGCCCGTGGCTGACGCCGCCACCGCCAAGGGGCAGCCGCCGCGCACCATCCGCTACGGACTGGGCGGCGTGAAGGGCACCGGCCAGGCGGCGGTCGAGGCCATCCTGGCCGCGCGCGATGCCGGCGGGCCGTTCGCCAGCCTGTTCGATTTCTGCGCGCGGGTGGATCGCCATGCTGTCAACCGTCGTACGATCGAGGCCCTGATCCGGGCCGGCGCTTTCGATACCCTGGAGCCTAACCGCGCAGCCCTGCTGGAAACCCTGGGAAGCGCCATCGAGGCTGCCGAACAGGCCGAGCGCAACGCCAACCAGTGCTCGCTCTTTGCTGACGAATCCGATCAACTGGTGGCCGGCGAACTGGCTCGCGTCACCCCGTGGGATCTGCAGACTCACCTGACCGAGGAAAAGACCGCCCTGGGGTTCTATTTCAGCGGGCACCTGTTCGATGCCTGGCGCGACGAGATCCGCCGGGTGGCACCCACGCCGTTGGCGCGTCTGGCGCCCGCGCGCGGACAGCAGTGGCTGGCCGGCGTGTTGGCGGCGGTGCGCGTGCGCATGACGCGGCGCGGCAAGATGCTGTATGCGCTGCTGGACGACGGCAGCGCCCAGATCGAAGTCGCGATCTTCAACGAACTCTTCGAGCAATACCGCAACAGCCTGAAGGAAGACCGTCCGCTGGTCATCCAGGGGCGGGTCAGCCATGACGAATATTCGGGTGGCCTGCGGGTATCGGCCGACGATCTGTACGACCTGCAGCGCATCCGCGAAACCCGCGCGCGCAGCCTGCGCCTGTCGGTGCCCGACGCGGTCGAACCCGTGCGCCTGCAGGCGCTGCTGGCCCCGTGGCGCTCGGCGGAATCGGGTGTGCCGGTGGAACTGCGCCTGCGCCGGCCTGATTTTTCCTGCCTGCTGCGCCTGGGCGACGAGTGGCGCGTGCGTATGGACGATGCCCTGATCGCCGGTGCCCGGCAGTGGCTGTCCTATGATCAGGTCGAGGTGAACTACGGATGAAGCCGATTTCCATTCGAATCATCAGCCTGGCCTCGCGGTCCGACCGGCGCCGGCAGATCGCCGATCAGTTCGATCGCCTGGGGGTGTCTGGCTATAGCTTTCTGGATGCCGTCAATGGCAAACAGCAGCCGGATCATCCCCTGTTCGCCCATTACGACCCTGCGGCGCGTGCCCGTGTGAAGGGCCGCGGACGTGACCTGAAGCCGTCACAGCTCGGCTGCTTCGCCAGCCATTACCTGCTGTGGCAGGAATGCGCGGAATCCGGGCAGCCGCTGATCGTGGTCGAGGATGACGCGATCCTGAAGGACAATTTTCCGGAGATGCTGGCCCATTCAGAGGCGCTGCTGCAGGCCTGGCCGTTCATCTGGCTGCATGAATACGATCGGGCCGGCCCGGATCCCCGTATGACGGTTGGGCGCGTGGGGGCGTTCACGCTCGTCCGGAAACTCAAAAACCACTTCTGTGCTGTCGCCTACCTGCTGAGCCCTCCAGCGGCTGCCGCTCTACTGGACCATTGTCGGGTCTGGGTATATCCAGTCGACGACACCATGTTCCGTTTTTACGAACACGGCGTTGAGAACATCGTGCTTCAGCCCGCCTGCGTGGCGCAGGACCACGGATCGCCCTCGGATATCGTCGGTTCGGGCGGTGAGACTCCGCTCCGTCTGTCGGATATCGTCCGCCGCGAAGCCTACAAGACGCGTGACGAGGTGTGGCGTCTGTGGCATAACCTGCGCTTTCGCTTGCGCTTTCGGCGGCCCGCCTCATGACGCCGCTGCGCATCGTCCATGCTGAGGCCGCCACCGGTTTTGCAGGCCAGGAACGCTATATTTTCCGCCTGATGTGCGCATTGCGCGAACGCGGGCACCATGTTCAGGCCATCTGCCAGCCGCATGCACAACTGACCACCGAACTGCGGCGGGCGGGTTTCCAGGTCGATACCCTGTATATGGACGGTCCCTGGAACCACCTGAAGGGCCTGCCGTGTCTGGTGCGCCTGCTGCGGCAGGGCGGCTTTGATGTGGTCAACACTCACAGCCGCCGCGAAACGCTGTTGGTCGGCACGGCCGCCCGGCTGGCGGGGGTGCCGCTCATCGTGCGCACGCGCCATCTGGCCAAGCCCGTCGGCTCGCTGCTGGCGTTCACCCGGGTACCAAAAAGGGTCATCGCGCCCAGCGAGTTCGTGCGCCGGCATCTGATCGAACGGGGCGTGGCGCCCGGGCACGTGGCCGTTGTGCCGCCCGCCGTGGATTTTCCCGATCCCATGCCGGCGCCAGTGCTGCGGGCCGAACTGGGCCTGGGCCCCGACGCGGTGATCGTCGGCAGTGTCGGGGTGCTGCGCAGGGAAAAGGGGCACGAGCAGTTGATCGAGGCCATGCTGCCGTTGTTTCCACGGTATCCGCATCTGCAACTCGTGATTGTCGGCGGCGGCGATGCGGCCCTGGAAAAACTGCGGGGGCTGGCGGCTTCCACCGGCCTGGCGGCGCGGATCCACCTGCTGGGGGCCCGCTCGGATGTACCCGCTTTGCTGCCGGACTTCGACATCTTTGCCCTGGCGACGCACATCGAGGCTTCCGGCACATCCTTCGTCGAAGCCGGAGCAGCCGGGCTGCCCGTGGTCGGCACCCGCGTGGGCGGGGTGCCCGAGATGATGCGCGAGGGCGAAACCGGATTACTGGTGCCCCTGTTCGACATTCCGGCCCTGACGTCGGCGCTGGATCGTCTGATCGCCGATCCCGACCTCCGGCGGCGCATGGGGCAGGCGGGACGGCGTTTCTGTCTGGAGGATGGGCGCTTTACGCGCGCCGCCTTGGGCGAACGTACCGAACACTGTTACCGCCAATGGCTGGAGGAACTGCGCTGATGGCCGCCGATATCGTTCCTGTGTTGATGTATCACCATGTCCGCCCTGGGGGCGGCATGATCGCGGCCACGCCCGAGCACTTCGAGAATCAGCTGCGCTGGCTGGCGCGCCACGGGTACCGGACGTTGAGCACCGATGAGTTCACCCGTCACCTGCGGCAGGGCGGGGCGCCGCGACGATCCGTTCTGATCACCTTCGACGACGGCTATCTGGACAACTGGGTCTATGCCGCGCCCTTGCTGCGGCGCTATGGCATGCGCGCCACCATTTTCGTCGTGACCGGCTGGGTGGGGCAGGGGCCGGTCCGCCCGCATCTGGGCGATGAACAGGCCTTGCCGGAAACTCCTGAACATCACGAATGCGAGCGTCGCATCGATCAGGGGCGCGCCGACGAGGTCATCCTGCGATGGTCGGAAATCCATGCGCTGCGGGAACAGGGCGTGATGGAATTTCACAGCCATACGCATACCCACACGCGCTGGGACCTGCAGGACGCCGGCACGATCGACAAGAATGCCCACATGAGGGAAGAATTGGCTCAGTCACGTGATGCACTGATGAAAAACCTGGGAGAAGTCTCCGACCAACTGTGCTGGCCGCAGGGCTATTTCGATGCGGATTACATCCGCATCGCCCACGATGCGGGCTTTCGCCATCTATACACGACCCGGGCATTCGGCCGCAACCGGCCCGGATCGGATCCTGCTTCCATTTTCCGGTTTGCCGTGCGCGATACGACCGGCGCGTCGCTGGGACGCCGGATCCACGTGGCTGCCAACCCGATGCTCGCCCCCGTCTTCAATGGCTGGAAGCGCTGGAAGCGGGGGCAGACTTATGCGGGGTAATGTGCCCTCCTTTGTGCCGGGCCGGCAGGCCCTAGGTGCGTTCTTTGGAATCGCGTGAACAGGCTCGACTGCATGAAACTGTCCGTCATCATCATCACCAAGAACGAGGCGGATCGCATCGCGGCCTGCCTGGCGTCCGTCGCCTTCGCCGATGAAATCATCGTCGTCGATTCCGGCAGCACCGATGCGACCTGCGACATCGCGCTCCGATCTGGGGCCCGGGTCGAGCGCACGGCGGACTGGCCCGGTTTCGGCCCCCAGAAGAACCGCGCGCTGGATCTGGCGACCGGCGACTGGGTCTTGTCCATCGACGCCGATGAGCAGGTGACGCCCGACCTGGCGCAGGCCATCCGGCAGGTCGTGCAGGCGCCCGATGCCGATGCCTACCGGATTGCCCGCCTGTCCAGCTTCTGCGGCCGCTCGATCCGGCACAGCGGCTGGTGGCCGGACTACGTGGTGCGCTTGTTCCGCCGCGATGCGGGGCGGTTCACGGATGCGGCCGTCCACGAGCGGGTTGTCGTGCAGGGGCGCACGGCCACCTTGGACGGCCATTTCCTGCACGATCCCTACGCCAGCCTGGAAATCTTCGTCGACAAGATCAACCGCTATTCCACCGAGGCCGCGCGCAGTGCCTTCGAGAGCGGGCGCCGCACCAGTCTGCTGGGGCCTTTCGGCCACGCGGCCTGGACCTTTATCCGGCACTACCTGCTGCGGCGCGGCTTTCTGGATGGCTGGCAGGGGCTCGTGCTGGCCGGCATGGCCGCCACCGGCAGCTTTTATCGCTATGTGAAGCTGTACCAGCTGGGGCGCGGACGGTGATCGTGGGTCCGACCGCCATCCAGCAATCGTATGGTCCACATGCATCGGCACTGACGCGCGGGCTGGAGCTGGCCGATATAATCCGTCCATGATCCCCATCCTCATGTATCACCAGATTGGCGAACCGGGTCTCCGGGGTACGCCATACCGGGGCCTCACCGTCCATCCGCGGGACTTCCGGCGCCAGATGACTTCGTTGCGGCTGCTGGGCTATCGCGGCTTGTCGATGGCTCAGCTCATGCCCTATCTACGGGGCGAAAAGCGCGGCAAGGTCTTTGGCATCACGTTCGACGACGGCTATCAGAACGTGCTGGATCATGCCGTGCCGATCCTCGAGGCATGCGGTTTTCACGCGACCAATTATTTCGTGGTCCGGCAATTGGGCGGTTCCAACGTCTGGGATCGCGACGAGGGGGTTCCCGCGTCGGCGTTGATGGACACCAGTGGTCTGCGGGACTGGGTCGCGGCGGGTCACGAGACCGGCTCGCATACCCTGAATCACCCGGTTCTGCCACGGCTGTCGCCCGAGCTCGCCGCCAACGAGATTCGCGATTCGCGCGATGCCCTCGAGCAGATCATCGGTGCGCCGGTCCGGGCCTTCTGTTATCCCTACGGAAAGTTCACGCCCGGCCTTGCGGATTGTGTGCGGGAGGCGGGCTACGAGACTGCCACGACGACCGCCCGGGGGCTGGCGCGTCTCGGCGACGATTTCTTCGCCTTGCCCCGGATCGCCGTCATGCGGTCCACGCTGCTGGTGCGCTTCCTGCAGAAATGCCTGACCGGTCTGGAAGACCGCAAGCGCATTCTGGCCGAGCGCGACCAGAAATCCCAGGGCCAGGGCTGTTCCGGGGCACTCCCATGAGCACCGCGTCGACCCGCCCGGAACCGGTCCGGGTCACCGCGCCCGTCGCTTCCACCGGGGATGCGGGGCTGTCCATCGCCTTCGTCGTGGACCGCTTCGGCAGCCGGTTTGGCGGGGCCGAGGCCTATGGTGTGGCGCTGATGCGCGAATTGTCCGCGGCCGGTCACCGGATCACGGTCTTTGCGCGGGAATACGATCCTGCCTGCGAGCTGAAACTGCCGTTTCATCCCCTGCGCATCGGCCGTCGCTGGCCCAGCTGGATTCGTGTCTGGCTGTTTGCCCGCCGGGCGGCACGAGCGACCCGGCAGGGGTTCGACATCGTCCATTCGCATATGAATGGGTGGTGCGGCGACATCGAGGTCGTGCACGTGACGCCGGTGCGGTATCGCTGGCGGGTGCAACCCATGCCGGTGATCAAGCGTCTGCTGTCTTTCGTCAGCCCTCGTGTCCAAACATATCTCGGACTGGAGGCCCGGCGCGTGGCGATGCGTCCGGCGCATCGGGTGGTGGCGGTCTCGCAACTCATTGCACGTCAGCTGGAAGAAGCCTATGGCAAGCCAGCCGCGCAGTTCCCGGTGATCGCACCCGGGGTTGCGATGCCGCCGCCGGTGTCCGCCGATCAGCGGCGCGAACAGCGCCAGGCGTTGGGCCTGCCGGCGCAGGGCACCTTGTGCCTGCTGGTGGCGCGTAATCCCATGCGCAAGGGCCTGCCCACCGTGCTGCAGGCGCTTGAACGCCTGCCGGCCGATGTTCTGCTGCTGGTCGTCGGCGCTAATCCGGCGTCGCGCGACTGTGTTGCCCGCGCGCCCGAGGCTGTGCGCCAGCGAGTCCATCTGGTGGCGGAAACCTCGCAGGTGGCGCCTTATTATCAGGCGGCCGACCTGTACGCTCACCCCACGCTGAACGACAGCTTCGGCATGGCACCTCTGGAAGCCATGTCCTACGGGCTACCCGTGATTCTCAGTCCGGCGCCCTGGTGCGGCTTCGCCCAATATGTCACGCCCGGAGACGAGGCACTGGTCCTGAGCCATCCCGAACGAGCCGACGAACTGGCCGCTGCGATCGAGCGGCTGCGCTCGGATCCGGTCTTGCGTGATCACTTGCGAACCGGCATGCGTGCGGTTCTGGCGCGTCATGCCTGGCCAGAGGTCGCCCGGCAATACATCGGGCTGTATGCCGAAATCCTGCGCGAACGCGATAGCCTTTCACGCTGACCCACCACGCGTGTTCCCGGGACGGACGGTCGGCAGAGCTCGCCCGTGTCAAGCCCAGCCGCGTATCCAGTAGACCAGCAGACCCAGGTATTCCTTGACAATGGAGCGGCTGGCCGTCAGGGCGCGCCAGTCGGGTAGCCAGAACGAGAAATCCAGCTCTCGAGGCACCACGATTTGCGGGGGCGATGGCGCCGGGATCGGATTCAGCCCTTGCTTCTGGAAGCTGGCCATGGCGCGCGGCATGTGCAGGGCCGAGGTCACCAGCAGGAACGTCCGGATGTCGTGCTGGCGCAGCAAGCGGGCGGTATAGACGGCATTCTGGTGGGTCGTCAGGCTGTGGTCCTCCTGCAGGATGGCGCCGGTCGGGATCCCGTCATGCTCCAGGGCCTGGGTCATCATGCGGGCCTCGCTCATTCCGCCGTCCAGCGCGGCGCCCGAGACGATGATCAGAGGCGCGCGCCCGGCCGCGTACAGCTTGGCCGCTGTGTCGGTGCGCAGCGTGGCGGTCTTGCGGTCGAAGGATTCGAACCAGTTCTGCCGGCCATTGGCGGTGTTGCCGCCCAGGACGACGATGGCCTGAGCGGTGGGCAATGATGCTGGTGGCTCACTCGGGTAGCGCTGTTCCAGCAGTCCACCGGCCCACAGCGACGAGGTTGGCAGGGACCAGAACACCACCCAGGCCAGCGCGCCGACCGTCAGAAAGGCAGCGGTCTTGCGCCACCTCAGGATGAACAGGATGACAGCCAGAACCAGCAGGGTGATCGAGAGATTCAGCGGAATGACCAGATTGGCCAGAAATTCGGACAAGCTCATGTGGCAGGCGGGGTATCCAGGATTTCGAGTGCGGTGGACAGGACATCAGGGGCGCCAGGCCAGGCATCCATCCGCCCCAGGCGCCGGGCGCGGTTGGACCACGGCCCGGTGCGGTTGGGGTCGGTGACCCCGAACAGGGTGATCTGGCGGGCGCGGGCCGCCGCCGCCAGATGCGACACCCCGGAGTCGTTGCAGACGACCAGTGCGGCCTGGCGGGTCAGCGCGGCAAAGGCGCCCAGCCCGAGGGCTGGCAGCATTCGCGCGCTGGGGGCTGCGATTTCGGCCGCTGAGCGTTCCGCGGGCGGAGGAGCCATCACCACAGGGATGCCGCGCGCCTGCAGGGATTGGGTCAGGCTGTCGAAGCCGGACCAGGCCTTGACTCGGCCCTTGTGCAGGCCGGTGGCGGTCGGCGCGATCAGCACGAAGGTGTTTCGGGTCAGGCCCGCCTGCGCCATGGCCTGCGCCGCCTGGGCTTCATGCTGAGGAGCTGCGATCCAGTCCAGTTCGTCGGCCGGCTGGGCCGGCGTGCCAGGCAGGTGCCATTGCGTCAGCGCGAACCGCGTCAGGTGGTACCAGGACTGCACGGCATGTAGCGGTGCGCCGGGTTTGCGGCATGGCCAGCGCAGGATCAGGCTGCGTCCGTCGTCACGGTAGCCCGCGCAGGGGATGCCGGCAAAGCGGAAGACCAGCGCGCTGGACAGTGAATCCGGCAGCAGCAGGCCCCGGACGTGGCTGTGTCGGGCCTGACGGATATGTTGGCGCACCGCCGCGCGATCCGTGCGCCAGGCGCCGCGGATCGGGACGAAACCGGCCAGCGGATAGGCGGCCAGCAGATCCTGCGCCCAGGGGCGGGCGCAGACGACGACCGGCAGGCCCGTATCCAGCAGGGCCTGGAGACTGGGCAGGCTCATGCAGACGTCGCCCACCCAGTTGGGCAGGCGCACATAAAGGGCGGGGCGGGAGGCAGGTGTCAACGCGGGTGCTCCGACAGCCCGCCATGGAGTCAGTCTGTCGGCGGGCTAAAATGCGTGATTCACGACAGTATATAAGAGAGCGTGCCGGTTGAAAGCCAATCCCGATCCAACGACTGACAGCCGCCCCGTGCGGCTCGAACTGTGGCGCCAGATTTACACTCGCCTGGGCAAGGACTGGAAAGTGGGCCTGCTGGCGCTGGTGCTGCTCAGCGTCGCCTCCGCGACTCAGCCGCTGCTGGCCGTCATCATGAAGCCGCTGCTCGACGAAGGCTTCACCGGCACCGAACCCTCCTACGTCTGGTCGATCCCGCTGACGGTCGTCGGCCTGATGCTGGTGCGCGGACTGACGACCTTCGCGGGTACGTACCTCATGTCCTGGGTTGCCAACAACATGCTGCTGGGGCTGCGTCGCGACATGTTCGAGCGCCTGCTGGGGATGTCGGACGAAACCTTCCGGGGCCGCGACCGGGGCCGTCTGCTCAATCGCTTCACGATCGACGCGGGCAACGTCAGTGGCCTGTCCACCGAGGTCGTCCGCGTGCTCGTGCGCGAATCCCTGACCGTGGTGGCGCTGCTGGCTGTCCTGCTGTACATGTCCTGGCAGCTGACGCTGATCGTGCTGATCATGTTGCCGTTGTCCGTGCTGACCGGGCGCTATTTCGTGCGCCGGCTGCGCCGCATCAACCGCGACACCATCAACATGAATGCGGAACTGACCCGGGTCGTATCCGAAGGCATCGCGGGCCAGCGCGTAATCAAGCTCTTCGACGGCTACGCCCGGGAACGGGATCGCTTCAGCTACGTCAATGCCCGGCTGCGGCGATTCGCCATGCGGGCGGCCAGCGCCGATTCCGCCATGTCACCGATTTCGCAGTTCTTTGTGGCACTGTCGGTGGCCATCGTCGTCGCCGTGGCTCTGTATCAGGCCAACCATCAGGGTTTGACGGTCGGCAGCTTCGCCGCCTTCATGGCGGCGCTGGGGCAGATTTTCGACCCGCTCAAGCGTTTGACCAACATTGCGGGTGCGACGCAGCGTATGCTGATCTCGGCCGAGAGCGTGTTCTCGCTTGTGGACGAACCGATCGAACAGGACGCCGGCAGCCGCACCATCGAAGGCCGCCTGAAGGGGCAGGTGGATTTCCGCGCGGTCACCCAGCGCTACCCGGATGCGGCACACGATACGCTGGATGCGGTCTCCCTTTCGGTGTCGGCAGGCCAGACCGTAGCCCTGGTGGGGCGCTCGGGCAGCGGCAAGACCACCTTGGTGAACCTACTGCCGCGCTTCATCGAACCCACGGAGGGGCAGGTCCTGATCGATGGTGTCGACGTGCGGGAATTCCGCCTGCGATCCCTGCGTTCGCAGCTGTCGCTGGTCAGCCAGGATGTCGTCATGTTCGAGGGCACCATTGCGGAAAACGTCGCCTACGGGGTTCAGGGCGACGTCCCTGAACCCCGCGTGCGAGCGGCGCTTGAGGCCGCCAGCCTGCTGGATTTCGTCGACAGCCTGCCCGATGGGATCCATACTCAGGTCGGCAGCAACGCCAATATGTTGTCCGGGGGCCAGCGTCAGCGTCTGGCGATTGCCCGCGCGCTCATCAAGGACGCCCCCATCCTGATCCTGGACGAAGCGACCTCGGCGCTGGACAACGAATCCGAGCGTCAGGTGCAGGCATCGCTGGAACGTCTGATGGCGGGTCGCACGACGCTGGTGATCGCCCACCGTCTCAGCACGGTGCAGAAGGCGGACCGCATTGTCGTGCTGGACCAGGGCCGCATCGTCGAGGAAGGCCCCCATGCCGACCTTCTGGCCCTGGGCGGCCTGTACGCCACGCTGTATCGTCTGCAGTTTCAGGACGATATGTCGGACACCCCTATCCCCTGAACCCGATGCCCCGCTTGATCCTGGATACCGGGATCCGGCGAGTCATCGGAACCGGATCCTGCTTTCTGGAGCCTCTGATGAAGACTGTTTATGCCCTGGCATCCCTGGCGGTGCTGTCCGCGTGTGCCGGCCAGCCCCATGGCCTGACGGTGAACGAACTGGAAACCCCCCGCTACCAGATCACGGAACGCCGCCGCCTGCCGATCGATTTCTCGGGCGTGCAGCAGAACCTGTTCCGCCACGCCGCAGCCTGTGGGCAGACCTATACCTTTGAGATGGTGCCTAACGAGTCGTCGTTCGGCCGCGTCGTGTACCGTCCAACCCCCGATGCGGGCTGGGATCGCAGCGTGGTACTGAGCTTGGTGCTGCTGCACAACCGCACCATCAATGTGAAGGCGTACAGCTACTATTCCGGCCAGATGACGCGGGTGCACGAGATGTTGACCGCGATGATGAAGCCGCAGACGTGCGGCGCCGACAGCAGCTGGGAAAACAAGTTGAGCGATTAGGTCCTGATCACAGCAGCACCAGATCGTACTGCTCCTGTGCATAACCGGCCTCCACGGCCAGCGAAATCGGCTTGCCCACGAAATCTCCCAGCATCGCCAGATGCTGGCTTTCTTCTTCTAGGAACAGGTCGATGACCGCCTGCGAGGCGACGATCCGGAATTCCTTGGGGTTGAACTGGCGCGCTTCGCGCAGGATTTCCCGAAGGATCTCGTAGCACAGGGTGCGGGGCGTGCGCACCGAACCGCGGGATTGACAGGTGGGGCAGGGTTCGCACAGCTGATGCGCCAGCGAATCCCGGGTGCGTTTGCGTGTCATTTCCACCAGCCCCAACTGGCTGAAACCGCTCACCGTGACCCGCGTCCGGTCGTGCGACAGGGTCTTGTGCAGTTCGGCCAGGACCGATGCCTGATGCCCGGCGTCGTCCATGTCGATGAAATCCAGCACGATGATCCCGCCCAGGTTGCGCAGACGCAGCTGGCGTGCGATGGCGACCGCCGCTTCGAGATTGGTCTTGAAGATCGTGTCGTCGAAATTGCGCCCGCCGACGTAGCCGCCCGTGTTGACGTCCACCGTGGTCAGAGCCTCGGTCTGGTCGATGATCAGGTAGCCACCGGACTTCAGGTCCACCCGACGCGACAGTGCGCGGGCGATCTCCTCGTCCACGTTGGCCGTGTCGAACAACGGACGGTTGCCGCTGTAGTGATGGATGCGTTCGACCACGGAAGGCGTGTAGCGCTGTGCCCAGTCGATCAGCTCTTGGGTGACCGTGCGGGAATCGATCGTGATGGCACCGGTCTCGGGCGTTACCATGTCGCGCAGGACGCGCTGTGCCAGGGTCAGTTCGATATAGACGGGAGACGGGGCGGGAACCTCGCGGACGCGTGCCTGGATATTGACCCACAGCATGCGCAGGTAGGTGATGTCCGCGGTCAGTTCCTCGTCACTGGCCCCTTCGGCCTGGGTGCGGACGATGAACCCACCCGGCTCGTCGGCCGGCTGCAGGGCCTGGACCCGCTCGCGCAGGGCATTGCGTTCGGCTTCGTCATCGATGCGTTGCGAGACGCCGATGTGCGGTTCGTGGGGCAGATAGACCAGCATGCGCCCCGCGATGCTGATATGCGTGGACAGACGCGCGCCCTTGGTGCCCATTGCATCCTTGATCACCTGAACCAGCAGAGGTTGACCTTCGAACAGCAGTTTCTCGATGGGGGTGTGCGGGATATGCTCGCTGCTGTTGCGCGCATGTCGGTTCTGCCGCAGGTCGGCGACATGGATGAAGGCGGCGCGCTCTTGACCGATGTCCACGAAGGCGCTCTGCATGCCGGGCAATACCCGTGCCACGCGTCCCAGGTAGAGATTGCCGACGTGGCCTCGCTGGACACTGCGCTCGATGTGCAGTTCCTGCACGACCCCCTGGGCCGTCAGGGCCACACGGGTTTCAAAGGGGGTGACGTTGATCAGGATGTCTTCATTGAGGGACATGACGTGGGTTTCCGGAGCCGCTGGGTTGCACAGGCCAAATGGATGCTGGCCTGACTGTATCACCTTCTGGCGCGGCTTCCCCGTCAGGCCTTGTCAGGCAAGCCCGGCAGCCGTTGGTCCTTCACCGACAAGATCGGCTGGCGGGTTGGCCAGGGTATGTCCAGTATTGGACAGTCCCAGGCAATGCCGTCTTCGTCATCGGGGTCATAATAGTCGGTGCACTTGTACTGGAAGATCGTGGTATCGCTGGTGACGCAGAAGCCATGCGCGTAGCCGGGCGGGATCCACAGCTGCCGGTGATTCTCGGCTGATAGCTCGACAGCGACGTGTTGGCCATAAGTTGCCGATTCGGGATCAATATCGGCGGCGACATCGAAGACCGATCCGAGGACGACCTGAATGAGTTTTCCCTGAGGGTGGGTGCGTTGAAAATGCAGCCCCCGCAGCACGCCCCGGATGGACTGCGAGATATTGTCCTGGACGAAGGGTAGCTCGATGCCCATTTCGTCCCGATAGCGCCGGAGGCTGAAGGATTCCAGGAAGAACCCCCGTGTATCGCCAAAGACCCGGGGCTCGATGATGCGCACACCTGGCAGGAACGTATCGGTGACCTTCATGGCCGGCCCCCTTCTTGTGCCAGACTCAGTAGGTACTGGCCGTATTCGGTCTTTGCCAGCCGCTGGCCGCGCTCGATCAGGCCCGCGCGGTCGAGCCAGCCGTTGTTGAAGGCAATTTCCTCCAGGCAGGCGATTTTTTGTCCCTGGCGCCGTTCGATGGTCTGCACGTAGGTGCCCGCATCCAGCAAACTTTCATGAGTGCCGGTGTCCAGCCAGGCGAAACCGCGGCCCAGCACCTGTACATGCAGATCGCCGCGGCGCAGGTAGGCGTTGTTCACGTCGGTGATCTCCAACTCGCCCCGCGCCGATGGCTCCACCTGACGGGCGATGTTCACCACGTCATTGTCATAGAAGTACAGACCGGTCACCGCATAGGGAGATTTGGGAAGCGACGGTTTTTCTTCGATCGAGACCGCCCGTCCACCCGCATCGAACTCCACCACGCCGAAACGCTGCGGGTCCGCGACCCGATATCCGAAGACCGTGGCGCCATGAGGACGCTGAGCTGCGTCGTGCAGCATCTGGCTGAACCCATAGCCATAGAAGATATTGTCCCCCAGTACCAGGCAGACCTGATTCGTGCCGATGAAGTCGGCCCCGATCAGAAAGGCCTGAGCCAGGCCGTCAGGCGAGGGTTGCTCCGCATAGGATACATGGATGCCGAAATCCGCACCGTCGCCCAGGAGCCGTTGAAACCCGGGCAGATCGTCGGGAGTCGAGATCACCAGCACATCCTCGATGCCAGCCAGCATCAACACCGACAGCGGGTAATAGATCATGGGTTTGTCATAGATAGGCAGCAACTGCTTGGACACGCCTCGTGTGATGGGATGCAGTCGTGTGCCTGAGCCGCCAGCTAGAATAATGCCTTTCATGGGGAAATCCGTGAGCAATGAGAGCAGATGCGTAGTGTAAGCGGGCGGGGCCCGGTTCAGACGCATCGGGTGGTGGAATGAGATGGCCTCGCCCGGACCCTTTGTTCTTGGAGTCACGGGCCTCTATGCAGATTCCGGTGAAGGTCGGCAGGGCCTTCGTTTGCACGTAGCCAAAATCCCGTGCTATAGTTGCGCCTCTTTGCCGCCAGGTGGTCAGGGTTAACCCTGAAACTGATGGGTTTATTGCCCACCAGACACGGTGCTGAAGTTCTTGGTTTGTGGCCTGTGTGCCCGACTGGGGGCGCAGGCAGGCAGCGAGACTTCGGTTTCGACCGAAGGGAAGTCTGGCTTGACAGACCGGCACGCAAGTGCTCTAATGGCAGGCTCGATGACGAGGTGAGAAGGCCTTTTTGGTCAGACGCTTCGGGTCCGGATTCAGGGTTTGTAGGCGGCAAAATTTGCCAACCGCGAATTTCAGGTTTCCCCCGGTGGTGATTTGACAGAGATAAGAAGTT
>JAHRWZ010000090.1 GCA_019104865.1 Castellaniella sp. | reverse complement strand
CCGCTGGCTGATGGATTACACCGAGGCCCTGATCCGCGAAACCGCGCGGCGCGTGCGCGGCACCGCAAGCCTGAGCTACCAGGGCCAGCCCCTGGATCTGGACCGGCCCTTCGACAGGCTGACCATCGTCGAGGCGATCCTGAAACATGCCCCCGCCTATGCGCCCGCCCAGCTTCAGGACGAAACGTACCTGCGCGGCGAGCTGAGCCGCCTGGGCGCGGACGTGGATGGCCCGGCCCTGGCCCACGCCGGACTGGGCGCGCTTCAACTGGCGCTGTTCGAGGAAACCGCCGAATCGAAACTATGGCACCCGACTTTCATCATCGACTACCCGGTGGAAGTCTCGCCACTGGCACGTGCTTCCGACACGCAAGCCGGCATCACGGAACGCTTCGAGCTGTTCGCCTGCGGGCGCGAAATCGCCAACGGCTTTTCCGAACTGAACGACCCCGAGGACCAGGCCGCTCGCTTCCAGGCCCAGGCGGCAGCCAAGGATGCGGGCGACGAAGAGGCCATGTACTATGACGCGGACTACGTGCGCGCGCTGGAATACGGCATGCCTCCCACGGGTGGCTGCGGCATCGGCATCGATCGCCTGGTCATGATGCTGACCGACAGTCCCAACATCCGCGACGTGATTCTGTTCCCGCACCTGCGGCGCGAGGACTGATCCCCGCAAACACGAAAAAGGCCGGTTCCCTTGAACCGGCCTTTTCGCGTCGGATCGGCGGACAAAAGCTGCCCGGAGGTCCTCCTGCCCAGTGCCTCAGACGGTAAAGGATTCCCCGCAACCGCAGGCGGCCTTTTCGTTGGGGTTGTTGAAACGGAAGCCCTCGTTCAGACCTTCGCGGGCATAGTCCAGTTCCATGCCCTGCAAGTAGGGCAGGCTGTCGGGCGCCACATACACGCGAGCGCCGAACTGCTCGAATACCTGATCCTCGGCGGCGGGATCGTCCACGTATTCCAGGTGGTAGGACATGCCCGAGCAGCCCGAGGGTTTGACCCCCAGGCGCAGGCCCAGGCCCTTGCCGCGTTTTTCCAGGTGGCGCTGGATGTGCTCAGCGGCCCGTTGTGTCAGGTTGATTCCCATGATGTGCCTCAGGAACGATGGTTGTCGGTGGAACCGGGTGTTTATCAGTGTAATCGGCCACGGCCGCTCGGATGGCATCCTGCGCCAGCAAGGCGCAGTGCAGCTTGTCGGGCGCCAGGTCCAGGGCCTGGACAATGTCCTGACTGTCGATTGCCAGCGCCTGTTCCAGGTCGCATCCCCGCAGCCATTCGGTCGCCAGCGATCCGGCCGCGATGGCTTCGCCGCTGCCAAAGGCCCGGAAACAGGCGGATTCTATGGTAACGCCTTCCAGGCGGATCTGCAGTTTCAAGATCTGACCGAGTTCGGGCGAACCCACCAGCGCGGTGCCCACCCTGGGATCGTCGGCGTCGAAAGAGCCGACGTTGCGAGGATGCAGGTAGTGATCCAGGACCCGCGGCCCGTACGACGGCCCCGTCACCGGCATTGCTCCGCCCAGGCGCCCAGGGTGCCCTGCTGGCGCATTTCCCATAGGGGAGACAGTTCGCGCAGCCGTCCGATCTGGGCCCGCAGCAGACGCACGGCCCTGTCCACCTCGTCCTGCGTGGTGTAGCGCCCCAGGGTCAGGCGCAGCGAGCTGTGCGCCAGCATGTCGCTGCGGCCCAGGGCGCGCAGCACGTGGGAGGGCTCAAGGCTGGCCGAAGTACAGGCCGAGCCCGAGGACACGGCCAGTTCCGGCACGGCCATCAGCAGGGCCTCGCCGTCGATGTGGGCCACGCTGATGTTCAGGGTATGCGCCACACGCCGGTCCGGATCGCCGTTGAGATAGACGTCCGGCAGGTCGCGCAACCCCTCCCAGAGGCGATCGCGCAACGCGCGGATGCGGGGAATTTCGGTGTCCATCAACTCGCCTGCCAGCGCGAAGGCCTCTCCCATGCCGACAATCTGATGCGTGGGCAGCGTACCCGAGCGCAGGCCGCGTTCATGGCCACCGCCGTGAATCTGCGCCTCCAGACGCACGCGCGGCTTGCGACGCACGTACAACGCCCCCACTCCCTTGGGGCCGTAGGTCTTGTGCGCCGACAGGGACATCAGGTCCACGCCCAGCGCCTGGACGTCGACCGGCAGCTTGCCCGTGGCCTGGGCGGCATCGGTATGGAAGAGGATGCCCCGCTCGCGGCAGAGGGCCGCCAGCGCGGCGACATCCTGGATCACTCCGATTTCGTTGTTCACCAACATTACCGATACCAGGATCGTGTCGGGACGCAGGACGGCGGCCAGCGCATCGGGGCTCACCAGACCGTTGCCGTCCACACCCAGCCAGGTGACTTCGAAGCCTTGTCGTTCGAGTTCCAGGCAGGGGTCCAGCACCGCCTTGTGCTCGGTACGGACCGTGACCACATGCCTGCCACGGCCGGCATGGAAGCGCGCCGCGCCCATGATCGCCAGGTTGTCGGATTCGGTGGCGCCGGAAGTCCAGACGATCTCCCGCGGATCGGCATGGATCAGCGCCGCGACCTGTCCACGAGCCCGCTCGACGGCTTCTTCGGCGTCCCAGCCCCAGGCGTGGCTGCGCGAGGCGGGATTGCCGAAGCGTTCGCTCAGCCAGGGCAGCATGGCCTGGAGGACACGTTCGTCGACGGGCGTGGTGGCGGAATAGTCCAGATAGATCGGGGACGGATCCTGTGGCATTGAAACTCCGGTAAATCAGGCCGATACGGGCTCCTGGACCGGTGAGTCGGCCGCCACCGGCGTGATCGGGATCGT
>JAHRWZ010000063.1 GCA_019104865.1 Castellaniella sp. | reverse complement strand
CTCGTCGCGCGCGACCAAGCTCGTGCACGGAGGGGTCCGCTATCTGGCCCAAGGCAATATCGGCCTGGTGCGCGAAGCCCTGCACGAACGCCGGGCGCTGCTGAACAACGCACCGCATCTGGCCCAGCCTCTGGCCTTTGTCATGCCCGCCTATCGGCCCTGGGAGGTGCCGTTCTACGGCGCCGGCCTGAAAGTCTATGACGCCCTGGCTGGCTCCGCCAGCCTGGGTCGCACCGAATGGCTGGGGCGTGCCCGCACGGCGGCTCAACTGCCTGGCCTGCGGACGGCTGGCCTGTTCGGCGGCGTCAAATATTGGGATGGGCAGTTCGACGACGCCCGGCTGGCCCTGACCCTGGCCCGCACGGCGGCCGCCCAAGGAGCCCTGGTGCTGAATTACTGTCCCGTCGTCGACGTGCTGCATGAGAATGGGCGCGTCTGCGGCGTACGCTGGCGTGACGCCCTGAATGCCGTGGGACGCCGTGAAGGCGCGGTACGCGCCCGTTGCGTCATCAACGCCACAGGGGTCTGGGTCGACGACCTGCGGCGCCTGGACGACGCCGCCCGGGGACAGGACACCACGCCCATGGTGGCGCCCAGTCAAGGTGTGCACCTGGTGGTCGACCGCTCCTTCATGCCCTCGACAGAAGCCCTGCTGATCCCGCGCACCCGGGACGGACGGGTGCTGTTCGCCGTTCCCTGGCTGGGCCATCTGATCCTGGGGACCACCGATACGCCGCGCGATGCCGTGGCCCGCGAACCCCGGGCGCTGCCCGAGGAGGTCGCCTTCATCCTTAATGAATCCGCCCACGTCCTGGCGCGTGCGCCCCGGGCCGAGGACGTGCTCAGCGTCTGGGTCGGGCTGCGCCCCCTGGTGCGGCCCGCGCATGAGGACGAGGGCGGCACCAAGGCCATCAGCCGTGAACACACCGTCCGGGTCAGCCCGTCCGGGATGGTGACCGTGACCGGCGGCAAGTGGACCACCTACCGCTCCATGGCTGAGGATGTCCTGCGCCATTGCGGGGATGCCGGATTGGTGCCTGACCTGCCGCCCTGCCGTACGGCCCGCTTTCCGCTGTTGGGGGCGCCGCCTCCGGGTGCGCCCGCTACGCGCCTCACAGACCCGCCGGGCTTGCATGTCTATGGCACCGAGGCTTCCGACGTTCAGGCGCTGCCGGGAGTCGGCAACGATCTGGGACTGGGGTTGAGCGAAGCCATGGTCCGACACGCCGCGCGCCGTGAGTATGCCCGCACCGTCGAGGATGTGCTGGCCAGACGCCACCGGATGCTTTTTTTGCATGCGGCCCGGGCGATCCAGGCTGCGCCCGAGGTTTCCCGCATCCTGGCCGATGAAATCGGCTCGGATGGTGATCTGGAAGCTTTCCTGGCCCTGGCTGAACAGTACCGTCGCGTCCCTGTTTGATTCCTTGACGCGTGAGCGCCTCGATGCAGCCTGCCGCAGGCCGGGAAATGATGTTGTACTAGAGCAACATGCCTTGGGGTAAGCCATGAGTTACTCATGGTTATCCCTTAAGTGAATTACATTCAAAAACAAAAATTTCTTTTGATAAATATTAAGTAGCGTCAAAATTGGGGGCAGTTGAGGATATACTCCTACCGTTCATGTCAAATGTGCATGAAAATGTATTTTTAATGTCTGGATTTGATTGTTGTGACTGATAATTTGTGACAATTGATTCTGGGGACAGGCATCACCTCCAGCCTGTCTGTGATAGCTGAATTCCATCCGTGGGGTTCGGTAATAGCCAAAAGGGATCCCATGTCCACTCTCGATGCCACGCTGTTGAACGACATTCGCGAGGTCAATTTGTCTTATCTGATGCTGGCCCAGCGATTGTTGCGTGAAAATCTCGCGGCGGGCATGTTCCGACTCGGTTTTGACGCCGATGTCGCGGAAATCGTCCTCAATCTGTCGCCGGCCCAGATCGTCCGGCTGGCCAGTTCCAATTCCGTACTGTGCGCCTTCCGCCTGAACGATGCCCAACTGCTCAATTCCCTGACGCATGAGGTGCTGGGCGGCGTTTTGCAGCAAGCGCATTCCACCATCCTGATGGCCCGGCAGGAAACCGTCTCTGCCTGACCCATGTCCAGCAAGAGCGTTTCCAGGGAAGCCGACGACATCCTGCTCGCCACGGACATGATCCGTCTGGGTGCCCGTCTGCAGGTGCTGCAGTCGGAGACTTCCCTCAGTTACGACCGGCTGGCGCGCCTGTACCGCGAGGTCAAGGGCGCCTCGCCCCCCAAGGGCATGCTGCCATTCTCGGTGGACTGGTTCATGACCTGGCTGCCGAACATCCATTCCAGTTTGTTCTACAACATCTACCGTTACATGGACGTCTTCACTCCGGCGAAGAAGTCGCAGGCCCTGGTGGAGGCCTATCGTCTGTATCTCGAGCAGTCCTCCGTAGGTCTGCAGCCCGGAGAAAAAACAGACGAACCCGTGCTCAGCTTCACGCGCGCCTGGATGCTGGTGCGGTTTTTTGAAAGTGGACTGGTTCAGTTGTCCGGTTGCCAGCAATGCCAAGGCCAGTTCGTCGCCCATGCGCACGATCCGGAGTCCGGTTTCGTCTGCGCGATCTGCAAGCCGCCGCCCCGCGCGGGCAAGACCCGCGCGCGAAGACGGTCGGCCGTGCGCGTGTCCGCTTGAGGCGGACAGCCTCTGGTCGATCAGACTAGGGATTTGTGGACAAAAAGGCCTGTTTAACCGTGCTTTTGAATGCAGGAAAACAGGTGATGATGGCGATATTCTGACTCTCGAGGCGTGCGCACGTGTTTATCATCCTGGGATACCTCATCGTAACGGCGGGGGTCTTTGTCAGCTTCGTTTTGATGGGCGGTCACATGGGCGCCCTGTACCAGCCCTTTGAATTCACCCTCATCGGAGGGGCGGCGCTGGGCGCATACATCGCTTCCAGCAACGGGGCTTCGATCAAGCTGCTGCTGGAGGCCGTGCCCAAGGCGATCAAGCGCAACCCTTACGGCAAGTCGCTCTACATGGAGCTGCTGGCCCTGCTGTATGTTCTTCTGAACAAGGCCAGGCGTGACGGCCTGATGTCCATCGAATCCGACATCGAGGATCCCAAGGCCAGCGCCATCTTCACCCAGTATCCTCTGGTCCGGCAGGATCCCAAGCTGATGGAGTTCCTGACGGACTATCTGCGCATCATGATCAGCGGGAACATGAATTCGTTCGAGATCGAAACACTGATGGATCAGGAGATCGAGGCGTTGCACAACGAACACCATTCCCCGGTCAACGCCGTGCGTGCCGTGGCCGACGGGCTGCCGGCTTTCGGTATTGTGGCCGCCGTGCTGGGGGTGGTCAAAGCATTGGCGGCCGTCGATCAACCGCCGGCCATCCTGGCCGACCTGATCTCCAAAGCGATGGTGGGCACTTTCCTGGGCATCCTGCTGTCCTATGGTTTCTGCGCGCCGTTCGCTTCGGCGGTCGAACGTCAGTCGGTGGCCTCGATCAAGGTGCTTGAGTGCATCAAGGTCACCCTGCTGGCCAGCATGAACGGTTACCCGCCACCGCTGGCCGTCGAATTCGGCCGCAAAGTTCTGTTCTCGTCCGTCCGTCCCTCGTTCTCCGAGCTCGAGGCTCATGTGCGGCAGGCCAAGAACCAGGCAACCAGCCGCTGAGGCGAGGGGACGTAAGGCATGGCCAAACATGATACCGGCCGCGTCGTCGTCCGTCGCAAGCGGGCGTATGGCGAATCCCATCACGGAGGCAGCTGGAAGATCGCCTATGCGGACTTCATGACCGCGATGATGGCGTTCTTCCTGGTGATGTGGCTGTTGCTGCTCGTGCCGAAAAAGGATCTGCAGTCCATCGCGGAGTATTTCCGCATGCCGTTGATGACCGCGATCACGG
>JAHRWZ010000038.1 GCA_019104865.1 Castellaniella sp. | reverse complement strand
CAGCTGTCCGGGCGCCAGGTCGGACGTGTCGATGACGTGTTCCTGGTTGCGCAGGGGCGCCAGGAGTTCGCGTTCGCGGGTGATGCAGTCCTGCAGGGAAGGGTCCAGGCCCTCGTGGCGCAGGCGGTCGGTCAGGGGGTGGCGGCGCCGGGATTCGGAATAGCGCTGCATCAGGGTGTTGTCGTCGGCATCCAGGAAGATCACGTGCAGGGCCAGGCCCATGGCCCGCAGGCTGGTCAGAATGCCTGGCAGTTCGTCCAGGTCGCCGGGGGTGCGCACATCGATGGACACCGCCACCCGTTCCAGACCGCTGTCCTGGGTGCTGGCGATGAAATCGTGCAGGAACCGGACGGGCAGATTGTCGACGCAGGTGTATCCCGTGTCTTCCAGCATACGCAGGGCCACGGATTTCCCGGATCCCGAAATGCCGGTGATGAGGACGATGTTCAGCATGTCGCAGGCCTTCGTCGGGACGCTGCCCTGCCGCGAGGCCGGATCGTCGGAGCGGTGTCGGGAGCCAGGGTCACGGCCGCTTCTCCTGGGTGCTTTCCATGATGGCCAGGGCCTGGCGTTCGATGAATTCGCCCATGGTGTCGATGCCGCGCAGGCTGAGGATGGTGTTGCGCACGGCCGCCTCGACCAGCACGGCCAGATTGCGGCCGGCGGCCACCTGCAGCATGACCCGGCGGATGGGAATGCCCAGGATGTCCTGGTATTCGTCCTTCATGGGCAGGCGTTCGAAGTTGTCCGGGGTCATGCGCACCAGGTGGACGATGAGCTTGATCTTCATCTTCCGTCGCACGGATGTTTCGCCGAAGATGGTGCGAATGTCCAGTAGACCCAGGCCGCGCACTTCCAGCAGGTTCTGCAGCAGTGACGGGCATTGGCCCTCGACGAAATTGGGCGCCGTGCGGGAGAGTTCCACCGCGTCGTCGGCCACCAGGCCGTGCCCTCGGGAGATCAGTTCCAGAGCCAGTTCGCTTTTTCCCAGCCCGGATTCGCCCGTGATCAGCACACCCAGACCCAGCACGTCCATGAAGACGCCGTGCACCGTGGTCTTGGGCGCCATGCGTTTGCCCAGATAGACGCGCAGCAGGTCGATCAGGTGGGCGGCATCGGTCGGCGTGCCGACCAGCGGGATGTCCTGTTCCAGGCAGAAGGCCCGCAGGTCGTCGGGTGCCTGGGTCCCACCTGCCAGTACGATCGCGGGGACGCCGCCGGCGACCAGTTCTTCCAGGTGGTGACGCCGGCGTTTCGAGTCGAGACGCCGGTAATAGGAGATTTCCTCGGTGCCGAAGACCTGGATGCGGCTGGGGTGGATCAGATTCAGGTGGCCGACCAGATCGGCGGCCGCATCCCGGGAATCGGGCACCGGCCGTTGGGCGGCTGCAGCCTGCCCGGCTAGCCAGGTGAAGGAGATCTTTTCGGCGTTGTCACGAATCAGCTCTTGAATGGTCAGCATGTTCGGTGGACTGGGCGTGGGGGCCGTTCAGGAGGAGTTGATGGATGGCGGCGGAGTCCGTGGACTGCGTCAGTACCTGGCGGACGTCGGCGTCCGACATCAGGCGCGCGATGCTGGCCAGCAGGTCCAGATGCATCTGTGTGGCGGCTTCGGGGATCAGCAGAAAGAACAGCAGGCGGGCTGTGCGGCCGTCGTTTGCGTCGAAACGGATGGGAGCGGCCAGCCGGATGAAGGCGGCGTGGGGCTCTCGCAGGTCTTTCAGGCGTCCGTGCGGAATTGCAACTTCGTGGCCGAGCGCGGTCGAACCCAGACGTTCACGCGCCAGGAGGCTGTGGAAGACCGACATGCGGGCCACGCCCTGGTTGTTCTCGAACAGCAGGCCTGCGTGTTCGAAAGCCCGTTTTTTGCTGGTGGCCGCCAGATCCAGGACGATATTGCCGGGAGGCAGGATGCGAGAGCTCAGGTTCATCGCGACATTATAGGAGCGAGACCCGGGAGTAGAAACCATCATGGCCCCGGAACGTGTGTCGCGAGGCCATGTGTCGATTCAAACAGCGGGAAAACTGCTGGTCAGGATGTCATTCCGCCAGAATTTCCTGACGTTTGGGGGGTTCATGAGCGTAGGTCTGAGCCTTGGATTTGTATTTGATCACCTGGCGGTCGACTTTGTCGACCAGCAGATCGATGGCCGCATACAGGTTGTCATCCGAGGCTTCGCAGTGCAGGTCCTTGCCGCGCAGGCGCATGGTGATTTCTGCGGTGTGTTTCAGGGGCTCTATCGAAAGCAGGACCTGGGTGTCGATGACCTGATCGAAGTGCCGCAGGATGCGCGCAGTCTTGGTGTGGACGTATTCGCGGATGGCTGGGGTGATTTCCAGATGACGACCGGTGATTGTCAGGCTCATAGTGCAGACTCCTTGCGGAAAAAACAGAGGTGGTTCCATCGGGAACCGGGGGATGTGGGGATGGGACCTCCTTTTCTGACAGTTTGATGACAAGTCCAGTGTACCCATTGCCACGAGGACAGCAAGGGGGGGGAAACGGGGTAAGATAGCGGGATTCGCTGCGGTGCCTTTTGATGGGTGCCAGCACATGAAAATGGCCCCGGACAACGGGGCCATTTTGTCTGAAGGCTGTCTGGTTGGCGTTCGATACGGCGCGTGGACCGTTACATCCGAAAATTCTTCCCCAGATAGACCTGGCGCACGGCCTCGTTGTCCACGATATCGCTGGGGTGGCCGCTGGTCAGCACCCGGCCTTCGCTGATGATGTAGGCGCGATCGCAAATCCCCAGCGTTTCGCGCACGTTGTGATCGGTGATCAGCACGCCGATATTGCGGCCCTTCAGAAATTGCACGATACGCTGGATCTCGATGACCGCGATCGGATCGACCCCCGCGAAGGGTTCATCCAGCAGAATGAAGCGTGGATGCGTGGCCAGGGCGCGGGCAATTTCCACGCGGCGGCGCTCGCCGCCCGACAAGGAAATCGCCATATTGCGGCGGATGTGCTCGATCTGCAGTTCGTCGATCAGGGATTCCAGGCGCTCTTCGATGGCATGGGCCGACAGAGCGTGGCCCTGCGAGTCGCGCTGCAGTTCCAGGACCGCGCGGATGTTCTGTTCGACCGTCAGGCGGCGAAATACCGAGGCGTCCTGCGGCAGATAGGATAGCCCCAGGCGGGCGCGGCGGTGCATGGGCACCCCCGTGACGTCGTGGTGGTCGATGAGGATGCGGCCGGTATCGGCCGGGATCAGCCCCACGATCATATAGAAGCTGGTGGTCTTGCCCGCCCCGTTGGGGCCCAGCAGGCCGACGACTTCGCCGCTGTCGACCGACAGGGAAACGTCCTGGACCACGGCTCGGCGGCCAAAGCTTTTGCCCAGGCCGATTGCCTGCAGGCTGCCGCGGGCGCGGGGCGGCTCGGATTCGGAAATGGATGCTGCGGTGGTGGACATGGGCAGGTGATGAACGGGATTACGAACGACCTGCCCGGCACTTGGCGATGGCCTGATCGATGCGGGACTGAGGCTGGGCGAGGGAACGTACACGGCCGCCGGCGGCCGCGGAGTTCTGTCCGCCGAAAGCTTCGTAGGTGCCGGTCTTCTCGTGATAGATGATGCGCGCCCCCCGCACGTTGTCGAAGGATTGGCCGCAGATCTGGCGGGTGACCGTGGCCTGCCCCGTCAGTGTGATGTCGCCGGACTGGCCAACGTAGTCAGCCTGCTGGCCGGTGGCAATCAGGGTTTCGAATTTTTCCGGGTTTTCCTGGCGGATCGTGACCACATGCCCCTTGTCGGCCGTGGCCGTGCCGAATTGGTTGCCCTGGGCGTCCTCGTGCGAGACGAGCTTGTCGGCCCGCAGCGTCATGGCGCCCCGGGTCAGGAGCACGTTGCCGGTGAAGGTACTGGTCTTGGTGATGTCGTCATAATGCAACGTGTCGGACAAAATGACCGTGTCCGGCTCGGGTTTCGCCTGGGTGGACTTGCCTTTGGCCGGGGCCGCCTGGGCCGACAGCGCGAGGCAGCAGGCCGCCAACGCGGCAAACAGGGCGAGAGGCGAAATTTTCATGGTTTGGTGGCCTTTTTGGGTCCGGCGTTGCTGTTCGCCTGATCTTCGCCGGAGATTTTCACGTCGCTGGCGGCCTTGACCGTCAGCTGTCGGGTGCGGTTATCGTAGCGCATGCCCTGGCCGCGCATGGTCGAATTGCCGTTGACGACCAGCGCCGGCAGGTCGGTATGCACCAGGTCTTTGTTGGGTTCGATGATCAGCTGTTCGCTGCGCACATCCAGCTGCTTGTGCTCGGCGTCGGGCAGGCGCTGCAGGTGGGCGTTGCCATCGAGCACAATGCGGTCGCCATGCTGATCCAGTGTGCCGCGCAGGGCCGTGCCGACCGTGATGGGCGAATTCGGCTTATGGCCCACGGCTCGGGGGTCGGTGATCTCGTAGTTGTCCGTATCGGGGAAATGTTCCATCGCGGTGCCTTCCAGGCGGTCGATGGCATGTCCCCGTGGATCGGTGCGCACCATGACGAACTGCTTGGCCCAGGAGTCGCGCTCGTGCGTCATGCGCCGGGGCGGGTCGATCTGGATCGAACGCAAGGCATAGTCCGACGCCCACCAGGTGCCCAGCACAAGCAGGCCCAGCAGCAGCACCGCGACCAGTCCGGGCAGTCGGTCTTTCATTGGATCGCACCGCCCAGAGTGGACAGGGATGCGGTAAAGCAGGCCCCCAGGCGGCCCTGCGCCGCCAGAAGCAAGTCGCAGCATTCGCGCACGGCGCCGCTGCCCCCAGGCAGATTTGACACCCAGTGGGCGATCTGGCCGACATAGAAGGGGGCGTTGGGTACGCTGGCGGCGAAACCGACGCGCTGCAGGACGGGCAGGTCGATGATGTCGTCACCCATGTAGCCGACGTGCTGCAAGCCCAGGCCGGCCTCACGGGCCAGGTCCTCCACGGTGGTGATCTTGTCGTGGACCCCCTGCAGGGCGGGTGAGATCCCCAGTTCGGCCGCGCGCCGCGCGGTGATGGCGCTCTTGCGGCCACTGACCCAGGCTACCCGGATGCCCTGTTCGCGCAGCAGGCGCAGCCCATGGCCGTCCAGGGCGTTGAAGGGCTTGACGGCTTCGCCGTGTTCGCCGTACCACAGGCTGCCGTCGGTCAGGATGCCGTCCACGTCGAACACCATCATGCGCACGGCACGGGCGCGCTCGCGCACTTCCGGGGCGATGCGCGCCAGAATCTGGGCTTCGGCAGGGTGGGAAAAACCGGGCAGCTCGTTCATCAGATGACCTTTGCGGCAAGAAGATCGTGCATGTGCAAAGCCCCCAATAATAGCCCGTCGGCGTCCAGCACCAGCATCTGGCTCAGTTTGTTGGCGTCCATGACGCTGGCCGCCTCGATGGCCGGGGCGTCCGCCGCGATCGTTTTCGGGTGCCGGCTCATGCCGGCCGATACCGGCAGCGCGCGGATGTCGCCGTGCTGGGCGATCATGCGGCGCAGGTCGCCGTCGGTGAAGATGCCGACGGGCCGGTCGTCTTCCAGCACGATGGTCATGCCCATGCCTTTCGAGGACATTTCCGTCAGCGCATCGGGTATCAGCGTATCGGGGCGCACGCGCGGCAGGGCAGTGCCACTGCGCATGATGTCGGCCACCGATGTCAGCAGGCGGCGCCCCAGGGCGCCACCGGGGTGCGAGCGTGCGAAATCCTCGCGGTCGAAGCCGCGGGCTTCCAGGCAGGCGACCGCCATGGCATCGCCCAGAACCAGCGCGGCCGTGGTGCTGGCGGTCGGCGCCAGGTTCAGCGGGCAGGCCTCGTGATCCACCGCGGCGTCCAGGCTGAGATCCGCGTTGCGGGCCAGTTCCGAATCCGCATGGCCCGTCACGGCGATAATGCGCGTGCCCATGCGCTTGGCCACGGAAATGATGGTGATCAGTTCCTGGGCCGAGCCGGAATACGAGATCGCCAGCAGGATGTCCTGGCCGGTCAGCATCCCGAGGTCGCCATGGATGGCCTCGGCGGCATGCATGAAGAACGCCGGCGTGCCTGTCGAGGCCAGCGTGGCCGCGATTTTGCGCGCGATGTGGCCGGATTTGCCGATGCCCGTGACGACCACACGCCCCGGGCAGTCCAGGATCATGGATACAGCCTGCCCGAAACGATCGTCGATGCGGCCTTGCAAGGCTTGCAGTGCCTGGATCTCGATGTCGAACGTGCGATGCGCGCTGGCGCGGATCGCAGCGGGGCTGGGCTGGGGATGGGGATGCATCGTTGGATTTTACTGTGAGTTCGTGTCTTGGCGTGTCGCCGAGCCCGGGACGATTTGGCTACCGTGGTGGTGTCCGGCTTGTTAAACTGTGGCCGCCTCGCTTTCTTCGACAGGATGATGCCATGCAAACCGATCCGGCCCAATACATCCGTGACATGATCCGCACCGTGTCCGATTGGCCGAAACCCGGCATCCAGTTCCGGGATATCACCCCCATCCTGCAGGATCCGCGCTCGTTTCGGGTGCTGATCGACCTGTTCGTCTACCGTTACATGCGTCAACGCCTGGACCTTGTCGCCGGGATCGATGCGCGGGGATTCATCGTCGGGTCCGTCCTGGCCTACGAATTGAATCTGGGCTTCGTGCCGGTGCGCAAGCAGGGCAAGCTGCCCTATCGGACAGTGGTAGAGGAATACGCATTGGAATACGGCAATGCCTCCGTCGAGATGCACACCGATTCGGTGCGCCCCGGCCAGCGCGTCCTGCTGATCGACGACCTGATCGCCACCGGCGGCACGATGATGGCGGCATCGCGCCTGCTGCAGCGCCTGGGCGCCAATGTGGCCGAAGCCGCCGCGATCATCGACCTGCCCGACCTGGGCGGCTCGAAGGCAGTCCGCGATTCGGGGCTGCCCGTCTACACGGTCTGCGAGTTCGAAACCGGCGCCGAGGAATAGCTGCCGGATCGTTGCGTGTCAGGCCGGGGTTTGCGGCCTGGATGGCTCACGAGCCTCAGGGCTGCGTTGTCGCCTGTGCTGATCTGGGGCCTCCAGGGAAATGGACTGATCGACGGTGCCGGGCGGCAGGCACGCATGCGTGGCCAGCACGACGGTACGGCCCCGGGTGGCCCGGGGCAGGTCGGCCAGGAATTCCGCCTCCGTGTCGGCGTCCAGACCAGCGGTCGGCTCGTCCAGCAACAGAACGTCCGCAGGCGACAACAGCACTCGTGCCAGAGTCAGCCTGCGTGCCTGTCCGACTGAAAGGCCGGCCCCCGTTTCCCCGATCCAGGTATCCAGGCCGTGCGGCAGGCTGCGGACGAAGCCGCCCAGGCGCGCGGCGTCGAGAGCATGCCACAAGGACCCGTCGTCGGCCTGCGGATCGCCGATCAGCAGGTTGGTCCGGATCGTACCGAGGAACAGTGGCGCGTCCTGGGCCAGCAGGGCGATGCGGCGATGCAGGTCGCGCTGGGCGCAGTCGCGCACATCGACTCCGCCGAAGCGGATGCAGCCGGATTGAGGGTCGTCCAGACGCAGCAGCAGGTGAAGCAGGGTGGATTTCCCCGAGCCGCTGGCTCCAGTCAGGGCGGTGCGGCTTCCTGGGGGGAAATCGAGATCGATACCGTCCAGGACCACCCTGTCCGGAGCCTCCGGATAGGCATAGCGCACGCCCCGGACCTGCAGGGCGCCCCCCGATGGCAGTTGGGCGGGCCCCGGCGGATCCTGCAGGTCGGGTTCCGCCCCTGTGATGGCCTCGATGCGCGTCAACGCCGCAAGCGTAGCGCCCATGCGCGCTGCGCCCCGGACGACTGGGCCCGCGGTTTCGAACAGGCCCAGGGTGGCCAGCAGCAAACCGGCGAGCACGGGGGGCTGCATCAGGCCGTGCGCGACGGCATCCAGGCCGGCCCACAGGATGGCCAGCAGGGCTGCGCCGGTGGCAGCCTGGATCAGGCCCTGGCCGCTAGCGCTCAGGCTGGCCTGGACGCCGCGGGCACGGGATGCCTGGCGGCAGGTTTCGTCGAAATGCTGGCGGACTGACGCCGAGAGCGCCAGCGCGAGGATGTCCGCATGACCTTCGGCTGCTTCCTGTATCGCTGCCCGCAATTGCGCCGCGCCGTCCTGTACCGCCTGGCCCGGCGCCTTGGTCCGGTATAGCAGGATGGCCGGGACCAGCAGGCAGGCGGCCAGGAAGGCTGTGGCGACGATCCAGGCGGCGGCCGGCAACTGCCAGACCAGACATGCCGTCAGTGCCAGACCCGCCATTAGGGCGCTCAGCAGCGGGGCCATCAGGGACAGGAACAGTGTATCCAGCGCGTCGACGTCGGAGGTCAGGCGTGCCACCAGGTCGCCTGCGCGATAGCGTGCGAGCTGGCGCGGCGACAGGCGGGCCAGGGCGAGAAAGATCGTGCCGCGCAGTTCCGCGAGCAGGCGCAACGTCGCCGTATGGCCGGCCAGGCGTTCCGCATAGCGGGCGCCGATGCGGATGAATGAGAACCCGCGCACCAGCGCCGAGGGCGCGAACAGGTTGAAGGTCTGGGCCGCGCTCGCCGAGGCGGCCCCGGCCAGGGCCGCGCCGGTCAGGAACCAGCCAGCGACGCCCAGCAGGCCCGCGCCGGCCGCCGCAGTCAGCAGGGCCAGGGCGATGGTGGCGGCCAGGCTTGGCCAATGACGTCGGTAGACCTGGATCAGAAGGCGTCCGCGGCCCATTGGGTGGTCGCCTCGCTGCGCGTCCGTAGACAGCGGCCCGGGTCGGTCCGATAGATTCATGCCGCCGCCTCGATGAGGCCGTTCGTCAGCAGGATGCGGCGGGTCAGTCGTTGAGCGACCGTAGGCGAGTGCGTGACTAGCAGCAACGTGCGCCCGCGGGCGAAGGACAGAAGACCGTCCAGAACGGCTTTTTGCGTGTCGTCGTCCAGATGCGCAGTGGGCTCGTCGAGCAGGATGAGGCCGGGGTCGCGAAGGTATAGCCGGGCTAGTGCAACGCGCTGCGCCTGTCCTCCGGACAGGCCGTGTCCGCGGGGGTCGATCCTGCTATCCAGGCCTTGCGGCAAATGGCTGGAGAATGGCGTCACGCAGGCCCTTTGCGCCGCGTCGGCGATCTCTGCGGGGCTTGCATCGGGACGCCCGAGCCGGATGTTGTCGGCGATCGACCCTTGGAGCAGGAAGGTGCGCTGGCCGATCAGAACGACCCGATCGCGCAGATCCTCCTCTGGCCATTCGGCCAGGAGGCGTCCGTCGAGCCTTAGGGGGCCTTCGGCGGTCTGGAGCCGCGCCAGGACTTCGAGCAAGGTTGTCTTGCCGGCGCCGCTGGCGCCCAGCAGGGCGACGTGCTCGCCCGCCTGGATCGACAACGACAGACCATCCAGGATAGGCCGGGGCCGTTGCGGCAGGCTCAGCCGCAACGGCCCGGCGAGTACGGAGATGCCTGCGTCGCGCGCGAACTGGTGCCGAGCTTCGGGGGGACCGGCTGGCCGCTCCGGCGGGGGCGTGTCGATGGCCGGCAGGCAATCGAAGGATGCTTCGATCTGGGCCACAGCGGCCCGCGCGGCCGCCCGGTCGTGATAGTGGGCGGCGAACTGTCGCAGGGGTGTATAGACCTCCGGTGCCATCAGCAGGCAGAAGAAACCCGCCTGGAGGGACAGGGCCTGTCCGCGCAGATTCAGGTAGCCCAGGTAGCTCAGGCCGATGTAGACGGCGACGCCCGCCACGCCGAGCGCGGCGAAGAATTCCAGCACGGCGGAGGACAGGAACGCGATACGCAGGACGGCCAGGGTGCGGTCGCGCAGCGTATCGCTGGCCTGGGCGACCGCTTCAGCTTCGGCCTGTGCGCGGCCATGCAATTTCAGGGTGGACAGGCCGCGCAACCGGTCGGCAAAGAATCCCGACAGCCGGGCGAAAGTCCGCAGGTGGCGCCGGCTGGCCGCTTCCGCGCCCCAGCCGACCAGGGCCATGAAGAGCGGAATCAGCGGGGCGGTTGTCAGCAGCAGGAGACCGGCGATGAGGTCGACGGGCAAAATGATGAGCGAAAACGCGATCGGTAGCACGATGGCGGCCGCCATGGAAGGCAGGTAGCGGGAAAAATAGCCGTCCAGGGCTTCGGTCTGCTCGACGACCGCGCCCGCCAGTTCGCCAGATGCCCGGCGTCGTGTCCATGAGGGGCCGGCAGCCAGCAAGGTGCGCATCAGCGTCCGGCGGACGGCATGCTTGATGCGTTCGGCCGCACGAGCGCCCGCGCGCTCCGCCATCCAGGCCAGTGCCGCACGGGCCAGGATCAGCGCGGCGATCATGGCAAGCGGCTGCAGCAGGGCGTCGCGGCTGGCCTTCTGGACGAAGCCGGCTTCCAGGACGTGCGCCAACAGCCAGGACTGGAGCACCAGCAGGCCGCCGGCCAGCAGGGGGGCTGTCGAGGCGAGGGCCAGTGGGGCCCGGGCCAGGCGCGCCAGATCCCGCAGCCATCGGGCCTGGTCTGGTGTTGCGGGCTGAAGGGTGGCTGGGTCGTATTCCAGGCTGGAGCGATCGTTCACTCGACGTCCGCGGGGTCCACTGACGGCGCGTGCGCATGGCCCTCGCGCAGTTCGAACCACATGGCGTTCAGGATGCCGAACGCGCAGGCCAGGCCCAGGCCGAGAATCCATGAAAAATACCACATGTCCGGCTCCTTAATAGGCGTGGGGGGAAGTGCCGATCGATTCCGCCGTGACCTTGCCCCGCATCACGCGGTAGACCCAGGCGGTATAGGCGGTGACGATGGGCAGCAGGATCAGGGTCGCGAGCAGCATGATCCACAGGGTCAGGTGGCTGGATGACGCATCCCAGATGGTCAGTCCCGCCGCCGGCTGGCTCGATGAGGGCAGGATGAAGGGGAACAGTGCGAAGCCTGCCGTCAGGATCACGCCAGCAAACGCGGCCGACGAGGCCAGAAACGCCAGGGGGCCGGCCCGGCCGATGGACATCAGGATGGCCGTGAGCAGCGCCCCGCCCACGCCGGCGGCCGGCGCGAGCCACATCGCGGGCCAGATCGTGAAATTGCACATCCAACCCCCGGTCTGGAGCGCGACGCTCTTGGCAAGCGGGTTGGAGGGCGCGGAGGGATCGGTGAAGCTGGTGATGGCATGGCCCTGGATACCGTAGGCCACCCAGAAGCCTCCGACCACGAACAACACGATCGACAGCAGAGCTGCCGTCGTGCCCCAGCGGCGTGCCCGGGCTGCCACCATCCCTTCTGTGCGCCAGGCCAGCAGCACGGCACCATGCATGGCCACCAGCGAGACGCCGAGGACGCCTGACAGCAGGGCGAAGGGGGAGAACAGCTGGAAGAATTGGCCCGTATAGACGGGGCGCATGGTATCCGGATCGAAGCTGGAGGGTACGCCTAGGATCACATTGCCCATGGCCACCCCGAACACCAGGGCCGCGATGGTTCCGGAGAAGCATAGCGCGGCATCCCAGTTGCCGCGCCAGCGCGGATTTTCGAGCTTGCTGCGGTACTTGAAGCCGACAGGCCGCAGGATCAGCGCCAGCAAAGCCAGCATCATGGCGAGGTAAAAGCCCGAGAAGGACGCCGCATACAGGAGCGGCCAGGCGGCGAAGATAGCCCCGCCCGCCGTGACCAGCCAGACTTGGTTGCCTTCCCAGACCGGGCCGACGAGGTTCAGCGCCATGCGCCGTTCGATATCGGTACGCGCGACGAGGGGCAGTAGCGCGGCCACGCCCAGATCGAAGCCGTCCATGATCGCGAAGCCGATCAGCAGGGCGCCCAGCAGTGCCCACCAGATCACGCGCAGCGTGCCGTAGTCCAGAGGAATTAAGGTTTCCATTACCATCTCCCGTTCAAGCCTGCAGGGTGATCCGTCCAGACAAGCTGGAAGCCGCCGGATCCAGGGGGTCGTGCACATCCTGGGGGCCCTTTCGGACGGCAAGCAACATGACTTTCACGCCGATCACCAGCAATGCGGTATATAGCACCAGGAAGACTGCCAGACTGATGGCCAGGTCCGTGATTGTCAGGCCGGAGGCTGCATAGTAGGTCGGCAGTACGCCTTCGATGACCCAGGGCTGGCGGCCGTATTCGGCCACGAGCCAGCCGCATTCGATGGCCACCCAGGGCAGGGGCAGGCCCCAGAGAGCAGCCTTCAGCAGCCGGGGACTGCCGTCCAGGCGCCCGCGCGAGGCGAGCAGGAAGGCGATGGCGAAGAACAGGATCAGATAGAACCCGACGGCCACCATGACGCGGAATGTCCAGAACAGGGGCGTCACGTTCGGGACGGTGTCGAGCGCGGCCTGGCGGATCTGGTCGTCCGTCGCCTTGGACAGGTCCTGTGTGTAGCGTTTGAGCAGCAGCCCGTAGCCGAGATCGGGCCAGATTTTATCGAAACGCTTGCGGGCGGCCTGGTCGTCCGGGTGGGCGCGGATGTGACGCAGGGTTTCGTAAGCGTCGATACCGCTGCGCACGCGGGTCTCGGCCCGCGTGACCAGATCGTTGATACCCAACATGGGCGTCGTGAGCGAGCGTGTGCCGATGATGCCCATCACGTAGGGGATCTCCAGGGCGAAATCGTTCTTGCGTTCCGCTTGGTTGGGTATCGCGATGAGGTTGAAGTTGGCTGGCGGCGGCTCGGTCTGCCACATGGATTCTATGGCCGCGATCTTCATTTTCTGATGCTCGGTGGTCAGGTAGCCGCTCTCGTCGCCCAGTACCACCACGGATAGCGAGGCGGCCAGGCCGAAGCTGGCGGCCACGACCATCGATCGCTTGGCCAGGTCGATGTGCCGCTTGCGCAGCAGGTACCAGGCGCTGATCGCCATGACGAACATGGCGCCCGCCGTGTAGCCAGCGCTGACGGTGTGCACGAATTTGGCTTGGGCCACCGGGTTGAACAGCACGGCGGCGAAGTCGGTCATTTCCATGCGCATGGTGTCGGGGTTGAACGCCGCGCCGACTGGATTCTGCATCCAGCCGTTGGCGATCAGGATCCACAGGGCGGACAGGTTCGTGCCCAGTGCGACCAGCCAGGTCACGACGAGGTGGCCAAGTTTCGACAGCCGGTCCCAGCCAAAGAAGAACAGGCCGACAAACGTGGCTTCGAGGAAGAAAGCCATGAGACCTTCGATGGCCAGCGGCGCGCCGAAGATGTCGCCGACATAGTGGCTGTAGTAGGACCAGTTCATGCCGAACTGGAACTCCATTACGATGCCGGTGGCCACGCCGAGCGCGAAATTGATGCCAAATAGCGTGCCCCAGAATATCGTCATGCGCTTCCAGATCGTGCGGCCGGTCATGACGTAGACGCTTTCCATGATCGCCAGCAGGAAGGACAACCCCAGCGTGAGCGGCACGAACAGGAAGTGGTACATGGCGGTGGCGGCGAACTGGAACCGCGACAGGTTGACGACGTCGAAGTCGATCATGATGGATTCCCCGAGAGTTTGGGACTGCGAAGCTTGCCGGCGAAATCGAGCACTTTCTGGATCCGGGCACCGAGCCGCATCAGGCTTTGCAGGGTTTCCGGCGGCAGGCGCTGGATCTCATCGAACCAGTCGGTGGACAGCTCGATCAGCTCCAGCATGGCCTGCATGCGCTGACGGGCGTGGGCGTCGGCCTCGCTTTTTGGGGCATCGAGGAGCATGTCGCGCAGCAGGCTGAGGGTTGGATCGATCTCCCGTCTGCGTTTTTCTTCCATGAGGACTCGGAAGATTTCCCAGACGTCGCCTAGTGATTCGTAGTAGTCGCGCCGGTCTCCGACCCGATTCGCCTGCCGGATCAGACGCCAAGATTGCAGTTCCTTGAGTCCCATGCTGACGTTGGATCGCGAGAATTTCAGTGTTTCAGCGATTTCATCAGCGTGCAGGGGGTGCGGCGCGATGAACAGCAGGGCGTAAATCTGACCGACAGTCCGGTTCACGCCCCAGCGGCTGCCCATTTCGCCGAAGTGAAGGATAAAGCGCTCGGATTGAGAAGAGAGAAGCATGACGTTTCGTTTGCTTATTTCTGTAATTTCAGTATTTTCTGAAAATTCAAAGCAAAAACAAATTTAGATCAATTCTGATCGCTTGCCAATACCCATTCCGAAAATAAGGTTACCGAGTGGCGCCGCACCCGCGCGGCGGTCTGGCCCCGGTGGCCCTCTACACCAGCACCCGCTCGATCCCGCCTGCGTTGGCCGCCTTCACGTAATCCGGCATCCAGTCGTTGCCCAGTAGGTGCTTGGCCATTTCCACCACGATGTAGTCCGCCGATAACCCCGTGTCTTGCTCGTAGCGCGCCAGGCCCTGCAGACAGGACGGGCAGGACGTCACCATTTTCACCTCGCCCTCGAATCCGTCCGCGCGGATCGCGGCGGTATTCTTTGCCAGTTCTTCCTGTTTGCGAAAGCGGATCTGCGTCGAAATATCGGGACGCGACACCGCCAGCGTGCCCGATTCCCCGCAGCAACGGTCGGTCTTGATGGCGTTGGATTCGCCCAGCAGGGACTTCACCGTCTTCATCGGATCCTGCTGTTTCATCGGCGTGTGGCAGGGATCGTGATAGATGTAGCGCACACCCTGCACCCCGGCGATGTCCACGCCCTTTTCCAGCAAATATTCGTGGATGTCGATCAGCCGGCAGCCGGGGAAGATTTTGTCGAACTCGTAGCTTTCCAGCTGGTCGTAGCAGGTACCGCAGCTGACCACTACAGTCTTGATGTCCAGGTAGTTCAGCGTCGTGGCCATGCGGTGGAACAGCACTCGGTTGTCGGTCACCATCTGTTCGGCCTTATCGGCCAGCCCGTTACCCCGCTGAGGGTAGCCGCAGCACAGGTAGCCCGGCGGCAGCACGGTCTGCACGCCCACATGCCACAGCATGGCCTGGGTCGCCAGCCCGACCTGCGAGAACAGGCGTTCCGACCCGCAACCCGGGAAATAGAACACGGCCTCGGTGTCGGGCGCCGTGGTGGCGGGGTTGCGGATGATGGGGACGATGCCCGGGTCTTCGATGTCCAGCAGCTTGCGCGCGGTTTGCTTGGGCAGGCCGCCGGGCATTTTCTTGTTGATGAAGTGGATCACCTGTTCGCGGACCGGCGCCTTGCCCACGGTCGCCGGTGGATGCGCCAGCTGTTTCTTTGCTACGGGCGCCAGCAGGTCATGGGCCAGGCGCTGGGCCTTGTAGCCCATGTCGATCATCGCGGTGCGGGTGGCCTTGATGACGCGCGGACTTTTGGCGTTCAAGAAGAACATGGACGCCGCCGTGCCGGGGTTGAAGGACTTTTTGCCCATGCGCCGCAGCAGCGCCCGCATGTCCATCGACACGTTGCCGAAGTCGATGTCCACCGGGCAGGGGTTGTAGCATTTGTGGCACAGCGTGCAGTGGTCGCCCACGTCCTCGAATTCCTCCCAGTGGCGGATGCTGACGCCGCGCCGGGTCTGCTCCTCGTACAGGAAGGCCTCGATCAGCAGCGACGTGGCCAGGATCTTGTTGCGCGGCGAATAAAGCAGATTGGCGCGCGGCACATGGGTGGCGCACACGGGCTTGCATTTGCCGCAGCGCAGGCAGTCCTTGATCGCGTTGGAGATCGCGCCGATCTCGCTGCGCTGCATGATGAGCGATTCATAGCCCAGCAGGTTGAAGCTGGGCGTCCAGGCGCGCGACAGGTCGGCGCCTGGCATGAGCTTGCCGGCGTTGAAATGGCCGTCGGGGTCGATGCGTCGTTTGTAGTCCTGGAATGGGCCGAGTTCGGCCTCGGTCAGGAATTCATATTTGGTCAGGCCGATGCCGTGCTCGCCGGAGATCACGCCATCCAGGCCTCGGGCGATACCCATGATGCGCGCCACGGCGTCATTGGCTTCCTGCAACATCTCGTAGTCGTCGGAATTCACCGGGATGTTGGTGTGGACGTTGCCGTCGCCGGCGTGCATGTGCAGCGCCACGAAGACCCGGCTCTTCAGGATGCGGTCGTGGGTAGCCTGCAGGCCCGCCAGGATGGCGGCGCATTCGGCGCCCGCGAAATGGCGCTCCATCGCGCTGCGGATGTCGTTTTTCCAGGAAATGCGTAAGGTGTGGTCCTGAACTACATCGAGGATGCGCGCATCGGGCTGGGCTGCCAGGCGTTCGCGCAGGGCGGGTTCCAGCGCCGTCAGCCCCAGCGACGACAGCGTGTCCAGGCTGTCCGCCAGCGGTGCGTCCAGGTGACCCAGCAGCCAGGTCCAGCGGCGCCGCACGGCCGACAGGGTTTCCAGCGCGTCATGGTGCCGGGTGGTCAGGATGGCTTCGCGGGCATGCTCCGCGTCGTCCGGGTCCTCGGCCTTGCCGATGGGCAGGTCGCCGCCCAGGTAGGTTTCCAGAGCGTCGATCAGGCGCAGCTTGTTGCGCGTGGACAGCTCGATATTGATGCGCTCGATCGCGTCGGTATATTCGCCCATGCGCGGCAGGGGGATGACGACGTCCTCGTTGATCTTGAAGGCGTTGGTGTGTCGTGCGATGGCCGCTGTGCGGGAGCGGTCCAGCCAGAATTTTTTGCGCGCCTCGGGGCTGACCGCGATGAAGCCTTCGCCGTGCCGGGTGTTGGCGATGCGCACGACCTCGCTGGCGGCCAGTGCCACCGCGTGTTCGTCGTCACCGACGATGTCGCCGATGAGCACCATTTTCGGCAGGGTGCCGCGTTTGCTTTTGGTGGCGTAGCCAACGGCGCGCAGATAGCGCTCGTCCAGATGTTCCAACCCGGCGAGGATCGCGCCCTGGGCGCGGCCCCGGCTATCCAGGTATTGCTTGACCTCGACGATGGACGGCACCGCGTTGCGGGCCTGGCCGAAGAATTCCATGCAGACGGTGCGCGTATGGGTCGGCATGCGGTGCAGGACCCAGCGTGCAGCGGTGATCAGGCCGTCGCAGCCTTCCTTCTGGACGCCCGGCAGGCCGGCCAGGAACTTGTCGGTCACGTCCTTGCCCAGCCCTTCCTTGCGAAAGCGCCGGCCCTCGATGGTGAGGATTTCCGTTTTCAGCAGCGTCTGGCCGGGGCGCCGGGCGCCGTCAAACCATTTCAGTTCGAAGCGCGCCGACTCGACCTCGTGGATCTTTCCGCGGTTGTGGTCCAGGCGGGTGACTTCCAGCCAGTTGCCCTGGGGATCCACCATGCGCCACCAGGCCAGATTGTCCAGCGCCGTGCCCCAGAGCACGGCCTTCTTGCCACCGGCGTTCATGGCGACGTTGCCGCCCACACAGGAGGCATCGGCCGAGGTCGGGTCCACCGCGAAGACGCGCCCGGCGGCCTCCGCCGCCTCGGCGACGCGGCGAGTCACCACGCCGGCGCCTGTCAGGATCGTGTGCACCGGATCTTCGACGCCGGGCAGTGCGATGGCCTCGACCGGGCCGATGGCGTCGAGCTTTTCGGTGTTGATGACGGCCGAGCGCCAGGTCAGCGGGATGGCGCCGCCCGTGTAGCCGGTGCCGCCGCCACGGGGGATGATGGTCAGTCCCAGATGGATGCAGGCCCGCACCAGGGCGGCGATCTCGTCCTCGGTGTCGGGCATCAGCACGACGAAGGGGTATTCCACGCGCCAGTCCGTGGCATCGGTCACGTGCGAGACGCGCGACAAGCCATCGAAGCGGATGTTGTCGCGTTTGGTCAGATGGGACAGCTGCTTCATCGCATCGCGACGCAGGCTGTCCATGGCCACGAAGCTGTCCTCGAAGGCGGCCACGGCGCTGCGTGCCGCAGCCAGCAATTGCTGGACTTTTGCGTCGCGCGTGCCGTGGTCGTCCTCGCGGCGCCGATCGATCTCGGTCAGCCGGTGGTTCAAGGCTTCGACGAGCTGGTGGCGACGTTTGGGATTGTCCAGCAGGTCGTCTTGCAGGTAGGGATTGCGCCGCACGACCCAGATATCGCCCAGGACCTCGAAGAGCATCCGCGCGGAGCGGCCCGTGCGTCGCTGGGTCCGCAGTTCGGACAACAGCTGCCAGGCAGGTTCGCCCAGTAGCCTGAGGACGATTTCACGGTCGGACCAGGAGGTGTAGTTGTAGGGGATTTCGCGCAGACGGGGCGCCTGGGCGGGTTCGAGCAGTTCGGGGGCGACGGAGGCGTTCATGGATGCATCGTGGTGCCCCTGTCGGAAGGAGGGGCAATCGCTTAGTTTAAAGGCAAAAGGCTGTCGTTCGGAGAAGGAGGTGTTCAGGATGCCGCGATCGGCCCGCGGGCCTACAACAGCTGGCTGAGCCAGGGCCAGGCATGCAGCAGTGCCGCCGTCATGATGATGTAGCGCAGCAGCTTGCCGACGGCCATGTAGACGACGCAGGACCAGAACGGTAGCCGCAGCCAGCCAGCCACGGCGCACAGCGGGTCGCCGACGACGGGCAGCCAGGACAGCAGCAGGGCGGGGGGGCCGAAGCGGTGGAACCAGCGCGTGGTCAGCGCATGCCAGCGGCCGCCGGCCTGCGTATTGGCGCGCGGGAGGTCCGCCAGCGCATGTCCCCGCCATGCACGCCAGTGTTCCCAGAGGGTTTCCGCCCCCGTGCCCATGGCATAGCTGGTGATGCCACCCAGGGTGTTGCCCACGGTGGCGACCAGCACGGCGGGCCAGAACATATGCGGCGCGATCTGGACATAGGCAAAGACGGCGGGTTCCGACCCTAGCGGCAGCAAAGTGGCCGAGATCAGACTGATGACGAAGATGGCGGGCAGGCCGACGCCTGGCAGGGCCAGTGCGGCGAGCAGGGCATGGATCGAGGATTGCAACCAGATTTCCATGTCGTCAGCAGCGTTTCTCGAATCATAACGACCCGGAGAATACATGACTAACCCGGTCGCATGCCAGTCATGAGAGCGCGCCTCGGGGGCGTGCCCCGCAGGGCTCGTCGCCGAGCCTGCGAAAGTCCCGAGCATCAGGGGTGAGGGCCGGTGTTTTCAGCAGGTGGGCCGGAACGGTGCCGGATCGATCGCGGGGGCTGAGCCCGTCATCAAGCTTTCCAGCAGGTGGCTGCTGCCACAGGCCAACGTGAAGCCCAGGGCGCCGTGGCCGATGTTCAGCCACAGATTGGACGCGGCCTGGCTGCGCCCGATGATGGGGCGGCCGTGGGGAGTGGCGGGGCGTTCGCCGGCCCAGGCCTGGGCCGGTTCCATGTCCACCTGCGGCAGCAGTTCCCGGGCCTGTCGCTTGATGAGGGCGATGCGATCGGCTTCGATGCCCTGTCCGGTGATCCCGATGCCGACCATCGCTGCGATGCGCAGGGTCCCATCCAGCTTGGCGTAGACGGTGCGCCGCTCGTAATCGGTCACGCTGATGGCCGGCACCTGCCCGGCGGTGCAGGGCAGGCTCAGGCTGTAGCCCTTCAGGGGATAGAGCGGTGCGCGCGTGCCCAGCGCGGCCAATAGCTGCCGGCTTTCCAGGCCGGCTGCCAGGACGAACTGGTCCGCTTCGATGAGTTCGCCCTGCGTCGTGCGCAGGCCACGAATGCGATTGTCCGACCGCTCCAGTCGCTGGATCGAGGTCCGCATGCGCAGTTCGACCCCTGGCAGGGCCGACAGTCGCTGGAACAGGCCCTGGGTGAACCGGGCGCAGTCGCCCGATTCCTCGCTGGGGGTGTAGACCGCGCCAGCCAGGCGGGCGCGGGCCGGCGCCAGGGCGGGTTCCAGCTCGATCAGCTGGTCGGCATCCAGGACCCGCTGTTCAGAGCCCAGCCCGGCCTGCAGTTCGACCTGGGCCCGGGCCTTGTCGAGCAGCGCCGGTGTGCGGTAAGCGATCAGTTTGCCGTTGCGCAGATGGCTGAAGTCGATGGGGTCATCCCGCTGGATCTCGTGCAGCACCTGCCGGCTGAGATAAGACAGCGACAGCAGCTGGGCGGTGGTGGCCGAGGCGGCGCGGGCATTGCAGGCTTGCAGGAACTGCAGGCACCAGCGCCATTGCCGAGGATCGGCACGCAGCTTGAAGCGCAGCGGCGAGCTTGGGCTGAGCAGCCAGTGGGGCAGGTCGGGCAAGACGCCAGGACCGGCCAGCGGGGCGACATAGCTGTAGCTGAGCTGGCCGCCGTTGGCGTGGCTGGCGCCGCTGGCCGGTTCGGCGGCGGCATCGACGAGGGTGACTTGCCAGCCTTTGCGGGCCAGTTGCCAGGCCGTGGTGACGCCGATGACGCCGGCGCCGATCACACATGCATGCATTTTTCCGTGTCCATGAGAATCAGATAGGGCAGCGGAAATTGTCGGTCGTGTTCAGGGGTGCTGACAAATACCGATCATGACACCATCCATAACCTGCAGGTATGGATTACCCTGATGGACGGGTTTCGTGCAGCGTGTGGCAGACCTGTTCCAGACAGTCGATGAAATCGCGGTGCAGCAGGCTCAGGGGATCGCTGGCGTGCGCCATGACGTGGATCGGGATGGGGATGGGCGGATCCAGGTGGCTGAGGGTCATGCCGGGCTTGAGCATGGCGCGGCCTGTCAGCATGTCGACGATCGCATCCCCGCACCCTGCCTCGACAAGACTGCAGGCGACATAGTGCGTCTGGACGATGATGCGGGTGTCGAGCTCGATGCCGGCCTGCCGCAGAGTCTGGTCCATGACCGTGCCGACCTGGTCGCGGGTGTCCAGCGCGATGACCGGCCTGTCGGCCAGCTGCGTCAGCGGCACCGGGTCGGGCGCGGGGGTGAGACTCAGGTAGGCCAGTTCGGTGGCCCCGATCGGAATGCGTCGCAGCCCCGGATGGTCATGGTTGTCAAAGGTGACGATCAGGTCCAGTTCCTGGGCGTGCAGCGCGGCGACCAGATCCGGGCTGTGCAGGGTACTGATCTTGAATGAGGCTTGCGAGCCGGGGTGGAAGCGCTGGATGGCCATGGGCAACAGGCCCAGGCCGATGGCGGGTGCGCAGCCGATACGCAGATGCCCTTGCCGGCCCTGACGCAGATTCGCGGCCAGACGCCGCACGTGCGCCAGGTCCTGGCCCAGCTGACTGATCTGAGGTGTCAGGATCTCGGCTTCGCGGGTCGGCACCAGACGGCCTTTGACCCGGTCGAACAGTTTGAAGCCCAGCTGTGTCTCGGCGTGGGCGAGGATTTTGCTGGCAGCCGGCTGCGAGATGTTCAGCAACGCGGCGGCCTGCGTCAGCGAGCCTGCCTGACGAATGGCCTCGAAGACTTCGATGTGGCGTAACCGCATGGGATACCTGGGGGAAACCCATCAGCCCAGCAGTATAGAGCATAGCCTGTTGTTATGGCAGCCCGTGTAATTGCTATTTGTGGGAATGGGTCGCACTGCGGATAATAAACGAGGATCACGCTGTGGCTGTAACAAAATGCGGCTCGATGGCGTGGTGCGGAGGACGACAAAGTGATTACACTGACGGTCGTTTGCATAACCCCCATGCAGGCCCCGTCCAAGTGAAGAACCACTGGACACATAAAACAGGCTTATCTCACAGGAGGAACCATGAAACTGTTGCCAATTATTCTGGCCACGGCCGTGTCGGTCGCGGGCATGACGGCAGCCCAGGCTGAAACCAGCCGGATGGACAAGATCAAGTCGACCGGGGAATTGACCCTGGGCTACCGCGATTCGTCGATTCCGTTCTCGTATCTGGACGACAACCAGAAGCCCGTCGGCTATTCCATGGACATCTGCTACGGCATCGCGGACGCGCTGAAGAAAGACCTGAAGCTGCCCAATCTGAAAATCAAACTGGTGTCGGTGACTTCCTCCACCCGGATCCCGCTGGTTGCCAACGGCACCGTCGATCTGGCTTGCGGTTCGGCCACCAACAACGAACAGCGCCAGGTCCAGGTCAGCTTCGCGCCGACCACCTTCGTGACGGCGACGCGGTTCACGGCCCTGAAGAGCTCCAAGCTCAACGATCTGAAGGACTTCAAGGGCAAGACCGTGGTGTCCACCTCCGGCACCAGCAACCTGAAATGGCTGACCCAGGTCAATGCCGACGACAAGCTGGGCATGCGCATCATTCCGGCCAAGGACCACTCCGAAGCCTTCCTGACCGTGGCCAGCGGCCGCGCGTCGGCATTCTTCATGGATGACATCCTGCTGGCGGGCCTGGTGGCCAGTTCCCAGAAGCCGGGCGACTGGATGATCAGCCAGAAGGCCTACACGATCGAACCCTACGGCATCATCGAGCCCAAGGGCGACGCGGCGTTCAAGACTGCCGTCGACAACGCGGTCAAGGCCATGATGAGGGACGGCAAGATCGACGCGCTGTACAAAAAATGGTTCATGTCGCCGATTCCGCCGAAAAACATCAACCTGAACTGGGCGATGACGCCTGAACTGAAGAAGGTCATCGAACACCCGACCGATTCGCCCAATCCCGCAGACTACAAATAAGTCTTCAGGAAACTACTCGTCAAGTAGCGGCACCTCCCGGGTTTGTGCCAGGGGGGTGCCGTTTGCATCATCGGTGTCCGGGCGCACCGCAAAGGATAGATCTATGAATTACCACTGGAACTGGCTGATTTTCTGGGCTGAAGCCCCTGATGGCACCGGGACCTATCTGGATACCCTGATCCGGGGCATGTACTGGACGATCTCCGTCTCCATTCTGGCCTGGGTGATTGCCCTGGTCATCGGGGTCGTGGTCGGTGTTTTGCGTACCAGCCGCATCAGCTGGGTCGAGCGGCTGTGCACCGCTTATGTCGAATTGTTCCGCAACATCCCGCTGCTGGTGCAGATGTTTCTGTGGTACTTCGTGTTCCCTGAAGTCGTGCCAGGGTCGCTGGGCGACATCATCAAACAGGCCGATCCGGTCTGGAGCACGTTCTGGACCGCCACAGTCTGTCTGGGCCTGTTCACCTCGTCGCGGATCGCCGAGCAGTTTCGCGCCGGCATCACGGCCTTGCCGCGTGGTCAGGCCATGGCGGGTACCGCCGTGGGGCTGACCCGGGTGCAGGTGTACCGTTACCTGTTGCTGCCCATGACCGTGCGCATCATCATGCCGCCGCTGACGTCCGAAGCCCTCAACCTGATCAAGAACTCGTCTGTCGCCTTCACGATCGGTCTGCTCGAAATCACCGGCGCTGCGCGTTCGATGCAGGAATTTTCGTTCCAGATCTTCGAAAGCTTCACGGCGGCGACGATCCTGTATCTGGTCATCAACCTGGTGGTCGTGGTCCTGATGCGCCTGATCGAGAAATGGATCAGCGTGCCCGGGTTCGCGGGTATCAAGCGATAAAGGGGACCATCATGAATGGATTCGATTTCGACGTCATCTGGCGTACGCTGCCCTACGTTCTTGGGACCGGACTGGCGTTCACCCTGAAACTCACGGTCCTGGCCACGGTGGGTGCCATCATCCTGGGCACCCTGATGGCGATGATGCGGCTTTCTTCGAACCGCGTCATCTCCGGGGTTGCCGGGTTCTACGTGAACCTGATGCGGGCCCTGCCGCTGATCCTGATCATTTTCTGGTTCTATTTTCTGGTGCCGTACGTCATCGGTTGGGTGACCCAGGCGGGCCGTCCCATCGCGGTCGGCGGCTTTACCTCGGCCCTGATTACCTTCGTTCTGTTCGAGGCGGCCTATTTCTGCGAGATCATGCGCGCGGGCATCATGTCCGTCCCGTATGGCCAGGCGGGCGCGGGCTATGCCCTGGGCCTGAACTACTGGCAGGTCATGGGGCACGTGGTTCTGCCGCAGGCCTTTCGCAACATGACGCCCGTGCTGCTGACGCAGATGATCGTCCTGTTCCAGGATACATCCCTGGTGTACGTGCTGTCGCTGACGGATTTCCTGGGCGCCGCCAACAACATCGCCCAGCGCGATGGGCGTCTGGTGGAAATGTTCGTTTTCGCAGCCGTTGTCTATTTTCTCATTTCCTATGCCGCGTCCCGTTCGGTCAAGCGGCTCGAGCGCCGCATGGCCATCGCCAGCTAAGGCCAGGAGTCTCCCATGATTGAATTCAAGAATGTCAGCAAATGGTATGGATCCTTCCAGGTCCTGACCGACTGCACCACTTCCGTCTCCAAGGGCGAGGTCGTCGTGATCTGCGGCCCGTCGGGGTCGGGTAAATCCACCCTGATCAAGACCGCCAACGCGCTGGAACCCTTCCAGAAGGGTGAAATCTTCATCGACGGCGTCTCCGTCGGTGCACCGACGACCAATCTGCCGAAGCTGCGGTCTCGCATCGGCATGGTGTTTCAGCATTTCGAACTCTTTCCGCACCTGTCCGTGATGCGCAACCTGTCCCTTGCCCAAATCAAGGTTCTGGGCCGCTCCGAGGCCGAGGCGGGCGAGCGCGCGCGCGCTTTGCTGGATCGCGTGGGCTTGAAGGCGCATATCGACAAATACCCCGGTCAGCTGTCGGGCGGCCAGCAGCAGCGTGTGGCCATCGCACGGGCGCTGGCCATGGATCCCATGGCCATGCTGTTCGACGAACCGACATCCGCGCTGGATCCCGAAATGGTCAACGAGGTGCTGGACGTCATGGTCGACCTGGCCAAGGAAGGCATGACGATGATGGTGGTCACCCATGAAATGGGCTTTGCCCGCAGCGTGGCGGATCGGGTGATCTTCATGGATCAGGGCGCCATCATCGAGGACTGCACCAAGGAAGAATTCTTCGGCAATCCGGATGCCCGATCCGAACGGGCCAAGCACTTCCTGTCGAAGATCCTGCATCATTGAACGGCCCATTCCGGCGCCCACTGCCCGGCGGGCGGGGGCGTCGGCGCCAGTGGTCATGACGGCCGGCTGGCGTGCGCCCGTGCCCACAGGTCAGGCGCATTCGGGGCCACCCCCCGTTTTTATCGTGTAAAAAAGGTGTTGAGTCATGATTCCCGGTGTAGACAATGACAGTATCGTCTATCTGAACGGCGGTTACGTCCGACTGGGCGATGCCAAGATCTCGGTCCTGGACCGGGGTTTCATTTTCGGCGATGGCATTTATGAAGTCGTGCCGTGCTACGGCGGCAAGCCCTTCCTGATGGGCAATCACCTGGCGCGCCTGCAGCGTAGCCTGGCTGCCATCCGTCTGGAAACCGGCTGGGATATCCCCGCCTGGGAGCGGCTCGTCCTGGAAATGCTGTCGCGCTCGGGATCCGGGGCGGGCAACCGCACTGTCTACCTGCAGGTGACGCGTGGAGTTGCCAAGCGCGATCATGGCTTCCCGGAAAGTAGCCAGGCCACCATCTTCTGCATGGTGTCCCCACTCAAGCGGCCGGACGCCAAGAAGCGCGAACACGGCATGTCGGCCGTCAGCATGGTCGATGAGCGCTGGCTGCATTGCGAGATCAAGTCCGTGTCCCTGTTGGGCAACGTGCTGGCCAAGCAGCACGCCACCGACGCCGGCGTGGACGAAGTGCTGCAGTTTCGCGACGGCCATCTGTCGGAAGGGTCATCCTGCAACATCTGGGTGGTGAAGGACGGCGTGTTGCGTGCGCCAGTGCGCGATCACTTCATCCTGGAAGGCATCCGCTACGGGTTTCTGGAGGGGTTGGCAACCAAGGCCGGCATTGCCTTCGAGGCACGTCCCATTACCCGGGAAGAGGTCGCCCAGGCCGATGAGCTGATGCTGTCCTCGGCCACCAAGGAAGTCCTGCCGATCACGCAGTATGACGGGCGTCCGGTGGGTTCCGGCAAACCCGGCCCGGTCTATGCCCGTTTGCGGGCGGACTACGACGCGGCGATCGCGGCACTTTAAAGCCGTCAGGATTCGTCACGCCACCACCGGAACCGGTTCTTGCCGGCGTTTTTGGCGATATACATGGCCGCGTCGGCGCGGCCGAGCAACGTCTGCAGATCCTGACCGTGCAGCGGGTACAGGGCGGCGCCGATGCTGGCCGAGATCCTGGCTTCGATGCCATTCAGATCGAAAGGCTGCGACAGGGCATCCAGGACCTGAGCGATGATGGCCTCGCCACCTTCCTGTATTGGCAGCGTGGCCAGGATCATCGCGAACTCGTCGCCGCCGAACCGCGCCACCGTATCTTCGGAAAGGGCGCGGACATGTCTTTCCAGCCGCTGCGCGATCTGCTGCAGTAAAAGGTCGCCCACAGCATGGCCGTGCCGATCGTTGATTTCCTTGAACCCGTCCAGATCCAGGTAAAGAATCCCCACCAGGGTCATGTGCCGCCGGGCGGTTCCCAGCGCCCGCTCGGCACGCTCCAGGAACAGCGCGCGGTTGGGCAGTCCTGTCAATGAATCGTGCATGGCGGCATGCGCCAGGCGGGCTTCGCTGGCCTGCAGGGCCTGGGTGATGGCGCGCTGACGGGCGAGCCCCAGCATCAGCCAGATCGTGAAAAGGAGCAGTACGGCCGATGCGCCGGCTGCCATCGCCAGATAGGTGATTTTCCGGGGCAGGATGGGGGCCATCACATCGTCGTAGGCGGTCCCGACCACAACCATCAGGGAATAATCGGCAAGCGTCCGGTAGCTGATGATGCGCTTGACGCCATCTATCTCCCCCGTATCGACGAAATTTCCCGCCGACGCCGTAGCACTTCGGTAGAGCCAGGGAAGATCCCGGGCGGGTGTTCCGAAACTGGCCTGGCGGCCGATCTTGCGGCTGCGCATGATGCCGTCCAGTCCGGTGACTTCGAGCAGGCCGCCGCCGCCCAGGTCGGCCTGACGATAGAAGTCGGTCAGGTAGGTGGGTTCGACCGCGATGACGACGACCCCGCCAAAACTGCCGTCGGGGCGGGTAATGCGTAGCGACATTGGAATGCGCCATTCGTGCGATACCCGGCCCATGACCGGCTTGCTGACGTACAGGACGTCCCGCGTCTCGGATCGCTGGGTGGTGAAGAAGTCCCGGTCGCTGTAGTTCACCGACGGCGGCGTGTGCTGCGTGCTGCCCACGATCGCACCATGTTCGTCGACGATGCTAATGATGGTGAAGATGTGGGAACGAATAACACCGCGATCGATCCAGTCGCCCAGATCGAGAGTGCGGCTGTGGGCCAGGTATTCCTCGCGCGCGAAGGCCGCGACCTGTTCGGCGGCCTTCAGGGTGCGGTTGGTCTGTTCTTCGAAGGCGATAGCCAGATTGGAGTTGGCCCGCATGGCTGCGGCCACGGTCTGGCCGCGTTCGGCCGTGATGCGTTGCGCCGCCGCTAGCCACAGGCCCGCGAACATGATCAAGTATGCCAGCAGGATGAGCACGCACAGCGGCTTGTCGAACGAATAGCGCTGGCCCAGGCTCATGTGACAAAGTTGCAGTTCTGTAACGTCAAGACTGTAGCTGTTCAATCCGGTTTCGTCGAGTTGTCTGCCATCGGTCGCGGCCCGCTGGAAGGAAAGCCTGTTTTCGCTGTGATATTCTTTTCAGCTTCCCCACCACTGCTCGCGTGCCATGTCCGTCGATTACCTGAAACGCATCCTGACGTCCAAAGTCTATGACGTCGCCCATGAAACCTCATTGGACCTGGCCCCCCGGATTTCGAAGCGCATCGGCAATACGGTGCTGCTCAAGCGCGAAGACACCCAGCCTGTGTTCAGCTTCAAACTGCGGGGTGCCTACAACAAGATGGCGGCTCTGAGCGCCGAGGAACTCAAGCGTGGGGTGATCGCGGCCTCGGCCGGCAACCATGCGCAGGGGGTCGCCCTGTCGGCCAGCCGCCTGAAATGCCGCGCGGTCATTGTCATGCCGGTGACCACGCCCCAGGTCAAGATCGATGCCGTGCGCGCCCTGGGTGGCGAGGTCGTGCTGTTTGGCGACAGCTTTACCGACGCCGCCGAGCATGCGGCCGAACTGCAGGCGCGCGATGGCCTGACCTTCGTACACCCGTTCGACGACCCCGACGTCATCGCGGGTCAGGGCACGGTGGGCATGGAGATCCTGCGCCAGCACCCGGGCCGGATCGATGCGGTCTTCGTCGCTATCGGCGGGGGCGGGCTGATTTCCGGCGTGGCCGCGTACATCAAGCAGCTGCGCCCCGACATCCAGGTGATCGGCGTGCAGACCGAGGATTCCGACGCGATGGTGCGCAGCGTGCGGGCCGGGCGCCGGGTGAAGCTGGCCGACGTGGGCCTGTTTTCGGATGGGACCGCCGTCAAACAAGTCGGCCAGGAAACCTTCCGGCTGGTGCGCGAGTACGTCGATGATTTCGTCACGGTCGATACGGATGCCATCTGCGCCGGCATCAAGGACGTCTTCCAGGACACGCGCAGCGTGCTGGAGCCCGCCGGCGCGCTTGCTCTCGCGGGCTTGAAGCGCTACGCCGCGCAGCAGAAATGGAAGGGCAAGACGCTGGTGGCGATCACTTGCGGCGCCAACATGAATTTCGACCGGCTGCGTTTCGTGGCCGAACGGGCGGACGTGGGCGAGGCGCGCGAGGCGCTGTTCGCGATCACGCTGCCGGAAAAACGCGGCAGCTTCCTGCGCCTGTGCGAGGCGGTTGGCCAGCGGTCGGTCACCGAATTCAATTACCGGATCTCGGATGCCAAGCAGGCCCACGTCTATGTCGGTCTGCAGATCCGCTCCGAACCGGAAATCGAAAAGCTGGCGGCGCACTTCCGCAAGCTGGATTTCCCGACGCTGGACCTGACCGGCAACGAGATGGCCAAGACGCACCTGCGTTACATGGTGGGCGGACACTCGGGCCTGGCCAAGCACGAGGTGCTGTATCGCTTCGAATTCCCGGAACGGCCGGGCGCGCTGATGAGGTTTCTGGGGACGATGAATCCCGAGTGGAACATCAGCCTGTTCCACTACCGGAATCAGGGCGATGATTACGGCCGCATCCTGGTGGGCATCCAGGTGCCGCCCGACGACAAGAAGGCGTTCAAGGACTTTCTGTCCACCCTGGGATATCCGTACTGGAACGAAACGGACAACCCGGCGTATCGACTGTTTCTTTGATCAGGCGGCGTCCTTCTTCGTGGACATCCGGCCAGTGGTGTCGGCACACACCCTGTCGGCCGGAAACCGGATCGAGAATGTGCTGCCTTCGCCCGGTGTGCTCTGGATGTCCAGCGTCGCCTGATGGCGCAGGGCCACATGCTTGGTGATGGCCAAGCCCAGGCCCGTGCCGCCGGTCGCGCGGGATCTGCCCCGGTTGACACGGAAGAACCGCTCCGTCAGGCGCGGGATATCGGCCTCGTCGATGCCGATTCCCGTGTCCCGGACCTGATAGCAGGCGCCGCCGTCGGCCTGGCGTGCCCAGACGATGGTGATCGTGCCTCCCGCCGGCGTATAGCGTACGGCGTTGGTCAGCAGGTTGCCGACGGCCGAGGCCAGTTCGCTGTCCTGGCCGACAACCCGCAGCGCGTCATCCACCTGGACGTCGAAATGATGTTGTCCATTGGACAGGGCCTGGCTTTGCGTCAGCGCCGTGCGGATCAGGGCGGGAACGTGGACCGGCGCCCCGGGCCCGTTGGGCGTGGTCTCCAGCGATGACAGGGCCAGCAGATCGGCGACCAGAGCCTGCATGTTGTGAGCCTGTTGCGCCATGAGTTCCAGGTAGTGGCGGCGCTGATCCGCGGTCAGCGCGTCCTCGGGCAGGTCGAGCAGGGTTTCAACGAAGCCGGACAGCACGGTCAGCGGCGTGCGCATTTCATGCGACACGTTGGCGACGAAATCCTTGCGGGTGTTCTCCAGACGCTCGATCTGGGTGATGTCTCGTGTGACCATCAGGAACTGGCCTACGCCGTAGGGCGCCAAGTGCAGCATCAGGGTGCGGGTATGGCCGGCGCGCGTCAGATGCAGGATGAGGGGCTTGTCCCACCGGTCCTGGCGGGCATATTGGGCGAATTCCGGGGATCGCACGACGTTCAGGATGCTGTGGCCGCGGTCCTGCTCCAGGTTCAGCCCCAGATGGCCGGCGGCCATCTGGTTGCACCAGTGCAGGGATTTGTCCGGCGCCAGAGTCAGGGCACCGTCCGGCAGAGCCTCGGCGGCCAGCAAGGCACGTTGGAAATTGCGGGACCGTTCCTGCAGGTCCTGGCGGTTTTGCTTGAGCTTTCGGTAGATGGGCGCGAGGATCTCGTCCCAAGGGCCCACCGACGGGGGTGGCGGCGCGTCGATGTGGCGTACCCAGCGGGCGATGCGCGACAGCTGCAGGCCGCTGACCAGGACCATGATCAGCAGTCCCAGGGCAAACAGGGCCCAGCCGGTGGCAGCGCCCAGCCAGGCGCCCAGCAGCCATCCACCCAGGGCCCAGAGTGCGATGGCGACGAGAGTTTTGATCATTCCATGTGTGTGGTGCTGAAACGGTAGCCCGCCCCCCGGACTGTCTGGATGGTGTGTTCCAGGGCGGCCGGGGACAGGGCCTTGCGCAGACGGCGGATGTGGACGTCGACCGTGCGTTCCTCGACGAAGACATGGTCGCCCCAGACCTGATCCAGCAGCTGGCTGCGGCTATACACGCGCTGTGCGTGCGTCATGAGAAAGTGTAGCAGGCGAAATTCCGTCGGTCCCATCGGCAGCGCCTGCCCCGCGCCTACGACCTGCCGGGCGTTGGGGTCCAGGGTCAGTGTGCCCGCTTGAATCGGCTCGGGCGTCAGCTGTGGGGCGCGGCGGCGTAGCAGCGATTTGATGCGCGCCAGTAGCTCGCGCGGGGAAAAGGGTTTGGTCAGGTAGTCGTCGGCACCGGATTCCAGGCCGTCCACCTTGTCCTGTTCCGTGCCGCGTGCCGTGAGCATGATTAGGGGGATGTCCCGGGTTCGCGGCGCGGCGCGCAGTTGCTGGGCGAGGCGGATGCCGGGCTGGTCCGGCAGCATCCAGTCCAGCAGGATCAGGTCCGGCAGGACACTCTGGATCTGTGCCTGGGCCTCGCGGCTGTCGCCGGCGCTGCGCACCGCATAACCGGCATGTTGCAGATTGACGGTCAGCAGTTCCTGGATGGCGGGTTCATCTTCGACGATGAGGATCGTGGCTGGCATGATGGATGAGTTCGAACGGAGTGGTAAGCGCGGGAGTTTGTGACTGGGGTCATCATACGGTCACATTATTTCATTCATATGACGTCTTCAGGGTCTTGGCAATCCATGGGATGGCTAGAGGAATGCGGTACGATACGCGGATCATGATTGAATCATCCCACGACGCCGGCCAGGGGCCGCAGACACATTTCGGTTTCGAGACCGTCCGCGAGTCGGACAAGGCCCATCGCGTTGCCGATGTCTTTCATTCGGTCGCCTCACGCTACGATCTGATGAACGACCTGATGTCCGGTGGGTTGCATCGTATCTGGAAGGCCTTCACGGTGGGGCGGGCCCAGATTCGCCCCGGGATGCGGGTGCTGGACATCGCCGGGGGCACCGGCGATCTGGCGCGCGCGTTCGCACGCCGGGCGGGGCCTACCGGCCAGGTCTGGCTGACCGACATCAATGATTCCATGCTGCGGGTCGGGCGGGACCGCCTGCTGGATCGCGGCCTGGTGACGCCGGTGGCGGTTTGCGACGCGGAATGCCTGCCGTTTCCCGATCGTTATTTCGATCGTGTGTCGGTGGCTTTCGGTTTGCGCAACATGACGCACAAGGACCGCGCCCTGGCTGAAATGCATCGGGTGCTGAAACCCGGCGGCAAGCTGCTGGTGCTGGAATTCTCGCGTGTGGCGCCGCCGCTTGCCCCCGTCTACGACTGGTATTCCTTCAACGTCCTGCCCAAGATGGGCCAGCTGGTGGCGTCCGACGAGGCCAGCTACCGGTATCTGGCCGAATCCATCCGCATGCACCCGGACCAGGAAACCCTGGCCGACATGCTGCGCACCGTGGGGTTCAGCCGGGTACAGTATTTCAACATGACGGTCGGTGTTGTGGCGCTGCACGAAGGGGTGCGGCTGAACTGACATTCATCGCGCCGATTTCGGGATGGGGCCGCGTCGAGCGGCCCTTTGTCTTGCTGCGCATACCGGAGATCTGTGGTAATTTATGAGTATTCAGCTTGTTGTCAGATTCAATCGGATCCCTGTCTTTATTCCTTCCCAGGCTGATGAACGAACTCGTCCAGGAGACTCCATGACCGTTCAATTCCCTCGCTGGATTGTCGCCGCGCTGCTGCTTGTCGCTGCGTTGGCAATGCTGTCCGTCACCTCGGATGCGCATGCGCGCCGGTTGGGTGGCGGCTCGAGCCTAGGGCGCCAGTCCACCAACGTCATCCAGCAGCGTCAGGCAGTCACACCGCCGGCCGCCAACACCACCCAGCGCGCGGCAGCTCCCGCCGCCGGGGCTGCGGCAGGCACGGCAGCCACCGGCGCGGCCGCCAAATCCGGCATGTCCCGCTGGCTGGGCCCCATCGCCGGCATCGCGGCCGGCCTGGGCATCGCCGCGCTGTTGTCCAGCCTGGGCCTGTCCGGCGCCTTCCTTGAATTCCTGTCCAGCGCCTTGTTGATCGGATTGGTGGTGTTTGCCGTGATCTTCCTGGTGCGCCGACTGCGCGGCGCCCAGCGTCCGCTGGCCGCAGCCACTCCGGCGGGTGGCAACAGCTACCGTCAGGCGGAATCGGGCGCCGCTCCCTGGAAGCCGACGCCTGCCGCGCCGGTGAATCCCGCCGCTGCGTCGGCGGCCCCGGTGATCGAGGCCGTTCCTTCGGTGGATACGCAGGATCCGTCCTGGTTCATTCCGGGCGATTTCGATGTCCCCAGCTTCCTGGCACAGGCCAAGCAGCAATTCACCCGGGTCCAGGCCCTATGGGACGCGGGCGACCGCGACGGCCTGCGGGAATTCCTGACCGATGATCTGCTGGCGGAAATCACCCCGCGCCTGCCCCAGCCCGGCGAGGGCAACGTCACCGGGATCGTGCTGCTGAACGCCGAACTGCTGGGCATCGAAGCGGTGGCCGGAGGCCATCTGGCAAGCGTGCGCTATTCCGGCATGCTGCGCGAATCGGCCGGTGCCGAGGCCTTCCGCTTCGAAGAGGTCTGGAATCTGTACAAGGCCGAAGGCGCGGGCTGGCTGCTGGCCGGAATCCAGCAGCTCAACCCGCAATGACGCCACATCCCGTGTCCATACGCACAGGATAAAACCGGTAAACTGGGGCCTTGTACAAGGCCCCAGTGCTTTCTGGATACCGTCCGCGGTCCTCGATCCGGTTTCGTCCGATGCGGGCCGGCCATCGGTCCCTCGCATGAACATGTCTTTTCCCTTCTTCCTGCCTCATCCCGCGGCGTTGCTGCTGCGCGGCTTCAATGCCTTATTGCGCCGAGAACCCTGGGCGTGCGAACGTCTGATGGCCCATGCGGGAAAATCGGTGCGTCTGTCCGCCGGGCATCCCTGGTCGCTGCAGGCGTCCATCGGCTCCGACGGGACCCTGCAGGCGTGCGATGCGGCCGTGGTGCCCGACGTTACCCTGTCCGTGCCATCCGACCGTCTGCGTGATCTGCCCGCCGCCTGGCGGGACCAGGGGTTGGCGGGTGTGACGGCGCTGGCTCATATCCAGGGGGACGCGGGGCTTGCCCATCTGGTGTCCGACCTGGCGCGCGGCCTGAGCTGGGATGTGGAAGACGATCTGTCCCGGGTCGTGGGCGATGTCGTTGCCGTGCGGCTGACGCAGGGTGCCAGACTGCTGGCCGGTGGCGTAAGACAGACTGCCGGGCGGGCGCGGGACAATCTGGCCGAATACCTGGGGGAAGAATCCGGCATCGGGGTTCGTGGCGTGGATTTCGGGGCTTGGCAGGTTGATCTGCACACACTGGAAGCCCGTCTGGCCCGTCTGGATGCGCGCCTGTCCCGTCTGCCGGAGGGCGCATGCTGACGTTTCTGCGCGTAGGGTACATCCTGTGGGTGGCTCTGCGGTATCGGCTCGACGAGATGGTTCTGTCCGGCCTGCAGCACCCTTGGGCGCATGCCTTGCTGCGCGTGGTCTGCCTGGGGCGCCGTCCCCACAGGCCGCGCGGCGAACGACTGCGGCTGGCGCTGGAAACCCTGGGCCCGATCTATGTGAAATTCGGCCAGGTGCTGTCCACGCGCCGCGACCTGGTGCCCACCGACATCGCCGATGAGCTCGCCCTGCTGCAGGATCGCGTACCGCCGTTTCCTTCGGATCAGGCCGCCGCCATCATTGAAGAATCCCTGGGGGCGCCTCCGCAAACCCTGTTTGCCGAGTTCGAGCGCGACCCGGTGGCGTCGGCATCGATTGCTCAGGTGCACTTCGCCGTGCTGCATGACGGCCGGGAAGTCGCCGTCAAGGTCCTGCGCCCCGCGATGCGCGAGGCCATCGAACGCGACCTGACGCTGCTGCGCGCCCTGGCGGGGCTGGTCGAACGGCTGGTGCCCGATGGCCGGCGCCTCAAGCCTCGTGAAGTCGTGGCCGAATTCGACAAATACCTGCATGACGAACTGGACCTGATTCGCGAGGCGGCCAACTGCAGCCAGTTGCGGCGCAATTTCGGGCCGGACACCGGTCGTGCCGACTTGCTGCTGGTGCCCGAGGTCGTCTGGGAGTTCTGCGCCAGCCAGGTGTTCACGATGCAGCGCATGCGCGGCGTGCCCGTCAGCCGGGTGGCGCAACTGCGCGAACTGGGGGTCGATATTCCGCGCCTGGCGCGTCAGGGGGTCGAGATCTTTTTCATGCAGGTGTTCACGGACGGCTTCTTCCATGCCGACATGCATCCGGGCAACATCTACGTGTCGGATGATCCCGAAACGCTCGGGCGCTACATTGCGCTGGACTTTGGCATCGTCGGATCGCTGTCGGAATTCGACAAGAACTACCTGGCGCAGAATTTCCTGGCCTTTTTCCGCCGCGATTATCGGCGGGTGGCACAGTTGCACATCGAGTCGGGCTGGGTGCCGTCCACCACGCGCGAAGAAGAACTGGAAGGCGCTGTTCGGGCGGTGTGCGAACCGTATTTCGACCGGCCGTTGGCGGAAATCTCACTGGGTCAGGTGCTGCTGCGACTGTTCCAGACCTCGCGGCGCTTCAGTGTGGAAATCCAGCCGCAACTGGTGCTGCTGCAAAAAACCCTGCTGAACGTCGAGGGCATGGGGCGTGAGCTCGACCCCAACCTGGATCTGTGGCAGACGGCCAAGCCCTTCCTCGAAAAATGGATGCATCAGCGCGTCGGCCTGCGCGGCTTGCGTCAGCGTCTGGACCAAGAAGCCAGCCAATGGGCGCAGATCCTGCCGCAGATCCCGCGGCTGGCTTATACCCGGCTGAACCATCCCGATCCTGGACCCGCCATGCGTTCCGAACTGGAACGGCTGCGACGCGTCCAGGAAGGCGCCAACCGCCTGCTGATGGTGCTGTGCGGCATCCTGGCCGTCGGCCTGGGCGTCGCCGTCTGGGCACTGACACGCGGGGGATGGGTATGACGGGGGCTGCGCGCTTCGAAGCCAAGATCCTGTCGCCGTCCGAATGCGAGGCTGCCGTGCGTCAGGGCCGTTTCCCGCGGCCCCTGGTGTTCACCAACGGTGTCTTTGACATCCTGCATCGCGGGCATGTGACGTATCTGGACCAGGCCGCCCAGCTGGGCGCGGCCCTGATCGTGGCGGTCAACACCGACGCCTCTGTGCGCCGTCTGGGCAAGGGCCCCGACCGGCCGCTGAATGCGCGGGAAGACCGCGCCGCGCTGCTGGCCGCGCTGGCCTGCGTCGACGTCGTGACCTGGTTCGACGAAGACACCCCGCTGGAATTGATCCAGGCATTGCGCCCCGACGTGATCGTCAAAGGCGGCGACTACGACATGGATACTCTGCCCGAAACGGCTGCGGTGCGTGGGTGGGGCGGCAGCGCCGTGGCAATCCCGTTCGAGCATCAGCGCTCGACGACGGCGCTGTTGAAGAAGATACGCCGGTAATTCAGAAGGTAAACCGGGGGCGGGCGGTACCCCGCAGCGGCTTGGTCCAGGTATCGAAAATCTGCACGGTCTCGAAGTTCGCGGCAGCGGTGCGTGTGATGCTGCAGGCGGTCATGATCGGATTGTGGCCGACGATGGCCACCAGGCGCCCGCCCACGGCCAGCTGGTATTTCAGGGCGTCCGGGACGGTGGGCACCGACCCTGTGATCAGGATGGCATCGTATTCGGCCGTGCCCCAGCCCGCATGGGCGTCCCCCGTTTCCAGGACGACGTTGCCGATCTGGTTGCGTGTCAGGTTGGTCTGGGCAAAGGCAGCCAGGCGGCTGTCGATCTCGATGCTGGTCACCTGTTGGCACAGGCACGACAAGAGCGCGGCCTGATAGCCCGATCCCGTGCCGATTTCCAGCACGCAGTCCGTGGGTTGCAGCCGCAGTGCCTCGGTCAGTCTGGCCTCGACCTTGGGTGAGAGCATGCATTCGCGGCTGTCGACCCCATCGATCACCAGCGGCAGTTCCGTATCGGCAAACGCCAACGCACGCAGCTGCGGCGGCACAAAACGTTCGCGTGGCATATCGAAGAGCGCCTGCAGTACACGTTCGTCCTGGATGTACCAGGGGCGGATCTGCTGTTCGATCATGTTGAAACGGGCACGTTCGGCTTCGGTGATGTCGTTGACGTTCATGTCGCGTGAGTCTCAGGGTTAACGTGAATCGATTATAGGCCAGGCGCCCGGTCCGCGAGTGGGCGACCGGCGGAAGGCTGCGTCGGAGCTCGGGACGGAAGACAGGGTCCTGGGTTCGGGGCGCAGGGCTTACGCCTGTGTGGGCCACCAGGCATGGAAGTGGTGTACCGGGCCGTGTCCGGAGCCCACCGTCAATTGACCGGATGCGGCAATGGCGCGTTCCAGGTAGGTCTTGGCCTGGCGGGCGGCTTCGGGGACGTCGCCGGTGCGCGGCAGCAGGGCTGCCAGGGCGGCCGATAGTGTGCAGCCGGTGCCGTGGGTGTTCGGGGTTTCGATCCGGCGGCCCGGCAATTCGATCATGCGGTCGCCATCGTGCAGCAGGTCGATGGTGTCGTTGCCCGGCAGGTGGCCGCCCTTCAGGAAGACCCAGCGGTCGGCGTCGTCGGGCAGCAGCCGGCGCAGCCGTTCGGTCACGCGGCGCATGTCCTTCAGGTTGTCCGCGGCCCCCTGGCCCAGCAGGACGCCGGCTTCCGGCAGATTGGGGGTGATGACGGTGGCCAGCGGGATCAAGCCTTCACGCAGGGCCTCCACCGCCTGGCGTTCCAGCAGGTGATCGCCGCTTTTCGCAACCATGACCGGGTCCAGCACCAGATGGGCGGGCTTCCAGTGGGCCAGGCGATCAGCCACCACACGGGTGACGCCCGCCTGACCCAGCATGCCGATCTTCACGGCATCGACGCGCACATCGGCGAACAATGTGTCGATCTGGGCGGCGACGAATTCCGGCGGGACCGGCGAGATGCCGGTGACGGCCTGGGTGTTCTGCGCGGTCAGCGCGGCGATCACGGCCATGCCATAGGCGCCCAGGGCGCTCATGGTCTTGACGTCGGCCAGCACGCCGGCTCCCCCGGAGGGGTCGACGCCGGCGATGGACAAAGTATTGGGAATCATCGCGGGTTCCATGCGAGGCGGGGTGTGACTGGCACACCCCGTTGGGGCGAACGGGTCAGGCGGCCCGTGTCGAAGGCAGCAGGCCTTCTTTGGGCGAGCTGGGGTCGGCGTCATAGTATTTGCGCTTGACGCGGCCGGCCAGATACGCCTCGCGCCCGGCTTCGACTGCCAGGCGCATGGCGCGGGCCATGCGGATCGGCTCGCGCGCACCGGCGATGGCCGTGTTCATCAGGATCGCGTCGCAGCCGAGTTCCATCGCAATGGCCGCATCCGACGCGGTGCCCACGCCCGCATCCACCAGCACCGGGACCCGGGCCTGATCGATGATCAGCCGCAGATTCCAGGGGTTGATGATGCCCATGCCCGAGCCGATCAGCGAGGCCAGCGGCATCACGGCTGCGACACCGATGTCTTCCAGCATGCGGCACTGGATCGGGTCGTCGCTGCAATAGACCATGACGTCGAACCCGTCGGCTACCAGGGTGCGGGCCGCAGCCAGAGTCTCTGGCATGTTGGGGAACAGGTTGCCGGCATCGCCCAGGACTTCGAGCTTGCACAGCTTGTGGCCATCCAGCAGTTCGCGCGCCAGGCGCAGTGTGCGCACGGCATCGTCCGCCGTGTAGCAGCCGGCTGTGTTGGGCAGGATCGTGTAGCGGTCCGGCGACAGGAAATCCAGCAGATTGGGCTCGCCCGGATTCTGGCCGATGTTCGTGCGACGGATCGCGACCGTCACGATTTCTGCGCCACTGGCCTCGATGGCCTGGCGGGTTTCTTTAAAGTCGCGGTATTTGCCGGTGCCGACCAGCAGGCGGGATTGGAAGGAGCGATCGGCGATGGTCAGGGTGTCGGGGGTGGTCATGGCGTGCTTGTCAGGGGACGTTCGTGCGAAGCGGCCGTATCTGTCCGGCCACGGACAAGGATAATCCATTTGAGCGCGGATGGTTTGGGGGCCGCGCAGTCGTCCGGGAGAGTCGGTATTAATGTAAGAAAATACGAATTTGTTGTATAAATTGCATCATTCGTAAACAAACATATGAACCAGGGGGAAGTCATGATGCGGTCCACACAATGGCTGCGGTGGGGGGTGCTGTGTGCCTGTTCCGTTGCGCTGGCCGGTTGCGCCGGCACGCGGACCGTGGCGAAAAAGGACGCGGTGAACTATCTGGCCAGTTCCGACTACCAGGGCTATGCCGCGCATTACCTGGATGCCAAAGGTCAACCGACCTACGATCCGAAAAGCTTGCTGGATGCGCTTGAGGCGGGCAAGGCTTTCAATGATGCCGGGATGTGGGCTCTGAGCCGGGATGCTTTCGATGCGGCAGGCGGCTTGCTGAACTGGAAGGAAGATTCCGTCGATACGCCATCAGAGGTCGCCAACCTGCTGGGTACGACACTGACCAGTGACGCCTTTGGCGCGTATCAGGGCAAGATCCACCAGGGTTCCCTGATCGATTATTATCAGGCTATCAATGATTTGATGCTGGGTAGCGAGGCCAATGCCAGGGTGGATTTCAATCGCCTTCAGGTGCGCCAGGACAATGCGGTCGCGCAACTGGGCGCCTTCGCGGCGACGGTCAACCACTCGGTCAAGGACGACCTAGCGGACGAGAAAAACGACAAGGCTAAACAAAGCCTGGGTGAGGTGGGTCCCAAAATTGCCGATGGCATCAAGGATCTGCCTGGCGGATTGATCAAGGCCAAGATCAGAATGTCGGTGGGTGATGCATTGGGGGCCGTGTTCCGTGCCACGTCCGCGACGGAATCCGACAAACGCGCGAATTTCTCGCGCGACATGCTCAAGAGTGCCAGTGCGGCCAGTGCTACGCGCGGTGGCAGCGCGATGCTGGCCTATCTTGGGCGCGAGATCCGGCGAGGCAAGGGCAAGTTGGCCAACAAGACCATTGTCCTGTTTGAAGACGGAATCGGGCCCGGTCTGAAGGAATTCCGCATCGACCTGCCACTCTTTCTCGTGTCGGGCAAGGTCACTTACACCGGGATCGCCCTGCCGCAGTTTCAGCCGGGGCAATCGGCGTTTGGCAGTCTGAAGGTGGGTTCGGGCAAGACGCAACAGGAAACCGCCACCCTGACCGATCTGAACGAGCTGGCTGGCCTGGAATTCGATGCCGCATACAAGGGCATCGTGGCCAAAGCCGTGATCTCGACCGTGATCAAGACTACAGCCCAGGTCGTGGTCAACAACCAGATCGACAAGCAGAACATGGACCCGCTGGTCGGGTCCTTGCTCAAATTGGGCACGGGTGCCGCGCAGTATGCATTGACCAAGGCCGATGTCAGAAGCTGGGCAAATCTGCCCAACACCATCCAGATGATCGTGGTGGATCGGCCGAAGACCGGGACGTTGGCCCTGACTGGGGCCCTGGGGCAGCCGATCGCCGATATCCCACTGGCAGCGGACGCCAATACCCTGGTGCTCATCAAGGCGTCGGGGGCGGCGGGCAAACCGGCGATCTATGTCCAGACGCTGCCAGCCGATGCGCCAGTCAGATCCGCAGGGGCCTCCTCATCCGCCAACCAGGAGTCCTGACATGAGGTATCGGTCACGGTGCCTGGCCCTCGCCATGGCCATCGGCCCGGCGGCGGTGCTCGCCGCGCCTGCCGAGCCGCCACGCGTCATGGCGTGCGACACGACGTTGGCGCCTCAACCCCTTTTGCGCGTGCAGGATGAGGCCAGCGCGCACGGAGCCATTGTCAAAGATGTGCGGCTGATCACGCTGCCCAATGGCATGCCGTCGGTGCAGTTTTCCATTCGCCATGCGCGCGAGCTTAATCCGTTCGGCACGATCCTGAAGGTCCGTTACACGGTGCAATGGACGGATGACTGCGGGCGTCAGATCACGAACGGTGGTCAAACCGTCGACGGTCTGGCCCTGGATCCGCACCGCCAGCGGATCCTCCAGTCCACCGCGATGGACCCTTATGCCACGCACGCCATCTTGCGTGTGTATGTTGAAAATTGACTCTCTTGGAAATCTCGATGAAGAAGATCTCACTGGCCGTGGTCACGGCACTGGCACTGGCGGGCTGCCAGACGATGCCTGTGACCTCCAGCAATCCAAACGCTGAATCTAGCCGCACGGGCAAGCCAGGGCTCGTGTCTTTCGGGCTGCAGAGTACTGACTTTGAATACGCCGCCAACAAAGCCGTCCAGGAATTTCTGGAATCCCCCTATGCGAAGAAGCCGGGCGGAGGGCGCTGGGTGGTGCAATTGGGAGAGGTCGTCAATGACACGACATTTCGCATCGATACGGCCAGCATGACTTCGCGCATGAAAATCGTCATGACCAAGACGGGGCAGTTCATGTTTACTGGCGCGACTGGCGCCGAGCGGACCCGTTTCGTGAAGGATTCGCGGCAGCTGGCCAAGTCGAAAATGTTCAACCAGAAGACGGTGGCGCGCAATGGAACGGTCGTGGCGTCCGATCTGGAAATGTCCGGTGGGATCCGCCAGCGTACGCTGGTCGATGGGGCGCAAAAGCAGCAGCAGTTGGAATATGAATTCGACTTCCGCGTGGTCGAGCGGGATACCGGCCTGGAGATCTTCCAGTCCCTCATCCCCATCGAAAAGCTGGGGTCCAATCAGAAGTTTGCGTGGTAAGGGGTGAGGCTCATGTTCAGGTTCACACCGTTGGCCATGGCCCTGTGTCTGATGATGGCAGGTGCGGCACACGCGCAGGATGCGGCGGTCCAGGCGCAGCCGGTCGCGCTGGCGCAGGCCGGGAACGTCGCTGTGCCACCCGTGCAGGCAACCGAGGGGCTGATCGAAAAAGCGACCACGGCGGATGCCATGGCGGGTGGGGCGGCACAAAGCTATGAAGACTGGGTGGCCAGCTTCGAGGAGCAGTTTGGCCAGACCATCGGTACCGCCCAGGGCGGTCGTGTCTATTATTCCGGCATGGCGACGATATCGGGCGATAGTGCGGCCGATCCGCATTACGGCAGCCAACTGGCACTGGCCTACGAGCGTGCGATGTTCGACATGCAGGCCGACTATATCCTGCGAAACTATGGTCGCCTGAAGGCCAAGACCGTCCGCACCCTGTTCGAGGACCAGTCCAGCAACAAGGACGCCTTTGATCCGGTGGAAATCCAGAAGGCGGCCGAAGCCGGCGGAGGGCGACTGGAAGCCTTGCTGGACAAGGCGTTGGTGCTCGTGGATAAAAAGCTGGATAACGCGCTGGTCGAAGAAGGTGTCCCCGCCGAGGACATCCAGAAAATGTCCGTCGAACAGAAAAAGAACCTGTTCAAGGATAACCTCAACAAGCAGATCCTGAAGTCCGCCTATCAGAACATGCAAGGGCTGGTGCCTGTTCGGACACGCATCTTCCCGGTGGAAGAAAACCGCAAGAAGAGCATGGCGGTGGCGGTCATTGCCGTGCAGTCGGAAAAGACGCGCCAATTTGCCAAGGACATTGCCCGCAAGCGGCCGACCCTGGTCAAGGGCAATCCCAAGTCTCCGAAGGAAATCCTGCCTGCGGATCAGAAGGGTTATCTGAACGAAGTCGGCCTGCGCTTTACCTATGACCAGGCCGGCCGGCCGATGTTGCTGGCCTACGGCCGCACATCCGTACCGATGGAGCCCGACTGGAGCGCATCGCGCGCGATCCGGGCCAAACAGAACGCGCAGGGCATCGCGCAGTCCATGGCGGAAGCCAATATCGTCGAATTCATGAACACCAACGTGCAGGTATCCAGCTCGGTGGATGTGGGAGTCGTCAGTGAAGACTGGGCCAAGCAGATCACCCAGATCGAGAACGGCAAGCCGGGCGAGGTCCAGCGGATCAAGGAACAGATCCGCGAAACCACGCAGAAATTCTTCAAGTCGGGGACGGCGAACGCCGCAGGGGATCTACGCGGCACCACTATTCTGAAGCGGTGGGATGTGAAGGATGACAACGGCGTCGTACACGTCGGCACCGTGGTGGGCTGGACTTATGGTCAACTGGACAATGCCAACGCCATCGATGCCCAGGCACGCGGTGCCAATGCCCAATCGGGCGCGGTCAAGGGGTCGGCCAGCGATCAGGCGCGAACCTCAAAGGCCATCAACAGCAAGGATGACTTCTAGTCGCCCTGTTCATGTCAGTCGTATCGGATCTGTCCGCCTGTGAACTATGCGGATGGATCCGGGCCCGCTGGCCCCGGCACCCCTTCGGGGTGAATCCCTACAGGATGTTTTCATGAGAGCATTTTTTTCCTCGTTGGTCTTTGCCCTGGTTCTGATCCTGGGGTTGCCAACGCTGGTCGCCGCACAGGTTGCCGAGGCCACCGTCACAGCCGACGGCCAGGGTGTGAGTCGTGATGAGGCAATCCAGTCCGCCCTGGTCAATGCGGCCAGCCAGGCTTTTGGCGTGCGCCTGGCTGCGCAGTCCGTGGTGCAGGGCGTGTCGGTTGACAGCTCGGTGGATCATGAGGACCATTCGGTGCTCGTCAGTGCCTTGAACAAGCATATTCAGCAGACGCTCAATACCCCGCGGAATGCCCCGATTCTTGGGTATGACGTGAACCAGGCTTCCGAGACGCCGGGCAATGGCTGGGAAGCGACCGTCACGATGCGTTACGCCAAATTCGAACGTCTGGGCGCCGACAGCAATCGCCGCAGCGTGGTCGTGGTCAGTAACAACAAGCAGTACCGGTCGCTGTTGGTTCAGACCGTGGGCGAATCGCTGGTGGGCTCACGCCGTTTTGACGTGCTCAATCGCGAAAACGATGCGCTCTTCCAGAATGAAAAGGCATTCATTGCCGGTGGCGATGCGGCCGGTGCCGAAATCGCCCGGCTGTCGCAGGCCAGCGGCGCCGATTATCTGGTTGTCGCGCAACTGCAGAGTCTGGGAGTCAGCAACAATCAGCGTGAAACGATCGCCATGACCGGGGAAGTCCTGGTCAAGAGCGCAGCCAGCGGGGCGCTCCAGCTGCAGGTGATTGAATTCGCATCCCGCAAGGTCAAATGGTCCGGATCGCAGAAATTCGGCGGTGTGTATTCCGGTGCCACCAGTGTCGGCGCGGGGAATTTAGGCAAACTGATCAGCGGTGCGGCCGACACGCTGATAGACCGGATGGTGGCTGCCATTTATCCGGTTCGTGTGGTCAAGGTCACGGGCGACACCGCCATTATCAACCGCGGCGAGGGTGGTGTTGCCGTGGGCGAGGTGTATTCGGTATTCCAGATGGGCGAGGACCTGGTCGATCCCCAGAGCGGCGAGTCGCTGGGTTCCATGGAAACCGAGGTCGGGCTGGGGCGGATCACCGGCGTCAAACCGAAATTCGCCTTCCTGAAAATGGCCTCGGGGACCCTCACCGAAGGGACGGACTATATCGTGCGCAAGGCGGATAAGAAACACTCAGCTGCGGCACCAACGGCCAAGGCGAGTACGAAGAAGAAACGGTCGAGCGCAGCAGGCGCGCCAAAGGCCCTGGATCGCGCCGATACGTTTCTGAATCACTGAGACCGTAGCCCAGTGCCTGTCGGATGCCGCAGCTCTACGACCCCGCACGGCTCTCGCGCAGATCCTGGCATATCGCCTCTGCCGCGTCCACCAGGCGCGGTCCTGGTCGGTGCAGCCAGTCCGGGTCGATGGCGTAGATGTGGCCGTCGCGGGCGGCCGTCAGGCCGTGCTGTGCCCACCATTGGGTGCGTGCGGCCAGGGTTTCCCGTCCATAGGGCGATATGATCAGCGCCTGGGGGTTCAGGTGCAGCACGGATTCCACGCTGACTTGTGGGGCTGCCACCCGCCTGCCGGCATACGGATTGATGCCGCCGCAGCGAGTCAGCACGTCATTGATCAGGGGATCGTGGCCCAGGGTGAACAGGGGATCGATACTGATTTCGATGAAGACCGTCTGGGGCGGCGGGGGGGCGGGACGCAGCGCCTGGATACGGCGCTTCAGAGCCGTCGCGGTGGCGTTGGCCGTGGATTGCGTGCCCAGGCGCCCGCCCAGTTCCCGGATCAGGGCAGGGATGGCCTCCAGGTTTTCGGGATTGGCATAGATCAGCGGGATGCCCAAGGGCTGCAGCCGGCCAGCCAACGCCCGGGTGGCCTCGGTCGGATACCAGGCGACCACCAGCGTAGGACGCAGAGCCAGCACGGATTCCTCGCTGATCTGGATGCCGTCGCCGATGCGCGGGATGTCGCGGGCGGCGGCCGGGTAGTCGCTGTGCAGCACGGTGCCGACGATGTCGGTGCCGGCCCCCGCCGCGTAGACCAGTTCGGTGACGCTGGGAGCCAAGGTGATGACGCGCGGGCGGGATGCTGGCTGCGAGATGGCGCTGTCAGTTGGTCCGGCCGCCGAGGCTGGCGATGCCCCGAGCAGGCCCGCCGTCAGCAGGACTGTCGTGATGCACAGGCGGGCTGCCGTCCAGGCGGCGTGCGCCCAGTGTGCCTGGAGTTGCTTTGCCTTCACCACGATGATGCGCGTCATCACGATCCCCCGTCTGACTTACATCCGCCAGGACAGGTTCACAAACACGTTGGACCCCGGCGTGTTGTAGCCGTCCACCAGCACGTAGTCCTTGTTCAGGACGTTGTTCCAGCGCACCTGCACGCCTAGCGACTTGGTGATGTCGTACGAGGCGGTCAGGTTGAACAGGGAGAATCCGCCCAGGGTGACCTTGTTGTCCATGGCCGCATAGCGGTTGCCGGTGTACTGATATTCAGCGCCCAGCTTCAGGGCCTGGATCCGCTGTTCCACGCCCAGGTGGAAGACTTGGCGGGCACGTAAGGGTAGCTGTGAGCCTTCCGCAGAGCTGAAGCCCTGTGCAGGCTGTGGCGTATCGTTGCGCGGGTCCAGGAAATCCGCGCTGGCTGTCACCGTGGTGTCCCCGAAGTTGTGGGATCCAGTGAGCGTCAGGCCGCGGATGGTTGCCTGGTTGACGTTCTGCGCCGTGCAGCTGAACGTCGAGTCGCAGACGTAGCCGTTGATGAGGTTTTTGACCCGATTCCGGTAGGCGGTGGCCGTCAGGCGAGTATGGTCGTCCTGGTAGCGGATGTGGGCCTCGATGTTCCGGGATTTTTCCGGCTTCAGGTTCGGATTGCCCTTGAAGCCCCAGTCCAGGGGGGAATACAGGTCGTTGAACGTCGGCGCGCGAAACCCAGTGTTCCCGGCCACGCCGATCTGCCAGACATCGGTCAGATCGAAGTCGAGTCCCAGGCTGCCGGTGGTCTGGTTGCCATAATCCGTGTAGTTGTCGTTACGGATGCTGGCCTGGGTGTGCAGGCGGTCAAACTTGCCTTTGTAGATCAATGCGGCCGCGTTCGTGTCCCGGCTGGTGCGGTCATAGAGCGTACTGCTCTGGACGCGTTCCTCCTGACGTTCCAGCAGGACCGAAACACGCTGATCCTGCACCGGAGTGAACGTATTGATCCAACTGTATTGACGCTTCAGTGAATTGATGGTGCTCGATGAGCTGCTGCGGTTGTCGTAGGCGTCCTTGGTGAACCCGAACTTCAGGTCGCTGTTCCACCAGTCCGTGATCCGGTCGGTGCTGCTCAGGCTATAGGCCTGCTGGCGGTAGAGTGCGTAGGTGTTGGGAGCGGCCGGGCCTGCGTCGAAATCGCCGTCCGTGTAGCCGTTGTAGGCGGTCAGGCCGATCCGATGGCCTTCGGCCCAACGATAGCCGAGGGTGCCGGACAGGGCATGGCTGCGGTAGCCGTCCTTGTCACGGTAGTGGCCGAAATTCTCGGTATTGTCCGCCATGTACCGACTCGTTGCATCGAACCCCTTGCTGGTCGCCGCACTGCTGGACAGGCTGTAGTCCCAGCCGTCGCGGGCGCCGGATAGTCCCAGGCTGGATTTGGCGGTTTCATATGAACCGTAGCCTACATTGGCCCAGGCCGACAGCGGGCGGTCCTGTTCGCCCTTCTTGGTGATGATGTTAATCACGCCGCCGATGGCGTCCGATCCGTACAGGCTGCTGGCGGCGCCGCGCAGGATCTCGATGCGCTCGACCATGGCTGGATCGATGGCCGGGAAGGCCGCGCCGCCCGCCGTGGAGCCATTGATCCGCATGCCGTCGATCAGCACGAGGGTCTGGTTGGAATTGGCGCCGCGCAGGAACAGGCTGGTTTGGGTCTGGGGCCCGCCTGAGGTCGTGAACTGCACCCCTGGCGCCTGGCCGATGATCTGGGCGATGCTTTCACCGGGTGAATTGGCCAGCTGTGCCGGCCCGATGACTGTGACGTCGCCGACCACGTCGGACAACGGCTCGGGGCTGCGGCTGGGGGTAACGACGATGTCCTCCAAGGAGGGCACGGCGGCGTTGGTGGAGGTGGATTGGGCCATGGCGGCCAGGGGGAACAGAGACAGCGCGGCGGCAAGCGTGCGCCGGGAAAACGGGATAGACATGAATGAGCCCTGTGTGGCGTGCGTCCCCGCACACCGTGACAATCAACGCCCGCAAGCAGTGACCGGTCCATTGAGGAGTCGGTTGATTGGCGTAGCGGGCAAGCAATCAGGAGGTCGAAGCAGGCCGGTATCGGGCTGGCGGCTGCAGGGCATAAACCTGACAGACGCGCACCGTTGCGGGGGCAGCACAGCTGGGTTCGAATTCGAACCGACTGTTTCCCGTTTGATGCCCTGGCGTGGATCAAGCCGGGGCATACCTGTTTCGATGAATATTATAAGGACCTCTGGTCAGAGGCCCCTGTCTAACCCCGGTGGGGTTGTGGTCGTGTGGGTGCGGCAGCCGGGTGGGCCGGATCTGGGTCCGGAAGGCCGCCGGAGCCGGCTCAGGCGTGCGCGGCGGCGCGGCGGGTTCCGAACACGGCGTTCAGAATGCGTTCCACCAGGGAAATCTTCGGTTGGTTGGCGCGGGCGGCGCGTTCCTCAGCCATCAGGCGTTCGAAGGCTTCATTGACGGGGTAGTTGGAAAATGGCGCCAACATGCTGCTCTCCTTGTCGATGGTTGCTTGTCACGAGCAACTCGTGAAAATACTTATAGGGTTTACCCTAGTATACCGAAGCATTCACGGAATAACCATATTTCTGTTGTAAAACGCAACGTTACACGTGAATTGTTTTGTATCTAAATAACTGTGAAATCACTTGCCGCCCTGCTGTCCGCCACCCTGGCCGGTATGTCCTGCGCCGACGCCTACGAAGTCCACACCATCACCACGCCGTTCGGCCAGCCGATTTTCCAGCTGCGGTACTTCGACCCGGGCGATGGACCTTACGATCCGAACGATACTCCCCCGCAGATATCGACATGGGCCTGGCAGCCGCACCTGATTACGCAGATCAACCAGGGGGTGCGGTATTGGGCCAGCCTGATCCAGCCGCAAGGGGGGTTGGGGCCTGCCATCATCAATATTGGTACCTCCAACGAGCAGGGCAATGCCTCGGGCGGGTCAGTTCAGGGTGATGGTGGGCAGAATCCGAAGACCTTGCTGCAGATGCAGCTTCAGGGTCTGTCGATCGGTTCCGCTGATATGAAAGCTGGAATGCATGCGGTGTTCGATCTGGGGCCGTCCGACTTTCCGCTTGTCACCCATTTCAGCCAGATTCCCTTGACAGGCAAAGATGACCTCGTCTCGACGGCGATTCACGAACTGGGGCATGGTTTCGGTATTTCGAGTGCCATTGCGGATGTGGCAGGAGCCTGGACGCCCGCGTTTGAGAGTGTCCTGGGGGGTTGGGCATCGCTGATGGTGGATGATCATGGCCGCCGGGCGCGGCCGGGACAGGCGGTCCTGTGTCAGGGGTGCAGCAATCCCTATGATCCGGGCGCCTTCGATGTACGCCAGGACCGGGGCATGCTGGTGGGCACCCATATCAGCGAGGCCCTTGCGGGCGCAATGCTCGGTGTGCCGGTCCGGATGTTGTCGACCGACGTAAACGGCGTGGCATTCGTGGATGACAACTACATGAGCCACATCGAGCTGAAGAACGGCATGATGAGCCATCAGAATTATCGTAATTACACGGGGTTCATGGAAGCGGAACTCGCGGTGCTGCAGGATCTGGGCTACACGATCGACCGGCGCAATTTCTATGGGCGATCGGTCTATGGCAGCGGGCTGGACATCGTCAACACACAAGGTTATTTTGCCCGGAATTCACAGGGGACAGCCTACGTGCCAGGGCAGTACAACACCGCGCTGCTGGGCTTGGGCCTGCATGTTTACGGCAGTCACAACCGGATCCGTCAGGCGGCCGATCTGCTGACAGCGGGCGAGGGTGGCGCCGGGATCCGGGTGGACGGCGAAGGCAACTCACTGGTGATCGATCCGGGTGTGCGGGTGTATGCCGATGGTTCTACCGGGCAAGGGGTGATGTTCGCCTATGGCCGCAACCATACCTTGGTGCAGCGTGGCGACGTCGAGGCCCTGGGCGAACGGGGCGTCGGCCTGCGATTCGACTTTGGCAATAATGCCTTGACGGACGCGGTGGAAGCCAGAGGCTCATACATTCATACCAAAGGAACTGCGGGAGACATCAGTACCCCCCTGCAAGTGCTTCCCCTGTTGCCCGAGCTCGACGGGCCGCTGGTCACCCAAGCGGACATCACGGGCCGGGTGGCGGGGCGTGAGGCGGCCATCTACATGTCTGCCAATGCCTATGTGGGGCGCCTGAACCTGATGCAGGGGGCCCGGATCGAAGGCGACATCGTGTCCCGGTATGACCAGAGGGACGGGTATGGCAACCAGCGCCTGACGACGCTGTCCTTTGGCCAGCGCGCCGATGCGGGCGGGCGGGCGACAGGTCAGGCTGATGCCGGTTTCCGCTTTGCGTACACGGGTAACATCCTGGGCAAGACCAATCTGACCCTGTCTTTTGATGGCGGGCGCACCAGCCTGAACGGGCGCAACGAGGTGCAGGGGGCAGTGATCCGGCCAGGGGCGCGGCTGGGGGGCAACGCGACCTATGACCTTGCGCCCGGTACGCTGTTTCTGAACCAGGGGACGCTTGCGCCGGGCAACTCCATCGGGCGTATCGACATCACCGGCGATTATCAGCAGGCGGCCACCGGCATCTTGCAGGCAGAATTTGACGCCTCGGGCACTTCGGACGTGCTGGCGGTAAGTGGGACGGCGACGTTGGCGGGCACACTGGATCTGGTGCCGGTGCCTGATTGGTACGCCAACAGATGGTTGACCACCGTGGACCCGGTGCGCGCCGGCGTGACGACAGGTGCCTTTGGCGCGGTGACTTCGTCCCGGATCTCGCCCACCTTGCGCTTTACGCCGGTGGTGTTCGGGGGTGGCTACTATGGGCTCAGCGTGGATCGCCCGACTGATGCCTATACGCAGTATGGTATCGATGCCAATGGCCTGCGCGCGGGGCAGGCGCTCACGCGGCTGGCCGCGGGCGGCCTGGCGGCGGTCCGGCCGCTGTTCCGGGGCCTGGATTTTTCCGCGTCGGACGGCCACGAGGTCACGCGCGCACTGGCGCAAGTCTCGCCGGCAAGCTACAGCGCGGGGCTGGCGGCCTCGCTGCGGCGCGATCGCACGGCGATGGATACAGCTCTGCGCGCGTTAGCCCCCGATGCAGCACTCCGGGGGGCGGACTGGGCGGGCTATGCCACGCTCTTTGGTCAGACGGGCCGCCAGGACAGCCGCGACACGATCGTGGGCGGGTATGAGACCTTGTATGGCGTGGCGGCGGGCAGCCGCCGGGCGCCGGCGGGCGCGCCGGGCGTGACAGTGGGCTTTGGCCTGGATCTGTCCGAGCAGACGGTGAACCTGCGCTCGCCGTGGCTGGGCCAGGCCAAGGCCACGGGAGTTGGACTGGGGGCGCAGGCGCGCTTTGAGCCCGGTGCGGGGCACGGGCCCTATGCCCAGGGCGGCGTGCGCCTGGGGGTGGAGCGCGGCTCGATGAACCGCCAAGTGGCGGTGGGCGACTATTCGGCGCGCCACAAGGCGACCTGGACGGGCTATGGCGCTTCGGCGCAGATCGAGGGCGGCTATCAGTTTGCGCTGATCGATGCGGCGTCAGCGGGGCCTTTCGTGTCGCTGGGCTATGCGTGGCTGACGCGCCCGGCGCTCGACGAGTCCGGGCCGCAGGCCACGCAGCTCGCGCTGGATCGCGAGCGCGCCTGGGGGTCGCGGTGCGCACGGCCTGGACGCTCGCGGGCGAGCGGCAGCTGACGGCGCGGGCGCGGGTGAGCTGGGATCGGGAATGGCTGGATCAGGACGTGCGCCAGAGGGCGCGGTTCGCGGCGCAGCCGGACGTCGTACTCGATAGCGTCAATACTCTGGTGCCGCGCGACACGCTGGGGCTGCGCGCAGGGCTGGACTGGCAGCACAGCGACCGGGTAACCGTGGGGCTGGCGCTGGGTGCGCAGCTGGGTGGCGGCTACCGGGCTGTCGACGGGCAGCTCAACGTGCGCTGGGTGTACTGATGTTGGGTGACTTGCTGTCCGCTCTGTGCTGCGAGCCCGTCGGGCAGGTCTGCGTCCCGCTCGATCACCCGTTCACGTCCCCAGAGTGCTTTGAGTCATGCGCCTGCTCAGCCGTCCCTCAAATAGGCGGCGATACAATGAAAGTTTGAACCTTTTTTCCCGGATCCCGCTGTGTCCTATCCCGCCTTGCCCTATCCCATAGAATCCTATACACGTGGCGCCGATTTCGTGCGTCTGCTGGGGCGGCGCATCGTTGTGCTGGACGGGGCCATGGGCACCATGATCCAGCGCTACAAGCTGGCCGAAGCCGACTTCCGCGGTGACCGGTTCGCCGACCATGATCGCGACCTGAAGGGCGACAACGAATTGTTGTCCCTGGTGCGCCCGGATGTGATCCGCGAGATCCATCAAGGCTATCTCGAGGCCGGCGCCGACGTCATCGAGACCAATACCTTTGGCGCGACCCGGGTGGCGCAGGGCGACTACGGCCTGCACGAGATCGCCTATGAACTGAACCTGGCCTCGGCCCGCCTGGCCCGCGAAGCCTGCGATGCCGTGTCCACCTCCGATCATCCGCGGTTCGTCGCCGGCGCGCTGGGCCCACAGCCCAAGACCGCCTCCCTGTCGCCGGACGTCAACGACCCGGGCGCCCGCAACATCACCTTCGAAGCACTGCGGGTGGCCTACACCGAACAGATCAACGGCTTGATCGACGGCGGCGTGGACATTCTGCTCATCGAAACCATTTTCGATACCCTGAATGCCAAGGCCGCTATCTTCGCCATCGAAACGGTCTTCGAGGAACGCGGCATCCGCCTGCCGGTGATGGTGTCCGGCACGGTCACGGACGCCTCCGGGCGCATTCTGTCGGGCCAGACGGTCGAGGCCTTCTGGAATTCCGTGCGTCATGCGCGTCCGGTGACTATCGGCCTGAATTGCGCCCTGGGGGCGGCCCTGATGCGCCCCTACGTCGCGGAACTATCGAAGATCTGCGACACCTACGTGTGCGTCTACCCTAATGCCGGCCTGCCTAATCCGATGGCGGAAACGGGTTTTGACGAGACCCCGTCGGACACGTCCGGCCTGCTCGAGGAATTCGCCCAGGCGGGCTTGGTGAACGTGGTGGGCGGCTGTTGCGGGACGACGCCGGACCATATCCGCGAGATCGCACGCAAGGTGCGCAACCTGCCGATGCGCCAGCCGCCGGTGATCCCGGTCAAGACCCGGCTGTCCGGGCTGGAACCGCTGAATTTCGATCGGGACACGCTGTTCATCAACGTCGGCGAGCGTACCAACGTGACCGGCAGCAAGATGTTCCTGCGCCTGATTCGCGAGGAAAAATTCGACGAGGCCCTGTCCGTGGCGCGTCAGCAGGTGGAAAACGGCGCCCAGATCATCGATGTCAACATGGACGAGGGCATGCTCGATGCCCTGACCATCATGCCGCGTTTCCTGAATCTGCTGGCATCCGAACCGGATATTTCCCGCGTGCCAGTGATGATCGACAGTTCGAAATGGCCGGTGATCGAGGCGGGCCTGCGCTGCGTGCAGGGCAAATGCGTCGTCAATTCCATCTCGATGAAGGAAGGCGAGGGCCCCTTCATCGAACACGCCAGACTGTGCCGCAAATATGGCGCCGCCGTTGTGGTCATGGCGTTCGACACCGATGGGCAGGCCGATACCTTGCAGCGGCGCATCGACATCTGCTCGAGGGCCTACGACATTCTGGTCAATCAGGTCGGGTTTCCGCCGGAAGACATCATTTTCGATCCCAATGTGTTCGCCATCGCGACGGGGCTCGACGAGCACAACCATTATGCGATGGACTTCATCGACGGCACTCGCTGGATCACGGAAAACCTGCCGCACGCCCGGGTATCGGGTGGCATCTCCAACGTCAGCTTCTCGTTCCGGGGCAACGAGGCGATGCGCGAGGCGATCCATGCGGTCTTCCTCTATTACGCCGTGCAGTGCGGCCTGACCATGGGCATCGTCAATGCCGGCCAGCTGGGGGTGTATTCGGAACTGGACAAGCAGGTAAGGGATCTGGTCGAGGACGTGGTGCTGGATCGCCAGGATCCGGTTGGCAAGACCGATCTGGCCGACGAGCGCACCTCGACCGAGCGCCTGGTCGAGCTGGCGGAATCCATCAAGGGATCCGGAACCAAGAAGGAAGAAGACCTCACCTGGCGCCAGGGTACGGTGCGCGAACGCCTGACGCACTCGCTGGTGCATGGCATTACGGCCTTCATCGTCGAGGATACGGAAGAAGTCCGCCGGGAAATCGATGCCGGCGGCGGGCGCACCATTGAGGTCATCGAAGGGCCGCTGATGGACGGCATGAACGTGGTGGGCGACCTGTTCGGCGCGGGCAAGATGTTCCTGCCGCAGGTGGTGAAATCCGCCCGCGTGATGAAGCAGGCGGTGGCGCACCTGCTGCCTTTCATCGAAGAGGAAAAGCGCCAGACGGCCGAGGCCGGCGGTGATGTGCGATCCAAGGGCAAGGTGGTGATCGCCACCGTCAAGGGCGACGTGCACGACATCGGCAAGAACATCGTCACGGTGGTCCTGCAGTGCAACAACTTCGAAGTCATCAACATGGGTGTCATGGTGCCCTGCGCCAAAATCCTGGACATGGCCAAGGAAGTCGGTGCCGACATGGTCGGTCTGTCCGGCCTGATCACCCCCAGTCTCGAGGAAATGGCCTACGTGGCGTCGGAAATGCAGCGCGATGATTATTTCCGCAGCCGCAACATTCCGCTGCTGGTGGGCGGTGCCACGACCAGCCGGGTGCATACGGCCGTGAAGATCGCCCCCAACTATGAAGGGCCGGTCATCTACGTGCCCGACGCCAGCCGTTCGGTCGGGGTGGCGACCAGCCTGATGTCCGATCAGGTCAAGACCTATCTGAAGGAAATCGTCGACGAATACGAGCTGGTGCGCGAGCGCCACGCCAACCGCAAGGCCACGCCGATGGTGACCATCGAAGAGGCACGGGCGGCCAAGCCTGCCATCGACTGGGCCCATTACACGCCGCCTCGGCCAAAATTCATCGGCCGGCGCACCTTCCAGCATTACGATCTGCACGAGATCCTGAAATTCCTGGACTGGACGCCGTTTTTCCAGTCCTGGGGCCTGATGGCCCAGTTCCCGGCCATCCTGACCGACGATGTGGTGGGCGAGCAGGCCAGCAAGCTCTACGAGGAAGGCCAGGCGATGATGAAGCGCATCGTCGAGGGCCGCTGGTTGACCGCCAACGGCATCGTGGCGTTCTACCCGGCCAATAGCGTCAACGACGACGACATCGAGATCTATCGCGACGAGACCCGCCGCGAAATCCTGCTGACCTGGCGCGGCGTGCGCCAGCAGACGCAAAAGCGCGAAGGCGTGGACAACAAGTGCCTGGCGGACTTTATCGCGCCCAAGGATTCCGGCGTGACCGATTACATCGGCATGTTCGCGGTCACGGGCGGCATCGGCATCGAGAAGTACGAGCAGCAGTTCCAGGCGGCCGGTGACGACTATGACGTCATCATGCTCAAGGCCCTGGCCGACCGCCTGGCCGAGGGCTTCGCCGAAACCCTGCATGCCCGTGTGCGTCGCGACCTGTGGGGCTATGTGCCCGACGAATCCCTGCCCAACGAGGACATCATCGCCGAAAAATACCAGGGGATCCGCCCGGCGCCAGGCTATCCGGCCTGCCCGGAGCACACCGTCAAGCGCGCCATGTTCGACGTGCTGAATTGCGGCGAAATCGGCATGCAACTGACCGAGGGTTACGCGATGATGCCAGCCTCCAGCGTCTGCGGTTTTTATCTCAGCCACCCCCAGTCCCAGTATTTCAACGTCGGCAACATCGGCGCCGATCAGGTCGCCGACTTCGTCCGCCGCACGGGCCGCGACGAAGAGGATGTGCGCCGCGCGCTGGCCAGCACGTTGCGGTAATCCTCATGTCGCGTGACGATGCCGCGCGCCGCCAGGCACTGGGCGCCTTTCTGCGCAGCGCCCGGGCGCGCGTCAGTCCCGCCGACCATGGCCTGCCTCCGGGGCTGCGCAGGCGCACTCCAGGCCTGCGGCGCGAGGAGGCCGCCCAGTTGTGCGGCATCAGCACGACCTGGTACACCTGGATCGAGCAGGGGCGCGACGTTTCCGTGTCGGTCGAGGTCTGGTGCCGCCTGGCCGAGACCCTGCGCCTGGCGCGCGCGGAACGACACTATATGTTCAGCCTGGCGGAATGCACCGATCCCCAGACCGGGCACCTGGACGCGGTGGCGCTGCCTGATGGTTTAAGCGATTGCGTGGACAGCATCCGGGGGCCGGCATACATCCTGGACCAGTCCTGGAACGTGCTGGCCTGGAATCCCGCATTGCAGGATCTGTTCGATGGCTGGCCGGGGCGGGGGCGGGCGAATCTGCTGCATTTCATTTTCATGGACCCGGCCGCGCGGACTCTGGTGGTGGACTGGGAAGAGCGCGCCAGCCGTGTGGTGGCCGAATTCCGAGCCGACGTCGCGACGCTGGCTGGCGACCCCGCCATTCAGGCGCTGGTGGCCGAGTTGCAGGCTGGCAGTCCGCTGTTTGCCCGGTGCTGGACGCGTCAGACGGTGGTGGAGCGGGAAGGCGGCGTGCGTGCATTCCAGCATCCCGCCCGGGGGCGCCTGCGTCTGCGCCAATTCACCTTCCGGCTGGCGATCCGGCCGGACTGCAAACTGGTGATGCTGCTGGGGGATCTCTAAACGTCCCCCGGGCCTGCCTGGCGGGCGACTCTTTGATCCCGGTGGTGGCGCAGCTGACTGCCGGATCGGTTCGACAGGCGCCGGAAGGACAGGGACGAGGCCGCCACACACAGCGCCGTGACGACAAAGCCCCACATGACGTCGATGCGGTCCGCCTCGATGCCGCCGCGCAGGGTGATGCTCAGGTTCAGCGTGGCGGCCGCGCAGGCGACCCCCAGGCTGATGCCCAGCTGTTGCGCCATGGCGGAAAAGCTGCTGGCGCGGCTCATCTGGGCCGAGTCCAGGTCGGCGTAGGTCAGGGCGTTGACGGCGGTGAACTGCAATGACCGGAAGAAGCCCCCGGTCAGCAGGACCGCCACCATCAGCCAGACCGGCGTGTCGGCCTGGAAGGCCGCGCAGGCCGCCGTGAACGAGGCGGCGATCAAGGCATTCCACGTCAGCACGCGGCGAAAGCCGAAGCGATGCACGATCGGGGTGGCGACCAGCTTCATCAGCAGTGCGCCGGCTGCCGAGGTGAAGGTGATCATCCCGGCTGAAAAAGCCGACAGACCGAATCCCACCTGCAGCAGGATGGCGAGCAGAAAGGGCGATGCGCCGCTGCCGAAGCGGCACAGGTTGCCGCCCAGCACCGAGACGGCGAAAGTCTGGGTGCGCAGCAGGCTGAGATCGATGATGGGATAGGTGGCGTGGCGGGCGTGCCGGATGTACAGAACGCCGCAGACCAGCCCCAGCACGATGAGTCCGGCAATGGCGCCGACGCCCATGCCGCCGTGGCCGATGGCTTCCAGGCAAGTCATGAGGGCGGCCATGGCGATGCCGCTGAGCAGGAACCCCACCGTGTCCAGTCTGGGCCGGCCGTCGGGGACGTCCCGGGCGATGAAGCGCTGGATCAGCACCATCCCCAGGATGCCGACCGGAATGTTGATCAGGAAAATCCAGTGCCACGACGCATAGGTGACGAGAAAGCCGCCGACGGGCGGCCCGATGACCGGGCCCAGCAGGGCGGGCAGGGTCAGGAAGGCCATGGCCTGGACCAGTTCGGATTTCGGGATGCGCCGCAGCAGGATGATGCGCCCGACGGGCACCATCATGGCGCCTGCCGCGCCTTGGACGACCCGGGCTGCGACCAGTTGCGCGAGCGAATTCGATGCGGCGCAGGCGGCCGAGCTGAGTACGAACAGCAGGATGGCCGCCTGAAAGACCCGCTGCGCCCCAAACCGGTCGGCCGCCCAGCCGCTGATGGGGACGAACACGGCCGTGGCCAGCAGGTAGGCCGTGATGGTGATGTTCATGTGCACGGCCGTCGTGCCGAGGTCCCGGGCCATCGCCGGCAGCGCGGTCGCCACCACGGTGGAGTCCAGCATCTGCATGAACAGCGCGCAACCGACGATGAAGGGGATCATCCGTTGTTCCAGAGTCCGGGGGGCGGGTACTGCGGCAGGGGCTGGACGGGAATCTGGCATCGGGGCGCGGGGGAGCCCGAGTGCAGTACACTTGGGCGCATTGGTCATGGCTATCGGTAACGACTCTATTATGGCAAACAACTTCACCTCCGAACTGACGCAGTTCATCAACCAGTACAAGACGGATCATCCGGATACCGAAGCCCGCCAGCGCGCCGGGCGGTTCCGCCTGTGGGACAAGGATCTGAACACCGAGCAACAGGACGGCTTCCGGGCAGCCCGCGTTGCCCAGGACCCCTACGTCTACTACCAGAAGGCCTGATCAGCGATCATGCCGCCCGCCGGCTCCGAAGACCTGGATGCCCTGATGTCGCCGGCCGTGGACAGCACGCCCGACGTGATCGATCACGTCGCGCTGGCGCGGCTCTACGGCGAGCCGCTGTTCGCCATTCCCCAGGATCTGTACATCCCGCCCGATGCGCTGGAAGTCTTCCTGGAAGCCTTCGAGGGGCCGCTGGACCTGCTGCTCTATCTGATCCGCAAACAGAATTTCAACGTGCTCGACATCCCCATGGCGGAAGTCACGGCCCAGTATCTGGCCTATGTCGAGCAGGTGCGGCGCACCAACCTGGAACTGGCGGGGGAATACCTGCTGATGGCGGCCCTGCTGATCGAGATCAAGTCGCGCATGCTGCTGCCCGTGCGGCAGTCCGACACCGGCGACGAAGTCGATGATCCGCGGGCCGAACTGGTGCGTCGGCTGCTGGAATACGAACGCATGAAGCTCGCGGCCCAGCGCCTGGATGCCATGCCCCGCGTCGGGCGGGATTTTCTGGTGGCCCATGCGCAGGCCGATCTGGCGGTCGAGGCCCTGTTGCCCGAAGTCAGCGCCGACGATCTGCGCGAGGCCTGGACCACCATTCTGCGGCGTGCGCGCCTGAATGCCAGCCACCACATCGCTCATGAGCAATTGTCCGTGCGCGACCACATGAGCCACATCCTCCGGCGGCTGTCCGACGTGCGTTTCATGGAATTCACCGAGCTCTTCATGGAACGCATCCGGATGGGCGACCCGGCGGCCGTGATCGTCGTCCATTTCCTGGCCCTGCTGGAACTTGCCCGCGAATCCCTGCTGGAAATCACCCAGGCGGCGCCCTATGCGCCGCTCTATGTCAGACTGTCCTATACGCGCTCGGCCTGACCGCCGACGCCGGAGCTTGCCTTGAAAGTCGTCCATACCATCGAAGATCTGCGTGACCAGCTGCGAGGGCAACTGCATGCAGCCTTCGTGCCCACCATGGGCAATCTTCACGCCGCCCACCTGTCCCTGATGCGGCTGGCGCATCAGCATGGCGATCCGGTGGTGGCCAGCATTTTCGTCAACCGTCTGCAATTCGGTCCCAACGAGGACTTCGACCGTTATCCCCGGACCCTGGCCGAAGACATTGAAAAGCTCGAGCGGGAACGTGACGTCTATGTGCTCTTTGCGCCGGACGAGCGCGAGATGTACCCAGAGCCGCAGAATTTCCGCATCCGGCCCGGCGACGCCTTGGGCAACATCCTGGAGGGCGAATTTCGCCCCGATTTCTTCATGGGCGTCAGCACCGTGGTGCTCAAGCTCTTTTCCTGCGTGCAGCCGCGCGTGGCGGTGTTCGGGAAAAAGGATTATCAGCAGCTGATGGTGGTGCGCGCCATGTGCCGCCAGTTCCAGCTGCCGGTGGAAATCCTCGCGCACGAAACCGTGCGCGATCCGGACGGGCTGGCGCTGTCCTCGCGGAATCGCTTCCTGTCGGCCGCCGAGCGCGCCGAAGCCCCCAATCTGTATGGTCAATTGCAACAGGTGCGCGATGCCGTCCGGGCCGGTCGTGACGATTGGGCGGGCGTCGAGGCGCAGGCCATGCAGACCCTGCGCAATCGTGGCTGGGATCCGGATTACGTGTCGGTGCGCCGCCAGCGGGACCTGCAGCCGCCAACGCTCCAGGAAATCCACGAGCGCGAGCCCCTGGTGGTGCTGACGGCCGCCCGGCTGGGCAGCACCCGACTGATCGATAATCTGGAATTCTGACCAGAGCCGGCGAGGGCGGTACGCGCCTTGGCCGGAGTCCGGGTCACCCCCGGCTGTCAGCGCTGACAGCTGCCGGGCGCGGAGCGCCATGACAGAATCCCCCGAGACCAATAAAAGGGGGATTGTCATGTCTGTCTACGGCATGGGTCCTGACGGCGATCAGCCAGGGGACTCACCACTGAATTGTCTGACCGTGCGTGAACGCGAAGTCGCGGATTACATCACACGGGGCCGTTCCAACAAATACATCGCAGCCGAACTCGGCGTCTCGCAGCGTACGATCGAGGCGCATCGGGCGCGCATCTTCACCAAAATCGGGGTGCGCAACGCCGTGGAACTGACCCAGCGCTGCGTGCGCTGGCACATGAAACTGCCGGCCACCGACGACCTCGGCGCAGGAGTGCGGGGCGGGACACCGGCGGGATGCAGGGTGGCATGCGCGCGTCGGCACCCCGCCATCAGGCGGCTGGCCGGGGGCGTCGGCGAGATCAGTTTGCGGGGCAGGCCTGGGCTGGTTTGGCGGACAGCTCTGAAATAGGGTCCAGATCGGCCTGGCGCGTCAGGCGTGACGCCAGCAAGGGCGCCTTCCCGTTCATGCGCACCACCTTCAGCACGCTCGACTGGGTGAACTCCAGACTGGCGTAGGGCTGTTCACCGGTTTGCAGCACGATGCGCACCGGATCCGACCCGGTCAGGAACCAGCAACCCAGGGTGGTCCGGGCGGGGCCGCTGCCATCGACTGGCGTCTGACGGGCGCGCCACTGACCATCCGGCGCCAGAGTCAGCGTCATGCGGCTGGCCGGGCATTGCCCGCCATCGGTGCAGGCGATCGTGCCCAGATAGGTCTTGGTTTCCTTCAGCACCTGTGGAATGTCGCTGCGGGTCTGAGGGGCGGTCCCGGGTGCCGTGGCGCCTGGCGCGGCGCCGGCGCCGGGTTCCGCGCCCGCCGCCTGGCTGGCGTTGGCGGAAGACGCATTGGGCGTCTCGGGGGCGGGCTTTTGATTCTGGTTGCCGAACCCCAGCTGCAACTGCGCCGGGGCAACCGTGCTGGCGCCACCCTGGGCGCGGTGCAGGGCGTCGGACCTGGTGTCGCCGCGTGGGGTGTCGTAATAGCCTGGCTCGCGTTGCTGGGCGCAGGCGCCCAGCAGGATCAGCAGGCTCAGGCCCAGCATTCGGGAAATGGGGGTGGGGATGGCGCGCGGCATGACAGTCAGGCTCGGATTGGCGAAAACGCCATTCTACGCATTTGCCGCCGGCTTGGGCAGTTCCCGGCGCATCGTCCGGATTCTTTCAGGCCTCGGTGTGCCGGCACCCGGAGGGGTCGGAAAATGCCGATGACGCCGCCACTGGCATGGCTGGGCGGGGTCATCGCCGTTCTCGTCTGCCTGTGGGGCGGCGGCGGCCTGGCCCGATGGGCGCAGGTCTATGCCGATCGGTTGGACGCCGGGAACGCACCGGATGCCAGAACCTTATGGGGCGCTGCCCGCAGCGCCAGGCGGCTGCCGCCCAGGACCTGGCGGGACGGCCTGGGGGCGGCCTGCGCAGGTGCGGCAGCCGCCTGGCTGCTGTTCGATCAGGGGCCGGGTGGCCTGACGTTGCTGCCGCTGTGCCTGGGCCTGGGCGCCCTGGCCTGGATCGACGCGCGCAGCGGCCTGCTGCCGGATGCCTTGACCCTACCCCTGATGCTGGCCGGCTGGTGGGTGGGGCATCAGGGGCTGGTGACGGCTGGCCTCGCGTCGGTGGCGGTCTGGTCGGGGCTGATGGCGCTGGCCTGCCTGTATCGGTGGTGTCGGGGGCGGGACGGGTTTGGTGGCGGCGATGTGAAATGCCTGGCCGCCCTGGCCGGTTGGCTGGGGTTGCCCGCCACCCTGGTGATCCTGTGGGCTGCCAGCGTGTTGGGGCTGCTCTGGTGGGCCTTCGCGGGCAGGCGCCGTCTGCGCGCCTACCCCTTCGGTCCTTGTATTGCGCTGGCGTCCGCGCCGCTGATCCTGTGTGGTCCAGATCGGGCCGATCGCTGGGTTACAGTCATGTTTTCGATGTGAACAGGACGTTCGTCATGTATTCGATCGGTCTGACCGGCGGGATCGGGTCCGGCAAGACCCAGGTGGCCGACTGGCTGGCGCAATGGGGGGCCGTCGTGATCGATACCGACCGGATCGCGCATGAACTGACGGCGCCGGGCGGATCGGCGATCGAACCCCTGCGCCAGGCTTTTGGTCCGGCGGCCATTCTGCCCGACGGCCGCCTTGACCGTGACTGGATGCGGGATCGCGTATTTGCGGATCCGGAAATGCGCCGGCGGCTGGAATCCATCCTGCATCCCTTGATTGGCCAGGCCGTCCAGGCGCAGGCGGCGCGGGCGCAGGGCCCATACCGTGTCTTCGTCGTACCGCTGCTGGTGGAATCCGGGCGCTGGCGGGATCGGGTAGACCGGATCTGTGTGGTGGACTGTGATCCGGAAACGCAGATCCGGCGCGTGCAGGCGCGCAGCGGGCTGACGCGGGAAGCCATTGGGCGTATCATGTCCGCTCAGTCTTCCCGGGAGGATCGCCTGGCTGCGGCCGACGACGTCATCGTGAACGATGGGGTCACCGATCTGGCTGCGCTGCGTGAACGGTCCTGGCATTGTCATCAGACATGGTGCCAGCTGGCTTCACGGTCGCCCGACGGGCCGGCCACTCATGATTAGGGTCTTTTGCGCGTGATTCTGTACGAGTACCCCTGTAATGAACGTGTGCGTACCCTGCTCAGGGTCGAATATCTGTTCGACCGTCTGTTTTTCTTCGTGAAGGGCGAAGACGCTCGTTGCCACCAGATCGCCATGGCCACCCTGTTCGACCTGCTCGACGTCTGCGAGCGTGCCGACGTGCGCACGGCTGTCCTGCAGGATCTGGATCGGCATCGCACGGCACTGTCGGCCTTGCGCGAGCATCCCGGCGTCGATCGCCCCACGCTCGATAGCCTGCTGAAAGAAATGCAGGCCGTGTCGGCGGATTTGTCCGGACAGGGCCGCATCGGCCAGTGCCTGCGGGACAACGAATGGCTTGCCAGCCTGCGCGGGCGCATTACCGCGCCGGGCAGCTCGTCCCCCATCGATCTGCCTTCCTACTACGCCTGGCAGATCAAACCCGTCGAGGCCCGCGTCCGCGACCTGGCGGGCTGGATCGACACGATGATGCCGCTGCATCGGGCCGTGGCGCTGATCCTGCAGATGCTGCGCGACGCGGGCGATGCCCATGACCAGGTGGCCAGCCAGGGGGCGTATCAGGAAATGCTGGGGGGCAAGACCTTCCAACTGCTGCGGGTCTGGGTCGATCAGGGGCTGGGGGTCTTTCCCGAAATCAGCGCCAACAAATACGTCATCTGGGTGCGGTTCTCCCTGCAGGACAATACGACGAAGCCGCAGCCGGCCGGCCGCGACATCGCGTTTCGCCTCGCCCGCTGCAATCTCTAGGACTTTCCATCATGATCGATACCACGACGCGGCCCCTGGGCAGGCGCCGCCGGGTTTGGGTGTGGGCGGCGCTGTGCGTGCTCGTCGCGCTGGCCGTCTGGCGATTCTGGCCCCAGGGCGCGGGTCAGCCGTCGGGTCGGGGTGGTGGCGCGGGGCTGGCGACGCCCGTGTCTGTCACTCAGGTCGAATCCGGACAGATCGATCGGTCGCTGCGCGCGCTGGGAACGGTCAATGCATTGGCCACGGTCACGATCCGGGCGCGGGTGGACGGGCCGCTGCAGTCCCTGCATTTCACGGATGGCCAGCCGGTGGCGGCGGGCGACCTGCTCGCGGTCATCGATCCCCGGCCCTTCGAGATCCAGCTGCGGCAGGCCCAGGGTCAACAGATCCAGCATGCGGCCCAACTGGACAACGCGCGCCGCGATCTGGCGCGATATGAGCAGCTGGCCAAGCAGAATTCCGTGGCGCGCCAGCAGCTGGATACCGCCCGGGCGCAGGTCGGCGAACTGCAGGGGCAGGCGAAGATCGACCAGGCGGCTGTCGACGAGGCCCGGCTGCAACTCGGCTATACCCGGATCCAGGCACCGATGGCCGGTCGGTTGGGAATGCGCAAGGTCGACGTCGGGAACATGGTGCATGCTTCCGATACGGGCGGTCTGGTGGTGCTGACGCAAAGCCGGCCTATCGACGTTGTGTTCTCCATTCCCCAAACCCGGCTGCCGGCGCTGTTGGCTGCCCGCCGTGCCGACAGCGGCCTGCGTACGCAGCTCTTCAGTCAGGCGGGTGGTCCCGTCCTGGCCACCGGCACCCTGATCGCGGTGGACAATCAGATCGACGTCGCCACCGGCACGGTGCAGCTCAAGGCCCGGTTCGACAATGCGGATGAGTCCCTGTTCCCCAACCAGTTCGTGCAGGTGCGCCTGCGCCTGGGGCTGGAATCGGGTCTCGTGCTGCCGCTGCGCGCCGTGCAGCGCGGTTCGGCGGGCGAATACGTCTATCGCGCCGATGCCGACCACAAAGTGCATGTCGTGCCGGTCGTGACCGGCGTGGATGATGGCGAACGGGTCGTGATCGAATCGGGACTGACGGCCGGGGATACCGTGGTGGTCGAGGGCACCGACCGCCTGCGCGAAGGCAGCCTGATCGAAGAGGTGGCCCCGGGGCAGTCCTCGTCGGCGGGCTCGTCAGGGGCTGTCAAGGGTCACGCTTCGTGAATCTGTCGCGTCCCTTCATCCTGCGGCCGATCGCCACCACGCTGGCGATGATCGCCGTGGTGCTGGCCGGGCTGCTGGGGTATCGCGAACTGCCCGTGTCGGCCCTGCCGCAGGTGGATTTCCCCACGATTCAGGTGACGACGCTATACCCCGGGGCCGGGCCGGATGTGATGACGGCGTTGGTTACCTCGCCGTTGGAACGCCAGTTCGGCCAGATGCCGGGCCTGTCGCAGATGCTGTCCACCAGCTCGGGCGGATCCTCGCGCATCACTTTGCGCTTCGATCTGGGGCTGCCGCTGGACGTGGCCGAACAGGAAGTGCAGGCCGCCATCAATGCGGCTTCGAACCTGCTGCCCGGCGACATGCCGTCGCCGCCCATCTACCGCAAGGTCAATCCAGCCGACACGCCGGTGATGACGCTGGCGGTGACTTCGCCCACCCTGCCGCTGGATCAGGTGCGCGATCTGATCGAGGTGCGGGTCGCGCAGAAATTGTCCCAGATCAGTGGGGTCGGCCTGGTCAGCGTGACGGGCGGGCAGAGGCCGGCCGTGCGTATCCAGGTGGATCCCCAGGCGCTGGCCGCGCATAAACTCACGCTGGCCGACGTGCGCAAGGCGGTCACCCAGTCGAACGTCAACCAGCCCAAGGGCAATCTGGACGGGCCGCAGCGGTCGCTGACCATCAGCGTCAACGACCAGTTGAAAGACCCAGCCGAATACGAACGCCTGATCCTGGCCTATGAGAACGGCGCGCCCCTGCGCCTGGGCGACGTGGCCCAGGTGCGCCGCGCGGCGGAAAATCTGTACCAGGCGGCCTGGTTCGATCACACGCCGGCGATCTTGCTGAACATTCAGCGCCAGCCAGGCGCCAATGTGATTCAGGTGGTCAACCAGATCCAGGCGCTGCTGCCGGGCCTGCGCCAGACATTGCCCACGGGTGTCGATCTGCGGGTGGCCGCCGATCGCACGCACACCATCCGCGATTCGATCGATCACGTGCAGATCGAAATGCTGCTGGCCATCGCGCTGGTGGTGGCAGTGACCTTCGTGTTCCTGCGCACCTGGCGGGCGACGCTCATTCCGGGCGTGGTCGTGCCCCTGTCGCTGGTGGGCACGTTCGGCCTGATGTATCTGATGGGTTTCAGCATCAACAACCTGACCCTGATGGCACTGACGATCGCCACCGGCTTCGTGGTGGACGATGCCATCGTCATGATCGAGAACATCGCCCGCCACATCGAGGAAGGCGAAAACGCTCTGACGGCGGCGCTGCGCGGGGCGCGCCAGATCGGCTTCACCCTGGTGTCGCTGACCGTGTCGCTGATCGCGGTGCTGATCCCCCTGCTTTTCATGGCGGACGTGGTCGGGCGGCTGTTTCGCGAGTTCGCCGTGACGCTGGCGGTGGCGATCCTCTTGTCCCTGTTGATCTCGTTGACCCTGACGCCCATGATGTGTGCTCGCATGCTGCGTCCGGAATCCGAAGAGCGGCATGGCCGTTTCCTTCAAGGGGCCGGGCGTGCCATGGACCGGCTGGTCACCGCGTACGACCGGGGGCTGATGTGGGTGCTGGCCCATCAGCGGGCCACGCTGTGGTTCGCACTGGGGACGCTGGTGGCGACGGCGGGATTATATGTCGGCATCCCCAAGGGCTTTTTCCCGCAGCAGGATACCGGCGCGATCCAGGCCATTACCCAGGGCCCGCAGACAGCCTCCTTTCCCGTCATGTCCCGCCTGCAGCAGTCGGCGGTCGAGCGGGTGCTGGCGGATCCAGCGGTCGCGTCGGTGACGTCCTTCATCGGGATCGATGGCGACAATACGACACTGAACACCGGGCGCCTGCAGATCACACTCAAGCCCCTGACGGAGCGCCGCGTGCGGGCCGATGCGGTCATCGACCGCCTGAACCAGGCCCTGCATGCCGTGGTGGGATTGCAGGTCTGGCTGCAGCCGGTGCAGGAACTCTCGGTCGAGGATCAGATCAGCCGCGCCCAGTTCCAGATGACGGTGTCCAGTCCCAACGATGCCGCGCTGGCCCAGTGGGCGCCGCGACTGATCGAGACCCTGCAGCGCCTGCCGCAGCTGCGCGCCGTGGCCGGGGATCTGCAGGACCATGGGCTGGCGCTGAACGTGCAGGTGGACCGCGATGCGGCTGCGCGGCTGGGCGTCACTCAGGCGGCGATCGACGACGCGCTGTACGACGCCTTCGGACAGCGGCTGATCTCCACGATCTATACCCAATCGGCGCAGTATCGGGTCGTGCTCGAAGCCGGCGCCGCGCAGCTGGACGGCGGGCCGCAGGCGCTGGCGCATATCCATGTTCCGACCGCCGGCGGCGGTGTGACGCCCTTGTCCACGGTCGCGCGTTTCGTGCCGGGCGTGACCCGCCTGGCTGTCCAGCGCCTGGATCAGTTTCCGGCCACCACGGTGTCCTTCAATCTGGCACCGGGTGTGGCGCTTTCCGACGCCGTGCAGGCGATCGAGGGTGCCCGCGTATCGCTGGGGGTGCCCGATTCCGTCGAGATCCAGTTTCAGGGCGCGGCGCGCGCCTTCCAGGCGTCTCTGTCGAGCACCTTGTTGTTGTTGCTGGCAGCCGTGGTCACCATGTACATCGTGCTGGGTGTGCTGTACGAGAGCCTGATCCATCCGGTGACCATCCTGTCCACGCTGCCGTCGGCAGCCATCGGTGCCCTGCTGGCGCTGTGGGCGGGCGGGGTGGAACTGGACATGATCGGGGTGATCGGCATCATCTTGCTGATCGGCATCGTCAAGAAAAACGCCATCCTGATGATCGATTTTGCGCTGGATGCCCAGCGCGAGCGCGGGCTGGGGCCGCAGGCGGCCATTCATGAAGCGGCGCTGCTGCGCTTTCGGCCGATTTTGATGACGACGCTGGCGGCGTTTTTCAGCGCCATTCCCTTGATGTTCGCTAGCGGATCGGGGGCCGAGCTGCGCCAGCCGCTGGGTCTGGCCATGGTGGGCGGCCTGCTGTGCAGCCAACTGCTGACCTTGTTTACCACCCCGGTGATCTATCTGATGTTCGAGCGGCTGGCGCATCGGCGGACGGCGCCTGATCGATCATGAGGTTCTTCGCCCTGTTCCTGCGCCGACCGGTGGGCACATCCCTGTTGTGTCTGGCCATGGTGCTGGCCGGGGTGCTGGCCTTGCGGTTCCTGCCGGTGGCACCCTTGCCGCAGGTGGATTTTCCGATGATCTCGGTGTCGGCATCGCTGCCGGGCGCCAGCCCCGAGACCATGGCATCCAGCGTGGCGATGCCGCTGGAGCAGTCCCTGGGTGCGATCGCGGGGATCAGCAGCATGAGCTCGCGCAGCAGCGAGGGCCAGACCACTATTTCGCTGATGTTCGAACTGGATCGCGACATCAACAGCGCCGCGCGCGACGTGCAGGCGGCCATCAACGCGGCGCGCCCGCAGCTGCCGTCAGGCATGCGCGGCAATCCGGTCTACCGCAAGGTGAATTCCTCGTCCTCGCCGATCATGACCCTGGCGCTGACCTCGGACACGGCCACGCGCGGAGAGCTGTACGACCTGGCCTCGACGGTGCTGGCGCAGAAACTGTCTCAGGTCGGCGGGGTGGGGCAGGTGACGGTGGGCGGCAGTTCCCTGCCGGCGGTGCGTGTCCTGCTGAATCCCCGGGCGCTGGAATCCATGGGCGTGTCGCTGGACAAGGTGCGCCAGAAGCTGCAGGACGTCAATTCCCTGCGGCCCGGGGGGCTGGTGCGCCTGGGCGACAACCAGTGGCAGATCCGCTCGGGCCAGCAGCTGCGCAAGGCGGCCGACTACGCCCCGTTGATCGTGGACTGGAAGGACGGGCGCCCGATCCACCTGAGCGATGTGGCGCGCGTCGAGGATTCGGTCGAAGACACGAATCAGGTGGGCTACTTCAACGACAGGCCGGCGGTGCTGTTGATCATCCGCCGTCAGACGGACGCCAACATCATCGATACCGTCGATGCGGTGCGCACGCTGCTGCCGTCATTCCAGTCCTTGCTGCCCGAACAGGTGAGGCTGACGATTGCTCAGGACCGCACGCCCAGCATCCGGGCTTCTTTGTACGAGGCCGAGCTCACCCTGGTGCTGTCGGTGATCCTGGTGGTTGCCGTCGTCTTCGCCTTTCTGGGCAACTGGCGCGCAGCCCTGATTCCCGCCATCGCGGTGCCGGCCTCGCTCATCAGCACCTTCAGCCTGATGTGGTGGTTCGGCTTCAGCCTGAACACGATATCCCTGATGGCGCTGATCGTCGCCACCGGTTTCGTGGTGGATGACGCGATCGTGGTGCTGGAAAACATCATGCGCCACATCGAACGCGGCATGCGCCCGGCGAGGGCAGCCTTGCGCGGCGCGACCGAAGTGGGCTTCACCGTCCTGGCCATGAGCGTGTCGCTGGTGGCCGTATTCATTCCGCTATGGCTGGTGGGCGGCCTGGTCGGGCGCCTGTTCAAGGAATTCGCCGTCACGCTGTCGGTGGCGATCGGCGTGTCCCTGCTGATCTCGATCACCCTGACCCCGGTCATGGCGTCGCGGCTGCTGCGGGTGGCACCTGTCGACCAGCCGGCGCGCCGCAACCGCCTGGCCCGCCTGTCTCAGCGTCTGGGCGATGCCTGCCTGCGGGGCTACGGGAAATCGCTGCGCTGGGCCCTGGATCATTCGCGCATCGTGCTGCTGTTGCTGCTGGCGACGATCGGGCTGAACGTTTATCTGTACATCAGCATTCCCAAAGGCTTCTTTCCCCAGCAGGATACGGGGCAGCTGATGGGATTTTTCCGGGTCGATACGGGGACGTCCTTCGACGAAACGCAGAAGCGGCTGGATGTCTTCCGTCGGATCCTGCTGTCGGATCCGGCCGTGGATACGGTGACCGCCTATGCGGGGGGGCGTGGCGGCAGCAATTCCAGCTTCATTCAGATCCAGCTCAAACCCCTGAACCAACGTGACGCCAGCGCCGCCGAGGTCGTCAACCGCTTGCGGCCGCGATTCGCGCATACGCCGGGCGCGCGCATGTTCCTGGTGCCTCAGCAGGACATTTTCGTCGGGCATTCTTCGCGCTCCGGGTCCTATTCCTACCAACTGATGGGCAGCGACTTGCGGCTGCTGAACCTGTGGCTGCCCCGGGTGCGCAACGTGCTGGCCACGATGCCCGAACTGGCCGACGTGGACGACGACGTCGAGGACAAGGGACGTCGCCTGGAACTGGTGGTCGATCGGGATGCCGCGCGCCAGTTGGGCGTGCAGATGGCCGATCTCGCGGGGGTGCTGAACAACGCCTTCAGTCAGCGCCAGGTGGCCGTCCTGTATGGCACACTCAACCAGTATCACGTGGTCATGGGCGTGCAGTCGCGCTATGCCCAGGACGTGCATTCCTTGCAGGCGCTGCAGGTCGTCAACGCCCTGGGGCAGCATGTGCCGCTGCTGGCCTTTACCCGGATCACCGAGGGCACAGCGCCACGCGCGGTCAATCATGAAGGTCTGCTGGCAGCCGATTCGGTGTCGTTCGGTCTGGCCCCCGGGGTGTCGCTGGGGCAGGCGCTCACCGCCATCGATCAGGCCGTGGCGCGCATCAACCTGCCCACACAGGAACTGCAAGGCGGACTGGATCAGAGTTCCGGCCTGATGCGCAACGCCGTGGCCCAGCAGCCCTGGATGCTGGTGGCTGCACTGGTGGCCATGTATCTGGTGCTGGGCATGCTCTACGAGAGCACCCTGCATCCGATCACGATCCTGTCCACCCTGCCGTCGGCCGGGGTGGGTGCGCTGCTGGCGCTGCGGCTGGTGGACATGGAATTCACCCTGATTGCCCTGATCGGCGTGTTCCTGCTGATCGGCATCGTCAAGAAAAATGCCATCATGATGGTGGATTTTGCCCTGCAGGCCCAGCGCCGCGAGGGGCTGGACCCGCGCGAAGCCATCTACCGGGCCTGCCTGGCGCGGCTGCGGCCGATCCTGATGACGACACTGTCGGCCATGCTGGGGGCCCTGCCGCTGTTGCTGGCAACCGGGGCCGGGGTGGAGATGCGTCAGCCCCTGGGCCTGACGATCGTTGGCGGGCTGCTGGTCAGCCAGGTGCTGACGTTGTATACGACCCCGGTGGTGTATCTGAGCCTGGACCGCCTGCGTGGCTCGCGCCGCGCCGCTCAGCGGATCCAGACCGCGGTGCCGCCTGCGTGATAATTCTTTGAATCCCTCATTCATTCATGAACGTGATGCAGTTTCCATACGCCTGTGAGCGCACCCAGCCTGAAACCGGATGCCGGCCCATCGCGCGACGGTGCTGGCGCCATGGCGTGGCCTTGGCCGCGTGCCTGCTTCTGAGCGCCTGTGCCGTGGGGCCGGACTACCATCGGCCGGCCCAGGACGTGGGCGCGGCGTACGCGAGCGCGCCGGATGGCCAGTGGCGCCGGGCGCAGCCCGCCGACGGGACGCTGCAGACCGACTGGTGGCGTCTTTTCGGCGATGCGGACCTGAATGGTCTGATGGACCGCATGCCGCAGGGGAATCTGGACATTGCCCAGGCCGAGGCGCAATACCGGCAGGCGCAGGCTGCGCTGGGGACGGCGCGCGCCGGCCTGTTCCCGTCCGTTGGTGTGTCGTCCTCGGTGACCCGGGAGGGGCAGGGCATTTCCGGTGTAGGCAACCCCTCGAACAGCTATTCCCTGTCGGGCAGCGTCGGCTGGGAGGTCGATCTCTGGGGACGGGTGCGGCGCGACGTCGAGAGCGCGCAGGCCAGCGCGCAGGCCAGCGGGGCCGATCTGGCCGCCATGCGCCTGAGCCTGCGGTCGACCCTGGCCCAGGCGTATTTCGGGGTTCGCGCCAGTCAGCTGCAGGATGCGCTGCTGGCCCGCACGCTGGACGAATACGCCCGCGCACTCGAAATGACGCGCAATCGCTATGCCGCCGGTGTGGCGTCTTCCGCCGACGTGGCGGCGGCCTCCGCGCAGCTGGATCAGGCCCGCGTGCAGCGCATCCGGCTGGGATGGCAGCGGGAACAGCAGATTCATGCCATTGCGATTCTGCTCGGGCAGGTGCCGGCCGGCTTTCAGATGCCGCCGGGCGCCGGCCTGCCGGCCGTTCCTGCCATTCCGGTGGGGGTCCCGTCCGCCTTGCTGCAGCATCGACCCGACGTCGCGGCGGCGGAGCGGCGCGTGGCCCAGGCCAATGCAAAGATCGGTGTGGCGCAGGCCGCCTGGTTTCCCGATCTGACACTGAGCGCGCAGGGCGGCTACCGGGCGGGTGAATTCGCATCCTGGATCATGGCGCCGGCGCGTTTCTGGACGCTGGGCCCGGCGTTGGCGTTGACGCTGTTCGATGGGGGCGCACGCAGCGCCGCCGTGGAATCCGCTCGGGCCGCGTACGACGCCCAGGCCGCGTCCTACCGCAAGACCGTGCTCGACGCCCTGCGCGAGGTCGAGGATGCCCTGGTGCAGTCGCAGGCCCAGGTCGACGAGCAGGCCGCGCAGGACCAGGCACTGGCTGCCGCCCGGGAAACCCTGCGCCAGGTCACCAATCAATATCAGGCAGGCCTGGTGGATTATCTGAATGTGGTGCAGGCGCAGACCAGTGCGCTCAGCGCCGAGCAGAATTCGTTGAACCTGCGGGCCCAGCGCCTGACCGCCGCCGTGCAGTTGGCGGCGGCGCTGGGTGGTGGCTATTCGGAGCCACCCACCAACTGACCTCGCATGGCGGCGATTCCGTGTGCCCCGTGCAGGCGGGCCGCGTCGAGCGTATCGATGGATTGCCCGCCGATGGCGAACACCGGCCGGCCCGCCGCCATGGCGAGTTCCCGGAACCGCGCCCAGCCCAGCGCGGGGCTGTCTGGGTGGCTATCGGTGGGGTGGACGTGCCCAAGCACCACGAAGTCGGCCTGCAGCTGGCGGGCGCATTCGATGTCCTGCGCGTCATGCGCCGATACCCCCAGCCAGCCCGGTGGCCGCGTGTCCTGCTGCAGAATGCGGGCGGCGTCGGCTGCGCGTAGCTGAACCCCGTCGGCGTGCGACCACCAGCCGTGCGGATGGCAGCTGTTGATGAAACAGCGGGCGCCATGCTGGCGGCATAGGGCCAGGGTGGCCTGGAAGGCCTCGTGCAGGCTGTCGGTGTCACCCGCCCACGCAGGTTCGCGGAACTGCACCATGCGCAGGCCCTGCAGCAGTTCCTGGCGTAGTTGCGCCAGCCAGCCGGCCAGCCCGTTGGCATGACGGATGTGGCTGACGCGGTACTGCATGGGCAGCCGCAGCCAGCGCAGCGGCGGGGCGGCCGCCGGCAGCAGCGAGCCGCCGCCCGGTGCGATCGGGTGTTCGGATTCGTCCAGGCGGATGTCCCAGGGGTCCACCCAGTCCAGTGCCTGGTTTTCGCGGCCGTGGGGCTCGCCTTCCCAGGCCGTAACCTGGCAGAACGCCAGCTCGACGATGGATTTGGGATATTCGTGCACGTGCACGACCCAGGGGTAGACGCGGGTCGCGCGGATGCCCAGTTCTTCGTCCAGTTCGCGCACAAGCGCCTGTTCGACGGTCTCGCCGGCCTCGATCTTGCCGCCGGGAAATTCCCACCAGCCCGGCCAGGCTTTGCCGTCGGGGCGCTGGCCCAGCAACAGCCGGCCCCGGGCATCCAGGATCAGGCCGGCGGCGACGCGGATGTAGGGTTTAGACATGGCGGGCCGCCCAGTCGCGCGCGAACTGCCGGGCCACCCGGCCCGAGCGGGACCCGCGTTCGAGCGCCCATTGCAGGGCCTCGGTGCGGGCGGCGTGGATCTGGTCCGCATCGCAGCCGTGGAAGGCCAGCCAGTGGTTGACGATGTCCAGGTAGTCGTTCTGTGCGAAGGGGTAGAACGACAGCCACAGTCCGAAGCGTTCGGACAGGGAAATTTTTTCTTCGACGGTCTCGCCGGGGTGGATTTCGCCGTCGGCCTGGTGCTGGGCTTCCAGGTTTTCGTGCATGTATTCCGGCATCAGGTGGCGTCGGTTCGAGGTGGCATAGATCAACAGGTTGTCGCCTGGGGACGCGACGGAACCGTCGAGCGCCGATTTCAGGGCCTTGTAGCTGGCTTCCCCTTCCTCGAAGGACAGATCGTCGCAGAAGACGATATAGCGTTCCGGCCGGCCCTGGATCAGTTCGACGATCTGGCCCAGATCGCTCAGGTCGGACTTGTCGATCTCGATCAGGCGCAGGCCCTGGCCGGCGTAGGCGTCCAGCAGGGCGCGCACCAGCGAGCTCTTGCCGGTGCCGCGGGCGCCGGTCATGAGCACGTTGTTGGCGGGCTTGCCCCGCAGGAATGCCAGCGTGTTGCGTTCGAGAGTCGCCTTTTGCTGATCGACGTGCCGCAGGTCCCCCAGATGGATGGGGGCGACGCGGTGGACCGCATCCAGCCAGCCGCGCGCGCCACGGCGTTGCCAGCGGTAGGCGCTGGCCGTCCAGTCGATCGTTGGGGGGGCGGGGGGCAGCCAGGCTTCGAGCTGAGCCAGCACGTTCAGTGCTCGATCCATGAGTGCCTGCAGTTGGGGGTCGGCCACCGGGTTCTCCTGATTGTGATCTGGAAAGTATAATCTGGGTCTTTGCGGCCGCCACCGGCGGGCGCCCATCAGCATTCGGGTCCGTCTTGAATTTCTCTGAACTGTTTGCCCCCATCGTGTCCGACATGCAGGCGGTCGACGCGGTCATTCGCTCACGCCTGGATTCCGAGGTCGTCCTGATCCGCACGATCGGCGACTACATCGTCGGCGCAGGGGGTAAACGCATGCGCCCGGCCATGATGCTGCTGGTCGCGGGCGCCCTGGGCTACCAGGGCGACAATCACCACCGGCTGGCCGCCGTGGTCGAATTCATTCATACCGCCACGCTGCTGCATGACGACGTGGTCGATGAATCCGACATGCGCCGGGGCCGCGAAACCGCCAACGCCGTCTTTGGCAATGCCGCCAGCGTTCTGGTGGGCGACTACCTGTATTCCCGTTCCTTCGAGATGATGGTCGAATCGGGGTCCATGGCCGCCATGGCCGTGTTGTCCGCGGCCACCACCGTCATCGCCGAGGGCGAGGTCCTGCAGCTCCTGAACGTCCATGATCCGGATGTGTCGCTCGATCGCTATCTGCAGGTCGTGCGCTACAAGACAGCAAAACTGTTCGAGGCCTCCGCCCAGGTGGGTGCCATCATTTCAGGTGTGACGCCCGAACAGGAATCGGCCGCCGCCGCTTACGGCCGCCACGTCGGCACCGCCTTCCAGCTGATTGACGACGTGCTGGACTACAGCGGCGATGTGCAGGCGCTGGGAAAGAACGTGGGCGACGACCTACGCGAGGGCAAGCCCACCCTGCCGCTGATCCGTGTCCTGGAAACCGGCACGGCGGATCAGCGCAGCCTGATCCGTCAGGCGATCGAGACCGGCCACGCCGATTTCGAGGCGGTGGCGCGCGCCATCCATGCCACCGACGCCTTGGACTACACGCGCCAGGCGGCCCGCGCCGAGGCCGATCTGGCCAGACAGGCGCTGTCCGCCTTCCCGGATTCCGTTTATCGGGAAACTCTGCTAAAATTCTGTGCTTTCGCGGTCGAGCGTGATCGTTGAAATTTCCCGAGGATGATTGCAGGCCCTGCGTTTGCGGTCATCCAAGCATCACCGTCGGGGTGTAGCTCAGCCTGGTAGAGTACTACGTTCGGGACGTAGGAGTCGCATGTTCGAATCATGTCACCCCGACCATATTCCAGAAGCCGGATCAGATGATTATCTGATTCGGTTTTTTTCTTGGGCCGATGCTGGCCGGCTACGCGGCACCAGCCGCAGCAGCGCCACATTTGCTCCGTCTTCGATCACCCAAACCGTCCCGTCGGGTGCGACGGCCACGTCGCGGATGCGGGCGCCCAGGGGCCAGCGGTCGACTTGTCGGGCATTGCCATCGGGTTCGAAGGCGATCCTGACCAAGCCATGGGAAACCAGGCCGCCGATCAGTGCCGAACCCTGCCATGCCGGGAACTGCGGGCCCTGATAGAAGGCCAGTCCGGTGGGCGCGATCACCGGGGTCCAGTAGACACGGGGGGTTTCGAATTCCGGATGGGTGCTGTGCCTGGGAATCGGGGTGCCATCGTATTGGTCGCCATTGGAAACGATGGGCCAGCCGTAGTTCTTGCCGCGAATGATCCGGTTCAGTTCGTCGCCGCCCTTGGGGCCCATCTCGGTTTCCCACAATTGTCCGTTCGGGGCGAACGCCAGCCCGTACGGGTTGCGGTGCCCGCGCGTCCAGGTCAGTGCGCGGATGCCCGGTTGCCCGGCCAGCGGATTATCCGTCGGGGCCGAACCGTCCAGGTTCAGGCGCAGGATCTTCCCCCGGGCGGCATCGGGATTTTGCGCCGTATCGGGTTCCATGCGATCGCCGACGCTCAGGAAAAGATGCTGGCCATCCGGCGGGAAGGCGATGATGCCGCCGGGCTGGCCGCCCCGGCTGGCGGGCTGCTGCCGCCACAGGATGCGCAGATCGTCCAGCGAGGCTTGATGGCCGGATTCCGCCAGCCGTGCGCGCGCCAGGGTCAGGACGCCTCCGTTGTCCTCGGGGGCGACGTAGGTGAAGAATACCGTCGCGTCTTGCGCGAAGCGCGGTGAAACCGCGATGTCCAGCAGGCCGTTCTGGCCGCGGTAGTAAACCCTGGGGACTCCGTGCACTTCGGTCTTGGCGCCATCCCGCGTCGTGATGAAGATTTTCCCTGGCTTTTCGGTGATGAGCAGGCGGCCGTCAGGCAGGAAGGCGATTGCCCAGGGGTGGTCGAACGTGGCGATGCGCCGGACCGTGAACGGCCTGCCACCGTCATCTGGCAGGGTGCCCGCGTTGCGCGACACGATGGCGCTCGCAGTGCCGGCAGCGGCACTGGGCAGGGCTGCCGCGCACAGGGCGGCAAGGGCGCAGAGAGCCAATTCTGCACAATGGATGGCAAATCGCATGGCGGCTCCCGGGAAACGTGCCTGTCTATAGGTCACATGGTGCCTGATGTCCCGGCCTCGTGTCATCCCTGAGTCGCGACCCGCCGGGTCTTCTGTGCCCTGACCATTCACACCCCTGTCACATTGCATCCCTAGAATCCTTCTCGCTCGATCCGGAGCCCAACGAGACAGAAGGATTCCTATGCAGACCCTGACACTCTCCCGCCTCGCCGTCGGCCTCTTCGCCCTGTTTGCCGCGCAGGCCTGGGCCGACACCACGCTGACCGTCTATACCGCGTTGGAAGCCGATCAACTCAAGGCGTACCAGCGGAAATTTGAGGAAGACGTGCCCGGCGTCAAGATCAAGTGGGTCCGGGAATCCACCGGGATCATCACAGCCAAGCTGCTGGCCGAGAAGGCGGCACCGCAGGCTGACGTGGTCCTGGGCGTTGCCGCCTCGTCGCTGCTGGTGCTGGATCGGCAGGGCATGTTGCAGCCCTATGCGCCCAAAGGGGTGGAGAAGCTGAACAAAGCCTATGTCGATGACGCCAATCCGCCGACCTGGGTCGGCATGGATGTCTGGGGGGCGACGATCTGCTTCAACACGATCGAAGCGGCGAAGCTGGGGCTGAAGAAGCCCGAGACCTGGAAGGATCTGACCAAGCCGGAATATCAGGGCCGGATCGTGATGCCGAATCCGGCGTCCAGCGGTACCGGCTACTTCGACGTCACAGCCTGGCTCAAGCTGTTCGGCGAAGAGGGCGGATGGACCTACATGGATGCCTTGCACCGGAACATTGCCCAGTACACGCATTCGGGCTCAAAGCCGTGCAAACAGGCGGCCACCGGCGAATTCCCCATCGGGATCTCTTTCGAATACCGGGCGGCGCAGAGCAAAGCGCAAGGCGCGCCGATCGATCTGGTGTTCCCGAAGGAAGGCCTGGGCTGGGACGTGGAGGCCACGGCGATCATGAAGGGCACGAAACACCTGGCGGCGGCCAAGAAGCTGGCTGACTGGTCCGCCTCGCGCAATGCCAACGAACTTTACGCGAAGAATTTTGCGGTCGTGGCCTATCCAGGAGTAGCCGCTTCCAACCCCTACATTCCCGCGAACTACGAGTCGCTGCTTGTGAAGCAGGACTTGCGCTGGTCGGCAGCGAACCGCGACCGCATCCTGGCGGCCTGGACGCAGCGCTACGACAGCAAGTCCGAGCCGAAGAAGTGAGTCGGAGCCTCGGAACATGAACTGGAACACTCCAGCCGGCCGCGACCTGGTCGCGGAACCCGCGCTGAGGGTGCAGGGCCTGCATAAGCGCTTTGGCGACTTCATGGCGATCGAAGGGATCGACTTGTCCGCCGAGAAAGGCGAACTGCTGTGCTTGCTGGGGCCTTCGGGCTGCGGCAAGACGACCTTGCTGCGGATCGTCGCCGGCCTGGAAAGCCCCAGCGCCGGCCGCGTTCTGCTGTCGGGCCGCGACGTCACGCAATTGCCGGCCGCGAAGCGCGACTACGGCATTGTCTTCCAGAGCTATGCGCTGTTTCCCAATCTGACCGTGTCGGACAACATCGCCTACGGCCTGAAGGGCCGGCACGGCGGCAAGGTGCGGCGGGTGGGAGAATTGCTGGATCTGATCGGCCTGCAGGGTATCGGGCACAAATACCCGGCTCAGTTGTCCGGCGGTCAGCAGCAGCGCGTGGCGCTGGCGCGTGCGTTGGCAACCAATCCCGGCCTGTTGTTGCTGGATGAACCGCTGTCGGCGCTCGATGCCCGCGTGCGGGAACACTTGCGCCGCGAGATCAAGGCCTTGCAGGGCCGGCTGGGGATCACGACGCTGATGGTCACGCACGACCAGGAGGAGGCGCTCACCATGGCCGATCGCGTCGTGGTGATGAACCAGGGTCGCATCGAACAGATCGACACCCCTGCGGAAATCTATCGCACGCCGCGCACGGCGTTCGTGGCGGATTTTGTCGGGCGGGCCAACTGGTTCGATGCCACGGTGTGCGGCGTCGGACAGATCGCCCTGCGGGATGTGATCCTGGCGATGACTCATGCCCTGCCCACGACCGGACAGAGAGGGCGGGTGTTCCTGCGTCCGGAGGATGTACGCCTGCATCCCACCTGGTGCGGGGGGGCCAACAGCGCGCTGGCGCGCCCGGAGAAAATCGAGCAGATGGGCGGATTCTGCCGAGTCAGTCTGACCGTCCCGGTCTGGGGGCACCTGTCCCTGCAGGCCGACATCTCGCATGACGAGCTGGCTGTGCTGCGGCTCGTGCCGGGTCGCCTGGTGCCGATCACTCTGCCGGCGGACAAGCTGCGCATGTTCGCGTCGGTGGCGGCATGATATCCGCGGTTCTGACGCTGCGGACGCCGCCCCGGGATGCCTCTCAGCGCTGGGCCGGCGGTCTGGCCTGGGTGGTTGTCGGGCTGTTGCTGCTTGGCCTGGTGCTGCCGCTGGCAGCCATTTTGGGCAAGGCGCTGGCGGGCGCCGACGGCGGTTTTGTGGGCCTGGCGCATTTCGCCGGCATCGTGGCCGCGCCTGGCTTCCCCCGCATCGTGGGCAATAGCGTCGTCGTGGCGCTGTCGACGACGGCCATCGTCATGCCACTGGCGTTCGGATTTGCGGCAGCGCTGACCCGTACGCGCATGCCGGGCAAGCCGCTCTTCCGCTATCTGGCCCTGATACCGCTATTGGCGCCGTCCTTGCTGCCGGCGATTTCCCTGGTTTATCTGTTCGGCAACCAGGGGCTGCTCAAGAGCTGGTTTCCCGACGGCGGCATCTACGGGCTGCCGGGGATCGTGATCGGCGAGGTGTTCTATACCTTTCCGCATGCGCTGATGATCCTGGTCACGGCGCTGTCGGTGGCCGATGCCCGTCTCTATGAGGCGGCCAGCGCCCTGGGGGCGGGCCGCGTGCGTCAGTGGCTGACCATCACGCTGCCCTCGGCGCGCTACGGCCTGGTGTCGGCGGCGATGGTGGTGTTCACGCTGGTCATCACGGACTTTGGCGTCCCCAAGGTGATCGGGGGACAGTATCCCGTGCTGGCGGTCGAGGCTTACAAGCAGGTGATCGGCCAGCAGAATTTCCCCAAAGGCGCGGTGATCGGCTTGCTGCTGCTCCTGCCGGCGGTCTTCAGCTTCTGGGTCGATCACGCTTTGCAAAAGCGCCAAAAAGCGCTGCTGACGGCCCAGGCGCGGCCACTGCGGCCGACCGACTCGCGGATGGCCAGCGCAGCTGGGCTGCTGGTCTGCGTGGCCGTCGGAGGCAGCTTGCTCGTCATGCTGGGCATGGCGGTGGCGGCGGCCTTCATCCATCTGTGGCCGTATCGCCTGGACCTGACCCTGGCCCACTTCGATTTCGACGATATGGATGGCGGTGGCTGGCTGGCCTACCGCAACAGTCTGCGGCTGGCTGCGTTGACGGCCCTGGCCGGCACCGCGCTCGTGTTCACGGGGGCCTGGCTGCAGGAAAAGCTGACCGGCGCGGTCCTGGCGCGAACCTTGATCCGGCTGTTCGCCATGCTGCCGATGGCGGTGCCCGGACTGGTGCTGGGCCTGGGTTATGTGTTCTTTTTCAATGGCAATGCGTGGCTGCCGCTGTACGGCACGATGAGTCTGCTGGTGCTGTGCACGGTCGCGCACTTCTATACCACGGCCCATCTGACGGCTGTGACGGCGCTCGCGCAAATGGATCGTGAGTTTGAGGCGGTGGCGGCGTCGCTGAAAGTGCCGCTGTGGATGACATTCCGGCGCGTCACGGTGCCGGTCTGCCTGCCGGCCATCCTGGAGATCGCCCGATTCCTGTTCGTGTCGGCCATGACGACCGTGTCGGCCGTGATCTTCCTCTACACCCCCGACACCGTGCTGGCCTCGGTGGCCGTGCTCAATATGGACGATGCGGGCGACACCGCTGCCGCGGCTGCCATGGCGACGTTGATCGTCGCGTCCTCGGCTGTCGTATCGCTGCTGTTTGCCTTCCTGTCAGGCTGGCTGACCCGGCGCACGCAGCGGTGGCGCCAGCCATGAAACCGCCGATGATCGGTAGCCCCGTTTCTTTGGCGGCCTGTTCCTGTTTCCGGATCGAATCCTATGCGTGAACCTATTTTGCTGACTCCAGGACCGTTGACGACCAGTCTGGCCACCAAGGCTGCCATGCTGAGCGACTGGGGCTCGTGGGACAGTGCCTTCAGTGCCATGACCGCCAGCGTCTGCCGCCAGTTGGTGGCGATCGCCGGCGCGCAGGCGACCCATGTGTGCGTTCCCCTGCAGGGTTCAGGGACGTTCGCCGTCGAGGCGGCCGTCGGCAATCTGGTGCCGCGCGGCGGAAAGCTGCTGGTGCTGGTCAATGGCGTCTATGGCAAACGCATGGCGCGGATCGCCGGGGCGATCGGCCGGCAGGTTGCGGTCTATGAGGTCGCGGACGATGCCTGGCACGAGCCCGCCGAGGTGGCGGCCCGGCTGGAGGCCGATCCGACCATCAGCCACGTCGGCGTGATCCAGTGCGAGACCAGCACCGGCATCCTCAATCCGGTGGCGGCGATCGCCAACGTAGTGGCGATCGCCGGACGGCGCCTGATCGTCGATGCGATGAGCGCCTTTGGCGCCTTGACGCTGGACGCGCGGGCGGTACCCTACGATGCGCTGATCGCATCCAGCAACAAGTGCCTGGAAGGCGTGCCGGGCGTCAGTTTTGTGATCGTGCGCCAGGAAGCGCTGGCCGCCGCCGATGGCAACAGCCACTCTCTGGCCCTGGATCTCGTCGACCAGCATGACTATATGCGGCGGACCGGGCAGTGGCGCTTCACGCCGCCGACGCATGTCGTGGCGGCCTTCGCCAGCGCGCTGGACCAGTACCGGGACGAGGGCGGGCAGCCCGCCCGGCTGGCCCGCTACACCGCCAATTGCGCGGCCTTGTGCGCGGGGCTCGAAGGCCTGGGTCTGCGCCGTTTCCTGCCGGACGATCTGCAGGCGCCCATCATCGTGACCTGGCATGCCCCCGATCATCCGGACTATGACTTCGGACGTTTCTACGAGGCCGTGCGCGCGCGTGGCTTCCTGCTGTATCCGGGCAAGCTGACGCGGGTGGAGACTTTTCGTGTCGGCTGCATCGGCGCGATCGATCAGGGCGAGATCCGGCAGGCCGTGATCGCTGTGCAGGCGGCGTTGATGGAGCTGGGCTGGTTGCCGCAAGCGGAAGCCGGCCGTGCCGCGGACACCCCCCTTCATGCAATGGAGTGAGATCATGCGTTCGCATGCGACCCGCGATATTCCCTTGTCGATCGATACGGTCATCTTCGACTGGGCCGGCACCATCGTCGATTTTGGTTCTTTCGCACCGACGCAGGTGTTGGTGGATGCATTTGCCGAACTGGGCGTCGCCATCACGCTGGACGAAGCGCGCGGCCCGATGGGGCTGGCGAAATGGGACCACATCCGGGTGTTGGGTCAGGTGCCGGAGATCGATGCGCGCTGGCGGGCCAGGTATGGTCATGCGATGAGTCGCGCGGATGTGGATGCGGTCTATGCCGCCTTCATGCCCCTGCAGGTTGCCCGGGTAGGGCAGTATTCGGCGCTGATTCCGGGTGCCTTGCAGACCGTGGCGGAACTGCGCGGACGCGGCATCCGCATCGGTTCCTGCTCGGGGTATCCGCGCCAGATCATGGAAGTCCTGATCGGAATCGCTGCGCAGGCCGGTTATGCGCCCGATCATGTGGTCGCCAGCGACGATCTGAAGGTGGGCGGGCGCCCCGGCCCCTGGATGGCGTTGGCGAACATGATCGAGCTGGGCAGCCGCGACGTGGTGGCCTGCGTCAAGGTGGACGATACCGTGCCCGGCATTGCGGAAGGCCTGGCCGCCGGGATGTGGACGGTGGGTCTGTCCGCATCCGGCAATGAGGTCGGCCTGACTTGGGATGCCTGGTCGGTGCTGTCACCCGACCAACAATCGACCCATTGCCGCCCGGCGGAAGAAAAATTATGGGGGGCCGGCGCACATTACGTGATCCGTACGGTCGCTGAACTGCCACCCGTGATTGCCGCCATCGAGGCCCGCCTGGCGCGCGGCGAGCGCCCCTGAGCTGTGGCGTGGCCAACATCCGGCGTGCATGGCGTGTAGTCGTTCATGCGGGCGGGGATTCGCCGAATTCGGCCAGCGCGTGCTAAAAATTGTCATTTTGGCGGTCACGTCATGCGCACATTCAAAATCGCCGTCATTCCGGGCGACGGAATCGGCAAGGAAGTCATGCCCGAAGCCTTGCGGGCCCTGGAAGTCCTGCAGCGCCGTCACGGCCTGTCCCTGCGGTACGAACATCTGGACTGGGCCTGCGCCGAATACTGGCAGCGTCATGGCGACATGCTGCCTGCGGACTGGTTCGAGCACCTGCGGGACTTCGACGCGATCCTCTTCGGGGCGGTCGGCTGGCCCGACGTGCTGCCGGACCACGTGTCCCTGTGGGGGTCGCTCTTGAAGTTCCGCCGCGGATTCGACCAGTACATCAATCTGCGGCCGGTCCGTCAGATGCCGGGCGTGCCGGCGCCGTTGGCGGGCCGCAAACCGGGCGACATCGATTTTTGGGTGGTGCGCGAGAATACCGAAGGCGAATACACCAATTTGGGCGGCCGGATCTACGAGGGCACCGATCGCGAAGTCGTGATCCAGGAATCGGTCTTTTCCCGCCACGGGACCGACCGGGTATTGAAATACGCCTTCGAACTGGCGCAACGGCGGCCCCGGCGCCAGCTGACATCCGCCACCAAATCCAACGGCATCGCGATCAGCATGCCGTACTGGGATGAACGGCTGCAGGCCATGGCCGCGCACTATCCCGACGTCGCCTGGGACAAGCACCACATCGACATTCTGTGTGCCCGGTTTGTGCTGCAGCCGCAGCGCTTCGACGTCGTGGTGGCGTCCAACCTGTTTGGCGACATCCTGTCCGATCTGGGGCCCGCCTGCACCGGCACGATCGGCATCGCGCCGTCGGCCAATCTGAATCCGGAACGCGCCTTCCCGTCGCTCTTCGAACCCGTGCATGGGTCCGCGCCGGACATCTATGGACAGAACATCGCCAATCCGGTCGGCATGATCTGGTCGACGGTCATGATGCTGGAATTCCTGGGGCAGCAGGAACCGGCCTGCCAGACCGCCGCCGCTGAACTCATGACCGCGATCGAGCAGGTCCTGGAACACGGGCCGCGCACTCGCGACCTGGGCGGTGCGGCCAGTACGACTGAAATGGGGCAGGCGATCGCTAAGCGGATCGATGCCCCATGAACACCCGGCACAGCGCTTCCATGCCGTGCCGGTCTGCCTCGTCGAAACGCCCTGTGACCGGGCTGTCCACATCCCAGACGCCCAGCAGGGAACCGTCGGCGCGCACCAGCGGCACCACGATTTCCGATTGCGAGGCCGAGTCGCAGGGGATGTGGCCGGTGAATGCGTTCACATCCTGCACGACCTGGGTCTGCCGGGTTTGCGCCGCCGTGCCGCAGACGCCCTTGCCCAGCGCGATGCGGATGCAGGCCGGCTTGCCCTGGAAGGGGCCGACCACCAGTTCGGTGCCGTCGAACAGATAGAAGCCCGCCCAATTCAGCTGCGGCAGGCTATGAAAGACCAGGGCGCTGAAATTTGCCGCATTGGCGATCAGATCGGGCTCGCCTGAGATCAGACCGTGCACCTGCTCGGCCAGGTCGGCGTAGTGCGCGGCCTTGCTCGCGTGGGTTCGGGGTGACAGAGTAAACATGAGGGCTCCGCAGTCTTAGTGACCGGAATCGACGGGGTTCGCCATCCGCGCCGTAGACGAGGCGGCGGGCGGTCCGTCCAGTGTGATCTGGTCGAAATCGTCCACCAGCACGTCCAGCGTCACCTGCCACTGACCGGTATCGGGTAGCGGCGGCAGGCCGATGAGCCAGTCGCTGTCCTTGCGTCGGTTGGCCTGACGGGACAGCGGCTCGATGCCTTCGGACGGGTTGCTCAGATTCAGCGTGACCGCCTGGGCCTTGAACGGTTTGCCCGCCGGCGTTTCCAGCCGGATCGACCAGACGTTGCCATGGCGCCCGGCAGGCGCGAGCAGCGCGCGGACCTGAGAGTTTTCCAGCGACTTCGGGAAGTTCAGATGCTGCATTCGGCCCTGGTAGGCCCCAGCGGCGGCATCCAGGCTGCGGGGTGGCGGTGTGAAGCGCCAGAGCGAAACCGCAACCAGGATCAGCACGCCCACGACGACTTCCAGCCAGATGCCGCGCTGCAGCCGTTGTTGTGCGGCGGCGGAACCGGCCAATGCCGGCCGCGTCAGCCGCCAGCGGTTGCCGGTGGCCAGCAGCAGCAACAAGACGACCAGCGCCAGCTTGGCGAGCAGCAGCTGGCCATAGTCGGTTTGCCACAGATCGCTCAGGCGATCCACCTGCAGCCCCGTCAGCACCAGCCCCGTGCCGGCCAGCAGCAGGACCGCGGAGACGATCCAGGCCGAAAAGCGGGCCAGCGGCTCGGCGGCTGACAGGCTGGCGGCAGCGGTCTGGGCGCGACTGCCCGAGGGCGTGGATGTGGATCGCGCGGCGGAGGCGCCACCGGCGGAGTGCGCGGTGCGATGCCGGTTCAGGGAACGTGCCAGCGGGATCAGGGCGCCGATCCAGAAGATGGCCATCATGACGTGCAGGGTCACGGCCGGCCGCGCCAACCATTGGGGATCGGCCGTGCCCGCGTGGCCGCCGGCGGCCAGGGCCAGTCCCGCAAGGATGAGACTGGTCAGCGCGGCGATGCGGGTCGCCCCCGCGCCTTGTGCATTCATCGCCCGGCCGGCGGCCAGCAGTGCGAGGACCATCAGGCCCAGGGTCCAGGCGTATCGGCTGGCCAGAGCGGCGCCCCAGACTGAAGGGGCGATCAGTCCGGCCCATCCGGCATCCTGCAATTCGAGCCCCTGCAGCACGAGATCGACCGGGATCAATGCCAGCCCCGTGATCAGAAACGGCCGGGCCCAGCCCTGTCGGTCGGTCGGGTTCAGGATCCGGAACAGGGCGCCGCCCACGGTCGCGAACAGGCACAGATAGCCGAGCCAGCGTGCCAGCCAGATGAGGCCGTCGCGCAGGCCCTGTGAGGGAGGCTCTGTGGCGCTGTTCTGTGCGTTGGGCGCGCCTACCGCGTAGTCCAGGGTGCCGCCCACCGGCTGGCCGTCCGCCGAGACCACACGCCAGCTCAGCAGATAGGTGCCCTGTGTGGTGCCCACCGGCACCGGGATGTGGATTTCGGTCGCCCCGTCGCGCACCGCGTGCGCGGGCAGCTTGCGGCCCTGCGGGTCGATCAGCTGGACGAGCGTGACGCTGACGGGTTCATTGAAGGCCAGGGTGATCCTGGCGGGTGGCTGGGCCAGGACCGTGCCGGGCGACAGGGATGTTGCGATCAGGGAGGCCTGTCCCCAGACGATCTGGGGGCAGAGCAGCAGCCCCCAGACAAGCAGCAGGAATTTCTTCAAGACGGGACAGCCTTCAGTGGTGATGGCCGGTTCCGGCGGCGGAAGACAGCTTCATGAAAGGGACTCTGGGTGAAAAATTAAAGCAAGTATAGGCGCTTCCTGGTGCTTGTTTCGATGGCTGGGGCGTCTTGCGATGCGTGTATATTTGTTATCCTTTTTGGCCCGCCGGCATCCGCAACCATTCAGGATCCCCATGTCCGAGGCTTCCGATCCCCATCTGCGCGAAACCCTGCTCCGCAGCGAATCCCTGTGCGAGGGCGGCTTTCTAAAGGCGCGCCGCGATACCGTCCGCATGCCCGATGGGGCCATGTCCACACGGGAATACATCGTGCACCCGGGAGCCGTGGTCATTATTCCGCTGCTGGATGCGGATCATGTGCTGCTGGAGCGCCAGTTCCGCTACCCGGTGGGGCGGGTCATGACGGAATTTCCGGCAGGCAAGCTGGATCCCGGCGAAGATTCGTTGTGCTGCGCGCAGCGGGAACTGCAAGAGGAAACTGGCTATACGGCAGGGCAGTGGGCGCATGCCGGCGACCTGCATCTGGCGATCGCGTATTCCACCGAGGTCATCCATATCTTCTTTGCGCGGGACCTGCGGGCGGGGGCCCGGCATCTGGACGAAGACGAATTCCTGGACGTTCGAACGATGTCGGATGACGCGTTCTTCGAGGCCTGCCGCACCGGTGGTGTCACGGATGCCAAGACGCTCAGCTGCGCCTTGTGGCTGCAGAACGCACGCCGTGGCGACTGGCCGCTGGACTGGCGGCCCGCCTGAAGATGCCTCTGGCACTGGGGCAATCCTGTGGCGGCCCGCCCCTGCGTTCATTCCTGATAGGGCTCGAACTTTCCGGTTTTTGGGTTGCGGATGAACAGCACGCCGGTCGCCACGCCGAAATAGGCGCCGTGGATGGTCAGCAGGCCGGCTTCGACGCGTTCGCGCACCGCCGGAAATGTCATCAGGTTGTTCATGCTGTATTCCACCACACCCCATTCCATGTTGCGGATCCACTCGGCGTGGTCGCCGGTCTGGGGCCCGACCTTATCGGCCACCGGCTGGATCTGCGACATCCATTTACCGATGAAATCGCGCTTGGACAAAGGGGCTGCCTTGTTGGCGTAAGCCGCCACGCCGCCGCAGCTGGCATGGCCCATGATGACGATGTGGCTGACCTCCAGGGCGTTGACGCCAAATTCCACGCAGGCGCTGGTGCCGTGATAGGCAGTTTCCGGGTCTGTGTCGCAAGGCGGGACGATGCCCGCGATGTTGCGCACCACGAACATCTCGCCGGGCCCCGCATCGAAGATCGTTTCCGGAGCCACTCGTGAATCCCCGCAACTGATCAGCATGATGTCCGGATGCTGGCCTTTTTCCGCCAGTTCCTGATAGCGCGCGTGTTCTGTTGCCAGGCGCCCGTGCAGAAAGGAGGTGTAGCCGTCGGTCAGTCGTTGAGGAAACACGGTGATGTCCTTGTTGGGTTGTCAGGTTTTCGATTTTACGCCCGAGTCCTAGCTGGTCTTTCAGACTTCGATTGTCATGTGGGCGGCTCCGTGGACGTTTGATGACCTGGGTGACCTGCAGGGCGTGTGGTGGACGGGAGAACAAGTCTGTTGTCATACGGATGATCCCCAGAATTCAGGGATTTCCCTAGATATCTTTGATGCCATCCCTAGTTTTTTTGGTCGTATGATGACAGACGAGATAGCCTGGGATTGAGCAGAATCCGGGTGTCCTGAAAATTAAGACTTTCACAACGGATGGAGACTTGCCATGAAATTACTTTCTCGCATCAGCCTGAGTGTGACCGTCTGTGCCGCAGCCGCTGCGTTCGGCGGCGCCGCGATGGCCCAGGAAGCCCACGAGATCATGATCACCAAGCAACCCAGCATTCTCTACCTGCCGGCCCTGGTCATGGAAAAGCAGGGGCTGATCGAAAAGGCAGCCGCCCAGGAAGGCGTAACGGGTCTGAAGGTCAACTGGCGGTCGTTCAGCGGCGGCGGCGCGGCGACCGATGCGCTCTTGTCCGGAAACGTCCAGATCGTCAATAGCGGCCTGGGGAACATGTTGCTGCTGTGGGATCGCACGAAGGGGCAGGTCAAGGGGATCGCGACGAATTCCGCGCTGCCGGAGGATCTGGTGACGCGCAACCCGAAGATCCATTCGCTCAAAGACTACGGCCCGAAGGACAAGATCGCCGTGCCGACGGTCCGGGTCTCCACCCAGGCGCTGCTGCTGCAGATGGCGGCCGCACAGATCTTCGGACCCGACCAATGGTCCAGGCTGGATGCCAATACCGTCCAGATGGGACACCCGGATGCGGCGGCCATGCTGGCCAACGCCAATGGCGAAGTCGGTTCGCATTTCGGCGCGCCGCCGTACTCGTACCGTGAGCTCAAGACCGTGCCCAACGCCCATGTCGTGATCCGCTCGACGGATATCGTCAAGGGTGGCCTGTCGCAGTCCACGCTGTTTACCACGACCAAGTTCGCGGATGCCAACCCGAAGATCATCCAGGCGGTGCTGACGGCTTCGCAACAGGCCATCGACTACATCAAGGCCCACACGCGAGAATCCGTCGACATCTACCGCGAGCTCAGCGGTGACAAGACGAGCCCTGAAGAGCTGATGGATCTTCTGGCCCAGCCCGGCATGATGGATTACACCACTCAGCCGCTGGGATCCATGAAGTTTGCCGAGCACATGCACAAAGTTGGCATCCTGAAGACCATGCCCACGAAGTGGACGGATTATTTCCTGCCCGCGTCGGCTTCCCTGAACGGTAACTAACTGAGGGTCACGGAGTTTCATCATGCCGCATCTGCTCGAGGTCGATTCCGTCACGTTGCGCTACAAGACGTCGGAAAGCATTGTCACCGCAACCTCCAAGGTCAGTTTCGACGTGGACAGTGGTGATCGTTTTGTGTTGCTGGGCCCGTCAGGTTGCGGCAAGTCCACTCTCCTGAAGGCCGTCGGGGGCTACCTCGCCCCCGACGAGGGAGAGATCCGCATCAAGGGGCAGGCGGTCAAGCGGCCGGGCGCCGACCGGATGATGGTCTTCCAGGAGTTCGATCAGCTGCTGCCCTGGAAGACCGTGCTGGAAAACGTCATGTTCCCGTTGATCGTGGCCCGCAAAATGCACCGATCCGAGGCGCGCGACAAGGCCATGGCCTTTGTCAAAAAGGTCCAGCTGGAAAAGTTCGCCAATAGCTACACGCATACCCTGTCGGGCGGCATGAAGCAGCGCGTGGCCATCGCGCGCGGGATGTGCATGGAACCGGACATCCTGTTGATGGACGAACCTTTCGCCGCCCTGGATGCGCTGACCCGTCAGCAGATGCAGGACGAACTGCTGCAGCTCTGGGAAGGCACTCACTTCACCGTGATGTTCGTCACGCACTCGATTGCCGAGGCTATTCGCATCGGCAACCGGATCCTGCTGCTGTCGCCGCACCCGGGCGAGGTCAAGGCGGAAATCAGCGACGTGAGCGCGGTGGCACGGGAAGACGGCTCGGCGGCGGCACTCGAGCGCGAGATACACGACATGCTTTTTGCGGAAGCGATGACGGAGCATTCATGATGGGTCAGGCAACGATTACCTTGAGACAACGGGAACAGGACGGCCGGCGCAAGACCGTCGTGCTCGAACGCCAGCTTTCCGTCTGGCACCGGCTCTGGAACCAGACGTTCCTGCGCAAGACAGCGATCATCGTCGTTCTGGCGATCGCCTGGCAGGTCTATGGCAGCGTGGTGAACAACACCCTGCTGTTTCCGACGCTGTCGGATACGGTCAGCTCTTTCGTCAGCAGCATCCAGAGCGGTGTGCTGGTCGATCGCGCGTGGACGTCATTGCGGATTCTGGTCCTCGGCTATGTCACCGGCATCGTGATTGCCGCCGCGCTGACGATCCTGGCGATCAGTACGCGCATCGGGACGGACTTCCTGGAAGTCATGACGGCGATGTTCAATCCGCTGCCCGCGATCGCGCTCCTGCCGCTTGCGCTGCTGTGGTTTGGTCTGGGCACGACCAGCATTGTCTTCGTGCTGCTGCATTCGGTCGTCTGGGTCGTCGCGCTGAACACACAAGGCGGTTTCCTGTCGGTGTCGCAGACTTTGCGCATGGTGGGCCGAAATTATGAACTGACCGGTTTGCGCTACGTGTCCCTGATCCTGATCCCGGCAGCGTTTCCCGCGATTTTGACGGGCCTGAAGATCGCATGGGCCTTCGCCTGGCGCACTTTGATCGCCGCCGAACTGGTCTTCGGCGTGTCTTCGGGCAAGGGTGGTCTGGGGTGGTACATCTTCGAGAACCGCAATCTGCTGGACATCCCGGCGGTGTTCGCCGGACTGCTGACGGTGATCGTGATCGGCTTGATCGTGGAAAACTTCGTCTTCCGCCTGGTGGAAAAACGAACCGTCCGGCGTTGGGGCATGCAGAGCTGATCCGGCTTCAGGACACCCCCATGGGGTGCCTTTTTTTTAGACTCGTCATATGATGACGTACCACATAAAAGTCCGTTGGAGGTTGGAATGAATGAGAACAGGTTGGGTCGGCTGTTGCTGACGGGTGCCGCCGGGGGATTGGGACGTGTCCTGCGGGATACGCTCAAGCCAATGGCCCGGATCCTGCGCGTGTCGGACGTACAGGCGCTGGGGGACGCGCAGGCCGACGAGGAAGTCCGGCCCTGCGATCTGTCCGACAAGCAGGCCGTCGATGCCCTGGTCCAGGGCTGCGATGCCATCGTGCATCTGGGGGGGGTATCGGTCGAGCGGCCGTTCGAGGAAATCCTGGAAGCCAATATCAAGGGGGTCTTCCACATCTACGAAGGCGCCCGCCGGCATGGGGCGCGCCGCGTGATCTTCGCCAGCTCCAACCACACGGTCGGTTTCTACCGGCAGACGGATCGCCTGGATGCGCGCTCGCCGACGCGCCCCGATGGCTACTACGGCCTATCCAAGGTCTATGGCGAGCAGATGGCCAGCTTCTACCACGACCGTTACGGGATCGAAACGGTCAGTATCCGCATCGGCACTTCGGTGGCCGAGCCGACCGACCGTCGCATGATGCACACCTGGCTCAGTTTCAGGGATCTGACCGAACTGATCCGGCGCGGCCTGTTCACCCCGAACGTCGGGCACACGGTGGTGTTCGGCATGTCGGCCAACCGCGAGGTCTGGTGGGACAATAGCCAGGCGGCCCATCTGGGCTACGCGCCGGCCGATTCGTCCGAGCCCTTCCGGCAGCGGGTCGAAGCCACGCCCGAACCCGCCGCCGATGATCCCGTCCGGATCTATCAGGGCGGCGTGTTCACGGCCAGGGGGCCGTTCGGCGACGATTGACGGGCACCGGGATTCGCGTCCCGCTGGCCCTGGCCCGAAGCCGGCCGACGGATTCTGCCGTCAGCGCCGGCGCGGCCGCAGTCGCCACATCGATGCCCCGATCTGGCGCACCTGCGGCACCGACAGCAGGATGCCGCCCAGTGCGATGACCAGGATGCCAAGCCATGCCATGGCGTCGGGCATCGCTTGAAACGCGGCCCAGCCCAGCAATGTGGCCCACAGGATCTGCGAATAGCTGTAGGCGCCCAGCGCCGCCGCCGGGGCGTGCAGCAGGGCATAGGTAATGGTCAGATGGCCGATGGCGGCGATGCCGCCGATCCCCAGCAGCAGCAGGAAGTCGCCCGCCGGCATTGGCATCCAGTCGCTAGCCCCCCAAGGCGCCAGTGCCAGCACCCCCACCAGTCCGGTATAGAAATTGCTGGTGGCCGCATGTTCGGAGCTGCGTGTCGAGCGCGTGACGATTTGGTAGAAGGCGTTGCACATCGCCGAACCCATGGGAAACAGGATGGCCCAGGTCAGCAGGCCGCCGCCGGGGCGGGCGATGATCAGGACGCCCGCAAAGCCGCTGGCCACCGCGACCCAGTCCATGGTGCGGGCCTTTTCCTTGAGCAGCAGGCCCGAGAGCATCGTCACGATCACGGGTGCCAGAAAGACGATGGCCGTGGCCTCGGCCAGCGGCAGCCTGGCCAGGCCGTGGATGACGAAGACACTGCTGCTGCACAGGCACAATCCGCGAAAGAGCTGGATCGGGTAGCGGTGTGCGACGAACAGCTGGCGCCCCATGCGGGGCATGAAGATCAACACGATGGCGACCGTCTGCGCCATGTAACGCACCCAGACGATCTGCAGCAGCGGGTAGTGCCCGGCAAGATATTTGGTGCCGGTGTCCAGGATGGCGAAAAACAGGCTGGCCACGCACATGAGTACGGGCCCCAGCCAGGGTTTCTGCGCGCGAAGGTTCGTGTCCATGAGGGAAGAAAAAGAAAGCGCCAGGCGCTGAGCATCAGCGGCCTGGCAGCGGAATCATAATTCTTTTTTCCTCAGGATCGGACCAGGCTGGGCTGTTTATTGTCGAAACACCAGCCGGGGATCAGGAACTGCATGCCCACGGAATCGTCCCGGCTGCCCAGGCCTTTTTCCTGGTACAGCGCATGCGCCCTGGCCAGGCGGTCGGAGTCGATGCGGATGCCGAGGCCGGGCACCTGCGGGACAGCGATCGCGCCATCGATGATGCGCAGCGGATCCGCCGTCAGGTGCTGGCCGTCCTGCCAGATCCAGTGCGTGTCGATGGCTGTGATGTCGCCGGGCGCCGCAGCCGCGACGTGGGTGAACATGGCCAGCGAAATGTCGAAGTGGTTGTTGGAATGAGAGCCCCAGGTCAGGCCCCATTCGTGGCACATCTGGGCCACCCGGACGGAGCCCCGCATCGTCCAGAAGTGCGGGTCGGCCAGGGGGATGTCCACGGACTGCAGCTGAATCGCATGCATCATCTCGCGCCAGTCGGTCGCTATCATGTTGGTGGCGGTGCGCAGACCGGTCGCACGGCGGAATTCCGCCATGACCTCCCGGCCCGAATACCCGGATTCCGCGCCGCAGGGGTCTTCCGCGTAGGCCAGGACGTGGTGTTGATCCCGGCACAGGCGGATGGCTTCCCGCAGGGACCAGGCGCCGTTCGGATCCAGCGTGATGTGCGCATCCGGGAAGTGTTCGGCCAGGGCGGTGACGGCCTCGATTTCGGCGCCGCCCGCCAGGACGCCGCCCTTCAGTTTGAAATGGCGGAAGCCGTAGCGCGCCCGGGCGGCCCGGGCCAGGCGGACCACGGCGTCGGGGGTCAGGGCTTCCTGGTTGCGCAGGCGGAACCATTCATCGTCCGCGGAGTCTTCCTGGCGGTAACCCAGCGTCGTCTTGCCCGCGTCACCGATGTAGAACAGATACCCCAGTGCCTCGACCTTGTCGCGCTGGCGGCCATCGGCCAGCAGCGCGGCCACAGGCACGCCCAGATGCTGGCCGAGCAGGTCCAGCAGCGCGGATTCGAGTGCGGTGACGACGTGGACGCCGGTGCGCAGATCGAAGGTCTGGGTCCCGCGCCGGTCTTCCGTGCCGCCCTGGGTGGCCTTGCGGCAGCGTTCCAGCAGTTCGTTGATCTGGCCGATCGGTTGTCCGATCAACTGCCGGCCCAGCCGCTCGATCTCGGCACGGATCTTCTCGCCGCCGGGAACTTCACCCAGGCCCTGGTGGCCGGCGCTATCGTCGATCAGGACGATGTTGCGGGTGAAGTAGGGGCCATGCGCGCCGCTGAGGTTCAGCAGCATGCTGTCCTGGCCGGCGACGGGCACGACCGTGACTTTGGTGACCTGAGGTGTCTGCTGTGTCATGGGGATTCCTGCGGAGCTCGTGTTCAACGTTCGGATCGGTTGATGTGCCAGGGATTGGTCGCCTGAAGGGCGGCGGGCAGTAGCGCGTCGGGAATGTCCTGATAGCACACGGGACGCAGGAACCGGCGAATGGCCAGGGTGCCGACCGAGGTCGTGCGGCTGTCGGACGTGGCGGGGTAGGGGCCGCCGTGCACCATTGCATCGCAGACCTCGACCCCCGTCGGGAATCCGTTGGCCAGGATGCGGCCCGCCTTCAGTTCCAGGATCGGGATCAGGGCGGCCGCGAGCGCGTCGTCCGGACCGGATTCCAGGTGGATCGTCGCCGTCAGCTGGCCTTCCAGTGCCTGCGCCAGGGCCGTGAATTCCGCCGCGTCCGCGCAGCGCACGATCAGAGAACTGGCGCCGAAGACTTCCGCGCCCAGGCCCTCCGGGTCGGCCAGAAAGGCCTGTGCCGTCGTCACCGCGAGATTGGCCTGGCAGTGAGCGGGCGTCTCGTCGGAAGTGCCTCGCGCCAGGCCGTCGACAGCCGGGTGCGCCAGCAGGCGCTCGACACCGGCACGGTAGGCGTGGGCGATGCCTGGGGTGAGCATGGTGGCAGCCGGTGCCGCCCGGACGTTGCCGCTGACCTGTGCGATGAAACGGTCCAGATCCGGGCCGTCCAGGGCGATGACCAGGCCGGGGTTCGTGCACAGCTGTCCGGCGCTGCCCAGCAGCGATACCGAAAACTGGTCGGCCAGCGTCGTGGCGCGCGCGGCCAGGGCGCCGGGCAGCAGGTAGACCGGGTTGGTGCTGCTCATTTCTGCGTAGACGGGGATCGGCACGGGGCGCTGGGCGGCGGCGTGCATCAGGGCAATGCCGCCCTGGCGCGAACCGGTGAACCCCACAGCCTGAATACCGGGATGGCGCACCAGCGACAGGCCCAGTTCGATACCTGGGCCGGCGAGCAAGGAGAACACGCCTTCATGGAGCTGGCACTGCTGGACAGCGGCGCGGATCGCCTGACCGACGAGTTCCGACGTGCCGGGGTGGGCCGGGTGCGCCTTGACGACGACCGGTGCGCCCGCAGCCAGAGCCGAGGCGGTATCGCCGCCCGCCACCGAGAACGCCAGCGGGAAATTGCTGGAACCGAAAACGGCGACGGGGCCCAGTGGAATGTGCCGCGTGCGCAGGTCGCTGCGCTGCGCGGGCTTGCGGTCGGGCAAGGCATGATCGATGCGGGCATCGATCCAGTCGCCGTCGCGCACTACCCGGGCGAACAGACGCAATTGGTTGACTGTGCGGCCGCGTTCGCCTTCCAGGCGGGGGCGGGGCAGACCCGTTTCCAGCATGGCGCGTTCGATCAATTCGTCGCCCAGATCCAGGATGGCTTGTGCGACCGCCTCCAGGAAGGTCGCCCGATGTTCGAGCGTGGTTTCCCGATAGCTGGCGAATGCCTGGGTGGCCAGGCCGACGGCCTGGTCGACCTGGCGGGCGTCGGCGCCTTTCCAGGCGGGAGACAGGGTCTGGCCGGTGGCCGGATTGACCGCCTGGAAAGCCTCGCCGGCGCCAGGGATGTTTTGTTTGCCGATGAGTTGCATGCCGATGATGGGCATAGGGAAATCTCCGTGGAGTTCAATTTCACAGGTAAGTTATCATACAACGTATGTGGCGCCGCGTGAGGATTTCCTGGGCGCCACGATCGTCAGGCGTCAACCAGGTGGCGTTTCATCCAGCCGTTTTCAGTTTCGATAAACAGTAGAGAAAACCCTTAATGGAAATCCCTAGGTTTAGAGGAGCAGCGGTTAAATATCTTCATTTCCTAGTCATCTAGCATGATCTGCAGGCGTGTTCCTGCCGCCTCGAGTGGTGATGGCAATCCCTGGCTTGTGCAGGTTTCCATAATACTTATATGATGACTTATGAGTGATGACGAGCCGTCAGCGCCACCCACTCTGGAAGTGTTCAGTACGTCGCATTTTCTTCGGGATGCGATTTTTCATTTGGTTCTGCTCGATGTCTTATCAATTCGATTTCCTGGCGGTGCTGCGGCACTGGCCCATGTTACTGCAGGGCGTGAAAACCACACTCGATCCGTACCAATTTGAAAAACGGAAAATTGAACGGATTCTACAAACAATACAACGGTGTCGACCTGCTCAAAAAAGTCACAGGTGAATGGAACATGTGGGAAGAAAGCGAACGGTATCCAGATCCTCGTATCGAGATCATCCATCCCGATTTTGAAAAATATCGTCTGTTCAACGCCGCCGTGGAACGCCTGGCGACCGGAACCCGTTGGGGCGAAGGGCCGGTCTGGTTTCCCGCAGGGCGCTATCTGTTATGGAGCGATCTTCCCAATGAGCGGATCCTGAAGTGGGAAGAAAGCGACGGCCATGTGTCGGTCTTTCGGTCGCCCAGCAACATTGCCAATGGCAATACGCGTGATCGTCAGGGGCGGCTGGTCAGTTGCGAACATCTCGGGCGCCGTGTCACGCGCACGGAACATGATGGTTCCATCACGGTTCTGGCGGACTCGTTCGAAGGACGGCCCTTGAATTCCCCCAACGACGTGGTCGTCAGCTCGGATGGTTCGGTCTGGTTCAGCGATCCGCCGTTCGGGCTGCATGGACGCTACGAGGGCACCGTCGGGACGCCGCAGCTTCCCCCCAGCCTGTACCGGATTGACGGACAGACCGGGGTGCTGCACCTGGTGTTCGCCGACATGGCGGGCCCCAATGGCCTCTGTTTTTCTCCTGACGAGTCCAAACTGTATGTGGTTGACTCCAGGGCCAGGCCGCATCGCCTGATTTACGCGTTCGATGTCGGTCCGGATTGGCAGCTGTCCGGCCGCCAGGCCCTGATCGATTGCGGGCCGGGGACGTCGGACGGTATCCGCTGCGATGAGGATGGGAACCTCTGGTGCGGCTGGGGCATGGGTTCGGACTCCCTGGATGGGGTGCGGATATTCAATCCGGCCGGGGAACCGATCGGGCATATCCATTTGCCGGAACGATGCGCCAATATCTGCTTTGGCGGATCAAAAGGCAATCGCCTCTTCATGGCGGCTGGGAAGAACTTGTATGGCCTCTTCGTCAACACCCGTGGGGCTGTCTGAATTGCTTGCGGCAGTGATTCTGCCGTAGTTCGTGTTGGTTTTGATAATCTGCCTCGGAGAGTAACTCATCATGTCTACCCCTGAATCCGCGTCGTTTGCCGCTCCTGCCGGTGCCGCCTCGGCCGCCGACGGAAGCGGTGACCGCATTGTCTGGATCAAGCTGTCGCTGGCCTTTCTGCCGCTGCCGACACCCATCAGCGACGCCAAAGTCTTCACCGGCCGCCAGAAGCCGCTGACCGAAGTCGCCATGATTTTCTGCGAGATCCGCACCCGCGACGGCCATGAAGGCCTCGGGTTCGCGTATTCGAAGCGGGCGGGCGGCCCGGGTATGTATGCCCATGCCAAAGAGATCGCGCCGACCCTGCTGGGCGAGGATCCCAGCGATATCCAGCGGCTCTGGGAAAGGCTGTCCTGGGCTGGCGCGTCCGTGGGCCGCAGCGGCCTGACCGTGCAGGCCATCGCCCCGTTCGACATCGCCTTGTGGGACATGAAGGCCAAACGCGCCGGCCTGTCGTTGGCGAAACTGCTGGGCGCCCATCGGGATTCGGTGCGCCTGTACAACACCTCGGGGGGCTTCCTGTCCACACCGCTGGATCAGGTGCTCGACAATGTGGATGCTTCGCGGGCCCGGGGCATCGGCGGCATCAAGATCAAGGTCGGCCACCCGGACCATGCGGTCGATCTGCAGCGCGTCGATGCGGTGCGCAAGAAACTGGGCGACAGCTTCCCGCTGATGGTCGATGCCAATCAGCAATGGGACCGGATGACGGCGGCCCGCATGTGCCGGGTGCTGGAACAGTACGGCCTGACTTGGATCGAGGAACCGCTGGACGCCTATGACGTCCAGGGCCACGCGGCGCTGGCGGCGACGTTCGATACGCCTATCGCCACCGGCGAGATGCTCACCAGCTTTCGCGAGCATGCCGAACTGATCGAGGCCCGCGCCTCGGACTTCTTCCAACCGGACGCACCCCGTGTCGGCGGCATCACGCAGTTCCTGAAGATCATGCAGCTGGCCGATTATCATGGCCTGAGCATGGCGCCGCACTTCGCCATGGAAGTCCACCTGCATCTGGCGGCTGCCTATCCGCGCGAGCCCTGGCTGGAGCACTTCGAGTGGCTGGAGCCGCTGTTCAACGAGCGTCTGGTGATGAAGGACGGGCGCATGCTGGTCCCGAATCGGCCTGGCCTGGGCTTCACCCTCAGCGATCAGGCGCGCGCCTGGACGACGGAAACCGCCGAGTACGGCAAGCGCCCTTGATCGTTTGCTGACGGGAACCGGAAGAGGCGGCGATGAGCCGCCCTTTCGTTTTTTTGAACCGCCCTTGCAATGTCAAGCGGAGGGAGCGAACCCGTGTGCCGCAGCAAACCCGTGCCGCGTCGGTGTATCGCCCGCGTGTGTCGGGTGCTTCAGCGCTGGATGTTCAGTGTCATCCCGACGCTCAGTGTTTCACCAGGATCCAGTGTGATGAGCCCGGTCCCCGGGACGCCGGCCGCAGCCAGATTGACCGCGTCGCAAACATGGGTGGCGGGCTCCACGCACAGGTAGCGCCCGGCGTTGCAGTGCAGAACGACGTGATCCAGTGGACCCCGGACCCGCAGGGCCAGGCCCGGGCCGGATGGCCATTGGATCGCGGCATGACCCGACCAGCCTGACAGGAAGGCGGTCCAGGTAGTGTCGGTGCGCTCCCAGGAATCCGGGCAATTAGGTCTGGGAAAGAGCGCCAGTTCCTGTTCGTGTACCCAGTCGGTGGTGGCATCCAGCCGCGTGCCGCAGGCTGTGAAATAAGGATGCAGGCCCAGGCCCGCCGGCATGCGTTGGGCATCCTGATTGCGCAGGGAAAGCTCGATATCCAGACCTTCAGCCGACAGCCGGATGATCTGGCGCAGGGACCAGGCCCAGGGCCAGCCATCGTCCCCCGCCGGATGGTGGACTTCCAGCACGGCCCGATCCGCTTCCGTCTGGATCACATTCCAGGCCATGCGTTGTGCTTGCCCATGCAGGGCATGCGGGTGACCGGGCAGCGGATCGACTTTCAGAGTCCGGCCTTCCCAGCGCAGGCGGGCGTCGCGAATGCGGTTGGAAAAGGGGGCCAGGGGAAACAGGCCGCCTTTGGGCCATTCGTGCGCCGGCCAGTTTGTGGCTTCGATGGGCACCAGCCATTCGCGGGGTCCTTCAGGCAGATCGGTGGTCCAGTTCAGGATGCGGCCGCCTGCGGCGGGCGCTACCCGGACCCGATGCGGGCCCTGGTTCAGGGTCAGGCATCGGTCCGGCTCGGCATCCATCCAGGGAGGCATCATGGCCTGTTGTCCTGGTCATGCCTCACGTGGCGCATCCTTGACCCGGCTGACCAGTTGAGTCGGGCTGACGAAGCGTAGGGCGATCAGCACCCAGACCATGGTGATGGCCATGTAGATCATGGCCATGGCGTCGATCGCCTGCGGTGCCCGCACCCCCGTCGAGAAGACGGCATAGTACAGGGCGACCACCAGTGTCTGGGAGTCGGGTCCGGCCGTGAAGAAGGTCAGTTCGAACATGCTGATGGTGCGCACCAGCACCAGCAATCCCGCAGCCAGCATGCCGGGCACCAGCAGGGGCGTCAGCACGTGGCGGAAATACTGATAGGTGTTGGCACCGAAGATCCGCGCGGCGGATTCCAGGCCTGGGTCGATCTGTTCGATGAAGGGGGTCATGACCAGGATCACGAAAGGCAGGGCAGGCACCAGGTTCGACAGGATGACCCCCGCCAGGGTGCCGCCCACACCGACCTGATACATGGCCGTGGCCATCGGAATCCCGTAAGTGACGGGTGGGATCAGCATGGGGATGATGATCAGCAGCATCACCAGCCGCTTGCCCGGGAAGTTGGCGCGGGCCAACGCGTAGGCCGCCGGCACCCCCAGCGCGATCGAGAGGACGACGACCGACACGACGACTTCGAGCGTGACCAGCAGGATGTGGCTTAGCTGGAATTCGTCCCACGCGCGGCCGTACCAGCCCAGCGTGAAGCCTTCCGGCAGCAGGGTTCCGAACCAGCGGGTGGCGATGGAATTCACCACCACCGTGGCGATCATGAAGACCACGTTCAGCAGAAAGAACCCCATGACGGTCCAGACTGTGGCGCGCCACAGCCAGCCCCAGCGTCGGCGGCCGCCAGGCGCGGTATGTGTGTTGACGTTCATGTGTTTACCCCTTGCCACTGGTGGCCGGCCCGGTATAGAAAGCCCTCCGGAACGCGAAGATTGCGCAAACGATGAGCAACTGCGCAAAACCCATCACGATGGCAATCGCCGACGCCATGCCGTAGTCGTACTGTTCGAAGGCTGCCTCGTAGGCGGCGATGGATATCACCCGAGTGGGACCCGCTGGCGCGCCCAGCAGGATCGCGGACGGGAAGACTGCGAAGGTCTGCACGAAGGACAGAGCGGCGGCCATGCTCAGGCCGGGCACCAGCAGCGGCAGGTAGATCAGGCGGAACTGCTGCCAGCTATTGGCGCCTAGCGTACCCGCGGCCTTGGCCAGCGTCGGGTCGATGCCCGAGATGTACGAAAGCGTCAACAGGAAGACAAACGGAAAGTCGGAGATCACCAGGGAGATCAGCACGCCCCAGTAGTTATGTGTCAGCCGGACTTCGGGTGTGTACAGATGCAGGGCGTGCACCGCCTGCGAGAACCAGCCTGACGGGCCGAAGTACGTCAGCATCCCGTCGGCGATCAGCACGGTCCCCAGGGTGATGGGGATGACCAGAATGGTGGTGACGATGCGCTGCTTGCGGCTGTTGCGGCGCAGGGAGAACGCAACTGGGACGGCCATCCCGACGTTGATCAGCGTCGCCGGCGCGGCGAGCTTGAAGGTGGCCCACAGCGTGCCCCATTCGGTCGACGTCGTGAAGAAGTGAATATAGTTGGCCCAGATGTTGGTGCCTTCCATGGGCTGGAACGAGATGACCACGCCGTACAGAAATGGATAGACGAAGAGCGCCAGCAGCAGCACGACCGCGGGGGCGACCAGCCAACCCCTGCGATCCCCTCTGGGTGCCAGGGAAAGATCTGCGGCGCTCATGCGGCCTCCGCATAGGCAAGCACCCGATCGGCAGGAATATGCAGGCGGATCCGGTCGCCGGGCTGGAAGTTGCCGCCGATGCGCACGAACAGTTCGCCGATTTCGCTGTTCACGACCAGCAGCGAACTGCGTCCGCCGAACTCGATGTGCTGAACGGTGGTATCGATGCAGTTGTCCTGGCCATCGGCCGCGACCTCGAAATCGTCGGGCCTCATGGCGACGGCCACGGTCTGCGTGCCCGTCGGCACCGACATCGCCTCGCCGTTGAGTCGGACCGGTCCCTGAGTGACCGTGATCCGGTCACCTTCCTGACGGGTGACCTGGAAGGGCAGCACGTTGCGATAGCCCATGAAGCGCGCGACGTGCAGATTGCGCGGGCGGCCGTAGACCTCGCGCGGGGTACCGACCTGCTGGACGCTGCCTGCGCGCATCACGACGATCCGGTCGGCCATCGACAGGGCCTCGTCCTGGTCGTGGGTGACGTAGATCGTGGCGCGTTCCAGCTGGCGGTGAATGCGGCGGATTTCCGCGCGCATCTCGACTCGCAGCTTGGCGTCCAGGTTGGACAGAGGTTCGTCCATCAGGATCACGGGCGGCTCGATGACGATGGCGCGCGCGATGGCGACTCGCTGCTGCTGCCCGCCCGAGAGCTGGCCTGGCAGTTTGGATTCGTGCCCTTCGAGCTGGACCAGCGTCAGCGCAGCCTTGACCCGGCTGGTGATCTCGTCCTTTGGTACGCCGCGCATCCGCAGGCCGAAGCCGACGTTGTCGAGAACGCTCATGTGCGGAAAGAGGGCGTAATTCTGGAAGACCATGCCGAACCCACGCCGTTCAGGAGGCAGCACGTCGATTCGTGTGTCGTCCAGCCAGATACTGCCGGAGCTGAGTTCGGCCAGTCCGGCCAGGCAGTTCAGCGCTGTCGATTTGCCGCAGCCCGATGGGCCCAGCAGCGCGATGAACTCGCCGCGCCGGATGTCGAGACTGAGGTCGCGCAGGGCGGCGACATTAGAACCCGATGCCGTGGCGTACTGTCGTCCGACGCCATCCAGGCGCAGCTGTTGGAAATTTTCGTTCATGTGCAACATCCAGGGGAAAACAGGCCGCCCGCGTCCGGACAGGTGGATGCGGGCGGGTGATCAGGCCAGGTTTACTTCTTCAGGGCGCCGATGTCGGTGTCCCACTTCTGGAAGGCCGCAACCATGGCCTTGGCGTCCAGCGGAACCGCGCTGGGCCGGCGGGCGGTCAGGTCGGCATATTCCGAACGGCCATACTTCTCGATGACTTCCTGGCTTTCCTTCGGCGCGGCCGACAGCGGCACGTCGCGGACGGCCGGACCCGGGTAGAAGTAGCCCGTGTCGTAGGTCATGGCCTGCTGCTTGGGCTGCAGCATGAAGTCCATGAGCTTGAACAGGACCTCCTGCTTTTTCGCCGAGACGCCCTTCGGGATCACCATGTAGTGTGCGTCGTTCACCCAGGTGAAGTTGTCGAAGGCCTGGATCTTGAAGTTGGCCGGTACGATGCCCAGCGCCCGCGGGTTGATGTCCCAGCCTGTCACGGTCACGGTCATGGTGCGGCTGCCCTGGCCGAGTTCCTTCATGATGGCCGAGGTGCCACCCGGGTAGTAGGGGACGCAGTCGTTCAGCTCTTTCAGGAACTTCCAGGTGTTGTCCCAGCCTTTGATCGGATCATAGGGGTCCTTGTCGCCCAGCAGGTAGGGCAGGCCCATCAGGAAGGTGCGGCCGGGGCCGGAGTTGGCCGGGCGCGCGTACAGGAACTGATTGGGGTTGGCCTTGCACCAGGCCAGCAGTTCGGCCGGGGTTTTGGGCGGATTCTTGACCTTGTCGGGGTTGTATTCCAGCAGCGGGCCGGATTGCATGAAACTGACTTCCAGCCCGTAGCCTTTAGCCAGATCCTGCATCCGGGCGGCGTTGCGGTGGTATTTATTCAGGACGTCCTTGAACTTGTCCTGATGGTCGGGCAGCAGTTTGACCCACAGGTCCTGTTCGATGCCAGCGGCCAGCGCATCGGTGCCGGTCAGGACCAGATCGATGTCGGCGCGGTTGGCCTTCTGCATGGCCTTGATCTTTCCAGGCAGCTGCGGCGCCGGCGCGTTGGTGAAGGTCATGCTGGAAACCAGACCGGGATTCTGGTCACGGAAGGATTCCAGCGCTTTTTGCGTGACCGCCAGATTGCCGGCCACGTCGACGATGTTCAGCGCCACAGGTTCGGCGTGAACCGAAACGGCGGCGCATGCCAGGGTCAGGGCGCCCGCCAGCGCGTGAAATCGCATGCGTCGTGACGTCTGCTTGGTGCCTTTCATGGGTGTCTCCTTGTGTGTTCACCTATGCACGGAAAGAACCGGGTCCAGGGAAAAACAGCGCATGATGTCCCCGGGGAATTGTTGTGTCCTTCCTCATAAGTCATCATATAACTTGAATTTGTCTTGGCATAGTCTATTTTTTCGGTTTAGAAGCAGAAAAATATCGTGAAAATTAATCTGCTAATGGCAACTTATTGATAAATAATGCCATTTAAGAATTTTGGACCAAAATTGGTATATTCCCTAATAGGCTGCTGGAATCCAGACCTCTACAGTCATTTCGTCATACGACATCGTAAAAACAATCATCCGGACCCGCTCCGCGGCACACCAGTCATGAAGCTCAAGACCATCAGGATCACCCCGATCGCGTTCAAGGATCCTCCGCTGCTGAATGCGGCCGGCATCCACGAACCTTACGCGCTGCGCACCATCATCGAACTCGAAAGCGACACCGGGCATGTCGGCCTGGGGGAAACCTATGGGGATGCGCCAGTGCTGGAACTGCTGCAGGCCCTGGCACCCGATCTGGCGGGGCTGGATCCTTTCAATCTGAACGGTTTGCGCCAGCGGGTGCGGGATGTCGTCGCGCGCACGCGGACCAGCGCCGGCACGGCCTTCACGCTGGCGCCGGGCACCGATCCAGCGAAGAATGTCCAGAAGCTGTATTCCGCATTCGAGGTCGCCTTCCTGGACATGCAGGCCCGGTATCTGGGCATGCCGCTGGTCGATCTGCTGGGCGGGCGCGTGCGCGACGCGGTGCCGTTCAGCGCCTATCTGTTCTTCAAATATGCGCGCCACGTCGATGCCCACTACCCGGATGATGCCTGGGGCGAGGCGTTGACTCCGGAACAACTGGTGGCGCAGGCGGAAACCATGATCGACCGGCATGGCTTCAAAAGCATCAAGCTCAAGGCCGGCGTCCTGCCGCCCGAGCAGGAAGTCGACTGCATCCGGGCGCTGGCCCACCGGTTTCCGGGCATGCCCCTGCGGATCGATCCGAACGGCAACTGGTCCTTGTCCACGGCGATTGCGATGGGCGGGCAACTGGATGGGCTGCTGGAATACTACGAGGACCCGTGCCCGACGCTGGCGGACATGGCCGCCTTGCACCAGGCGACTGGCATGCCCCTGGCCACCAACATGGTGGTGACGGACCTGGATCAGTTCCGCGCCAACACCGCGACGCAGGGGTGTCAGATCATCCTGTCGGATCATCATTACTGGGGCGGCCTGCGCGATACGCAGTTGCTGGCCCGCATGTGCGAGACCTTCGGCCTGGGGTTGTCCATGCATTCGAATTCGCACCTGGGCATCAGCCTGATGGCCATGGCTCACGTGGCGGCCAGCGTACCCTTGCTCAGCTATGCCTGCGATACCCATTACCCGTGGCTGGATCCGAACGAAGAGGTGATCGCAGGCGGGCAACTGCGCTTTCAGGATGGGGCCATCGTGCCGGGTGATGCCCCCGGGCTGGGCCTGGACATCGATCAGGATGCCCTGGCCCGATTGCATCGGCAGTATCTGGATTGCGGGATTCGTTCGCGCAACGACGCTGCACAGATGCGAAAATACCGGCCAGGCTGGACCGGCAAGGCGCCACGGTTCTGAGTTTGCAATGGCCTGTCGTCCCTTCACCCGGTATGGGTTGAAGTATGATGACAGTCATCTAACGTCAAATATTTCCGTCCATCATGGCCACTGCCACCGCCCGCCGTTCCCGCAGTCTGACCCAGGATGTCGTGACCGCTCTGTCCGAGCGCATCCGCAACGGGGAATTCCATGTCGGCGAAAAGCTGCCGACCGAATCCGAACTGATGGAATCGTTCGGCGTCAGCCGCACGGTCATCCGGGAAGCCATCTCGCGCTTGCAGGCGGCGGGGCTGGTGGAAACCCGCCACGGGATCGGCACCTTCCTGCTGGAACCGCAGAACGAGCAGCAGCTGCGCATCCGCACCGCAAACATTCTGACCATGCTGGACGTCATGGCCATCCTGGAATTGCGCATCAGCCTGGAAACCGAGGCGGCCGGCCTGGCGGCCTTGCGGCGTACGGACGCCCACGTGCATCAGCTGCGCACGATCCTGGATGAATTCGCCGAGCACGTCCGTAAAAAAACCGGCAATGCCGTCGTCTCGGACGTGGCTTTTCACCTGCTGGTGGCGACCGCGACTGGCAACCGCTATTTCCACGACATCCTCAAACAGCTGGGCAAGGCCATCATTCCCCGGACGCGGGTCGACTCGGTCGCGCACGCGGAAGGCGACCGGTCACGTTACCTGGAACGTGTCCATCTGGAACACGAGGACATCTACAACGCCATTGTCCGCAAGGATCCGGACGCCGCCAGGGCCGCCATGCGGACCCACCTGGCCAACAGCAGGGAACGCCTGCGCAAGGCCCAGGAAGTCGCGGCGCAGCAGTACCAGTCGTCCTGATCACGAATTCTGTTGTCGTACCTGTGCGCAGGCACGGGCGACGCACGGGCGTTGGCCCGCCTTGCATCCGGTCCCGATCCACCGCGTTCGCGATTGCCGCTCCACTGGTTCAGCGCAGACTGTGAAACGGTCTATGGGCGCCGTCTTAGGGAAAACGAGGGGTTCCAGCCATGGTCAGTGACATTCGCTGTCATTGCGACTTCAAACTCCATGTTGTATGATAACGTATAACGTATATGCGATAAGGGGATGAAAACCCCCCTCCCTATCTACCAGAGGATGCTCTCATGATCTCTTGCCAGGAATTGAAGGAAATAATGAACGACGGGCTGCTGTCCTTTCCCGTCACGGATTTCAAAGACAACGGCGATTTCGACCCCAAGGGCTATCAGGCCCGCCTGGAATGGCTGATGCCGTACGGTGCCCGGGCGTTGTTTGCCGCTGGCGGCACGGGGGAATACTTTTCCCTGACGCTGGATGACTACTCGAAGGTCGTGGAAACTGCTGTCAAGACCTGTCGGGATCACACACCGATCCTGGCCGGGGCGGGTGGCCCCACCCGAAACGCCATCGCCTTTGCCCAGGAAGCCCAGAAAAAAGGCGCGGCTGGCCTGCTGCTGATGCCCCACTACCTGACCGAAGCGCCCCAGGACGGCATCGCGCGCCATGTCAAGGAAGTCTGCCAGTCCGTGGACATCGGGGTGATCCTCTACAATCGCGGCCAGTGCCGTCTGTCGGCTTCCGTGCTGGAACAGCTGGCCGACGAATGTCCCAATCTGATCGGCTTCAAGGACGGCGTGGGCGACATCGAGAACATGGTCCGGGTGCGCCGCCGTCTGGGCGACCGTTTCGCCTATCTGGGCGGCCTGCCCACCGCCGAGGTCTTTGCCGCAGCCTACCGCGCCCTGGGTGTGCCGGTGTATTCCTCGGCCGTGTTCAACTTCATCCCGGCCACCGCCATGAAGTTTTATCAAGCCGTAAAATCCGGTGACGACGCCACCATCGGCCATCTGTTGGACACCTTTTTCCTGCCCATGCTGGAAATCCGCAACCGCAAGGCCGGCTACGCCGTCAGCATCGTCAAGGCGGGCGCCCGTATCGTCGGTCATCCCGCCGGCCCGGTGCGTGCGCCGCTCTCGGACCTGAATCCTGAAGAAGAAGCGACCCTGCGCGAACTGATTGAAGCCCTGCCTGCTTGATCCGCATGCTGTGAGCCGCCCGCAGGCGGCTCACCCTGAGTTTCTCAGTCCGGCGGCGATGCCGTTGATGGTCATGTGGATCGCCCGCTGGTCGCGGGATTCCTGCTCGTTGGCGCGGTGCGCCGATGCGGCCCCCGAGCGCATGCGGCGCAGCAGTTCCACCTGCAGGTGGTTCAGCGGGTCGATGTAGGCGAAGCGCTCGGCCAGGGCTGCCCGCAGTGGGGCGTCATGTGCCAGCAGGTCGTGGCCGGTGATGTCGCGGAACGCCTGCCGCGTGGCGTGGTATTCGGCCTCGATCCGGGTGAGGATCCGCTTGCGCAGCGCTTTGTCGGCGACCAGCTCGGCGTAGGCCTTGCCGATCGCCAGATCCGTTTTGGCCAGCACCTGTTCCATATTGGACAGCAGGGTGCGAAAGAACGGCCAGTCGCGGGCCATCGAACGCAAGCGTTCCAGGCGTTCCTCGCGGCCCAGGGCCTGATCGGGGCCGCCTTCGTCCACATAGCGGGATAGCGCCGTACCCACGCCATACCAGCCGGGCAGCGCCATCCGGCATTGCGCCCAGGAAAACGACCAGGGAATGGCACGCAGGTCTTCGATGCGCTGCAGTGCCTTGCGGGAAGAGGGCCGCGAACCGATGTTCAGCCCGGCGATTTCCCGGATCGGAGTCGAGGCGAAGAAGTAGTCCGTGAACCCTTCGGTGCCATAGACCAGGTCCCGGTACGTCTGGCGGGCGGTCTGCGACATCCAGGCCATGGCTTCGCCGTAGCGTGCCGCATTCTGGTCTTCGTGGCGGGCGGCCGGGGTACCCGCCAGGCTGGCCTCTAGCGTGGCGGCGACGAACAGTTCCAGGTGCCAGCGGCCGACTTCGGCGTTTTTATAGCGGCCCTGGATGATTTCCCCCTGTTCGGTCAGGCGGATCTGGTTATTCACGGTGCCTGGGGGCTGCGACAGGATCGAGTCGTAGCTGGGACCGCCGCCGCGCCCCACGGATCCGCCGCGGCCGTGGAACAGGCGCAGGCGGGTGCGGTGCTTCTTGAAGACTTCGACCAGGCGGCGTTCCGCCTGATAGAGCGACCAGTTCGACGTCAGGTAGCCGCCGTCCTTGTTGCTGTCCGAATAGCCCAGCATGACTTCCTGGATCCCGCGTTGGGCCTGCCGCACCCGGGTGGCGACTTCTGGCAGGGACAACCAGGCGTCCATGATGTCGGGGCCGCGTTCCAGGTCGGGAATGGTTTCGAACAAGGGCACGACCATCAGCCCTTCGCGGGGCTCGGTGTTGCCCACCGTTGGGGCGATCAACCCGGTTTCCTGCTGCAGCACCAGCACTTCCAGCAGGTCGCTGAGGGTTTCCGTGTGCGAGACGATGGACTGGCGGATGGCGGCGGCTCCGAAGCGTCGCCGGCAGTCGGCGGCCATGCGCAGGATGGCGAGTTCCTTGGTTGTTTCGGCCGAGTATTCGATCCAGGGCGATACCAGGGGACGCGGCTCGCGCAGTTCCTGGCGCAGGATGCGGATGCGGTTGGCCTCGGACAGACGCGCGTAGTGAACGGCTTTGCCGTCCAGCGTGACGCCCGCCTGGCGCATCAGCTCATCCAGCACGCGCTCGTGCACGTCGGAGCTTTGCCGCAGATCCACCGTGGCCAGGTGAAAGCCGAAGATCTCCACCGCCTGGCGCAACTGGGTCAGGCGCAGGCGGCCGACCAGCGCGCCATGGTGCGCGTCCAGCGATTCGGCCATCGTGCGCAGATCGCCGGCCAGCTCGGTGGCGCTGGTGTAGGCGGGGGCGTCGTACGTATTGCGGCGCGCTAGCCGGCGTCCTATCAGGGTCTGCGCGGTGGCGGCCAGGCGGGCATAGATGTGGATGCAGGCGCGCCGGTAGGGTTCGTCCTGGCGATGGGGCGAAGGGTCCTGGCTGCCCGCCGCCAGCGCGGCCAGTGCCGGGGTGACCTGCATCAGGGATTGGGAGACCGACAGTCCGGCGCCCAGTTCATGCACCTCGGTCAGATAGTGGCGCAACGCGTGCGCACACTGGCGCAGCAGCGCCTGTTCCAGGGTGGAGGCATCCACGTTGGGATTGCCGTCGCGGTCGCCACCGATCCAGCTGCCCATATGGACAAAGGGCGGCAGCGGCGTATTGTCCACGTCGAAGACCGAGCGCGGCGCTTTGCGCAGCAGCGCGCCCATGTCCATGTGCAGCTGGGGCAGGGTGCTGAAGAAGGTGCTGGTGTAGTAGGACAGGGCGTTGTCGATCTCGTCCAGCACGGTGAGCTTGGTCTGGCGTAGCATACGGGTCTGCCACAGGTCCGCGATCAGGCCCGTGAGGCGTTCGTGCCGATGTGCGGCTTCCAGGGGGGTTCGCGGTGCGTCCATGTGGCGCAGATGAAGCGCGACGGCCTGATGCAGGTCCAGCGTGCTTTTGCGCTGGACTTCGGTCGGGTGGGCCGTCAGTACGGGCACGATGCAGGCCTGCGACAAGTGCTGACGGATGCGCGCGCCCGACAGGCCGCTGGATTTCAGCCGGTCCACCGCGTGCTGAAGGCCGCCCGGCGTGGCCGGACCTTCGGCCTGCCATTGCTGGTGTTGCCGGCGGGTCTGGTCGCGATCTTCCGCAATGTTTGACAGATGCAGGAAATAGCTGAAGGCGCGCGCCACGGAATTGGCCTCGCCGTCGGCCAGGCGGCGGATCTGACGTTCCAGCATGCGGCCATCGCTGTCCAGCCCTTCGCGGCGGAATTTGACGGCGGCCCGGCGCAATTTTTCGATCACATCGAAGACTCCGCGCCCCTCGCATTCCCGGATGACTTCCCCTAGCGTTCGGCCCAGCAGCCGGATGTCCTGTCGCAGCGGGGAAATGGCGTCGGGCGGGGTAGAGGGCTTCACGGGGTCTCCATCGGATTGTCGTTGAATGGCGTGGCCCTCCTTCCTGGGCGGCCGGATGGGGGCCGTCTATCATAAGCCGATTTTGCGCGCTTCCCGGCTTGCCGAACCTGTTTTCGGCCCGGAGCGGAGCTGGCATCTTGCGGCCGACAGCCGCGCCTCGGTTTCAGGGTTATTCCCGATTATCAGTCATACGATGACGTATCACAATTAGATCTAGTGGTACTGGATGACACGATACATGCATTTGGTTTGATCCTATCGCCACCCTAAACGTATGACGTCTTATTTTATATCAGGGCGAACGAGGGACCCACAGTGCACTATACCTTCAACTTTCCCGGCTTAGCACCATATTGGGAGATGTTCCTGAGAGGTTCGTTGACGACCCTGGAACTGACTCTGGCCTCCACCGTGTTTGGTCTCATCCTTGGCATCCTGTGCGCCATCGGTCGGCGCGGCGCCAACCACTGGCTGTCCGGGGTGTGCGGTGCCTACATCGAGACCGTGCGCAACACGCCGTTCCTGGTCCAGATCTTCATCTTCTATTTCGGCCTGTCCAGCCTGGGCTTCTCCATGCCGGCCGCCGTGGCCGCCGTGATCGCGATGGTCATCAACGTCGGTGCCTATTCCGCGGAGATCATCCGCTCGGGCATGGATGCGGTGCCACCTGGTCAAGTCGAGGCGGCCGAGTGCCTGGGGCTTTCGCGGGCCCGGATCTACTGGCACGTAGTGATGCTGCCGGCGTTCGAAAAGGTCTATCCCTCCATCACCAGCCAGTTCGTCCTGATGATGCTGATGTCTTCCGTGACCTCGCAGATCTCGACCGAGGAACTGACCGGCGTGGCCAATAACGTTCAGTCCATCTCCTTCCTTTCGCTGGAAACCTACATCGTGGTGGCGGGCCTGTACCTCGTGCTGGCCGTCTTGCTGAAGGGGCTGTTCTGGTTGGGTGGTCTGCTGCTGTTTCGCCGCCGCCGGGTCGTGGCGCGATCGGCGCGGGCGACCATGGCCGGCCGGAAGGCCGTGTTCCAGAAGACCGATGCGCAGCCGGGTCCGACCAGCCGTCGTCAACCTGTTGCCAGTCGGCAGACAGTGTAGGAGGCGTCCGTGGATCATTTCAGTTTCGTGCAGTTCGTCTATCTGCTGAAGGGCTTGGGCTGGACTCTGCTGCTGTCGGCGCTGTCCTTCGTCCTGGGTTCGCTGGCCGGCTTTGGCGTCATGCTGGCGCGCGTGTCGCAATATTCGGTCATCAGGGCCGTCACGGCCCTTTTCATCCAGACCGTCCAGGGCATCCCGCTGCTGGTGCTGCTGTTTGTCGTCTATTTTGGCGTCGGTATCTTCGGCATCGACGTGCCGCCGCTGGCGGCGGCCGGCATTGCCCTGATGGTATACGTCAGCGCCTTCCTGGGGGAAATCTGGCGCGGCAGCGTCGAGTCCATCGAAAAGACCCAGTGGGAAGCGGCCGAATGCCTGGGACTGTCACGCTGGCAGTCGCTGATCCTGGTCGTCATTCCGCAGGCGGTGCGCTTGTCGCTGCCGGCGACGGTGGGCTTTCTGGTGCAGGTCATCAAGTCGACGTCCCTGGCCTCGGTGGTGGGGTTCGTCGAGCTGACCCGCGCGGGGCAGATCATCAACAACTCCCTCTTTCAGCCGTTTCTCGTGTTCGCGCTGGTGGGGGGCTTTTATTTTCTGCTGTGCTACCCCTTGTCCAAGTGGAGCCGCGCCATGGAAAGGAAATTGAATGTCGGTCGTCGTTAGTTTGCAGAACGTCCATAAGTCTTTTGGACTGAATCAGGTCCTCAAGGGGGTGTCCTTCGACATCACGCGGGGTCAGGTCGTTGCCATCATTGGCCAGAGCGGGTCGGGGAAAAGCACGGCGCTGCGCTGCATCGACCGCCTGGAAGCGATCGACGATGGTCAGATTCAGGTGTGTGGCCACCAGTTGGGTGGGCAGAGGGTCGATCTCGAGCAGTTGCGCAAGGACGTCGGCATCGTCTTCCAGAGCTACAACCTGTTTCCCCACCTGACGGTGGGCCAGAACATCATGCTGGCGTTGCGCCATGTGCGCAAACTGTCGCGCAAAGCCAGCGAAGATCGCGCCCGCCAGGTGCTGGAAACCGTCGGCCTGCTGGACAAGTACGACAGCTACCCCGAACAGCTGTCGGGGGGACAGCAGCAGCGGGTGGCCATTGCCCGGTCGCTGGCCATGGAGCCCCAGGTCATGCTGTTCGACGAGGTGACCTCGGCCCTGGACCCGAAACTCACGGGCGAGGTCCTGAAGGTCATTGAGAAACTCGCCGAGGGCGGCATGACGATGGTGCTGGTCACGCACGAGATGGCGTTCGCCCGCCGCGTGGCAGACCAGATCATCTTCATGCACCAGGGTCAGGTTTGGGAAACAGGCGGGCCCGACATCCTGGTCAACCCGCAGACGCAGGAACTGCAGGATTTCATAGGCAACGGCCTATAAACGACCCGGGGTCGTCCGGCCCCTGGAGCACCATGTGATGGAGACTTTGATGATGTTGAAGAAAAGAATGTTGGCCGCCGCTGTGGGATTCGGACTGTGTGCGTTCGGGATGACAGCCCAGGCGGGCGATCTGGATCAGATCAAGAAGGACGGTGTGATCCGCGTGGCCATCGCCATGGGGGTGCCCATGTTCAGCTATGCCAATGCGCAGATGCAGCCGGAAGGCTCGGACGTTTCGACGGCTGAGATGCTGGCCAAGGATCTGGGCGTGAAGCTGGAACTGGTGCCCATCACCAACGCGGCCCGTGTGCCAACCATCCAGACCGGCAAGGCGGATATCGCCGTGGCCAACCTGTCGATCACCGAGGAACGCTCGAAGGTCATCGATTTTTCGGTGCCCTACGCCTCTCTGCAGATCATCGTCGCCGCGCCCAAGGATGTGAAGATCGCCAGCTATCAGGACCTGAAGGGCGTGAAGATCGGCGTGACCCGGGCCACGGTGAATGACACCGACATCACCAAGAACGCGCCGGGCGCGAACATCCGCCGTTTCGAGGATGACGCTACGCTGGTGACGGCGGCCGCCTCAAAGCAGGTGCAGGCGATATCGTCGCAGTGGCCCAACGTAGCCGAGGCCAACAAAAAGTTGAAGGCCGATCCCTACGAAACCAAGTTTGTGCAACATGAATTCATGCTGGGTATTGCCATGCCTAAGCAGACGCCGAAATTGAAGGAATGGCTGGACGGCTGGGTGCGCACCAATCTGAAGAACGGTCGCCTGAACGATGCCTACAAGAAATACCATGGCAATGACCTGAGCCCGAAGGTCCTGGCCAACGGGGCCTGATCTTTCCCTGAACTTGCGGTCGATGTGCGTGGTCCTGGCGTCTGCGGCGCATCCCCGCGCTGTGGCTGCCAGGTGATCCAGACCTGGCGGCCAGCCTGCCCGGTTCTGTGGGCAGGAGGAACCGTTTATCATAAGCGGTTTTACACCTTCCGTTTTCAGGATCGTTTCCATGCCGCACTATCGTTCCCGTACCTCGACCCACGGCCGCAACATGGCAGGCGCGCGCGCGTTATGGCGTGCCACCGGCATGACGGACGGCGATTTCAGCAAGCCCATTATTGCCGTGGTGAATTCCTTCACCCAGTTCGTGCCGGGTCACGTTCACCTGAAGGACATGGGCCAGCTGGTGGCGCGCCAGATCGAAGCGGCCGGCGGCGTGGCGAAGGAATTCAACACCATTGCGGTGGATGACGGGATTGCGATGGGGCATGGCGGCATGCTGTATTCACTGCCATCGCGCGAGCTGATCGCCGATTCGGTGGAATACATGGTCAATGCGCACTGCGCCGATGCCATGGTCTGCATCTCCAATTGCGACAAGATCACCCCGGGCATGCTGATGGCCGCGATGCGCCTGAACATCCCGACCGTGTTCGTCTCCGGCGGTCCGATGGAAGCCGGCAAGGTCATTGCCAAGGACGGCAAGACCGTCGTGCGCAAGCTCGATCTGGTCGATGCCATGATCGAGGCCGGCGACCCCAACATCACCGACGAGCAGGCTGAGTCCGTCGAGCGCAGCGCCTGCCCGACCTGCGGTTCCTGTTCGGGCATGTTTACGGCCAATTCCATGAATTGCCTGACCGAGGCGCTGGGCCTGGCGCTGCCGGGCAACGGCACGGTGGTGGCCACGCATGCGCGCCGTCGTGGCCTGTTCGAGCTGGCCGGCAGCTTGATCGTGCAACTGTGCAAGCGCTGGTACGAACAGGATGACGCTTCGGTGCTGCCGCGCAGCATCGCGACGTTCCAGGCCTTCAGCAACGCCATGACGCTGGACGTTGCCATGGGCGGATCCACCAATACGGTGCTGCACCTGTTGGCGGCTGCCCAAGAGGCCGGTGTGGCCTTCACCATGGCCGATATCGACCAGATTTCGCGCCGCGTGCCCTGCCTGTGCAAGGTCGCCCCGGCCACGCAGGAATATCACGTCGAGGACGTGCATCGCGCGGGCGGCATCATGGGCATCCTGGCCGAGCTGGCCCGTGCCGACCTGTTGGACCTGAACGCCGGCAATGTGCATGCCGGTAGTTTGGGCGAAGCCATCCGTCGCTGGGATGTGCGCGGAGAACACGGAGAGTCCGTGGCCGATTTCTATCGCGCCGCGCCGGGAGGTGTGCCTACCCAGAGGGCCTTCAGCCAGGATCGCTACTACGAGACCCTGGATCTGGATCGTGAGGCCGGCTGCATCCGCGATCACGCGAATGCGTATTCGCAGGATGGCGGGCTGGCCGTGCTGTATGGCAACCTGGCACCGAACGGCTGCATCGTCAAGACCGCCGGGGTGGATGAGAGCATCCTGACCTTCACGGGGCGCGCCCGCGTCTACGAAAGCCAGGAAACGTCGGTGCAGGGCATTCTGGGCGGCGAGGTCGTGGCCGGCGACGTGGTCATCATCCGCTACGAAGGGCCGAAGGGCGGCCCCGGCATGCAGGAGATGCTATACCCCACGTCCTACATGAAATCCATGGGGCTGGGCAAATGCGCGGCCCTGTTGACGGACGGGCGGTTTTCCGGCGGTTCGTCCGGCCTGGTGATCGGACATGCCTCGCCCGAGGCCGCCGAGGGCGGCAATATCGCCCTGGTCGAGGACGGCGATACCATCGAGATCGACATCCCCAACCGCCGTATCCATCTGGCGATCGACGACCAGACCCTGGCGGCGCGCCGCACCGCCATGCAGGCGCGTGGCGCGAAGGCCTGGAAGCCCGTCGACCGGCAGCGCGAAGTTTCCCAGGCGCTGCGCGCCTATGCCGCGCTGGCGACCTCGGCCGACCGGGGCGCGGTGCGCGACGTGGGCCAGCTGGGTTGATCGTCATGCGAGACGATCCGCCATTGGTTCTCGGGCACTCCCTGTTCCAGGGGGCTTCGCCCGCGGCCGTCAATCTGCTGCTGCGGGATGCCGCCAGCCTTCATGTCGAAAGCGGCGACTTCCTGTTCCACGAGGGCGACGAAGCCCTGGAATACCTGTACGTGCGCAGCGGCGAGATCGAGGTCCTGCGCCATGCCCGCGAGGGGCAGGAGCGCATGTTTCACCGGTTCGTCGCCGGCGAGTTGCTGGCCGAAACCGCCATGTTCATGAGCCATGGCCGGTATCCCATGGATGCCCGGGCGCATACCGATGCGGTGGTCCTGTGCCTGAAACGCGACGGCCTGCTGGCCGCCTGCGCCGCGTGGCCGGAATTGTCCTTGCGGCTGCTGACCCGGCTCAGTGATCGGGTCTATCAGCGGGTCAACGAAGTCGAGTGGCTCAGCGACAGCACGGCGGCGCAACGGCTGGCCGATTACCTGCTGGGTCTGTCCGCCGGGCCGGACCACCAGGTGCAACTGCCGCTGACCCAGCGTCAGTTGGCGGCGCAATTGGGCATTCGCGCGGAAACGCTCAGCCGCCTGCTGGCGGACTGGGTGGCCCAGGGCCATATCGCCGGCGGGCGCCGGGATTGGGTCCTGCTGGACCCGGCCTTTCTCGAAGGTCTGGCGCGGCCGGCCCGGCGCGATTTCTGACCTGGCAGGCGGGCTCCAATACCCGCATGCCGCATGTGCGTGTCGGGCCTGTCGGCACCTGAAAGTCTTACACTGAACAATTGTGTATCGATTTTTCGAAAGGACTCCGTCATGGCCAAGCCGCTGCGTTCCTCGCAGATCACCCAAGGGGTGGCCCGCGCACCGAACCGTTCGATGTATTACGCCCTGGGCTACACCGAGGACGACTTCAACAAGCCCATGATCGGCATCGCTAACGGGCAAAGCACCATCACGCCTTGCAATAGCGGCCTGCAGCCGCTGGCCGACGCGGCCGTGGCGGCGGTCAAGGCCGCCGGCGGCAATCCCCAGATGTTCGGCACGCCCACGATTTCCGACGGCATGGCGATGGGTACCGAGGGTATGAAGTATTCCCTGGTGTCGCGCGAAGTCATCGCCGACTGTGTGGAAACCTGTGTCCAGGGTCAGTGGATGGACGGCGTACTGGTGATCGGCGGCTGCGACAAGAACATGCCCGGCGGCATGATGGGCATGCTGCGCGCCAATGTCCCATCCATCTACGTCTATGGGGGCACCATCCTGCCGGGCAGCTACTGCGGCCAGGATCTGAACATCGTCAGCGTCTTCGAGGCCGTGGGCGAACACGCGGCGGGCCGCATGTCCGAAGAAGATCTGCACAACATCGAGACCCACGCCATTCCCTGCAGCGGGTCCTGTGGCGGCATGTACACCGCCAACACCATGAGCTCGGCCTTCGAGGTCATGGGCATGAGCCTGCCGTATTCGTCCACCATGGCCAACGTGCACCAGGAAAAGACCGATTCGGCCGCCGAATCCGCCCGTGTGCTGCTGAATGCCGTGAAACTGGACCTGAAGCCGCGCGACATCGTCACGCGCAAATCCATCGAGAACGCCGTGGCCGTCATCATGGCCACGGGCGGTTCGACCAATGCCGTGCTGCACATTCTGGCGATCGCCCATGCGGCCGACGTCGAATGGACCATCGACGATTTCGAGCGCGTGCGCCGCCGCGTGCCGGTCATCTGCGACCTGAAGCCCAGCGGCAAACATCTGGTGGTCGATTTCCACCAGGCGGGCGGTGTGCCCCAGGTGATGAAACTGCTGCTGAACGCCGGCCTGCTGCATGGCGACTGCATCACCATCACCGGCAAGACCATCGCCGAGACCCTGGCCGATGTTCCCGACGTGCCGCGAGCCGATCAGGGCGTGATCCGCACGCTGGACAAAGCCTTGTATCCCGAAGGCCACCTGGCCATTCTGAAGGGCAATCTGGCCGAACTGGGCGCGGTCGCGAAGATCACCGGGCTGAAGAATCCCGCGATTACAGGTCCCGCCCGGGTGTTCGATGATGAACAGTCCGCCATGGACGCCATCCTGGCGGGCAAGATCCACGCCGGCGACGTCATGGTGCTGCGCTATCTGGGCCCCAAGGGCGGGCCCGGGATGCCGGAAATGCTGGCGCCGACCAGTGCCCTGGTGGGCGAAGGGCTGGGTGACTCCGTGGGCCTGATCACCGATGGGCGCTTCTCGGGCGGCACCTGGGGCATGGTCGTGGGCCATGTGGCGCCGGAAGCGGCGGTGGGCGGCACGATCGCGCTGGTCGAGGAAGGCGATTCCATCACCATCGACGCCCATCAACAGCTGCTGCAGGTGAATGTGTCCGACGAAGTCCTGGCCAGACGCCGCGCCGCCTGGACCGCGCCCAAGCCCCGGTATCTGCGCGGGGTGCAGGCGAAGTTCGCGTTCAATTGCTCCGACGCCAGCACGGGCGCCGTGCTGGATCGCTTCGAGGATCGCTGACATCCCTGAATCGCCCGCCGCGCGAGCGCGGGCAATTCCGAAGTATCGTATGGGGCTGGATTTCCTGTGGGGATCCAGCCCTGTTCATTCCCTGGCGTTCCGTTTGGCTGATTCACCGAACGGGACGCTGGCTTGCCGGCTGGTCGGCCGATCTGGAGTATTGCTGTGTTGAATGCCGAACAACGTGCCCTGCAATTGCGGATTCGCCTGGGGCTGGGCGTGCGTGACGAATTCGATGCGCAGGCCGAAATCGAGCAGCGCGTGGATTTCCTGGCCGAACTGCTGCGCGCCACGCGCGCCCGTGCCCTGGTGCTGGGCATCAGCGGCGGGGTCGATTCGATGACAGCCGGTTGCCTCGCGCAGCGGGCCGTCCAGCGTGTCCGGGACGAAGGTGGCGAGGCCCGCTTCGTGGCCATGCGCCTGCCCTATGGCACGCAGCTGGACGAGGCCGACGCTCAGGCGGGTCTGGGCGTCATTCAGCCGGATGAAACCCTGACGGTGGATATCCGGCCGGCGGCCGATGCCATGCTGGCCGCCGTCCAGGCGTCCGGTCAGGTCTTCCGCGATGCCGCGCAGCAGGATTTCCTGCATGGCAACATCAAGGCGCGCCAGCGCATGATCGCGCAGTATGCCGTCGCCGGGGCGCGTGGCGGTCTGGTCATCGGGACCGATCACGCGGCCGAGGCCCTGATGGGGTTCTTCACCAAATTCGGCGACGGGGCGGCCGACGTCACGCCGTTGGCGGGTCTGAACAAGCGCCGGGTGCGCGCCCTGGCCAGCGCGATGGGCGCGCCCGATGCGCTGGTGTTCAAAGTCCCCACAGCGGATCTGGAACTGCTCAAACCACTGAAGCCCGACGAAGACGCCTTTGGTGTGCGCTACGAGCAGATCGATGATTTTCTGGAAGGGCGGGACGTATCCCCCGCAGTCTTCGAGATCATCGTCGACACCTGGCGGCGCAGCGCCCACAAGCGGGCGCTGCCTATTGCGCCCTGAGACTCGCGACGATCTCGTAGGATCGCAGCCGCGCGGCGTGGTCGTGCATGTTGCAGGTGAGCATCAGCTCATCGGCGCCTGTGCGTTCGACGAATGCCTGGATCTGTGCCGCGACCGTGTCCCGTGCGCCGATGGCCGCGCAGGACAAGATATGGTCCAGCAGGTCCCGGGCAACCGGGGGCAGGGATTCCAGGTAGCCATCCACCGGCCGGGGCAGGCGTCCGGGCCGGCCGGTGCGCAGATTGACGAAAGACTGCTGCCACGAGCTGGCCAGAAGCCGTGCCTGATCGTCCGTGTCGGCCGCAAACACGTTGAACCCCAGCATGACGTAAGGTTTTTCCAGATGCGTCGAGGGGCGGAAATGCCGCCGGTACAGGCTGACGGCATCCATCATCTGGGCGGGCGCGAAATGCGAAGCAAAGGCATAGGGCAGGCCCAGCGCGGCCGCCAGCTGGGCACCGAACAGGCTGGATCCCAGGATCCAGACCGGAATCCGGCAACCTTCACCGGGGACGGCATGGACCGGATTGGCGCCCTCGAAATAGCCCATCAGTTCGACCACGTCGCGGGGGAATTCATCGGCGTCCGTGGCCAGCGTGCGGCGCAGTGCTCGCGCCGTCGTCTGGTCCGAGCCCGGTGCGCGGCCCAGCCCCAGATCGATGCGGCCCGGATGCAGGGTTTCCAGCGTGCCGAATTGTTCGGCGATGACCAGTGGCGAGTGGTTGGGCAGCATGATGCCGCCCGCGCCGACCCGGATGCGCGAGGTCGCGGCGGCGATATGCGCGAGCAGTACGGCCGTGGCTGCGCTGGCGATGCCGCTCATGCCATGGTGTTCGGCCATCCAGAATCGCTTGTAGCCACACGATTCGGCATGGCGGGCCAGATCGACCGAATGGGCGAACGATTCGGCGGCGCTGCCACCTTCGGTGATGGGGGCCAGGTCCAGGACCGAGAGCGGTATGGTGAGTGTCATCAGGTGCGGTCCGGTACGTTCATGATGGTCTGCTGCATCAGCGCCACAGGCGTCTTTTCACCGGCTTTCAGGGCGAAGACGTCCACCTGGACGATGGTCAGCGTGCGGCCGGCGCGGACGACCTGGCCGATGGCTTCCAGGGATTCGCCCTGGGCGGGCGCCAGCAGATTGATCTTGAATTCCACCGACAGCACCGTGCAGTTTTCCGGCGCCTGGGTGTATGCCGCGAAGCCGCCCGCCGCGTCCGCGATCGAGGCCGTCGCGCCAGCATGAAACAGGCCAAGGTGCTGGGTCAGCGCGGGTGAAAAGGGCAGATTCACATGGACGCGGCCCGGTGCCACGTCCCCCAGGTGCGCGCCCAGGTGCAGCATCAGGCCGGAGCGATCGAAAAGAGCCTGGACGCGGCTGCGCAGGGTGGCGGCGTCCCGGGTGTCGGAAGTGCTGAAAGGCGTCATCGATGTGTCCTGTATAGTCGTATGCCCGGAAAGCCATGATTCCGGAAGTGGTCTCTGCTGTGTCCAAAACCGTATCCAACGATAAGCCATTTTCACCCATGTCCCAAAATACCGTCTCCACGCCGTCGTACGCCGCACAGCAGGCCGGCGGGCGGACTGCGCCGACAGCCGGTTCCGGGACACCGTCATCCGCCGCGGCGAAACACCGAAAGATCCATGGGGGCGGCCGTCCGCTGGCCGTCGGGCTGGCGGTGGCCGCCATGATCAGCGTCCAGACCGGGGTGTCGCTGGCGGTGCCTGTCATCCAGGATTATGGCCCGCTCAGTACATCCAGCCTGCGCTTGTGTTGGGCGGCCCTGGTACTGCTGATTTTCGTGCGCCCGCCTCTGCATCGCTTCAGTGTGGCCCAGTGGCGCGCGGCGCTGGTGCTGGGGGCTGGCATGGCGGTGATGACGCTGGCGTTCTTTCTGGCGATCGAACGCCTGCCCCAGCATTTGACGGTGGCGCTGGAATTCTGCGGACCATTGATGGTAGCTGCACTGGGGGTGCGGGGGTGGCGCGCCCTGGCCTGGCCGCTACTGGCGGCCGTGGGCATCCTGATGCTGGCCTGGGGCGATGCGCACGCCCAATCCGGTGCTGACCCGATCGGCATTGCCTTTGCCTTGCTGGCCGCGACCGGCTGGGGCGTCTACATCGTCATGATGAAGAAGGTCGGCCATGCGTTTCTGGGGCTGCAAGGGCTGGCGGTGTCCCTGCTGGTTGCTGCGCTGCTGTCGTTGCCGTTCGCGGTGGCCGAGAGCGGTCCCGCGCTGTTTCCCGGACGGCAGCTGGCGCTGACGGCCGGCTTGGCCGTGCTGGTGCCGCTGGTGCCCTACATCCTGGAAATCCAGGCGCTGCGCCGCCTGCCGGCGGCGGCGTTCGGCGTACTGATGAGCCTGGAACCCGCTATCGGTGCCCTGTCCGGCTGGATGATCCTGGGCCAGGGCATGAGTGCCGGCCAGATGCTGGGCGTGGGCCTGGTGGTGGCCGCCAGCGTCGGGGTGGTGCGGGCCGGACGCGATTAACGGGGCCCGGCCCGGACCGCCCGTTACGGCGTCCAGGGCCTGCTGGCAGGTGCCGGCCTGGTCAGCATTCGACCACGTTCACCGCCAGGCCGCCACGCGACGTTTCCTTGTATTTGGACTTCATGTCGGCGCCGGTCTGGCGCATGGTCTCGATCACCATATCGAGCGTCACGTGGTGCTTGCCGTTGCCGTGCAGGGCCAGCCGCGAGGCGTTGATCGCCTTGTTGCCGCCCATGGCGTTGCGCTCGATGCAGGGGATCTGCACCAGGCCGCCGACCGGGTCGCAGGTCAGGCCCAGATTGTGTTCCATGCCGATCTCGGCGGCGTTTTCCACCTGGGCGACAGTGCCGCCCTGGACGGCCGTCAGCCCGGCGGCCGCCATCGAACAGGCGACGCCGACCTCGCCCTGGCAGCCGACCTCGGCTCCGGAAATCGACGCGTTTTCCTTGTACAGGAAGCCAATGGCTGCGGCGGTCAGCAGAAAGTCCACCACGCCGTCCTCGGACCAGTCGGGGATGAATGTGCGGTAATAGCGCAGCACCGCCGGCAGCAGGCCCGAAGCCCCATTGGTGGGGGCGGTGACCACGCGCCCGCTGGCGGCGTTTTCCTCGTTGACCGCCATGGCGTACAGATTGACCCAATCCATGGCGAACATCACGTCATCCGCGTCGGCCGGGTAGGGCGCGTGGCTGGCACCCGACGTCACGGTTTCGGATTTGCGCTGCAGTTCCTGGAACAGCGCGGGCGCTCTGCGCCGGACCTTCAGGCCGCCCGGCAGGACATCGTCATCGACGGATCCTTGCAGACCGCAGCCGCGGTCGATCGCATCGTCCATGATGCGGGCAATGCGTAGTACGCCGGCCCGTACCTCGGCCGCCGTGCGCAGCGTCGATTCATTGGCCATCATCAGCTGGGCGATCGTCAGGCCATGCCGTGCGCATTGGTCCATGAGTTCGGCTGCGTTGGCGAACGGGTAGGGCATGGGGTCGTGTTCCGGCACCGTCTCGTCCGTCTCGATGCTGTCCAGCGCCCGGATGAAGCCGCCGCCGATCGACACATAGCGTTCATCCAGGATGGTGTCCCCCTGCGCGTTCAAGGCAATGAAGCGCATGCCGTTCGGGTGTTCCGGCAGCGGTTTCACCCGGCCGGAAAATGCGGTCTTCGGATCGAAGGCGACCCTGTGCCGGCCCCAGATCGTCAACTGCCGATCCTGCGCGACGGCGCCAATCAGCGTTCCGATCGCAGCGGGGTCCACCGTGTCGGGGGCTTCGCCCATCAGCCCCAGCATGATGCCCATATCGGTGCGGTGACCCGCACCCGTTTCCGCCAGGGAGCCGTACAGATGGATGGACAGGCTGGCGACCTGCGCCAGCAGCCCGCGGGCATCCAGGTTGCGGGCAAAATTGCGGGCGGCGCGCATCGGCCCCACCGTATGGGAACTGGACGGGCCGATGCCGATTTTGAAGATGTCGAAGACTGACAGTGCCATGATCGTCCTTATGTAAGCGGGTTTGGGATTGATGTCGATTCTAGTGATCTGGAGAAATCATGATTGAACCTAGGCGACATTAATAGGGTAGGTAAGCGACATCATTGCCCATTGATCTTTTTGGATGATTCGCTAACGTATTCAAGTCATGTCTTTATGCGACATAAAAAGCCATTAAAATGAACAAATGCGACATAAAGACAATGGGGAAATATGCACACCAGTCCCGTTTCCGTAAGACTTGGCTTCGTGCTGTTGCCGCAGTTCGCCATAGGCGCCTTTGCCGCTTTCGCCGATCTGCTGGGCCTGCTGGACGCACAGACCGATGCATCGGGGCCTTGCGCGTGGGAAGTCGTGGCCGATACGCTGATTCCCGTCCGTTCGGCCAGCGGCATCCAAGTCGTGCCGACCGATCTTCTGGGCGACCCCCTGCGGTTCGACTACATCATCGTCGTCGGTGGGCCTCAGGTGCCTGCGGCGTCACCTGGGCCGCAACTGCTGTCCTGGCTGCGTCAGGCCGCCCGGGGAGGGCGCCATCTGGTGGGACTGTGCAATGCCGTGTTCGTGCTTGCCCAGGCGGGGGTCATGGCCAATCATCGGCTGTGTGTCGGCGGTGATCTATATCGCGACTTTGCCTGGAGATACCCGGCGTTCGCACCGGATCTGCTGGTCACGGATCGCCCCGCCGTGTTCGACCGGCGGCGGATCACCTGCGCCGGTGGCCCATCAGTGACAGACGTGGCTGTGCGGATTTTGCGCCGCCATCTACCGGAAGCCGACATCGGGCGAGCCCTGCGCCGCCTGCAGATCGATCCCGGCGAGCCCCACGGGCAGGTCCAGCCACCACCGGCGGACGTACCCGCCGACAGCCCGCCCGCGGTGCGCCGCGCGGTGCTGTTGATCCAGCAATACGCCGGCCAGGCTCTGGGCCTGGACGACCTGGCCGGGCGCCTGGGCCTGTCGCCGCGCCAGCTGCAGCGGTTGTTTCGCCAGCATTTGGGTACCACCCCCCAAGCCCATGCCCGGATCGTGCGCCTGCGTCTGGTGGCCTGGATGCTGCGACAAACGGACAAGAGCATCGCCGCCATCGCGTCCGATTGCGGCTTCGCCGACGCCGCGCACATGGGGCGGTCGTTCCGGGCGCAGTACGGCATGTCTCCGGGCGCCTGGCGCCGGCAGACAGCAGTCCTGGAAAACACCGTATAATGGCGATCCATTTCCGGGGTGACGCTCTGTCGCCCCGACCCTTGCCCGGGTGGTGAAATTGGTAGACGCAGGGGACTCAAAATCCCCCGCCGCAAGGCGTGCCGGTTCGATTCCGGCCCCGGGCACCAGTAGACTGTATAAAGCAGTCCAATACTGTACAAAACCCCCAATAGATCAACGCGTTACGGCGAATCTGTTGTCTAATGCAGTACAAAGTAGCCTATAGACATACCGCCACCTGTAGCGGTATCTTTGGCGGTATCCCATTGTTTCGACGGTATTTCAACCGTCAGATACCGTCAAAAAGGCCCGCTATGTCCCTCACAGATACCGCTTGCCGCCAAGCCAAGCCCGGCGTGAAACCCGCCAAGCTGGCCGATGGTGGCGGCCTGTACCTGCTGGTGAACCAGACCGGCAAGTACTGGCGCTGGGATTATCGGTACGCGGGCAAGCGCAAGACCCTGGCTCTGGGCGTCTACCCTGAAACCACCCTGGCCCTGGCCCGTGATCGGCACCAGACGGCGCGCAAGCTGTTGGCCGAGGACGTAGACCCAAGCCAAGCCCGTAAGGACGACAAGCGGGCCGCCAAGCTGGCAGCTATCAATTCCTTTGAGGCCGTGGCACGCGCCTGGATAGCCGAGCGTGCGCCTACGGTAGAGCCCGCGCAAACCAGCAAGCTCATTTCCCGCATGGAACACGACGTGTTCCCCTGGCTGGGCAAGCGCCCCATCACAGAAATTGAAGCCCCCGATATCCTGGCTGTGTTGAAGCGCGTCGATAGTCGTGGTGCGCGTTACACGGCGCAACGCATACGCGGGGAAGTCAGCCGGGCATTTCGCTACGGTATCAAAGAGGGCTTCTGCAGGAGCGACCCGGCCCGTGACCTGGTGGGGGCGATACCCGCGTCCACAGTCAAGCACTTTGCCGCCATTACAGAACCGGCCAAGGTGGGCGAACTGCTGCGAGCCTTCGATGGTTTCAGTGGCACGTTCCCCGTGCTGTGTGCGTTAAGGCTGGCCCCGCTGCTATTTGTGCGTCCCGGCGAACTTCGCAAGGCCGAGTGGGCGCAATTCGATTTAGACAGAGCCGAGTGGCGGTATCTGGTGACGAAAACCAAGACGCCGCATATTGTGCCGCTGGCAAGGCAGGCCGTGGACATCTTGCGCGATCTGCAAGCCCTGACAGGGCGGGGGCGGTACCTGTTTCCTGGGGCGCGTGATCGCGCAAGACCTATGTCCAACATGACAATCAACGCAGCGCTGCGCCGCCTGGGCTATGACACACAGGCCGACATGACCGGCCACGGGGTGCGGGCGATGGCGCGCACCATCCTGCACGAAGAGCTGGGGCAGAAGCCGGAAGTCATCGAACACCAGCTCGCCCACGCGGTACCCGATGCGCTGGGCGCAGCGTACAACCGCACCCGGTTTCTGAAAGAGCGCAAGCACATGATGCAGATATGGGCCGACTACCTGGACGCGCTGAAGGCGGGCGGTAACGTGATACCGCTGACACGCACGGCATAGAGGATTTACCGTTGCCTGACGGTTTCAGGCGAAGCGGGCCGGATGGTGAAGCAACACCACGCCGACCCTGACCACAACGCAACAACGGAGGTTGCACTATGGCTAAGACCGATTCTACTGACTTGCGCGTCTCGCTGATCTTCAATGAGATAGCGGAGCTCGCCGCCGACGCTGACAGTCTGGCGAGCACGTCAGACACGACAGATGATCTGCACGCCACTTATGCACTCGCATGCAGGCTGCAAAGCGCTATTCAACGCATCGGCTGGCTAGCTGATGAGGGAACACGCGCAGTGGGCAGCGACATGATCGTAAGGGGCGCGGCAGAAAACTGGATGTTGCCGACCAACTACCCGACCCAAGGTGAGGCGACAGAATGAAAGACAATCAGCCAGTGCCCACTAAGTGGCCGTTTCATGGCGTCAGCTACGCCGAGTATATGACCCTGCCGCCAAAAACTAAAGATGATCTGGATCGTATAGTTTCGGCGCTCGTTTTGGGGGCGAAGTCCGTTGATCATGATGAAGCGAAAGCTAAACCCTGGCAGAAAGTGCCGCATTTGCGGCTGGTGGGCGTAAACGGTTGATTGCATAAAGCCATCTAGTACCGCATAATAAAACAGTGAGAGGGGCGCACGTCTCCCATGCTGGCGACAGCACACCAAACGTGCGGGTCACGTTATACGACCAGAGTATAGGGGCGCGGCATTACTCCAACGAATCATGGCGACGTTGGGAGGTGCCGGTAAACGCAAGAGGTAGGCCAGTGCAAAGCTGCGCCTGCCTTTTTGTTTTTGGGCGCGGCACCCTGAAAAGGATACCGCCATGGCCCCGAATGCCATACAGCCGCCCGTACTGCGTGCCCGTGATGCTGCCCCCTACTTGGGCATTGCGGTTTCCACCCTGTGGTGGAAGGCAAGAACAGACCCGAATTTTCCCAAACCCCGCAAGCTGAGCGTACGCACGACCGTATGGAGTCGCGCCGAACTTGACGCCTACCTGGCGCATGTGGGGGCGGTATGAGCGCGCACAGCTCCATGGCAATCCTGATGGGCGAGGAAGAACGCCCGCAAATGTTCACCATCACCGGCATGGCCGCCGCACTGGGCATGAGCGAGGAAGCCTTTTATGAGGCCCTGACTGCTGGTGAGGTTACGCCCCCATCCAACACACGCCACGGCCTGGCCTTGTGGACACGCGAGGCACTCTTTGCGGAAGTCGAGCGGCGTATCCCTGAACGTGATCGCGGGCTTGATGAGCAATCCCAGGTGCTGCTGTATCTCATGCCAGCCATCGAGCGTGCCCAAATCGCAGAGATAGGCGGGGGGCACCATGCAGGCAACCCTTAAAAAGCCAAAAGCCCCAGGCGGGGCTGGGGCAATTGACATTACAAGAAGTCATTCGGTTGTTTGCCGAGACGAAACCAGTATATCGGACGGCACGGTGGCAAACAATATTCAAGGACACGCCCCCGAGCCCTTGCAAGACCTGCCGGGCTGGCTGGTGTGGAAGTACGAACAGAACGCAGGCGGCAAGCCGCGCAAGGTACCGTACTACGCCAAAAGTGGCACCCGTCGCAAGGGTATCCAGGGCTCCCCGTCAGACCGCCGCGAGTTGGTGGATTTTGCAACGGCACGCGAAGTAGCCCAGCAGCGCGGATTCGATGGCGTGGGCCTGGCGCTGATGCCAGAGTTTGGCATTGTCGCCCTGGACTTTGACGACTGCGTGGCCGATGGCGCTGTACGCCCGGATGTGGAGGCGCTGGTATCGGGCACCTATGCCGAGTTTTCCCCGTCAGGCCATGGTGTGCGGGCCTTTATGCGCGGGAACCTGGGTGACCACAAAGATACGAGTGAGAAGGACGGGCGCTTCAAGATCGAGGTATTCAGCACCAAGGGGTTTGTAACCTTCACCGGCCGACCGCTACCCGTAACCGAATTCCTGGGCGGGGCGGTCGTGGATGTCTCTGACCAGGTGCAGGCACTGGCTGCTGAGCGATTCGGCCAGCGGCAAGTAAATGCCGATGCGGCGCACGTCTCAAATGCGGCGCCGCTGGGGTTGACCCCGCAGCAGATTGCCGACTGCCTGGCTGTACTAGACCCGGACATGGGCCATGACGACTGGCGAAATGTGGGCATGGCCTTGCATCATGAGACGAGCGGCGAGGGTTTCGCCTACTGGGATGATTGGTCTGCAGAGGCAGAGGCGAAGTACCCGGGCACCGATTCTCTGCGGCAGCGCTGGGATTCATTTGGGCAGGGTCACCAAGGCCAGCCCGTGACGGCCCGCACACTGGTGCACATGGCAAATCAGAACGGCGCGGGCGTGGTGCCCCCTGCTGCGGGCCTGGATGATTTTGACGACCTGGACGCGGAACCGGCGACCGATGAGCGCAGCAAGTTGCGGTTTGAGGTTATCCCCGCCGCCGACTTCGTACGCCAGCCTATACCCGGCTGGATCATCAAGGGTGTGATTCCCCGCGCCGATGTGGTGATGGTGTACGGCGCTTCGGGCGCGGGCAAGTCCTTCCTGGTGCTGGACATGGCCGCCGCCATTGCGCGTGGCTTGGACTGGCGAGGCCACAAGACCAAGCAGGGGCGCGTGGTCTATATCGCTGCCGAGGGGGCGGGTGGTTTTCGCAAGCGTGTGCGGGCCTATGAGCAGCACAACGGCGTACCCCTGACTAACTTTGGCGTGATCGACGCCGCCCCCAACTTCCTGCAAAAGCCCGATGCGGTGGCCGTGGCCCGGTCCGTTGTCGCCAGTGGCGGCGCTTCGCTGGTGGTGGTGGACACGCTCGCCCAGGTGACGCCGGGAGCAAACGAGAACGCCAGCGATGACATGACGGCGGCCCTGGCCCATTGCAGGGCCATAGGCCGGGCTACCGGGGCTGTAGTGCTGCTGGTCCACCACGCGGGCAAGGACGAGAGCCGGGGCGCGCGTGGCTGGTCTGGTTTGCGTGCAGCAGTGGATGCCGAGATTGAAGTATCCCGTCCTCAGGAAACCGGGCCGCGCCTTGCACGCAGCACGAAGCAGAAGGACGGCGAGGACGGCGTGGCCTGGGGCTTTGATCTTGCAGTGGTGCATATCGGAGAGGACGAGGACGGCGACCCCATCACGTCCTGCGTGGTGGTGCCAACCGAAGCCCCCAAACCGGCCCCCAAGCGTAAACCGATGGGCGTGTGGGAACAGCGGGCATTGGATGCCCTGAGCGAACTAATGCTGGGTGGTGAGGCCGCAGCTTCCCAGGTGGTGCAGCACATGGTGCAGCACACGATTACACCGGAATCAGGCAAGCGCGACCGTCGCAGAGAGTACGCACGGCAGGGCCTAGAGGCAGTCTGCAGGGGTGGCCACGGGTTCACTTTGGAAAACGACCAGGTAACGGTAGCTCCATAACCAGATTTTTTTCACGCATCTACACAAGGAGAATGCGCCATGAGTACCAAAGTTCTTAACGAAGAAATCACCAGGCAAACCGCTGTGCTGCAGGACGCAGAAGCGCGTGCAGCGGATGTAGCGCAGCGGTTTACCAAGGCGCCCGACAACGGGAAATTGCAAACCGAAATGATCGAGGCATACCGCGATGTAGCCAATGCCAAGGAGACCATCAGGGCTCTTGAGCAGGCCCGTCCCGTATCCTGGAAGGCAGACCAGGAGGCACAGGAAGCGGCCCGCAAAGCTGAAGTCTCAAAGGCACTTGAGGGTATCAAGTCGCAGCTTGCCCAGCGCATCGCGCTAGGTAAGGCGGTTGATGACGCCCTCGCCCAGCTGCGCGAGGCCGGGCAAGCGTGGACAGCACTGAGTGTGGAGACGTTCCAGGCGATCCGCTTGTTTTATCGCTTGGCGACCCCGGAGCAGAAGGATCCGCACATGTTCCCGTTGGGGGATGAAGCCGTTGCGGAAATCGCGCGGCAGGTCGATGCGGCAACAAAGGGTCTTAGCTGCGCGTCAGTTTTGGAAACTCGGTATAGCGGCAAGGCTGAGCGGGTAGCCGATGCTGCGCAAAAAATGGAGGTGAAGGTGCGCAAGTACCTTGAGTACTTGGCCGGGTGAACGTGCAAAAAATTGCGCGTTCGTCATGCCGTTTTGCCGTTCGGTACCGTTTACGGCCTTAAACGGTAGAAACGGCCAAGCCGCGCCGTATGCCGTCCGTCCGTTCCACCCTATAGGGGAACGGCGGAACGGCACGGCAGGCAGCAAAAAGGAAGGGTGAATGAGTAATTTTTTGCGAAACCGATTTATGACCCCCTGGAAAGCAGGGCGCGGCGATTTAGGCGCGAACGTGCAAAATTTTGCGGATTGCGAAGGGCACGATGGCGTGGCGGTGCGACAAGTTGCGGCCTTCCTACGCACGCGGGGAGCACGATGCAACAAATTGCGCCATGCATACGCACGAGGAGTTGGGTGAAATGATTAGGTACAACGCAGACGGTCGCCGCATCGGGGAGGGCCACCCCCGGGCCGTGATGGCCGACCAGGACGCGGTCTTGCTGATCGCCATGTTGCAGGAGCGGGCCCACCTGGTGGAGAGAATGCAGGCCGAAGGCTGCGGGCAGGTAGCCACTGACCAGGCGCTGACGGCTGCAGGGCTGTCCTACCGGTGCCTGGCTGAGCGATTCGAGATCAGCAAATCGCACGTCTACAAGATCGCCAGCGGGAAACGCCGGTGCCAGCTTCCGGGGTTATGAGCATGGAGCCGGTCATATCGCTGCGGCGTGCAGCCTGGATACTTGCGCAAGGCGACCCGGACGCCGCCCCCGACTGCGAGGCGCTGCTGATTCACGCGGTTGAATCGGGCGCCCTCATGGCCGTGCGCAAGCGGGTAAGCCATGGTGGAGTACCCGGCGGGGTGTCCTATGTCCTGCCTCCATTGGATTGGCGGATCCCCCGGGCCGCGTTCTATGCCTGGTGCGCACGTTCGGGTATGTTGGCGCCCGATGCGACGGGCAGCGTAACGCCACCTGTGCAGGAAGAGCCACCAAGGCCCAGCAGGCAGGATGAGCGCATTCAGCAGATTCTGGTGCGCATGCGCTTGCGAGACTGTCCACCACTCAAAGTCCCTACGGGGGAAAAAGCAAGGCTGCGGACTGAGTGCGTCCAGGCGGATCCCCGGCTATTCACCCCTGCGGCGTTCGATCACGCATGGAAAGCAGCTGTGTCTGCTGGCCGGATTCGAACAGAAAACCACGAAATGTACGCCCGGGGGGAGTAGGCAAAGCAAATTGCCTACATGCCCACTCTTGCTGCCCACTCCCCGCCCTCGGTAGGGTATGGCTTAGACCGTCATCATATGAGGCTAGGCCATGCGCGCCAGCGATTGCCCCCCGTTCAAACCGAAGTTCATCATCCCGGCTGCACCTGGGTTCTTCGTCCTGCACTGTCACCCAACTTATCGGCCCGCAAGCCTTCGTCCGGATGACGTGCCCTGTGATCCCATTATCGGCTGGGCCATTGATGAGGATGGCTGGCAAATCCCGCTGACGACATCCGGGCCGCTTGACAGCTATGACGCGCTGTTACGCCCTGATGGGCAGGTGGAGGGCGCTGAGCGGACTTTCCGGGACGTCAGGGCTTGGTTGGATTTCCTGGGGGCCGGGGTCCCTGGCGCTGAATCTTTCGTGTCGTAAGGAGATAGCCATGTCGGGAGCCGCCAGTATTGCCGCCATAGGCGGAATTGGCCTGCAAGCGGTCGGGGCCATAGGTAACGTCAACGCTGCACGAGAGCAGGCCCAGGCGCAGCGCGATGCGATGCGTCAGCAGGCCGATGCCTACACCTACCAGGCGCAGGTGAGCCGTAACAACGCCATGATTGCAGAATGGCAGGCCCGATCCGCCCTTCAAGCCGGGGCGAAGGCTGAACAGTCCCAGCGCCTGAAAGCAGCGGGCTTGGCCGGTACCCAGCGGGCTGCACTGGCGGCCAACGGTGTTGATCTGGGCCAGGGCAACGCCCTGAATATCCTCATGGACACCGACTACATGAACGAGCGTGAAGTTCGCACGATCCGGGACAATGCTGGACTGCAAGCCTGGGGCTACCGCACGCAAGGGCAGAGCCAGCTGGACAATGCGGCCCTGCTGGACGCCGGGGCTTTCAACGCGAGCAGCGCTGCCGATTCGATCAGCTCAGGCCCGGCCGTAGCCAGCGCCATGTTGAATGGCGTCACACAGGTGGCGTCGTCCTGGTATTCCTACCAGAAGGCTTTTGCAAAGCCCACCGGCCAGTTTCTGAACGCGGGGGGCGGCAAGAACCTCACGCCCTTTGATGTGAGTTCGAGGTTCTGATATGCCGCGCGTCCCCACCTATGACCGGCTGACCGTGGCGCCTGATGTCGCCCCCGGCGTGCGGCAAAATTCCGTTGCCTCCCCCGCGCTTTTCCAGACGGCCGTATTGCCCGCCATGGCGCATGCCCAGGATGTACAGGCACGGTCCGACTTCATGACGAACCTAGGCAACACGGCCTTCAAGGTCGGGCTGATGTTGCAGGAAAAGGAGAACAAGGCCCGCGTGGACGATGGCATGGCGCAGCTTGCCAAGGCCGATACCGATCTGAGCGTGGAAGCCCTGCAGCAGCGTGGACGCAATGCGGTAGACCGCCCCAACGGGCAGAGCCTGGCTGATGAGTACGGGCAGAAGTACCAGCAGGTGGTGCAGGGCATTGCAGGCGGGATGAGCACCCAGGCTCAGCAGGACGCCTTCAAGCAAAAGGCCGAACAGCTGCAAGGGAGGTTCTACAGTCGCCTGGCCGTGCATGCGGCAAAGCAGATGAGCGTGTACGAGGACGAGAGCGACAAGGCCAGCGTCGAGACTGCGCTGAACCGCGCCGGGGCTATGCCCGCCGACAACGAGGCCTTTTACGGATCACTTGCGGCCATCAATGAGGCGGTAGACCGCCGGAACCAGCGGGCGGGCGGCAATGATGAAATGGCGGCCGTACAGTTTCGCAAGCTGGCCGATCAGGCATTTTTCACCAGATACAAGGCCTGGGTGCAAGATGACCCTAAGGCCGCGCTGGCAAGTTTCCAGGGGGTACGCAATCAAATAGGCCCGGTCATGCGGGATCGGATCGGGGATGAGCTGTTCCAGGCCGCCAGCCCCCAGCTTGCGGCAGACGCCACGCCTTGGGTGATGGGTGAAGGAGCCGCCCCCGCTGGTGATCCAGTACTTGCCAATGAGCCGCGCCCCATCCGGCTGAACAATCCGGGCGCGATTGTCCGGGGCGGGAACGACCGGCAAGGGGCAACGTCTGGTGCAGACCCCCGCTTTGAGTCCTACGCGACACCCGAGCACGGTATCCGGGCCATGGGCAAGCTGTTGCTGAAGTACCAGGACGGTCACGGCCTGGATACCGTCGAGGGGATCATTTCCCGATGGGCACCAGCCAACGAGAACAACACGGCAAGCTACATTTCCACGGTTTCCAAAGCGTTGGGGGTAAAGCCCGGTGATGCGGTGGATATGCACGATTCATCCACCATGGGCAAGATGGTGCGGGCCATGATCAAGGTGGAAAACGGCAAGCAGCCGTACACCGATGCACAGATTGATGCCGGGCTGAATGCGGCCTTGGGCACGGCAGAATTGCCCGCTGTGCAGCAGTCCGCACCGTCAGGCGCAGCGCTTCCCGCCTGGCGTGATCCGGAAGCCAAAACCGGGAACCCGCTCATTGACAATCTGCCGCCCGACCAGCGAGCGCGGGTCTTCTCGCTGGTTCATGCGCAGGCCAATCAGGCGATGGTGCAGGAGCGCAATGTGTTGCAATCCCGCGTTCAGGACGCCGCTGCCCAGTACCTTACCCTGGGGCGGGCGGTAGACCCGCCGGGCGCTGATGACTTCATCCGCGCATACGGCCAGGGCGAAGGCATGAGCAGGTATCAGGATTTGCAGGATACGGCCACGCTGGGGCAGGACTTGCAGCAGGTGGCCCGTGCATCAAATGCTGAGCAGGCGCAGATGCTGGCCGACGGCAAGCCCGATCCGGGCGCCGGGCCGGGATTCGCCGCCCGACAAAAGCGCTACGAGATTCTGCAGAAGGCCATCGAGCAGACGCAGGACGCACGGCGTAAAGACCCGATGGCCTATGCTGTGCGGGATTCGTCCTACGGGTTCGCACCGATCCAGGGCTTTGGGCCGAATCCGCAGGCCGTGCAGCAAGCCCTGCCCGAGCTTGGCAAACGTGCCGGGCTGATGCGCCAGGTTGCGCAGGACTACGGCGCACGCCCCGCGATTCTCACCAACCAAGAAGCGGGGGCCTTTGGCGGATTCCTGTCTTCACTCACGACTGAGGATAAGGCCCGGGTGCTGGGCGAGGTGGCCCAGGTGGTCACGCCCCAGGCAATGGAATCTATTTCGGCTCAGCTGAAGGACAAGAGCGGGTCCTTGGCTATCGCCGCGTCCCTGTCTGGGCGCCGGGAGACGCAGACGCATTTCTTCTCAGCTGACACGCAAGGGCCTGATGTCTCGCTGCTGTATCTGCAAGGGATGGATGCCATTGATCAGGGCCGTGTGGCAATCGATAAGGCCGACGAAACCGGGGTGAAGGCAGAAATCTATAACGCCATCCAGGGCGTGTATCTGACGCCCCAAGGGCAGGATGCTGCCGCACAGGCGGCCTATGGTGTCTACGCGGGTCTCAAGGCTCAGGGGGTGGACGACGTGGGCCGGGCGGTGCGCCTGGCAACCGGCGGGGTCATGCAGTACAACGGCGGCCCGATTGCAAAGCCCTTCGGTTGGGATGATGGGAAATTCCAGGATGCCATGGCCGAAGACGCGCCCAAGCGGATCAAGGACGCTGGCGGCAGTGTCCTGGTGGGCGGCCGACGGGTGAGCGCTGCTGACTTCGCCAAGTCGCTGCCGGGCAGGCGGTTGCGCACCTACGGCGATGGCGCGTACCTGGTGCTGACTGGCAGTGACCTGGTGCGCAATCTGGACGGTACGCCGTATATCCTTGAGGTGGCCCCCAGTGTTCGATGATCTATTTCCTGACCAGCGGGCGGCTTCAGTAGGCCAGCTTGCGCAACGCCCCGAGCCGGAACCCCAGCGCCCCGGGCTATTTTCTGGCTTTGGTGGGGCGCTGGCTGATTCGATCCCCTACGCTGCCGTGTCTGGTGCTGGCGCCTGGGCGCAAGTCCTGGACGCCTACGGCAAGGCTGCGGCCTTCCGGGATGCCCCGGCAGCGGCCGCCCTGGCGCACAAGCCCGCCCCCGATCTGCAGCAACTGCGAGCGGATACCATCGATCAGATGGGCGACAGCGAAGACGCCCGGCAACTGCGCAGGGTAGCGAAGTCCTACGACCCCGACCCGCATGCCGTGGGCCTGGCCGGGCAAATTGTCCACGGCGTGGCGTCGAGCCTTGTGAAGGCCGGGTTCTATACCCTGGCGGGCGGCCCCCTGGCACCGGCGCTCTATGGCGTTGATATGGGCGTAACCCGTGCTGGGGAACTGACCGATCAAGGCGTCGATGGCGGCACGGCCACTGCTGCCGGTCTCATGTCAGGGGCAGCTGGTGCCGTGGGCCTGCGGCTTCCTGCAGCCTTGGGCGCCACGCGGTTGCAGAGTGCAGCCATTGGCGCCGTAGTGAATCCGGCGCTGAACGTCGCCGAGGTGGGCGGGATTCATGAAATCCTGCAGCACGCCGACTATCCGCAGATTGCTGCACGCTATGATCCGTTCGATCCGGTCTCACTGGCTGTTGCGTCCATTACAGGGGCTGCGTTTGGTGCAGGCTTCCATGGCGCCAAGGCGAGTGCAGCTCGCCCCAGTGATGCGCCTGTACTCACACCGGACGGCCACGCAGCCGCCCTGGCTATGAATGAGGTGCGCACGCATGAAGCCGATACGCTGGTGAATGCGCACGATCCTGCAGCACTCACCCAGGCCACCGATGCACAGGCAGAAGCCCGTGCCCAGATGGAGGCGGGGGATCCCGTTAGCGTGTCTGAACGGGTACGCGCAGATGCTGCACAAGTCGAAGCAGTGGCAAAACGCCTTACTGATGGCCCAGCAGCAGAGGCTATGCGTGCTGTAGATCAGGAACGTGTGCATTCGGCGGCCACTGCCGATACGCCCGTGATGCTGGACGCGGGTCAACCCCTTTCCTCGGTCGAAAACGGCACGGCTGCGGGCTTTCCAGACGCTGCGGGTGCACCCGGCGGCACCGGCAATCAGGTGCTGGATGCACTGGTGCCTGCCGGTACCCCAGCTGCTGGCCTGGTGCGCCGTGTGATCGATGCCATCACCGGCCAGGAACCCCAGCAGCCCGCGCAAGCGGCCGCCCCGAAAGCAGATACACCTGAGCAGGCCCGGGCCTTTGAGCTTGCCACTCGCATGCCCGATGCCATGATCCCCACCGGGGAACTGGACATCGGGGGCAACCCGATCCACGCGAGCGCGGCTGAGATGATCCGCCAGGCTGAGAACTTGGATCACCAGGCGCAGACAGAGGCCCGCGCTTTCCAGGCGGCCGTCAATTGTGCTTTGAGGTTTCCCCGATGAGAAATGAATGTATCGAGGCCGTGGGCCAGGCCATTGGCAGGTCTATCACCCAGCGCGAAGCGCAGGCTATTGAATCGCGCATCCTTGCGAACATGCGGGAAATTGCGCGTAAAGACCCGGCCACCTGGCGCGGCATGGGCCAAGCTGCACGGTTATCTGAGGCTGCGAAGCTGGCCGCGCAACAGCTGCAGCATGAGGCCGCGAAGGGCAAGCAGCGGGTGGCGCTCACCATCCTTGCCCATGACAAGGTGATGAACCGGTACCAGTCGCTGACTGCTGGCGGGGTGAAACCCTTCCAGGCCGTCGCCCGGATACTGGACGACGCAAACCGCTTTGCCAAGGGCGTGAGCCAGGAATATTTCTCGGGCCTCATCGATACCATGGAGGCGGTAGCGCCCCGGTTTCTGGGCATGGTGGAAAATGCCGGGCAGGCCGCCGACCTGGTACGGGAAATCTTTGGTGAGGGAACCGGTAACGCCGCCGCGAAGAAGGGCGCGCAGGCCTGGCTGCAGACGGTCGAGGCCATGCGTGAGCGCTTCAACGCCGCAGGGGGTGACGTGGGGCGGCTGGATTACGGCTACCTGCCCCAGCCACACGATGATCTGCGCATCTTGAAGGCGGGGGCGGATCAGTGGGCACAGGACACGCTGCCCTTGCTGGATCGTTCGCGCTACGTGGACGCCGACGGCAACCGGTTGAATGATGACCAGATGGCAGATATGCTGGCCAGCGCCTGGGAGACCATCACCACGGGTGGCGAGAACAAGCGAGAGCCGGGCCAGTACGCCGGTCGGGGAATCCGCGCCGCTCGTGGTAGTGCCCACCGGGCGATCCACTTCAAGGATGCCGCCAGCTACCTGGAATATGCTGCCAAGTACAACAAGGGCGGGGTGCTGTCAGCCGTGCAAGGCCACGTTGGGCGCCTGGCCCGTGATATTGCCCTGTTGGAGGAGTTCGGCCCGAACCCCAACACACAATGGCAATTCCTGCACGACACGGCAACCCGCAGCGGTGAGGCCGACCTGGTAGGGCCGTTCCTGGTGAGCACCGGGAACATGTGGGATGTCCTGAACGGCAATACCGGCTTGGTGGGCAATCCCCGCCTGGCTGAAGTCGCCCAGGGCGCCCGCAATGTGGAGGTGTTCAGCAAGCTGGGCAAGGCCTTCATTTCCAGCGTTACGGACGTGCCCACCTACTTTGTCACTACGGGCTTTAACCGGCTGGGCTTTGGTGAATCGCTGGTGAATATGATCCGATCCTTTGGGCCGGACACTGCCGACTACGCGAACCGGGCGGGCCTCATTGGCGAATCTGTTATCAGCGACATGAACCGCTGGGCAGAGGACAACATTGGCACCGGCTGGACGGGGAAGCTATCGAATGCCACGATGAAGGTAACGCTACTCTCGGGTTGGACAGACGCCCTACGCCGGGGCTTCACCATCACCATGATGGGCGCGATGGGCAAGCTCACGCGCGGCACCTGGCAGGGACTTACTGCAGGCGATCGGGCGCGCATGGAGCGGGTCGGGGTGACCGAGACAGACTTCAATGTATGGCGCTTGGCTGCACCGGAGAACTGGCGCGGCAGTCAGATGCTGACCGTCCAGGCGCTGCGGGCCGTGACCCCTGACCAGCTGGAATCGGCAGGCTACACCCAGCGAGACCTTAACCGCGCCGTGTCACGCTTGCTGGGCGTCATCACCGATGAATCTGAATATGCGTCAGTTGGGCAAGACCTGCAGACCCGCGCCGCAGTTACCCGGGGCACGAAGAAAGGCACGGTGGAGGGTGAATTCCTGCGCTCCATCATGCTGTTTAAGGGCTTTCCGATGGCCGTTATTTCGCGCCACCTGGGGCGGATGGTGGAGCAGTGGAAGAACGGGGACAAGGTATCGTCCCTGGCGTATTCCGCTGGCCTGGGGGTGGGCCTGACAGCGTTTGGTGCTGTGGCCGTGCAGTTGAAAGACTTGCTCAACGGCAAAGACCCCCGCGATATGAGCACGGCGAAATTCTGGGGGGCGGCCTTTGCCCAGGGTGGCGGCTTGGGAATCTTTGGCGACGTGCTCTATACCGGCATGGGGGGCGATAACCGGGCGGGCCTGCCCAACTGGATGAACTTGTTAGGCCCCGTGGTGGGCAGCGCCTTTGAGGCCGTAGACCTGACGGCAGGCAACGTGGGCCAGGCCATGCAGGGCAAGGACACGCATATCGGTGCTGAGGCCGTGCGCTTTGCCACCAGTCACGCGCCGCTGGTCAACCTTTGGTACACCAAGGCCGCAATCGATCACGCCTTCCTGCAGGACATCCAGGAATATCTGTCGCCTGGCTACATGCGCCGCATGCGCACCCGGGCAGCGAAGGACTGGGGCCAGCAGTACTGGTGGGCGCCGGGGCAGGGCATGCCGTCCAGGGCGCCGGACGTATCGCAGATGGGCGGGCGGTGAAATGGAAACGGTACTGACGCGAGTTGAAAGGTTGGTGGGCGGCGCAAACTATGCACTTTTGGAGCTAGCCGGAGAGCTGGAACGGGGCGATTTTGACGGCAAGGGATACATGGCGACGGCCCGGGTCCTTGCTGCCAATGAGGGCCTGCAGAAGGCCCTGATGCTCCTCTTCGCCGCTGACGGGGTGCGGGAACCTGCACCGCTGTCTATCGCCATTCAGTGATTGGTGCGGCGGGGCGTTCCGCTTTCGCGCTCAGGACACGCCGGTAAAGTAGAACGCGGGACGCAGGATCAGCCAGTAGATGGGCCAGACCCCCGACAGGAAGAAGCTGATTGGCACAGCAATGAGCCAGTTCCACCATGTGTACACGTAACCGTCGAAAAACACCAGATAGATGAAGGAAATCCAGGCGCCGCCGTAGTATGCAAGCATGAACGGATTTTTCAGCATGTGCTTCCCCTGTCAGTTCAGCTCATATTTGATGAATTGGTTCCATTCGTCAATGGCTTCTTGGGCTGCTTGCCGGTGCTGCTGGATCGATTCGTTTTGCTCGTCAACGAAATCCGAAATGCAGCGCTTGTACCGCTCCACCTCATCCTGGAATAGATCAATGTCGAGCTGGCTGGAAAAGGAAATGGGCTTGTATGGCTTGCGGCAGTCATGGCTGGGAGGGATCGGATCGGCCCGCCCCAACATCGGCACGGTGAGCGCCAGGACGGCGACGGCCAGCATGAGCGGCTTCATGTTGAATCTTCCCCGAATGATTTTCTTTGATTCTACTGCCCGGGGCCGGAGCCTTGTCCGTGCTTGTGATAGGGACAATAAGGTAGGAATTGCACAGGAGGCAGTAGCAATGGATCAGGAACGTGAAATAGACAGCCGCCAGCCTGTCCCCGCCACCGATGAGGAAATTGCCCGGTTGCTATCCAGCCAGGAGGGGCGGCCCGTGTCAGTGCATGAGGTGCGCTGGGTGTGCACTTGCGCGATTCACAAGCTGCGGGCAGCACTGCTCAGCCGGGGCTATAGTCGGGATGATCTGATCTAGTGCTCGAGCGCTCAACGGGTAAAGTTTGACGGTATTTATGACGGTATTTGAAAGTTGAAAAAATCGTACATGCCGTGCTTTTGAGGCTTTTAAGCAACGGTTCGATTCCGGCCCCGGCACCACCAGCTATCTAGCAGTCTGTAAGGCTTATCTAGCCTAGAGGTGGTTCTATGTGGTGGTTAGAACTACCACAAAGTTACCACACTCTAAGTCCTGACGGGAGCCTTAGATATAGCCTCCTTTGGCTGCTGCCTTCGTAGACATCCAGACTCCTTGAATCCTGACAAGCTCTTCCCCGTTGGGGCTGGTCTTTGTCTCGAATCCATTAGCCCTCAAGGCTGCTGCGCTCGGAGCGGTGTTGGTCATGTACTTGTCCACTAGCGGCCCCCATGCGGTCATTGAGTTTCCGTAGACCTGCCGTTGGATAGCGTTCTGTAGGATTCCCTTGTTCTCAGGCTGGCGGCAGAAGTCATAGAAGTCTGAGAGGTCCCCTGTAGCAATCCCATGGTGTGTCGTAAGGTAGTTGTCCGCCTGTGCCTGATAGGCGCTCATGACAAACTGCACCCGCTGCCCCGCGTCAGCCGGGTCCATCCCCGTGCTTTGAGCAACCCCTTCTACTACATCATCAAAGCTTGCTTCACCCAGCGCAGCCGCAATGCCAATTGAGCTGCCCTTCTGTACGGCGGAATCCGGCATTCCGTCCATCGCGCTATTGACTGCTTCTACCACGTCATCCGGCATACTGCCGCTTCCAGTGGCTGTCTGCGCCTGCTGCTCTTGCTCCTGCTGCTGTGAGGTTCCTTGAGGCTGGCCTTCACCAGTAGCCAGGACGTAGCCGTCTCCTTGCTTAACGAGAATACCCGTCTTCACAAAGGACCCGACCTGTGCGGATACCCCGCCAATGTTGACAATCGAGTCCTCGGTAACGTCGTTCGTCGGTGTGCCGTAGGGAGTCCGTGCAGTGCCGCGCCAGTCATCCGCAGCATACGGGGAGAGGTCTTTGCCGGTGTCCACGCGGGTCGCGCCGGATGAAGACGAGACTGACCCGTTCTCATTGATCGTGATGGTGTAGGTTCCCCCGTCATGTGCGAGGGAGCCTGACGTGTTGATCGCGTCCTCGGGACGCTCTTGGTCCTGACCAACTGAATATGATTGAAAATTACCCATGATGAAATTTCCTTCTTAGCCGCTCTGTTGCGACCAATTATCTTGTTGATTGATTAGATGAGACCCGACGCACGGGCCTCTGTAATGCGGATAAATGCGCCGCTAATCTCCACGCGGTCGTCTACTGCCATCTCCCCGGGAAGGACCCTGAAGCCACGCATTTGCAGCCCAATCAGGCTGTAAGGGTCTGGCTTGTGGGGGAATCGGGGGGTAGCTGCGGGGACTGGTGGGGGGCTGATACCATCCGCAGTAACCCAGGTGTCACCCTCTCGCTTGATGAGGCCCGACTTCTCCAAGGTTCGTATGCTGGCGGTGACTTCCTTGACTGTGACTACCGTATCCTCATTCATCGGCAGGCTTGGTGACGACAGCCGCCGCTTGCCAACGTCATAGAACCCAGGCGCTTGGCGGTCGTATATGACTGCTGAACCTTCGGAGTTGATGGCGGCAACATCATGAGTGGGGAGGCTGCCTGCTTTGGCTGCGCTGTCGAAGTCGGGGTAGGCTTCCCCAAAGGTGCCGTCTTCGTTGACGACAAAGAAGCGCAGCCCCTTTTGATAGAAGCCCACCAGTTGAGAGGGGGCGTAATGTGGCATGGTGATTTCCCTGCGTGATTATTTGCCCTGCAATCGGGCTTTGATTTCGTGGGTGATGAGGGCCGACACAAGCGCATTGAGCCGGTCGGGGTTTGTCGGAGAGTCCAGGAACTCCCGCGTTTTCTTGAGTACTGCCTTGTGATCGTCGGGGCGGGCCGTGCGGCCTCGGTGGCTGCCCTTAAGGGTCCCGTTCGGGGGCGCTACAGGGTCAACAACGGATGATGTGGATAACGCCTTACTGGTCGGTGCCATCAAGTGGATCTCCTGGTCTGGGCAGTGGTGGCAATTGATCCATTGCCCGTTTAATGTTGCGGATGCGGTGGTCTACATCCCGAATGAAAAGTGGGCGATACGCCACGGGGATTAATTGCTCATATGCCGGACGCATTACCTGAAGGACGCTGAGCTTTCGCTGTAGAGTGGTCATAGGCTGTATTCCCTGGGAGTTTTTGCCTCCAAAGCCATTCCAACGAATGCCCATAGGGGAATGCTGGGGTTCGCCTCCTGAAAGGCTTTCAGAGTGCTAAACCCGGCGATTTCCCGGTACTGCTCCACGCTGACCCCTACCTTCTTCAGGTATCGGCGCATGAGGCGGGGAGTGCATTCGAGACGGTGCGGTGGTTGGCGAACGCCAGCCTCCCGGTAAAGACGATCCCACAGGGGGCTATCCAGCCAATCCTGCTTTATTGATGTGGTGAGTTGCATAGTGAATAGGCATGAAAAAACCCGCTCAACGGCGGGTAGTGGGTGAGGCGGGGTGTATTCTCAGAACACACCCTAAGGAATACACCTCAGAACTCTTCGGAGTCCCCTTCAGGCGTTCCTTGCTGGATTTCAATATGCCTGCCCGTGGCCTGTTCATAAAACTCTTGGAAAGCCTCAAGGACTACTTCAGGCTGAGCCTTGGCGTCATCCGCAAGGCGAATTGAAAGGGTCCTGAGAATTTTCTCAACAGCCCTACGGTTCAAATCTTCAGGTTTCATAGTTTCCGGGTTCTCTCTCCATGCAGTGAGCCGCTTCCATAGTGGGGCGTTGGCACGAATGAATCCAACATCAAAGGCAACACCCGCCGAATTGGCCTGCTGCTGCAACTGAGCAAGGACTGAGGGTTTCTCCTTGTCCATCCGCTGCACGGTGCTTTGGCTGATGTGATAACGCTTTACACGCTCTCGCACGCTCCCCACGGTTTCGCCGCACAGGAGCATTCTCCAGTAAGCCTCAAGGACCTCCTGGGGGTGCATATTTAGGTGGAGCCGCTTGTTGGTCTCCAGGGCAAACTGGCGGGCCTCTGCCTCACTACCGTTGAACCGCTGGACCCATACATCGTGTGATGCCGGTACATCGGCCTCGAAAAGGGCTTCCATCCGGTGGTGCCCATCAATCACCCAAAGATTCCCCTGAGGGTCCGCCCAGACAATCAACGGGTCAAGGCTGGTGCCATCCTCAACGAGTCTTCGTAGCGATGCAGCTAGCTCAATGGATTCCTGTCTCTTGATGGTCCCTTGAACATAGCTACACGCCTCAGGATTCCGTACTTGGAACCGCTCAGGATCAACCTTGAGAGACCCAAACGGCACCCGCTCGGGCTCTGATAGCGTGCGGTGTGCGGAGCCTATTGGACCTTCCGTACTCGCCCTGCTTAATGTTTTTGTTGTCATGACAATCGGGCTCAGAGCCGGTTATGGAAGATAGCTTTCATCGTAATACGAGGTGATTGGGTCAGTGGTCGGGATGTACTCAATCTCGATAACGTCGCTCTTTGACAGAGGGGGGTGCATAAGGACGCCGTAGAGCGTCTTTGAGTAGAACCGCCGGGGATTCTCCGTGGTGCCTTGCCTGCCCACTTCAAGGCCATTTAAAGTAACCCTGGAGATGTCCTGGAAGGGTGGAATTGAGATGGCTGCTTGTCGCTCAATGGCTAGGACGGTGATGATTTCCGACGACATGCCGCATCACGCCAGCTTGTGAAGCTCAAGTCCTTCGTGCTTTAGCTGCGTGGGTGTCATTCGGATGAGCATTGACGTGTACACCACTAGTGCCCGCCTGACGATGAGACTGGAGGATGGCTTACGGCGGTCCTTGATGAGCAGCTCAGGGATTTCTTGGGCTGCCCGGAGTTGATCGAGGATGCGCTTCTCAATGCGCGTGTGGAGTAGCCCCGAGTCCCGTGCAGGGATTCGTGGGGCGTATTGGGTCGTGGTCATGTTGTGATTAATGTCTGTAGAAGAATTCGGAGCGATTGATACTCAGGGACAGACGTCCTTTCGTATCGTCGTGAAGTTTGGATTGATGATCGGCATAAGAAATGGCCCACAGGGTTTGGGGCTGTCATTAATTTCGTGTTTGAGGCATAACATGACGCCAAGGAGTGTCTATGCCACGCAAACCAAGAACCCAGCCAGCCGCGCTGCCGACCATTGCTCCAGAGTTGCTGGAGTCGTTCGGTCACGGTCCGATGAC
>JAHRWZ010000006.1 GCA_019104865.1 Castellaniella sp. | reverse complement strand
CGTGCGGGATCTGCTTCTATTGCCGCAGCGGCCACGAGAACCTTTGCGATTCCGCCGCTTTCACGGGCCATACCCGGGATGGCGGTTTCGCCAGCCATGTGGTTGCGGAGCGTGCGTATACATTCCCGTTGCCGGGGGATGCGGACCCCGTGAAGCTGGCGCCCTTGATGTGCGCCGGCATGATTGGCTGGCGCTGCCTGCGCGCATTGGGCCCGGCCCGGCTCGTCGGCCTGTATGGCTTTGGCGCGGCCGCACATCTTTTGGCGCAGGTGCTGCGCTGGGAAGGCAGGGCGTTTCATGCCTTCACCCGTCCCGGGGACAGCCAAAGCCAGGCCCTGGCGCGATCATTGGGCGCGGCCTGGGCCGGCGCTTCGGACGCCATGCCGCCCGCTCCATTGGACGGGGCGATCATCTTCGCCCCGGTCGGAGCGCTCGTGCCGGCCGCGCTCAAGGCCGTGCGCAAAGGTGGCCGGGTGGTATGCGGCGGCATCCACATGACGGACATCCCGACGATGCCATACAGCCAGCTCTGGGGAGAAAGGGAACTGGTCTCGGTGGCCAATCTCACGCGCCGAGATGGCCGGGAATTTCTGGATATCGCAGGCAGGATCGGCATCGAGCCGAAAACGACCCGCTACGCACTGCGGGAAGCCAACCGTGCGCTGGACGATCTGCGGGCCGGGCGGGTCGAGGGCGCGGCCGTTCTCGTTCCTTGATCAGGGTTTCCATGCCTCGCCGACCATTGACTGAAGTCAACATGCTCGGTGATCGCTGTTTCTATCCTACATGAGCAGTTTCCGTGGATCTGTTTCCTGAAGATCATTTTTATGCGAAATGACGCATGCGGTTTTTCACTGAGAGGTGGATCATGTACAAAGAACGATGGCAGCCGATATTGGCACTGGTGCTGGGCGTCTATATCATCGCCACGCCCTGGCTCATTCCTTATCTTTTAAAGAGTCCCGCGCTGATGGTGGGCGCCGCATGGAGCCATTATGCGGCGGGCCTGGCGATCGTCGTCGCGGCCATTTTCGCCATCATGTCCTTCGAAGAATGGACGGCGTGGCTGGAGGCCCTGCTGGGCCTGTGGATCATCATCGCGCCCTGGGCGCTCGGGTTCGCCGCTCTGTCCGTCTTTACATGGAGCTCGGTGATCGTGGGCATCGCGTTGATCGTGAGCGCGATCGGTTCGTTGTCGTCCAGACTGATGCAGTCATTGTGACCGGCGGGCATGACTGACCGGCGACGACCGGCGGCCAGGCGAACAAGGGTCATCCGGTCGCGCCTGCGCGACGCGGCCGGGTGACTCTCACGGACCCGTCGGACATTTATTGCATGTGCATGCCGCCATTGATCGCGAAGTCCGCGCCAACGATATACGCGGCCTCATCCGATGCCAGGAATCCGACCAGCGCGGCAACCTCTTCGGGTTTCCCCAGACGCCCTAAGGGAATCTGAGGCAATATCTTCTCGTTGATGATGGAAGCCGGCAGCGCCGTGACCATGCGCGTGTCCATGTATCCTGGCGATACGGTATTCACCGTAATGCCGTGACGCGCCATTTCCTGGGCCAGCGACATCGTGAACCCATGCACGCCGGCCTTCGCCGCCGCATAGTTGGTCTGGCCGGCCTGACCCTTTTGCCCGTTCACGGATGAAATGTTGATGATTCTTCCCCATCCGCGCGCGATCATGTTGTCGAGGACGGGCTGGGTCATGTTGAACAAGGAATCGAGATCCGCCCGCATGACCGCCTGCCAGTCGTCCTTGCGCATCTTGCGCAGACTGGCGTCGCGGGTGACGCCGGCGTTGTTGACCAGCACGTCGATGCTTCCCAGCGAGTCATGCACCCGCTTGACACAGTCCCGGCACGAATCGTAGTCGGTGACATCCACGGGAAATACGTGAAAGTCCATGCCGCAGGCTTTCATCTGCGCCACCCAGTTTGCCGCGTGCTTGTTGGTGGGCGATGCCGTCACCGCCACCGCGCAGCTTCCCGAATACAGGCGCGTGCTGATTGCCTGACCCAGCCCGCCCATGCCACCCGTCACCAGGGCAATACGCTTGTCCATGACATTCTCCTTGATCGTTGTACCGGACCTGTCGGCAGTGTGCGGCGCGCAGGCGTCCTTTTTGTTGACCGCCATCAATAAGACGGGTGCCTGGCCGCGCATACTTTTCGCAGCGGGCGAAGGACAGCAGCCGCGTGCCAAAACAGGCTGATCAGGACCCGACCATGCAGACAAGACCTTTCCATGAGCGCGTTTTCGTCGTCCAGAAACATTGGGCAAGCCATCTGCACTATGACTTCCGCCTGGAATTGTCGGGCACGCTGAAGAGCTGGGTAGTCCCCAAAGGGCCCAGCATGGATCCCGCAGTCAGACGCATGGCGATAGAGACCGAGGATCACGCCCTTGCCTACAGCCGTTTCGAAGGCACGATTCCGCGGGATCAATATGGCGCGGGCCGGGTGATCATCTGGGATGAAGGAGTGTGGATCCCGGAAGGCGATCCGCAGGCGGGATACCGGAACGGGCATCTGACATTCACGTTGAAAGGCGGCAAAATGCGCGGCCGATGGGCGCTGATCCGCATGCAGACACACAGGCACGAGAAGCATCCGCCCTGGTTGCAGATCAAGATGCGCGACAGCCATGCGCATGTCGAACAGCATGATCCGATCATCGATCAGCGGCCCAGCGGGGTCTTGTCCGAGCATAGTCCCCAGAGCATGATGATGAAACTCTAGTGTGCGAACAGGATGGGGACGGTCATGCTCTGGAGCAAGGTCTTGGATCGGCGTTGCTGTCCAAGGGCATCCGTTATTGCCGGGAGCGGGGGACGGCCGGGATGGCGGGTACGGTTCTGGGCGAGAACGCCCGCATGCTCGCCTTGGCCAAGAAATTCGGCTTTGAAGCCGCCCCGCCGCATGAGGGCATTGTCGACATTTATCTCGCCCTCGCGGCGGGCCGATAGTCTCTCGCCGCTCGCGGGCCCCCATGCCGAATGAATACACGCAAACGAATCCGCCCGGACCCGCCGGCCATCCGGATGCTTGCTGGTGGCGGTCGGACGCCGTGCTGTCGAGCCTGCATGCGTCTTTGGGCGGTCTGAGCAGCGCGCAGGCCAGGCGAAGGCTGCGGACGTTCGGCCCCAATCGATTCGACACGGCCGGCCGTCAT
>JAHRWZ010000024.1 GCA_019104865.1 Castellaniella sp. | reverse complement strand
CCTTTTCCCGTACAGGTCGGTACGGTGATCCGCTGCCGCGCGCTGGGCGTGATGAACATGGAAGACGAAGCCGGCAAGGACGCCAAGCTGCTGGCCCGTCCGGTCGACAAGCTCTATCCCCCGTACCGCCATCTGGAATCCACGGCCGATCTGCCGGCCGAAGAACTTCAGCGCATCCAGCATTTCTTTGAACACTACAAAGACCTGGAAAAGGGCAAATGGGTCAAGGTCCAGGGCTGGTCGGGCGTGGATGCCGCCAAACAGGAAATCCGCGCATCGGTCGATCGCTATCATCAGGCTGCGAAGTCCTGAATCATGGCAGACACCGTGATTCCATGTCCGGCAGCCACATTGCTGGCTGTCCAGGGAACCCCCGCCCGGTTTCCGGTGCGTCGCATCTATTGCGTGGGCCGCAATTACGCGGATCATGCACGCGAAATGGGTCATACGGGGCGTGAGCTTCCCTTCTTTTTCGCCAAGCCGGCCGATGCAGTCCTGAACATCGCGGCGGATGCCGAAGGTGTGCTGCCGTATCCACCGCTCACCTCCGACCTGCACCACGAGATCGAACTGGTCGCCGCGCTGGGTTCGGGCGGGCGCGACCTGTCCGTCGAACAGGCGGCGGCATGCATCTGGGGGTATGCGATCGGTCTGGACATGACGCGCCGCGACCTGCAGGCCGAGGCCAAGAAAGCCGGTCGTCCCTGGGACGCCGCAAAAGGCTTCGACCACAGCGCGCCCCTGGGGCCGCTGCATCCGGTCGCCGAGACGGGCCCAATGACATCCGGCCACATCGCCCTGACGGTCAACGGGCAGTCGCGCCAGTCGGGGGATCTGTCGGACATGATCTGGCCGGTCCCAGAGGCCATCGCCTATCTGTCCACGCTGTTCAAATTGCAGGCCGGCGATCTGATCTTCACCGGCACGCCGGCGGGGGTTGGCGCGGTGGTGGCGGGCGATCGTCTCGAAGGCCGGATCGATGGCCTGGGCACCCTGAAACTGCGGATCGCGTAGATTTATCCGGCGCGAGAGCCCGGTTTCGCGAGAGCGGACCGGGCTGTTTTTATCCACGACGGAAAGTGCGAATAGGCGGGCCTGGTGGGGCGCGGCACACTGGGTGCCAGTCCTGCCTTCCCGGAGTCCGCCATGTCCGTATCCCATCGTGTCCCCCCGCGTTTTACCTTGCCACGGCGCGCCGACCGCCAGCGTGGCCAGGCGATGGTGGAATACATCATCGTTGTGGCCCTGGTGGCCGTGGCCGCCATTGCCGTCTACCAATTATTCGGTCAGGTAATCCGGGCGCAGACAGCCGCCATGGCCCGCGAGATCGCTGGCGAGGACGGTAGTGAACAGTCCCGGGCGGCCCAGGCCGCGGCCGATTCCGCAGCGGCGCAGGCTGCGGCCAAGACCCTGAAGTCGTTCACCGGCAATGCGGCTGCGGGGCAATGACGTGGCAGCCATCCACAGCGGGCGTTCGCAGCAGGGTCAAGTGCTGGTCTTCGGCATGTTGCTGGTCGCGCTGCTGGGGTTGGCGTGGATGCGCTATTTTGCGACGGGTCAGGTGCTCGCCGCCAAGACCCGCCTGGTGCATGGCCTGGACGCGGCTGCCTACAGCGGCGCGCTGACGCAGGCGAGGACGCTGAATTTCCTGTCCTACTTGAATCGTGCCCAACTAGCGCATCAGCTGGCTATGGCTCACCTGCTGACCCTGGGCAACTGGGCGCTCTACGGCGGGACGCAGGCGGAACGTCTGGCGCAGGGCAATCCGCCCGCGTATCTGATCGGCATGCTGTTTGGCGCGGACCAGGGCAGGGCCTACCTGGCCGCGTCGACCGCCGTCGGTTTGCAGATGCAGGCAGGAAGCACCGGTCAACTGGGGCGCGCGTTCGCCGCGCACGAGTCCTTCATCCACGGCGCCCTGCGGGATCTGTCCGAGACCCTCATCCGAGGGTTGCCGCAGGCCCGTCTGGATGCGATGCGCGCCGTGCTTGCCGCGCATTACCCTGAACGTTTCGCAGGGGAACTGCAACCCATCGTGTCGGCCGATCACTGGCCGGCGCTGCTTCGATGGCACGCTCCGGATGCGGCGCTGTTTTCCCTGGTTCGTGACGTGGCGCGCCTGTACCCGTTTCTGGAACCCAGAAATCACACGGCGCGCAATGCCTGGATGGTCGAACCACGCTGTCCTGGCATGCGCCACGAGCTGCGCCGTCGGGGAACAACCGTGCTGGATGAATCGGGGCGTTGGCAAGCGGGGGATACCGAATCCTTTCATGCTGTGCGCTCCAACCGATGGATCGGCTGCTACTACCGCGAATATGCCATGGGATGGGCGTGGATGCCTGCACAGCCCGGGCAGGCCGCTAGTGCGGACCAGGTGGAAGGGGCCCCTCCGGACTTTTCCGAGCAGGATTTCTGGCGCTGGGTGCAATCGTCGGCCAACTGGGATCTGGTGGGTGGCCAGGCCAATCCACTGGCCGAGTCGTATGCGATGCGGGACCGGCAGACATGGCAGTCGCGGGGGCTGGCCGGCTATCCGGATGTGACGCCGGCCATGGGGGATCAGGCGGCATCCAGTTTCGTCGTTGAACTGGACCTGACCGGTGACGACGGTCAGCGGATCAGGGCACGGAGTGCGGCGGAAAGTCTGTTCTCGCGGCCGGAACGGCGCACGGACGACCTGGACGAGGCGCCCAATCTTTTCCACCCGTATTGGCATGCGCGGCTGGCGGCGCCACTGGCCGTGCTGCCTGGAGACTGACATGACGGGATATCCAGAGATCAGGTCGATGTCGCCAGGCGGCTGCTTGCCAGAGCCGTGTCCGGTGGCCGGACAGGACGGCCAGGCGCTGGCCGAGGCGTTGGTGGTGCTGGGCGTACTGGGCAGCCTCTGGGTGGGGATTGCCTGGCTGGGGCGCGTGCAGGATGCCGGCCTTCAGCTGTCCAACGCCAGTCGCCGTGCGGCCTTTGCCTATGTGTATCAGGAGATGGCCTTGCCGGATCTGTCGGCACAGGTCCCCGGGCACATGCAGGGATCCGGTCACGTCTGGCGGAGCCGGCGGGGGGATCCGTTATTGTCGGCGGGGGCGGCGCTCAGTCTGGATGTGTCGGCCAAGAGGCCAGCGTCCGAGCCCGGCGATCCCGTGCCGGACGCGGCCAGCCTGCGCCAGGAGCTGAAGCTGGGCGAGGATACCGTCTGGCTCGCTCGGGTTGGGGCGCGCACGCAGGGTCAGGCGCGAACGCAAAGCCGCTTGTCCGACTTCGATCGACTGGCTGTGTCCTTGCAACGCCACACGGCGATCCTGCGCGGTTCGGGCGCGGCGTCGGGAGACATGGCGGTCCAGGCCACGCTGGGGGGAAGTCACCGGGCCTGGTCCGGCCTGGCCGGCACATCCCACGAGGCCGGCCAGCGGATTGATCAGCGCCTGCAGGGTGTGGATGAGGCCTGGGAACGATCCCGGCCGTCATGGGACTGGCTGGCCCTCTGGGCTGGACGGGTTCCGGCACGGCATTTGAATCCCTGGAGGTCGCCATGAGAACCGGGACATCAACGCATCTGAAGGCGGCCAGCCGATGTGGCGTCCTGGTGGCGGCGCTGGTGTCGAGCACCGCATCGGTTGCGGTGGCCTCACCCGACTGGGATCCGGCGCGTGCGCTCGGCGGCGCACACTGGACCTGGGGGGCGACACAGTCTTTCGAGCTGCCGGGCGCCAGGGTGTCGCTGCGGCGCTTTCGGGCCGCGCTGCCGCCTGGCGAAGCCGCCCGGCGGCTGGCGGTAGCCGGCGGGCGGCGGCTGTTACGGCTGCAATGGTCTGGCACCACGCTGCTGCTGTCCGGCGGGGAAGCCGGACAGCACTGGCTGGCGCAGCTGCGGCCCGCAGCGCGGGGCACGGATGGTCTGGTTTCCAGCCTGGTGCCCCAGACACCGACCAGTTCCCGATTCGATCCCGTGCGTTTCGTGCCGGCCGGATCTCGGCCGGTACTGAGTGTGGCGACCCGCGGCGAACCCGTATCGGCCATGCTCACCACCTTCGATTGTCATGGGACTCTGGGCCGGGTGGCCGCTGTGGTACGGCGGAATCTGCTGGCTGATCAGTGGCTACCGGCCGATGCCGTTTCGTCGAACGTGGCCTTCCCGGTCAGCGGTCAAGACCCGTCGTCCGAATCGGCGCGAGAGTCCGGAACTGGGTTTCCCGTGCAGTGGCGTCATCGGCGCCATGGTCTGTTATCCGTGCACCTGGTGCCGCGATTGGCTTCGGTCGGCGTGACGTTCTGGCATCGTCCCAAGGAGTCGCCATGAAAGTGCCTGTCCCACGGCTTCCCCGGGCGGCGATCCTGGGCGCGCTTGCTTTGGGCATCGGCGCCCTGGCGGCAGGCGCGCTGGCACTGCACGTGCGCGAGCGCGTCCGCCAGATCGAGGAGCAGGCCCGGTTGCCCATGGTCGAACGCATTGTCGCGGCGCGAGATCTGCCGGCCGGTACCCGTCTGACGTCGGACGATCTGGCCCTACGCAGCTTCCCCGCCCATTGGGTCGGGCGCGATACCCTGCCACCTGCCCGCTATGGGGATCTGGAGGGCAGGGTACTCACCGTGGCGCTGATGGCGGGGGATGCGGTCCTGCCAATTCACGCTTCGCGCCCCCAGCCAGCCTTTTCGGCTCATCTGGCGCCGGGTCGGCGCGCCATCACCCTGCCGGTCGATCAGGTCAATTCCTTGTCCGGGCTCCTGCAGCCGGGGGATCTGATCGACCTGTACGTGTCGTTTGATCATCAACGCAAGCGCCTGACGGCCCCGTTGCTGCAGGGTGTTCTGGTGCTCGCCACCGGGAGGGAAACCCGGCCCGGAGAGTCCGGGGGCGAGGATCAGTCCTATTCGACCGTCACGCTGGATGCCGCGCCCGACGATGTTGTGAAGCTGGTGGCGGCCCGTCAGGCGGGCACCCTGACCGCCATCCTGCGCCATCCCGAGGATGCCCAGGCGGACCGCCGGGCGGCTCGCGGGGATCTGGCTGCCTTGCTGGGTGTGGGCGCGGCACCGGCGGCTCCTGTCCGCAAGGCCGTCATTCTGTATGGCACGTCGACCGCGCACGGGTTGCCAGCCTGGGCTCTGCCGGGGGGCTTGCGTGCCCGGCCGGGTCTAGGGTGGTTTGACATGCCGGCAGGCCAGGCGCTGAGCAGCGCCTGGCGGCGCATGGGCATGACGTCCGGATCCGAAGATCAGGATTCCGTCTGGTTCGCCCGCGAAGCGCAAGGGGCGGCGGATGACACCGATGGCATCCGGGGGTCGCTGCCGCCCGATCCGGATTCTTCATTTCCCGCACAGGAGCCTTCCCCATGATCCGTCTCTATCGCCGTGATGATATGGGTCGGCGCCGTGTTTCCCGGCGGCTGCCCACGCGGCTGGGCCGCCTCGTTCTGACGGGGCTGGTGGTAGGTCTGTTGCTGGTACCGTCCGGGGTTGAAGCCGCGGGTAAGGGCGCGGACAAAGATGCCGATACGCTGATTTCACTGCAGGTCGGTGAAGTCCGGGTCCTTGGCATACCCGGGGTTGCCCGGGTGGCGGTAGGCGACGGCAAGATCGTCAACGCGGTCAGCACGGACGATCGAGAAGTCATCGTCTTCGCCCGCAAGCCGGGTTTCAGCACTCTGCATGCCTGGACTGCGGATGGCCGGATCCATCGCTATTCGGTCGAGGTCGCGCCTGAAGGCGCCCGGCAGCTTCAGGACGAACTGCGTGCGGTTCTGGAACGGATACCGGGCGCGCGCATCACGGCGCTGGGCGACAAGCTCTTGATCGAAGGCGATGACCTGTCGGACGGGGACCGGCAGCGCCTGGCCGAATTGGGGCGGCGCTATCCGCAATTGCTGGATTTCACCGGGACGGTGGGTTGGGACCAGATGGTGCTGCTGGATGTGCAGGTGGTCGAGGTGCCCAAGACGCTGTTGCGGGAACTCGGCTTGCGCTGGAATCCCCAAAGTGCCGGGGGCCTCAATGCCGGCCTGGGCTGGGACGGCGGATCACGCCGCTTCGCGGACCGCCCCGGCGAGACTGTGCTGCCCCTGGTGTTCCCGGCTGCGCCGGCAGCAGGCTACTTCGGTATCAATGCGCTGCTGTCGGCGCAGATCAACCTGCTGGCCCAGGAAGGGCGCGCCGTGGTATTGGCGCAGCCGCAACTGCTGGCTCGAAGCGGGGCCACTGCGGAATTCCTTGCCGGTGGCGAGGTCCCCTACAGCACGGTGGATCGCAACGGCAATACGCAGACCGTGTTCAAACCTTACGGGGTGTCATTGCGGATCACGCCTTCGGTCGAGCGCAACGGCGCCGTGCGTTCGCGCATCGAAGTCGAGGTCAGTTCAGTGGACACGGCTCTGTCGGTTCCGGGTGGCCCTTCTCTCAAGACCCGTCGCACGGCGACTGAATTCAATGTCCGCTCCGGCCAGACGCTGGTGCTGGCCGGTTTCCTGTCGCGGGACACGGCCGACAACATCGACCGGGTGCCTGGCCTGGGCTCGCTGCCCATCCTGGGCGCGTTGTTCCGTTCCAGCCGCTTCCAGCGCAATGAGACCGAACTGGCCATTCTGGTCACGCCGCAGCTGGTGACAGCCGATCACCCGGATGTCCGCACCCGGATCGGGCGTGCGGCGGCTGTGCTGAGGCAGGCATTTCCCTCGCCTCCCGCCCTCATCAATCCCATCCGGAACCAGCCGCGGCACTCGCCGGACGCGCCGGCACCGGGCTGGGATCCCCGCGTCATCGGACCCGGCTCCCAATGGCAGGGCGCCCATTGAACACTGGAGGCAACCCATGAGTGATGTTGAGCTTGAGCTGACTTTCGAGGATGGCCGGTGTGTCTGTGAATCGCATACCCTGCCGCTGCTGATCGGCCGCGATCCGGACTGCGGACTGGTGCTGAAGACGTGGCGCGTGGCGCGGCGCCACGCCCGCCTGCTGGTGCGCGACGGCGACCTCTGGCTCGAGGATGGCGGGTCGATCTTCGGATCGACGGTCAATGGCGTTCGGGTCGCCTCCTATGGCCCGCTGGGTCCAGGCGATGATCTGGTCATCGGTCCTTGCCTGATCCACGTACGCCGGCCTTCATCGCCCGATAGCCGTCCCGATGGGCTGCAGCCGTCTCCGGTTCCGGATACCACGCAACCCGCATTTTCCGACGATGACGCGGTTGGCGATGCATCGAGGCAGCAGGCGCCCGCCTTACAGCTGCGGGAGGTCTGCCTGGCTTCGCCGAGTCCGGCATTGCTCGCTCACCGACGCCGTCTACATGAGGGCCTGATCGCCGCCTTGCAGTTGCGGCGGCGCGACATCGGCGGGATGAGCGATGCCGCCTTGCGGGCCGAGGCCAGCCGCGTATTGCGCGAGCTGATCGCGGCGGATCCTGGCCTGCCGTCCGACATCGACCGGGAAAGCCTGGTACGGGAACTGGTGGACGAGGCCGTCGGACTGGGGCCGCTCGAGCCGTTGCTGGCCGATCCGGGGGTTACGGAAATCATGGTCAACCGCCATGACGAGATCTTTGTCGAACGGGCAGGGCGCCTGACCCGGGATGCCGCCAGCTTCAGCAGCGAGCAGGCGGTGCTGGGCATCATCGACCGGATCGTCGCCCCGCTGGGACGGCGGATCGACGATAGCGCGCCGATGGTGGATGCGCGGCTGCGGGATGGTTCGCGGGTCAATGCTGTCATTGCGCCGATCGCCTTGCGAGGCGCAAGCCTGACCATCCGCAAGTTTCCCGTTCGCCGGCTGGGCATGCCCGATCTGCTGGGCGTCGGCGCGCTGGACGAGCCCATGGCCGAATTCCTGACGCACTGCGTGCGGCATCGGAAGAATCTGATCGTCTCCGGCGGGACCGGATCGGGCAAGACCAGCCTGCTTAACATCCTGTCGAATGCCATCCCCGCCAGTGAACGCATCATCACCATCGAAGACGCGGCGGAATTGCGGCTGAACCATGGCCACCTGGTCAGCCTGGAAGCCCGCCCACCCAACATCGAAGGGCGCGGTCGCGTGGAGATCCGCGATCTGGTGCGTAATGCCTTGCGGATGCGTCCCGACCGGATCGTCGTTGGGGAATGCCGAGGCGGCGAGGCCTTTGACATGCTGGCGGCCATGAACACCGGGCACGAGGGCTCCCTGACCACGCTGCATGCCAACAGTCCCCGGGATGCCCTGGGCCGGCTGGAAACCATGATTCTGATGGCCGGCATGGACTTGCCCCTGGTGGCCGTGCGGGAACATGTCGCCGCGAGCATCGATGTGATCGTCCAGCTCGTGCGGGCTGCCGATGGCCGGCGTCTGGTCAGCGCCATCGTCCAGGTGACCGGTATCGAAAACGGTCGCATCCAGCTGCAGGATCTCTTCATCGGGCAGGCTGGGCCGCCGGCCGTGTTCAGCGGCTGCGGCCTGTTGCCGGATGGTTTTGTCGGGCCGGCCGCGCTGGATATCCAGCTGTTCTCCCGGCGAACCGTCCGTCAGGGGCGATCGGCGCTGGCGGCGGATCCCGCGCAGGACCCGGCATCATGCTGATGTTCATCCTGATCCTGCTGATCGGCCTGTGTGCGGGATTGGGTGCCTGGGTGCTGCTGAATCGGGGGATGCGGCTCTGGGCGCGTTATGAAGACCGTCTTCAGGATGAGACCCAACGCACGCTGGATGCCTCGTTCCTGTTTCTGGATATGGCCCAGTTGCGGCCCGCGCTGCTGGCGCTGGGATGCGGGCTGCTGCTGGTGGCCGCCTGGGTCGTCGGGCGTTGGTGGGGTGTGCTGCCGGTGCTCCTGGGGGTGCTGGCGGCACCGCCGCTGGTGTTGCGGCGGATGCGTGAGCGCCGTGAGCGTCAGTTCGATGCGCAATTGCCGGATCTGCTGCAGGCGCTGGCCGGCGCCTTGCGGGCTGGTGCGGGCCTGCAGCCTGCCCTGCGGCATATCGTGGCGCAGTCGCGCCCGCCGTTGTCCCAGGAATTCGCCCTGATGCTGCGCGAGCAGCGGCTGGGCATGGGATTCCAGGATGCGCTGGCGCAGCTGCGCCAGCGCATGCCGACCGAATCCTGCGGGCTGGTCGTCTCGGCGCTGGGCATCGCCGCCCAGGCCGGTGGCAGCCTGGCCAACACGCTCGAGAGCATTGCACAGACCTTGCGGGCCCGCCACCATTGGCTGGGCCGGGTGCGCGCCCTGACCGCCCAGGGGCGCATGCAAAGCCACATCATGGCGGGATTGCCCATCCTGCTCATGGTGGTGCTCAGTCGCCTGGAACCCGAGGCCATGGCTTTGTTGTGGCGGACCTGGTATGGCTGGCTGGTGCTGGCGGGGATCCTGCTGCTGGAAGGGTTCGGTATCGTCTGGATCCGCCGTGTGGCGGCGATCGAAGTCTGAGAGAGGCGGCCATGTTCTGGTTCTGGACGGGTTCCTGTCTTGCCGCCGTAGCAGCCTGCCTGGCCTTCTGGATCCTTGGCTCCCCCTGGGCCAGCCTTGCGCCGGATCGCCGGTCGCCGCCGATGGCATTCTGGTGGCCTTGGGTGCTGGCCCTGGCACCCTGGTGCCTGCCGTTTGTCACCTGGTCGATGCGCAGCCATCTGCTGCAGTGGGCGCCGCGCGCCGGGTTGGCCGCGCAGTGGACTGCGGAACGCTGGCTGGCCGCCCGCGTGCTGGCAGCCGGTGCCGGTGTCGTCCTGGCTGGTGGTGGTGCCGTGATGTCGGGCCTGGCAATCCGGTTCGTCGTGCTGGCGATGCTGGCGGGGGCTGGACTGGGTTTCGTCTGGCCGGATCAGATTCTGCGCCGGAGGGCGGCGGCGCGGCGTCAGCGGATGATGCGCGAGCTGCCGTTCATGCTGGATCTGATGACCCTGTGCGTGGAGGCGGGGCTGAGCCTGTCGTCCGCCTTGCGCCAGGTGGCATCGCATGCACCGCCGGGCCCTCTGCGCGAGAGCCTGCGCGAAGCCGCCGCGCTGGAGCGCACCGGGGTCGATCGGTCGGGTTGGCTCGCGCAGTGGGCCGGTTGGGTGGATCTGCCCGGAGTCAGCAGCCTGGTGTTGACATTGGCGCAGGCCGACCGCCTGGGTATGACCTTGGGGCCGCTGCTGCGCGCGCAGGCGGAACGGCAGCGCAGTGACCGGTTCCTGCGTGCCGAGACACTGGCGCTTCAGGCACCGGTCAAGATGCTGTTTCCGATGGTGCTGTGCATTTTTCCCTGTACCTTTCTGGTGATCGGCTTTCCCGTGGTCGTGAAGATCATGGATGCGGGCTTTTGACGGGGGCATCATGGTCTTGCACTGGGGCGGACCGACGGATACGGTGTGCTGGGGGCGTACGCCCCATGTCCTGCGCATTCGTTGCGCGCAGACCTTCCGGCAGCGATTTCTGGGTTTGCACGCCTGGTGTGCCTGGGGTGATGAGCCCTGGGGACTGCTGTTTCCGGGGTGCCGCGCCATCCATACCCTGGGCCTGCGCTTGCCGGTGGATCTGGTGTTTCTAGGCGCCGGAGGCCGGATTCTGCATGGGGTCCGCGGGCTTGCGCCCAATCGTCTTGCTGGGTGCGGGACGGCGCGAGCGGTCCTGGAACTGCCCTCGGACTACTGCGGGTCTTCCGGCTGGGAGGCGCGGGTCTGGGCCGCCTGGCGGCTCTGGAAGATGGACGCGTAGATCGGGTAAAAGCTGCAGTACAGCAGTGCGGTGACCAGAATGTCCAGCAGTAGCGAAACCCAGGCCAGCAAGGTGGTGGATACGCCGGCGTCCATCAGGCCGTCCAGCAGACCGTGCAGACCGAAGAACAGGGCGGCCCAGGTCCCCGCGTACAGGATGATGGCCCATTTGTTGCGCCAGCAGGCCACCATGGAATAGAACAACGCCCTGCGCAGCGGTAAACGGTGCCAGCCCATCAGTGCCGGGGCATGCCAGAACAGGGCCGAGAGCACAACGTAAAAGAGGCCAAAGACCACCAGTGGACCGGTCATGGCCGCGGCCAGGGCCTTATAGTCGGGCTGCGGCTGCGTGCCGATGGCGGCCACCAGCTGCGATAGAAAGGGCAGCACGGCAGCGAACGCGGCCAGCATGGTGCAGCCCAGATAGGCCAGGCCCAGACGCAGCAGGGCGGGGGTGACGCCCGTGGTTTGCAGGGGCCTTAGCCACATGCCCGGCAGCATGCGTTCTCCCAGGCTCAGGTGGCGGCAAGCGCACAAAGTCAGAAAGGTCAGCAGCGGCGTCAGGGCAACCAGCACGATCTGCCCCAGCACGGGGATGGCCGAGCCCAGGTTGATGACGAAACTGGTGGCTACGCTCCAGAAGATCAGGGCCAGCGGCTGGCGCCGGAAAATTGCGTAGCCCTGGACGATCCAGGCCCAGCCGGCGCTGGGCGGCAGAATGGCGGCTTGCAGGGAAATCGGGTTCATGCGTGGGTCGGGGCCTGTTCACCCTAGGGGAAGAAGGGGGGCGGGTTGCGTCTCGCGCAGCCGCAGGATGCGTTCGAAGTGGCGCGGATCGTGGGGCTTGAGCGTCTGGGCCGGGCGGGGCAGATAAAAATCGAATAGCCGGGAAATCCAGAAGCGCAGGGCTGCGGCGCGCAGCATGGCGGGCCAGGCGGCGCGCTCTTTGGCCGTAAAGGGTCGCACGTCATGGTAGGCCTGCAGCCAGGCTTCCAGGCGCCGGCGCACGAAGGCGCCGGATGATCGATGGATGCACCAGTCGTTGACGCTGACAGCCACGTCGAACAGCCAGGTGTCGCAGCCGGCAAAGTAGAAATCGATGAATCCCCCCATGTGGGGTGATTCGAACGTGCCATCGAACAGCACGTTGTCACGAAACAGGTCGCAGTGGGCGGGGCCGTACGGCAGTTCCGCAATCATGCCCTCGGCGGCAATGCGCGTCTGTTCGTCCAGTGCGCGGGTCAGCAGTCCGGCCTGATCCGGGGTCAGAAAGGGCAATACTTTGGGGGCGGTTTCCCGCCACCAGGGCAGGCCGCGCAGGTTGGGCTGGTGGATGGCGAAGTCCTGCGCGGCCAGATGGGCCCGCGCCAGCGTGCGTCCCGCCAGGGCGCAATGCGCAGGCCCGGGTTCCGGTTCATAGCCGCCATTGAGTCGCGTGACGATGGCCGCGGGCTTGTCACGCAGGGTGGTCAGGCGGGTGCCGTCGCGCAGCGTCTGGGGTTCGGGCACGGGGACCCCGCGCGAGGCCAGATGGTGCATCAGCTCGATATAGAACGGCAGCTGTACGGCGGTCAGCATCTCGAACAGGGTCAGCACGTAGGCCCCCTGCGTGGTGTCCAGAAAATAATTGGTGTTCTCGATGCCCGCCGTGATGCCACGCAGGGCAACCAGTTCGCCCAGTTCGTAGCGCAGGAGCAGAGAGCGTGCGTCGTCTTCGGAGACGGAAGTGAATACGGCCATGGAAAATACTGTCGGCTGCGGAAGGCCGCAAGGGGAGACGGTCAACGCGGCATTTTAGTCGAAAGTAAAATAAAACTTCTTTCTGGATAATTGATTGACAATGATGGATTGCGAGTACCGCCCGGATGACTCCCCGTGGCGCCTGTGTGTGGCCCCCATGATCGATGTGACCGACCGGCACTGCCGGTACTTCCATCGTCTGCTGGCGCCCCGGGCCCGGCTGTACACCGAGATGATCACGACGGGTGCTCTCACGCACGGTGATGTGGCGCGGCATCTGGATTTCGACCCCGCCGAACATCCGGTCGCCCTGCAGCTGGGCGGCAGCGAGCCCGACGCCCTGGCGCGCAGCGCCCGGCTGGGGGCCGATTGGGGTTACGACGAAATCAACCTGAACTGCGGCTGCCCGTCCGAGCGCGTCCAGCGTGGCGCCTTCGGCGCCTGTCTGATGGCCGAGCCAAGACTGGTGGCCGACTGCGTGCGCGCCATGCAGGATGCGGTTTCGGTGCCGGTGACGGTCAAGCACAGGTTGGGGCTGGATTACGACGAGTCCTATGGGTTCGTGCGCGACTTTGTGGGGACGCTGTATGACGCCGGCTGCCGGGTATTCATCGTACATGCCCGCAACGCCGTCCTGAAAGGCCTGTCCCCCAAGGACAACCGCGAAAAGCCGCCGCTGCGTCATGCCGAGGCGCTGCGCCTGAAGCAGGATTTTCCGGATGCGCGGATCGTGCTCAATGGCGGGCTGGCGGACGTCGACGCCTGCCTGGATTGGATGCAGCGCCTGGACGGGGTGATGCTTGGCCGTGCCGCCTGGCATCATCCGGACATCCTCGCCGAGCTCGATCGGCGGATGACGCCCGGTCAGGCGCCTGATGCGCAGCCAGCGACCGAAGACATCCTGGAAAAATTCCTGGGCTACGTGACCAGGCAGCATGCCCGGGGCGTGCCGCTGCATATCCTGATGCGGGGCGTGCTGGGCTGGCACACGGGCCGCCCGGGGGCGCGTCAATGGCGGCGCCTGCTGTCCGACCCGAATGCCCTGCGCGCCGAAGGCCCGCAGGTGCTGCGCCGCGCCTGGGAAACCCTGGCGCCTCAGGTCTGACCGGGGGCTGCCAGGGGCAGCCCGGTGATGCTGCGCCCCCCCGGGGGGGCGATTCCGGAAGGGGCGCGTCAGGCTTTCCGGGCCGACGATTTGGGGTCTTCGGACGGCCAGTCGCGGATGTAGGCCTTCAGCATATCGTTTTCGAATTGCTGCGCATCGACGATCGCCCGCGCCATGTCGTAGAAGGAAATCACGCCCATCAGCGTCGGGCCGTCCATGACGGGGATGTAGCGTGCGTGCTTGTCGAGCATCAGGCGCTGGACTTCGTCGGCGTCGGTGTTGGGCGTGACGCTGACTGGCGCGTCGTCCATGATGCTGCGCACGGTGTAGTCGCCCGCTTGGCTGTCGTGGGCGTTCAGGTGGTTGATGATTTCACGGAATGTCAGCATGCCAACCAACTGGCCGTGTTCCATGATGACCAATGAACCGATGTCGAGCTGGCTCATGGTGGTGATGGCCTCGCGCACCGGCATATCGGGGCTTCCGGTGTAGAGAGTGTGCCCCTTCACACGCAGGATTTCATTGACTTTCAGCATGATGGTTTCCTCTGGGCCCTGATGCGACTGTTTCCCCGTATTGTGCATCATCACCCTGGTTTCCGGTAGCGGTGGCGCTGAAAAGCGCCTCCAGCGTGGGTGGGGCACCCAGCAGTGTATCGGCTATTGCGCGGGCGATCTCGGGTGGCAGCCCAGGCTGGGCGCGATCGATCAGCAGGCGGTCGGTCAGCGGCCCTAGTCCCGCTTGCAGTGGGTCGCAGGCCAGGACCCAGTGTTCGCTGTCGGAGGTGGGCACCACGTAGCCCAGCTCGCGCAGTGCGCCCAGAATGTCGTGCAGCGTATCCGGATGGACGCGCAGGTGTTTTTCCAGGAACCCCGGGCTGCGTCCTGGCGGTAGCGTGTCGCGCGCCTGCCACAGCGCGTGCACGATACCGATGGCATCGATCAATTGCGCGCCTGGGTGCCGCCGCAGGGCCCAGCGGTGCAGGCGCAAGGCAGGCAGCAGGGATGCCACGGTCGCACCCAGCAGCACGACCAGCCACGACAGGTAGATCCACAACAGAAAGATCGGCAGGATGGCGAAGGCCCCGTAGATCACGGTATAGGAGGGAAACTGCGTCAGATACCAGGTGAAGGCGGCCTTCATCAGTGCCAGGATGGCCGCGGTTCCCAGGCCGCCCGCCAGCGCGTCACGCCACAGAACCCGGCAGTTCGGCACGAAGACGAACAGCGCGGTGAAGCCCAGGACGGACATCAGGAAGGGCACGAGCTCCAGCAGCAGGCCAAGTCCCTCGGGTAAATGCTGGATGTACCCCAGGGACTCGCGCGCGAGCACGGTCGTCGCCCAGAGGCTCGCACCCATCAGGATGGGGCCCAGGGAAATGATCGCCCAGTACACCAGCAGGCGCTGACGCATGGGACGCTGGCGTGCGACGTTCCAGATCTCGTTGAAGGCCTCATCGATCGTCATGATAAGCAGGATCGAGGTCACCACCAGAAAGGCACCACCCACTGCCGTCAGCCCCGATGCCTGCGCGGCGAACTGGTTCAGGTAGCGCATGATGGTGTCCGACACCGAGGGCGGCAGCAGGCTTTCGCCCAGAAACGTTTCGAGCGCCTGGTGAAACTGGGCGAACAGGGGAAAGGCGGTGAACAGCGCCAGCACCACGGCCAGCAGCGGCACGATGGCCAGGACGGTCGTAAAGGTCAGGCTGGAAGCGACCCGGGTCAGCTTGCGGTGGCTCGCGAAATCCAGCGTGAAGCGCAGGATGTCCAGCGCGCGGGCGCGGCGTTCAGCGGCGGATGCAACAGTGGGCGGCGGGGTCGTCATGAGGCGGGTACCGGGTTTCGAGCCATAATAGCAGCATGGAAACGAAACTCAATCCAGGCCTGCATCGTCTGGCCTGTGCCTGTCTGCTCGGCCTGATCGTCCTGTGCGTGGGCTGGGAACTGTGGTGGGCACCGCTGCGTCCGGGTGGCACCCTGATGGCCCTGAAGGCCGTGCCCTTGTTGTTTGCCGTGCGCGGGGTGTTGCAGGCACGGCTCTACACGCTGCAGTGGGTGGCCATGCTCAGTCTGCTGTATCTGATGGAGGGCATCGTGCGTGCCTGGTCGGATGCGTCGCCGCTTTCCGTGATGCTGGCGGGCGTCGAGATCGTCCTGTCGACGGGCCTGTATCTGGCGGCGATCCTGTACGTCAGGCCGGCCAAGCGGGCCGCCCGGCGGAACCGGGCGTAAGGCGCGGGGATCATCATGGCGCTGTTTTCCAACCGGCCGGTCGGCTGCTCCTTTGCCAGCCTGCCCACATCGTTTTACACCCGGGTCGCGCCGCGCCGGCTGACCGAGCCGCGGCTGCTGCACGCCAATCCGGCCGCAGCCGCCCTCATCGGACTAGGTACACAAGATCTGTCCAGCCCGGATTTTCTTGATCTGTGCTCGGGTCAGGGTAGACTGAACGGCATCGAGCCGCTCGCCACCGTCTACAGCGGCCATCAGTTCGGCGTCTGGGCCGGGCAGCTGGGCGACGGGCGGGCGCACCTGCTGGGGGATGTCGGCGGGCCCGAAGGTACCTGGGAAGTCCAGCTCAAGGGTTCGGGCCGCACGCCGTATTCCCGGATGGGCGACGGCTGGGCCGTGCTGCGATCCAGCGTGCGTGAATACCTGGCCAGCGAAGCGATGGCGGGCCTGGGCATTCCCACGACCCGCGCGCTGGCGTTGGTGGCTTCCCGCGATCCCGTCATGCGCGAAACGCCGGAAACCGCGGCGGTCGTGACCCGACTGTCGCCGTCGTTTGTGCGCTTCGGCCATTTCGAGCACTGGGGACATACGGCGGCGGAGCAGTCGGCACTGTTGAACTACGTGGTCACGCATTGGTTCCCCGACTGCCGCGTCGGCCCCATGACCGATTCCGATCTGCCGGCGACCGCGTGCCAGTTGCTGACGGAAGTCACGCGTCGCACGGCGCGGCTGATCGCCCAATGGCAGTTGGTCGGGTTCTGCCATGGCGTCATGAACACGGACAACATGTCCATCCTGGGACTGACGCTGGATTACGGTCCCTATGGTTTCATGGATGCGTTTCAGGCCGACCATGTCTGCAACCATAGCGATACCCAGGGGCGCTATGCCTGGAATGCGCAGCCGGCCGTCGCACGCTGGAATCTGTACCGGCTGGCCGGCAGCCTGCTGGTGCTGGGCTGCACCGCATCGGATCTGGAATCCTGCCTGGCACCGTTCGAAACGGAGTTTCTGCGCGCCTACCATGCGGGCCTGGCGCGCAAGTTCGGCCTGTCGGACTGGCACCCCGAGGACGCGCAGCTGGGCGACGACTGGTGGGCCTTGCTGCATGCCCAGCGGGCGGATTTCACCCTGGCGTTTCGCCGGCTGGCCGACGTCGAGTCCGATCCGGCCTCTTGGCTGGACTTGTTTGCCGACCCCAGCGCCGCCCAGGCCTGGCTGACCCGCTATCAGTCGCGGCTTGTCCTGTCCGGCCCGCCCGCGACCGGGCGGCGGGCGGCGATGAACGCCGCCAATCCGCTGTATGTCCTGCGCAATCATCTGGCGCAGCAGGCCATCCAGGCCGCGCAGCAGGGGGATCCATCGGAAATCGATCGCCTGTTCGACCTGCTGCGTGATCCGTACACCGAGCGCCCCGGCCGCGAGTCCTATGCCCGAGGGCCTGCTGCGGATATTCCTGCGGTTGCCGTCAGTTGTTCGTCCTGATCCGCCTCAAACCTGACTGCGGGAATCCAGGTACAGAGGGAGCGGGGGTTATTCCGCAACCGGGCTGGTCGGGAAATCCGCGTGCGGGCATGCCATAATAAAAACCTCCTCATCCCGATTTTCCCCACCGCAACCGACCATGTCTGGCAATACTCTGGGTACCTCGTTTCGTGTCACCAACTTTGGTGAATCGCATGGGCCAGCCATCGGCGCCGTGATCGATGGCTGCCCGCCGGGTCTGCCCCTGTCCGAGGCCGACATCCAGGTCGAACTCGACCGGCGCCGTCCGGGGACTTCCCGTCACGTCACCCAGCGCCGCGAGCCGGACACGGTGGAAATTCTGTCGGGCGTCTTCGAGGGCCAGACGACCGGCACGCCGATCGGACTGCTGATCCGTAACACCGATGCGCGCAGCAGAGACTACAGCAATATCGCCGACACCTTCCGCCCGGGGCATGCGGACTACACCTACTGGAAAAAATACGGGGTGCGCGATCCGCGCGGCGGTGGGCGTTCCTCCGCACGCCTGACCGCGCCCACGGTGGCGGCGGGCGCGGTGGCGCGCAAATGGCTGATGCGGGAATATGGGGTGAACATTCGTGGCTACATGAGCCAGCTGGGCCCGATTCCGATTCCCTTCGAATCCTGGGATCACGTCGGCGAGAACCCGTTCTACGCACCCAGCGCCGACATCGTGCCGCAGCTGGAAGCCTTCATGGATCAGCTACGCCATGATGGCGATTCGATCGGCGCACGCATCGAGGTCCAGGCCGAAGGCCTGCCCGCCGGGTGGGGCGAACCGATCTACGACCGGCTGGATGCCGACATCGCGCACGCCATGATGGGCCTGAACGCCGTCAAGGGCGTGTCCATCGGCTCCGGTTTCGATTGCATCGCCATGCGCGGCTCGGAACATGGCGACGAACTGAGCCCGGATGGCTTTCTGGCCAACCATGCAGGCGGCGTGCTGGGGGGGATTTCCTCCGGGCAGCCGCTACGCGTGTCCCTGGCGATCAAACCGACCTCCAGTATCCGCGTCGAACGCCGTTCCGTGAACCGCGCCAACGAGCCGGTCATGGTCCAGACGCTGGGCCGTCATGATCCGTGTGTCGCGATCCGGGCCACGCCGATCGCCGAGGCGCTGCTGGCCATCGTGCTGATGGATCATGCGCTGCGCCATCGGGGCCAGTGCGGCTGATCCCTGATTCATTTCGCGGGAGTCCCCATCCATGACTCTGTACTCGAAAGCCAGTCTCGCGCATCGGGACGCATCCGGACAAAACCGCCGTGCCTTCACCAGGTTGCACGCTACTGCGCGCTGGATGGTGGGGGCGGGGGTTGCGATCCTGCTGACTGCCTGCGCCCCAGTGCAGACCACCCAGTCGGGGCTGGTGGGTGTGGATCGCACCCAATACATGTCCGGCCTGGTATCCGAGGCCGAACTGGACCAGGAAGCGGCCAAGCAGTATCGACAGATTCTGACGCAGGCGCGGGCACAGAATGCGCTGGATCCCTCGGCCGCGCAGACACAGCGGGTACAGACCATCGCCCGGCGGTTGATCGGGCAAGTCGGTGTCTTTCGTCCCGATGCACGGCAATGGGCCTGGGAAATCCATGTCCTGAAGTCCGACGAGGTCAACGCCTGGTGCATGCCTGGGGGCAAGATCGCGGTTTACACAGGTCTGCTGGACAAGATCAAGCCCACCGATGCGGAACTGGCCGCCGTGATGGGGCACGAGATCTCCCACGCCCTGCGCGAACATGCCCGCGAACAGGTTTCCCGTCAGATGGGGGCGAGTGTCGGCATCTCGATTCTGGCAGCCATCACAGGCAGTCAGGCGGTGGCGGACCTGGGATCGAACCTGTCTGAGGTCATGTTCACCCTGCCCAACAGCCGTTCCAATGAAACCGAGGCCGACCGCATGGGGGTGGAACTGGCGGCACGGGCGGGATACGACCCGCGCGCCGCGATCACCCTGTGGCAGAAGATGGCACAGGCGGGCGGCGGCGGGCAGCCGGAGATCCTGTCCACGCACCCGTCATCGGCCAGCCGGATCCAGGATCTGGAACAGGCGTCGGCCAGGGTGCTGCCCCTGTATCAGCAGAAGCATTGACGGCCTTCAAACGGGTACCAGTTACCTCTAATACTAGGATAACTGCTGGTCTTGTCCGTGAACGCCACACTGGCATAATGGTTTCGAATCACTTTCGAGGCCACGACCATGCCCCAAACCCTGTATGACAAACTCTGGGATGCCCATGTGGTGCACCAGGGCCCCGACGGCACCTGTCTGCTGTATATCGACCGTCATCTTGTCCATGAAGTCACCAGCCCGCAGGCCTTCGAAGGACTGGAACTCGCCGGTCGCAAGCCCTGGCGCATCGCCGCCAATCTGGCGGTCGCCGATCACAATGTCCCCACAACCGACCGTTCGCAGGGGATCCAGGATCCGGTGTCGCGTCTGCAGGTCGATACCCTGGACAAGAACTGCGAAACCTGGGGCATCACCGAATTCCGCATGAACGACCGCCGCCAGGGGATCGTGCACATTATCGGGCCGGAACAGGGCGCCACATTGCCGGGCATGACGGTGGTCTGCGGGGATTCGCACACCAGCACCCACGGCGCCATGGGCGCCCTGGCGTTCGGCATCGGCACGTCCGAAGTCGAGCACGTGCTGGCGACCCAGACCCTGCTGATGAAGAAAAGCCGCAACATGCTGGTGCGCGTCGACGGCGAACTGCCCTTCGGCTGTACCGCCAAGGACCTGATCCTGTACGTGATCGGCCATATCGGCACGGCGGGCGGCACCGGCTACGCGATCGAATTCGGCGGTGACGCCGTGCGGGCGCTGTCCATGGAAGGCCGCATGACCATGTGCAACATGGCGATCGAGGCCGGCGCGCGATCCGGCATGGTGGCTGTGGATCAGACGACCATCGACTACTTCAAAGGCCGGCCCTATGCGCCCGAAGGCGCGCTGTGGGATCAGGCGGTCGCGGACTGGAGGACCTTGCACTCGGACCCGGGCGCGGTGTTCGACCGGGTCGTCGAGATCGACGCGAGCAGGATCCAGCCGCAGGTCAGCTGGGGCACGTCGCCCGAAATGGTGACGGCCGTGGGCAATCAGGTACCCGATCCGGCGGCGGAATCCGACGTCGTGCGCCGCAAGGGCATGGAACGCGCCTTGCAGTACATGGATCTGAAGCCGGGCACCGCCATGACCGACATCGCCATCGACAAGGTCTTCATCGGCTCGTGCACCAACGCCCGCATCGAGGACCTGCGCGCGGCAGCCGCAGTGGCCAAAGGCCGGCGCGTGGCGGCCAATGTCCGCCTGGCGATGGTCGTGCCGGGTTCGGGGCTGGTGAAGGCGCAGGCCGAACAGGAAGGCCTGGATCGCATTTTCCTGGATGCCGGCTTCGAATGGCGCGAGCCGGGCTGTTCCATGTGCCTGGCCATGAATGCCGACCGGCTGGAGCCGGGCGAGCGCTGCGCCTCGACCTCGAACCGCAACTTCGAGGGGCGTCAGGGGCAGGGCGGCCGTACCCATCTGGTCAGCCCCGCCATGGCGGCGGCGGCGGCGGTCGCCGGCCATTTCGTCGACGTGCGCACTTTCCAATAGGATTCCATCATGCAAGCCTTCACCACGCATCAGGGGCTGGTGGCCCCGCTGGATCGCGACAATGTCGATACCGATCTCATCATCCCGAAACAGTTCCTGAAGTCGATCAAGCGCACGGGCTTCGGTCCCAACCTGTTTGACGAACTGCGCTATCTGGACCATGGCGAGCCGGGTATGGACAACAGCGCTCGGCCGCTGAATCCGGACTTCGTGCTGAATCAGCCGCGCTATCAGGGGGCTTCCGTCCTGCTGTGCCGCGAGAATTTCGGCTGCGGCTCCAGCCGCGAACACGCGCCCTGGGCCTTGCAGCAGTATGGGTTCCGGGTCCTGATCGCGCCGTCCTACGCCGACATTTTCTTCAACAACAGCTTCAAGAACGGCCTGCTGCCGATCGTATTGCCTGAAGCTGTCGTTGCGCAGCTGTTCCAGGCGGTGGATTCCACACCCGGCTATCAACTGACCGTCGACCTGGCGCAGCAACGGGTGACAGCGCCCGGCGGTGCATCCTGGTCCTTCGAGATCGATGCCTACCGCAAGGAATCCCTGCTGAAAGGCCTGGACGAGATCGGCCAGACCCTGCTGCATGCCGACCAGATCCGCGACTTCGAAACCGCCCGTCTGGCGCGGCATCCCTGGCTGGTCAAGGCGGCACCCGGCACTCGCTGATGGCAGGGCGGCCTGGTGGATTTTTCCTGACGAGGCACCCGACGGTGCCCGTCTCGAGCGGGGTGCCGGTGGCTACCCCAATTTTTTTCTGAACCTCCGGACCTGGCTTCCGACGGGTGGGTTGGCCCCGCCGCACGGAAGGCAGGTTCTTCTAAATGGAACCTTCCAAGATGACTGCAAAGATCGCAGTGCTGCCGGGCGACGGCATCGGCCCCGAAATCGTGGAACAGGCCGTGCGCGTGTTGCGCGCGCTGGACCTGGACCTGAGCTTCACCGAAGCCCCGGTGGGCGGCGCGGCCTATGCCGCTCAGGGTCATCCCCTGCCGCAAAGCACGCTGGATCTGGCGCTTCAGTCCGACGCCATTCTGTTCGGGGCGGTGGGCGACTGGAAATACGATCACCTGGAACGCGCCCTGCGCCCGGAGCAGGCCGTATTGGGCCTGCGCAAGGCCTTGGGGCTGTTTGCCAACCTGCGGCCGGCGATCCTGTATCCGGAACTGGCCAATGCCTCGTCCTTGAAGCCGGAAGTCGTCGCGGGCCTGAACATCCTGATCGTGCGCGAGCTGACCGGGGATATCTATTTCGGTCAGCCGCGTGGCGTGCGAACGCTGGATGACGGCCCTTTCGCGGGCGAGCGCCAGGGCTATGACACCATGCATTACGCCGAAACCGAGGTCCGGCGCATCGCCCACGTGGCGTTCCAGGCGGCGGCCAAGCGCCAGGGCAAGCTCTGCAGCGTGGACAAGGCCAACGTCCTGGAAACCTCCCAGTTCTGGCGCGACATCATGATCGACGTGGCGCACGACTATCCCCAGGTCGAACTGTCCCACATGTACGTGGACAATGCCGCCATGCAGCTGGTGCGCGCACCCAAGGCCTTCGACGTGGTGGTGACCGGCAACCTGTTTGGGGACATCCTGTCGGACGAGGCCGCCATGCTGACCGGTTCCATCGGCATGCTGCCATCGGCCTCTTTGAACGCCAGCCGTCAGGGCCTGTACGAACCCAGCCATGGGTCGGCACCGGACATCGCCGGACAGAACGTGGCCAACCCCCTGGCCACTATTTTGTCGGCGGCCATGATGCTGCGTTATTCGCTGGAGGCGGGCGCCGCGGCCGATCGTATCGAATCCGCCGTGCAGACCGTATTGGCGCAGGGGTTGCGTACAGCCGACATCCACGAGGCCGGTATGACGCGTGTCTCGACGTCTGGAATGGGCGATGCCGTGCTGAAGGCATTAGAATAAAGCATTCGAAATTCTCACTTTTTTGTCTCAGGCAGGGATTTATGGCGCAGGCAGTCGGTTTGGTTGGTTGGCGTGGCATGGTGGGCTCGGTGCTCATGCAGCGCATGCGGGAAGAAAATGATTTCGCGTTCTTCGAGCCTGTGTTCTTTTCCACCAGCAATGCCGGTGGGGCCGCGCCGGCCTGGGCAACGGGGGCGGGTCCGCTGCAGGACGCGCACGACATCGAAGCCCTGCGCAAACTGCCCATCATCGTGACGGCCCAGGGGGGCGACTACACCTCGGCCGTCTATCCGAAGCTGCGCGCCGCAGGCTGGACAGGTCTGTGGATCGATGCCGCCAGCACGCTGCGCATGAAGGATGACGCTATCATCGTGCTCGACCCGGTCAATCGTCCGGTCATTGATGCCGCCATGCGGCGCGGTGTGCGTGACTACATCGGCGGCAACTGCACGGTCAGTTGCATGCTGATGGGGCTGGCGGGCCTGTTCAAGGCCGACATGGTCGAATGGATGACCTCCATGACCTATCAGGCCGCTTCCGGCGGTGGTGCGCGCCACATGCGCGAACTGCTCATCCAGTTCGGCATCCTCAACCAGGCCGTGGGCGACCAGTTGGCCGACCCGGCCTCGGCGATCCTGGACATCGATCGCGGCGTGCTGCAGGCGCAGCAGGATCCCGCGCTGCCGCGCGAAAACTTCGGCGTGCCGCTGGGCGGCAGCCTGATTCCCTGGATCGATAAGGACCTGGGCGACGGCATGTCGCGCGAAGAATGGAAGGGTGGGGCGGAAACCAACAAGATCCTGGGGCGTGGCGCCAGTTTCGGTTCCGATCCGGTCCCGGTGGACGGCCTGTGCGTGCGGATCGGCGCCATGCGCTGTCATAGCCAGGCACTGACCATCAAGCTGCGCCGCGACATTCCCCTGGACGAGATCAACGATGCCGTGCGCACCGGCACCGAGTGGGCCCGCTTCGTGCCCAACGACAAGGAATCCTCCGTGCGGGCGCTCACGCCGGTGGCCGTGACCGGCACGCTGGACATCCCGGTTGGGCGTCTGCGCAAGATGTCCATGGGGCCGGAATATCTCAGTGCCTTCACCGTCGGCGATCAACTGCTGTGGGGGGCGGCGGAACCCCTGCGCCGGATGCTGCGCATCGCCCTGGGTGAGCTCTGATGGGCTCCGGCACCCGTCTGATCGGCGGTCTGATTGTCGCGGCCGCCCTGGCGGCCGGGTCCGCGCAGGCGGCGACCTTCGGGCACGCCCGCCTCGCTTCGGCGCTGGGCGCGCCGCTGCTGATCCTGGTGCCGGTTTCCGACCTGACCGCCGCCGATCTGCGCACGCTGTCGGCACGGCCGGCACCCGCGGCTGACTGGGCGCGCGCGGGGCTCACGCCCCCGGTTGCGCTCGACAGCCTGAGCATCACGGTGGGTCCTGACGTCCAGGCGAGTGCCCGTCGCGTGCTGCGCATCCAGTCGTCGCAGGCGTTCTCCGGGACGCTGGCCGATGTGCTGCTCGACGTCCATACCGCCACTGGCGAACAGCGTTACCAGGTCTCTTTGGTTGTGCCCGGGCCGGTGCGCGCCGAACCCCCGGCGGCCTCTCCCTCCGGGACCGGGCCGGCTGCCCCGGCGCTGGGTGCGGCTGCGGCACACACCAGCGCGCGGCGCATTCCGACCGGTTCCATCACGGTACGGCCGGGAGACACCATGTTCTCGATCGCCCGCCGTCACGCGGTCGACGGCGTGTCGGTCTATCAACTGATGATGGCGCTGCAGCGGGCCAATCCGCAGGCATTCATCCATCAGAACATCAACCTCGTGCGCGCAGGGGCTTCGCTGGCCGTTCCCGGCGTGGCCGACATGCTCTCGATCTCGGACGCCGAGGCCCGGCGTCAGTTCGTGATGCAGACGGCGGCGTTCGATCGCCTGCGCGGCCGGCTGGCCTCGGGTGCCACACGCGTCCAGGCCGAGACCTCCAAAGGTGCCGTTTCCCGGAAATCCGCGCCCGACCATGCTGCCGACAACACGGCCAGGGGCGATCGCCTGCAGCTCAGCCAGGGCGGCAAGACCGATACCGCCGATACGCGGACTGCCCGGGGCCATGCCCTGAAGGACACCGAAGCACGGGTGGGACAATTGCAGGACAACGTCCAGAATCTGAACAAGGCATTGCAGGCACAAGGCGAGGCCGCAAGCCATGCCGCCGTCAAGGGGGCCCACGCGATCGGCGATTCGATCGATCAGATCGCCAGCGCCATCACCGAGGCCAGCCACGAAGCAGCTGCCCAGGCCAATGCCCAGACGGCGGCCGAGGCTCGGGCTTTGGCTGCCGGTCAGTCGGCCGGCGCCGATGCGGCCGGTGCCGGGGCCCAGGGGGCGGCCGCGAAGCCGGGCGCCTCGGTCGAGGGTGCAGGTGCCGGGGCCGCTTCGGCGGCCGCGTCCGCCCATGCCCCGGGTGGGGCGTCCGGTGCGAATGCCACAGCATCGTCGTCGGCCGGTCAGGCTGCCGGCGGCGCGGCCGCGGCAAACGGCCGTACCGCGCCGGATCTGGCATCGGCCCTGACGCCCGAAGCGCCTGCGCATGCCGACGCATTGGAACAACAGGTGTCGAAACGCGCTGAACATCGGGCTTCCTGGATCCAGGATCATCTTCTGGGCGTGATGACGGCCTTGCTGGCGGTTATCGTGTTCATCATCGCCTGGCTGCTGCGCCGCGCCAACACCACCCGCGACGACTCCGAGGATTCCCCGCGGGTAACCGAGGCGATGGTGCGTGAAAAGCTGCAGGACATCGATCTGGACCTGCCGGCGCAGGACGCCGCCCAGCCATCAGCCAAATCCTGACCCGGATGCGGATGCCAGCCGGAATCAGTCATCTTCGGATGCCGCCGCGCGTCCTTTCGTCCTGAGGGCCTGACGTGGCACGCATGGCATTGGGGCTCTGTTACGACGGCGCTGGCTGGCTGGGCTGGCAGACGCAGCCGGGCGGACGCACGCTGCAGGATGCGCTGGAAGCCGCGTTGGCGCGGTTTCTGGCCAGCCCGACGGTCGCGACGATCTGCGCCGGGCGCACCGATACAGGCGTTCATGCCCTGCAGCAGGTCGTGCATCTGGACACCGACGCGGTGCGGCGGGACGAGTCCTGGGTGCGGGGGCTCAACGCCCTGTTGCCCTCCAGCTTGGCCGTGCAGTGGGCGCGACCGGTCCTGCCAGATTTCCATGCCCGGTTCGACGCCCGGGCGCGCACCTATTTCTACGTACTGCGCAGCGCACCTGTGCGATCGCCCATCCTATATCGAAGGGTAGGCTGGGTCCACGACCGCCTGGATGATCAGGCCATGCGGGATGCGGCGGCGCTGCTCGTCGGAGAACACGACTTCAGCGCGTTCCGCTCCGCGGAGTGCCAGGCGGCCAGCCCGGTGCGCACGCTGCAGGTTCTGGACATCGTGCGTCAGGGCAATTTTCTGATTTTCGAGTTCCGCGCCAACGCCTTTCTGCATCATATGGTGCGCAATCTCATGGGGACTCTGCTGATGATCGGTCGTGGGCGCCGTCCACCGGATTGGGCAGCGGAATTGCTCGCACGGCGCGACCGCCGGCTGTCGGCGCCAACCTTCATGCCCGACGGCCTATATCTGGCCCATGTCGAATACCCGGGAGTGCCCGATCTGCCGCTGCGCCCGCCCGCCGAGGCCTTGCGCCACCACCTCGGCATCATCGGATAAAATTGAGCGTTTTGTTACCGGTCGGGACAGGCTCGTGTCCCGGTGTTTCCTGTCTCTGGGACGAGCAATGAAAATTCTTCTGAAGCTTTCAGGGTGGATCGATGCCCTGAATACCCTGGTGGGGCGGGCGGTGACCTGGCTGGTGCTGATCGTCGCCATCATCAGCGCGGGCAATGCAGTCATGCGCAAAGTGTTCAGCCTCAGTTCCAACGCCTGGCTGGAACTGCAGTGGTATCTGTTTGGCGCCATCTTCCTGCTGGCGGCCGGCTATACCTTCCTGCGCAACGAGCACGTCCGGGTGGACGTACTGTCGCAAAAGCTGCCCGAGCGCACGCAGATCTTCATCGAGATCTTCGGTCTTCTGTTCTTTTTGTTCCCCGCCGCCTGTCTGGTTCTGTGGCTGTCGATCCCGTTTTTCTGGGAATCGTACATCACCCACGAACTGTCCTCGAATACCGAAGGCCTGATCCGCTGGCCGGCCAAGCTGCTGATTCCGGTCGGCTTTGCCTTGCTGGTCCTGGCGGGGGTGTCGCATCTGATCAAGTGCATCGGTTTTCTGCGGGGGGCGTGTGCGAATCCCATGCGGGTCTCCAGCGGCAAGAGCGACGAGGAAGCCCTCGTCGAAGATATCCTGGCTCAGCGGCAGGCGGGCCAATCCATTGAATCCAAACCGGGGCGTTGAACATGGAGTTTCTCGTCGGCAATCTCGCCCCGATCATGTTCTTCAACCTGATCGTGTTCCTGCTGCTGGGGTTTCCAGTGGCGTTTTCCCTGGCGGCGACCGGGGTGCTCTACGGCCTGGTGGCCGTCGATCTGAATCTGATGAGCCCGCTGCTGTTTCAGGCGTTGCCACAGCGGATCTTCGGCATCGTCAGCAACGACAGCCTGCTGGCCGTGCCATTCTTCACCTTCATGGGTCTGATCCTCGAGCGATCGGGGATGGCCGAGGATCTGCTCGACACGATTGGGCGGCTCTTCGGGCCGTTGCGCGGCGGCCTGGCGATTGCCGTCATTTTTGTGGGAGCGCTGCTGGCGGCCACGACCGGCGTCGTGTCCGCCTCGGTCATCTCGATGGGGCTGATATCGCTGCCGATCATGCTGCGGTACGGCTACGACCGCCGGCTGGCCTCCGGCGTCATCGCCGCCTCCGGCACCCTGTCGCAGATCATTCCGCCGTCCCTGGTGCTCATCGTGCTGGCCGACCAGTTGGGGCGTTCCATCGGCGACATGTATCGGGGCGCCATGCTGCCGGGCCTCGCGCTGGCGGGCGTCTACATGGTCTATGTCTTTCTGGTGGCGTTCTTTCGTCCCAGCCAGGTCCCCGCGCTGCCGCCCGAAGCGCGGGGCGAGGTCGATGCACATGGCCGGCGCGGCCTGCGTTCCCTGCTGGTACTGACGGTGATTGCCGCAGCGGCTGCGTATTGGGGCTCCGCCTATTACTTCCGTTCGCACACCGACATTCCGGTGGATGAGCGGGTCGTCCTCATCCTGCTGATCTGGGGCGCTTGCGCGCTGGCCATGGCCTTGGGCAACCGTCTGCTGCGCCTGCATTGGCTCTCGTCCCTGGCCGAGCAGGTCGTGTTCGTGATGATCCCGCCGCTGGCCCTGATCTTCCTGGTGCTGGGCACGATCTTCATCGGCGTGGCCACGCCCACGGAAGGCGGCGCCATGGGTGCGGTTGGCGCCCTGATCATGGCGGTGTCGCGGCGGCGTTTTTCCGCGTCGCAGCTGCGTCAGGCCATGGAAAGCACGGCTCGCCTGACCTGCTTCGTGATCTTCATCCTGGTCGGATCCACGGTGTTCAGCCTCAGCTTTCGGGGCATCAATGGCGACCTCTGGGTCGAGCAGCTGCTGCTGCACATTCCCGGCGGCGAGCTCGGTTTTCTGGTCGTGGTCAGCCTGATCACTTTCTTCCTGGCCTTCTTCCTGGACTTCTTCGAGCTGGCCTTCATCATCGTGCCGCTGCTGGGGCCGGTGGCCGACAAAATGGGTATCGACCTGATCTGGTTTGGCGTGCTGCTGGCCGTCAATATGCAGACCTCTTTCGTCCACCCGCCCTTTGGTTTCGCCCTGTTCTATCTGCGGTCGGTCGCCCCCAAGGAAGACTACCGCGATCGTCTCACGGGCAAACTGATCGCCAAGGTCACCACGTCCCAGATCTACTGGGGATCGATTCCCTTCATCATCATCCAGATCCTGATGGTGATCTCGGTGCTGGCCTTCCCGGGCATGGTGACGCACTACAAGAGCAGTGGCCCGGTCGTCAATCCGGACTCGATCCAGTTTGGGCAGGATAGCGCCTATGGCCAGGATACGTATGGCTCGGGCGAGGGCTCGGGGGCGTTCCAATGACCGCCGCCCGCACGCGCGTCAAAATCTGCGGCCTGACGCGGTCGCAGGATTTGCAGGCTGCCGTCGCAGCGGGCGCCGACGCCATCGGCCTGGTGTTCTACCCGGCCAGCCGCCGGGTCCTCACCCTGGAACAAGCGGCGGCCTTGCGCGCCCAGGTGCCGGCATTCGTGTCCGCTGTCGTCCTGTTCGTCAATCCGGCCGAGCAGGATGTGGCGCGCGTGCTGGATGTCGTGCGTCCCGACCTGTTGCAGTTCCATGGCGAGGAATCGCCCGCGTTTTGCGAACAGTTTGGTGTGCGCTACCTGAAGGCTTTTCGCGTCGGCGCACCCGGGCTGGACACGCCGGAAGGGCTGGCGGCGCACTGTCAGGATTATCAGCGCGCCAGCGGCTGGCTCTTCGACAGTTTCAGTCCCGGGTATGGCGGCAGCGGCAGCCGCTTCGACCCCGCCTTGCTGGCCGCCGTTCCCCGGGGCGCTGCTGCGCCGGCGCTGGTGCTCTCAGGGGGGTTGAACGCGGATTGTGTGGGGCAAGGGATCGCGGACTGGCATCCGTTTGCCGTCGACGTCAGCAGCGGTGTGGAGTCCGCGCCGGGGATCAAGGACGCGACCCGGATCCGCGACTTCATGCACGCCGTACGCGTGGCCGATCGGCTGTCGTAAAATGATTGCCGCATCAGGGACCCGTCCCTGCGGAATAATCCGATAGGAACCTCATATGAAGAATCCGCAATCCATCCTTCGTCAGCTCGCCGGTGCAGCGGCCCTGGTGGGCGCGCTGGCAGCGTCACAGGCCCAGGCTCAGTCAGTGGCGGTGACTTCCATCGTCGAACATCCCGCCCTGGATTCCGTGAAGGATGGTGTGCACGAGGCCCTCAAGAAGGCTGGCTACACAGAGGCCAAGGGTCTCAAATGGCAGTTCCAGACCGCGCAGGGCAACACCGCAATCGCTGCTCAGATCGCTCGCAAGTTCGTGGGCGACAAGCCCGACGTAATCGTGGCGATCGCCACGCCGTCCGCCCAGGCTGTGGTGGCCGCGACGAAGAACATCCCGGTGGTCTATTCGGCGGTCACCGATCCCGTCGCCGCCCAGCTCGTGCCTTCCTGGGGTCCTTCCGGCATCAACGTGACCGGCGTGTCCGACGCGCTGTCGCTGGACAAGCAGATCGATCTCATCAAAAAGGTCGTGCCCAACGCAAAAAAGGTCGGCATGGTCTACAACCCGGGCGAGGCCAATTCCGTGGTTGTGGTCAAACAGCTGCGTGAATTGCTGCCGAAATCCGGCATGAGCCTGATCGAGGCGACAGCCGCTCGCACAGTGGATGTCGGCGCGGCGGCCCGCAGCCTGGTGGGCAAGGTCGACGTTATCTACACCAATACCGACAACAACGTGGTGTGGGCCTACGAATCGCTGGTGAAGGTCGGGGACTCGGCAAAAATCCCGCTGGTCGCCTCCGATACCGACAGCGTCAAGCGCGGCGCGGTTGCCGCCATGGGCGTCAATTATCATGACCTGGGCCTGCAGACCGGGGCGCTCGTCGTGCGCATCCTGAAGGGCGAGAAACCGGGCGATATCGCCTCGGAAACCAGCGCCAAACAGGAACTCTACGTGAACCTGTCGGCAGCCAAAAAGCAGGGCGTGACGCTACCCGACACCCTGGTCAAATCGGCGGCCAAGGTCATTCAGTAAGCAGCCGGTTGCGCCGGGTCCGCCACATTCCACCGTGCGGCGGCCGGACGGCCTGAACGCCGGATTCCCCGCTTGCGGGCCGCCTTGGCGGCCTGATCCTTATCCGGGCTGGCGGCTTTACGTATCACAGGGATCTTCATGTCCATTTATTCCATGTGGGGAGCGCTCGAGATCGGGCTGATCTTCGGTCTGGTCGCGCTGGGCGTCCTCATCTCCTTTCGGGTGCTGAATTTCCCCGATCTGACCGTCGATGGCAGCTTTCCCCTGGGTGGCGCCACGGCGGCCATCCTGATTCATCATGGGGTGGATCCGTTCCTGGCGACACTGGCAGCCACCCTCGCGGCTGGCCTGGCGGGTGTGGTTACCGGTTGGCTCAACGTCAGCCTCAAGATCATGGACCTGCTGGCCAGCATTCTGGTGATGATCGCGCTGTATTCCATCAACCTGCGTGTCATGAGTGCGCCGAACGTGCCTCTGATCACCGACCCCACCGTGTTCACCCAGCTGCAGCCCGCCGGGATGGAGGACTACATCGCGAGGCCCCTGATCCTGCTGGCGCTGGTCGTCGCAGTCAAATTGCTGCTGGACTGGTTCTTCGCCACGCAGGTAGGCCTGGCGATGCGCTCGACAGGCTCCAACCCCCGCATGGCGCGGTCCCAGGGCATCCACACGGGACGCATGATCCTGCTGGGCATGGCGATCTCCAACGCCCTGTGCGGCCTGGCGGGGGCGCTGTTCGCCCAATCCCAGGGCGGGGCCGATATCTCGATGGGGATCGGCACCATTGTGATCGGTCTGGCCGCCGTCATCATCGGCGAGTCGATCCTGCCGACCCGACGCCTCATGCTCGCCACGCTGGCCGTGGTGATCGGTGCGGTCTTGTACCGTTTCTTCATTGCGCTGGCGCTGAACGCGGATTTCGTGGGGCTGAAGGCCCAGGACCTGAACCTGGTGACGGCCGTGCTCGTCACGGTGGCGCTGGTCATCCCGCTGGTCAAACAGCGTTTGCTGAAAAAGAGGGCCTGAGCCATGCTGAGCGCACAGAATCTGCAACTCACCTTCAATCCGGGCACCCCGATCGAGACCCAGGCCTTGCGCGGCATGTCACTGGATATACCGGCCGGCCAGTTCGTCACCGTGATCGGATCCAATGGGGCGGGCAAATCCACCTTCCTGAACGCCATCTCCGGCGAGCAGACGGTCGACAGCGGAGTCATCCTGATCGACGGCGAGGACGTCACCCGACAGCCCGTCTGGGATCGGGCGCGCAAGGTCGCCCGGGTGTTTCAGGATCCGATGGCCGGCACCTGCGAAAACCTGACCATCGAAGAAAATATGTCGCTGGCGCTGGGACGAGGGCAGTTCCGCAGCCTGCGCCGTGCCGTGCGCGAGGAAATGCGCGTATTGTTTCGCGAACGCCTGGTCGCGCTGGGGCTGGGGCTGGAAAATCGCCTGACCGACCGGATCGGCCTGCTGTCCGGTGGGCAGCGTCAGGCGGTCAGTCTGCTGATGGCCGCCTTGCGGCCTTCGCGCATCCTGCTGCTGGATGAACACACGGCCGCCCTCGATCCCCGTACCGCTCAGTTCGTGCTGGAACTTACTGCACGGATCGTGGCCGAACAGGGCCTGACCACCATGATGGTCACGCACAGCATGCGTCAGGCGCTGGACGTGGGTGACCGCACCGTGATGCTGCACCAGGGGCGGGTGGTGCTCGATGTCCAAGGGGAAGCCCGCCAGGGACTGGACGTGCCCGACCTGCTGGCCATGTTCGAGCGCGTGCGTGGCGAGGAACTTGCCGACGATACCTTGCTTCTCGGTTGAGATTGTTTTTAACGGATACGAATACAGTGCGCCGGCGCGTCCTGGACATTTCCCCCACAGGTCATCAGGGTTTTCCACTTATACTCCGAGGGATCCTGGCTGGTGGACGCTGGTGGTATCAGCGGTATTGCCGGTGCTGATTTGGCACGACATTTTTCAAACGAAACCAAGATTTCTGGAGCTTTCACATGACCTTTTCGCGACTGCCCACGCGTCGGATTTTGACACCGATGGCGATGGGGCTGCTGTTGTTACTGGCGGCTTGCAGCGAGAAACCTCAACAGGGTATGCAGGGCATGAAGGTGCCTGTCAGTGTCGTCCAGATCCAGCCTCAGTCCGCCACGGTGAACACGGAACTTCCGGGCCGCGTCGCCGCGATCGAGGACGCCGAGATCCACGCGCGGGTCAACGGCATCGTCCAGTCGATCGAGTTCGAGCAGGGTGGCCGGGTCAAATCCGGTCAGCTGTTGTACACAATCGATCCGGCACCCTATCGGGCCGCCCGTGATCAGGCCGCCGCCCAGCTGAAGAACGCGCAGGCCGCCGCACTGACGGCGAAACTGCAGGCACAGCGTTTTGCCGCGCTGATCAAGCAGCATGCCGTCAGCCAGCAGGACTACGACAACGCCGTCGCCCAGGCCCGGCAGACCGACGCGACCGTCGCCGCAGCCAAAGCCGCCCTGGAAGCCGCCGAGATCAATCTGGGCTATACCCGCGTCACATCGCCCATCGACGGGCAGATCGGCAAATCCCTCGTGACCGTCGGGGCGCTGGTCAGCGCCACCTCGGCGACCCCCCTGGCCACCGTCCATCGATTCAACGAGGTCTATGTCGACATCACCCAGCCGGTGGCGCAGATTGCCGCGTTGCGGCGGCAGATCGCCGACGGCATCGTGAAGCCGGACACCGAAGGCAATACCCGCGCCGACGTGCTGCTGGAAGATGGCAGCGTCTACCGGCATCCGGGCAAGCTGCTGTTCTCGGGTATCGCGGTGGATCCCGGCACCGGTCAGGTCAATCTGCGGGCACTGTTTCCCAATCCAGAGCAGATCCTGCTGCCGGGGCTCTATGTCCGTGTGCGCCTGGCGCAGGGAGTGGATCCGCAGGCTCTGGTCGTGCCGGAACAGGCGGTTCAGCGCACCGCGGACGGCAACAATACCGTGGTGCTGGTGCAGGATGGCAAGGCGGCTTTCACTCCCATCAAGGTCGGTCCGCGTTCCGGGCAGGGCTATATCGTCTATCAAGGCGTGAAGGCGGGCGATCAGGTCGTGGTCGAGGGTTTCCAGAAGATCCGTCCGGGCGCGCCGGTCCAGCCCATGCCCTGGAAGGCGGGCGAGCCGACGGGCGCGCACCCCGGCGCCCAGCCTGCGGCCGCAGGCCCGGCCGGGCAGGCCGCGCCAGCCGGAAAATCCTCGGGCCAAAAGCCTGAGGCAGGCGGCCCATCCCAGGCGAAGGCCGGCTGATCGCCGGTTTCCTCGATTCTTCTCCGGTTTACAGGCGAACTCTTATGCCCCTGTTTTTCATCGACCGACCGATCTTTGCCTGGGTGGTGGCGCTGGCCATCGCTCTGGCCGGCGCTATGGCCATTCCGAACATGGCGGTGTCGCAGTATCCTCAGGTGGCGCCGCCGTCTGTCAACGTCAACGCCACGTATCCGGGGGCCTCGGCCTCGGAAGTCTCCACCAGCGTATCCAGCATCATCGAGAACGAGCTCAATGGCGCCAAAGGCCTGCTGTATTATGAATCGGTCAGCGATTCCAACGGCCAGGCGCAGATCACGGTGACGTTCGAGCCGGGCACCAATCCCGATCTGGCTCAGGTCGATGTGCAGAACCGTCTGTCCAACGTCACGGCCAAGCTGCCCGCCGCGGTCGTGCAGCAGGGGCTGAAGGTCAGTCAATCCAATTCCAGCTTCCTGATGGTGGTCACGTTGTCGTCCAAGGACGGCTCCCTGAACCAGACCGCACTGGCCGACTACATCACCCGCAACATCCAGAACCCCATGTCGCGGGTCAAGGGCGTGGGCAAGTTCCAGCTGTTCGCCGCGCCGCGCGCGATGCGCGTCTGGGTGGATCCGCAGAAGTTGGTTGGCTATGGCCTGAGCATGGCCCAGGTCAATCAGGCGATCGCAGCCCAGAACCTGGTGATTTCCGGCGGCATCCTGGGCTCGCCGCCGAATCCCCAATCGCAGCGGGTCGCCGCGCCCCTGATCGTCAATGGCCAGCTGAAGACACCCGAGGAATTCGGCGACATCGTCCTGCGTGCCAATCCGGACGGTTCGTCCGTGCGGATCCGGGATGTCGCCCGTGTCGAACTGGGGTCGGACAATTATCAGTTCGGTGCCCGCCTGAACGGCAAGCCCACGGCGGCCTTCGCCCTGTCGCTGACACCGACCGCCAACGCGCTGGAAACGGCGAAACTGGCCAAAGCCAGGATGGCCGAGCTGTCGAAGTTCTTCCCCGACAACATCACGTACCAGATCCCCTACGACACGTCGCCGTACGTCGATGTGTCGATCCAGCAGGTGGTGCATACCCTGTTCGAGGCCATGGTGCTGGTGTTCGTGGTCATGTTCATCTTCCTGCAGAATGTGCGCTATACCCTGATCCCGGCACTGGTGGTGCCGGTGGCGATCCTGGGGGCTTTCGCCGTGATGTTGGCGCTGGGATTCTCCATCAATGTGCTGACCATGTTCGCCATGGTGCTGGCCATCGGGATTCTGGTGGATGACGCAATCGTGGTGGTCGAAAACGTCGAACGGATCATGGCCGAGGAAGGGCTGCCTCCGCGCGAGGCGACGAAAAAGGCCATGCCGCAGATCAGCGGTGCGATCGTCGGAATGACGCTGGTGCTGACCACCGTGTTCCTGCCGCTGGCCTTCATGTCCGGTTCGGTGGGGGTGATCTATCGCCAGTTCTCGGTCGCCATGGCCGTGTCGATCCTGTTTTCGGCGTTCCTGGCCCTCAGCTTCACGCCGGCGTTGTGCGCGACCATCCTGAAGCCCATTCCCAAAGGGCACCAGGAGGCCAAACGCGGTTTCTTCGGCTGGTTCAACCGGTTCTTCCACCGGGGGACGCAGCGCTATACCGGTTGGGTGGGGCGCAGCCTGAAGCGGTCGCTGCGCATGATGCTGGTGTTCGCCCTGCTGGTCGTGGTGATGGGCTGGATGTACGCACGCCTGCCCAGTTCGTTCCTGCCGGACGAGGACCAGGGCTACGTGATCGCCAACATCGAGCTGCCGTCGGGTGCGACGTCGAGCCGCACGATGGACATCATCCAGAAAGTCGAACACTACTTCATGAACCTGCCCCAGGTGGCCAACGTCATCGCGGTCCAGGGGTTCAGCTTCAATGGCAATGGTCTGAACGCGGCCATCGTCTTCGTTCCGCTGAAGGATTTTTCCCAACGCAAGGCGCCCGGAGACGCGGCACAGGCCATTTCCGGGGCCGCCATGGGCAAGTTGCTCTTCGGCCTGCCGGATTCGATGGTGATCGCAATCACGCCGCCAGCCATCTCATCTCTGGGCAATGCCTCGGGCTTCGATCTACGCCTCGAGGATCGGGGTGGGGTGGGGCACACTGCCCTGCAGGCGGCCGCTCAGCAATTGCTGGGGATGGCGGCGCAAAGTCCGATCCTGGCCCAGACCCGGATCACGGGCCTGGGGGCCGGGCCGCAACTGCGCATCCAGATCGACCGCGCCAAGGCCGCCGCGCTGGGCGTGGACTTTTCCGAGGCTGCAAACCTGATTTCCACTGCGATCGGCTCGGCATACGTGGGCAAGTTCACGAACCAGGGGTGGGTGCAGAACATCTGGGTGCAGGCTGACCAGGCCGAGCGCATGAATCCCGACGACATTCTCAGGTTGAATGCGGTCAACGCCCAGGGCGGGATGGTGCCGCTATCCTCATTCGTGTCCGTGAGCTGGAGCTCGGGGCCGGTTCAGGTGGTGCGCTACAACGGCTACGAATCCATCCGGATCAGCGGTTCCGCGGCACCGGGTTATTCCACCGGCCAGGCCATGACCGAGATGGAGCGCCTCGTCGCCCAGTTGCCTGGCGGCCTGGGCTACGAATGGACCGGTCTGTCCTACCAGGAGATCCAGGCGGGCAGCCAGTCCCTGATCCTGATGGGCCTGTCCGTGCTGGTGATCTTCATGGTGCTTGCGGCCTTGTACGAAAGCTGGGCAATCCCGCTGTCGGTGATGCTGGCCGTGCCGCTAGGCATGCTCGGGGCGGTGCTGCTCAGTAGTCTGATGGGCAAGTCCAACGATGTGTACTTCCAGGTCGGGATGGTGACCGTGATTGGTCTGGCGGCCAAGAACGCCATTCTGATCGTGGAATTCGCCAAGGATCTGTATGCCAGCGGGGCTGGCCTGAAGGAAGCGGCCATCGAGGGGGCCCGGCTACGTTTCCGTCCGATCCTGATGACGTCCTTTGCCTTCATCCTGGGGGTGGTGCCGCTGGTGCTGGCCAATGGCGCCGGTGCCGCCAGTCAGAACGCAGTCGGCCTGGGTGTGATGGGCGGTATGCTGGCAGCAACGCCGCTGGCCGTGATTTTCGTGCCGACATTCTTTGTGGTGATTCTGAAATTGTTCAAGACCAAACCCAAGCTCCTGGGCCATCAGGCAGCCCACATTCCTGCTGTAGACGAGTCCAGCATGGGAGACCGTACATGAAGACTTCGATGCGACAAGGGCGGCTAGGGGCGATGACCGTCCTGTGTCTGGCGCTAGGCGCCTGCTCGCTGGCGCCGACCTATCATCGGCCGGCCACCCCGGTGCCGGATCAGTTTCCGGACACGGCCACAACGGCTGCTTCGGCGGCGTTGCCGGCCTGGCGTGACGTGTTCCTCGATCAGCGCTTGCAGGCGCTGATCGAACTGGCACTGCACAACAACCGCGATCTGCGCATCGCCGTGCAGCGGGTCGAGGCCGCGCGCGCGCAGTTCGGCATCGCGCAGAGCGACCGCCTGCCCACGATCGGCCTGCAGGGGACGGAATCGGCGACCCACCTGCCACCCCAGATGCGCAATGGGGGGCCGGATTCATCGGCCGTCAACCGCAGCTTCATTGCCGGCGTCGGCATGACCGCGTTCGAGCTGGATTTCTTCGGCCGCGTGCGCAATCTCAGTGAATCCGCTTATCAGCAGTATCTGTCCACCGAGGAAGCGCGGCGCACCGTGCAGTTGGGGCTGATCGCCCAGACGGCGGAAGCCTATTTCACGCTGCGTTCGGCGCAGTCCCTGCGCGATCTCACGGAAAAGACGCTGCAGGCACGGCAGGGCACCTTGCAGCTGGTGCAGGCCCAGTTCAATGCCGGCGTGGCCTCCGATCTGGACCTTGCCCAGGCCAAGGGGCAAGTCGATAGCGTGCGGGCCAATCTGGTGGCCACCGAGCGCGCCATGTCCCAGGCCAATAATGCGCTTGCGCTGATCCTGGGAACGCCGGTGCCGGATGGCCTGCCAGCTGCGTTGCCGTTTGGCCGCGACCAGCTGGTGCAGTCGATTCCCGCAGGTCTGCCGTCCCAGTTGCTCGAGCGCCGCCCCGACATCATCGGTGCCGAACACGACCTGAAGTCGGCCGATGCGCGGATCGGGGCCGCGCGTGCCGCCTTCTTCCCGCGCATCACCCTGACAGGCCTGCTGGGATTCGCCAGTCCGGAACTGGGATCCCTGTTCGGCAGCGGCACCCGGTATTGGCAGTTCGCGCCGCAGGTCCAGACGCCGCTGTTTGCAGGCGGCGTCAAGGGCGGCCTGGATCTGGCCAAGGCCAACCAGAAGATCGCCGTGTCTTCGTATGAAAAGGCCATCCAGACGGCATTTCGCGAAGTGGCCGACGGCCTGGCCGGCGAAGCGACCTACAGTCGCCAGCTGGACGCCGTGCGCGCGACCGAAGCGTCGGCCCTGCAGGCGCTGAAACTCTCCCAGGTTCGCTACGAAACGGGGGTCGACAGCTTCCTGCAGGTGCAGACGGCGCAGGTCAATCTGTACGCGGTGCAGCAGCAGTTCATCCAGCTGGGTGCCGCTGCGCTGGCCAATCGCGTGGAACTCTATAAGGCGCTGGGCGGCGGCTGGTCCGCGGAGGATCTGCCCACCAAGGGGAACGGTTGATGGAACTGGGCGTCAATATCGATCATGTGGCTACGCTGCGCCAGCAGCGGCTGACGACCTATCCTGATCCCCTGCAAGCGGCCCTGCGCGCGGAAGACGCGGGCGCCGACCTGATCACCCTGCATCTGCGCGAGGACCGGCGCCACATTCAGGACGCGGACGTGCGCGCCATTCGTCCGGCGCTGCGCACCCGCATGAATCTGGAATGCGCCATTACACCAGAGATGTTGGAGATCGCCTGCGCCATCGGGCCGCAGGACGTGTGTCTGGTACCCGAGAATCGCCGTGAGCTGACCACGGAGGGCGGGCTGGACGTCCTGGGCCGCTTCGACGAAGTGCGCTCCGCCGTGTCCCGCCTGCACAGTGCCGGCATCCGGGTGTCGCTGTTCATCGACCCCGAAGCCGACCAGATCGCCGCTGCCGTGCGCGCTGGCGCGCGGGTCATCGAACTGCATACCGGCGCATATGCGGATGCGGCCGATGCGGCGCGGCAGGCCGCGCAGCTGGAACGGCTGCGCGCCGCCATCGCGGTGGGCGTCGGGGAAGGCCTGCGGGTCAATGCCGGCCACGGCCTGCATTACGACAATGTGCAGCCCATCGCCGCGCTGCCGGGCATCGCCGAACTGAATATCGGCCATGCCATCGTGGCGCAGGCCGTGTTCGATGGCTGGGAACCCGCCATCCGGCGCATGAAGGCGCTGATGATCCAGGCCGCCCGGCCTTGATCCCCCTGATTGTCTGTTTCCGGAGTTTCCATGTCCGCCACCATTGACTCGCTGCTGAGCCGCCAATCGGTCAAATTCGTGCAGGCGCCGGGCCCGACCGACGCGCAGCTCGACCTGATCCTGCAGGCTGCTGTTCGCGCGCCCGACCATGGGGCGATCCATCCCTGGCGCTTCGCCATCGTGCGCGGCGCCGACATCCCGGCTGTCGTCGACGTCGCCGTGCGTGTCGGGCTGGCCGAGGGCAAACCGTTGCCGCAGCCCAAGGTCGACAACGCGCGCAAATGGCTGTCGCGGGTGCCGCTGCTGATCCTGATTGCCTGTCGGCCCGATCCGAATGGCCGGATTCCCCAGGAAGAAAGCCGACTTTCGGTGTCCGCCGCCGTCATGAACATGCTCAATGCGGCCCACGCGCTGGGCTTTCACGGATTCTGGAGCACTGGCCTGGGCACCTATCTGGGTGGCCTGGGTGAAGCCTTGGGATTCGATGCCCTGGATGACCATTTCATGGGCTACGTGGCCCTGGGGACGCCGATCGAGCCCGTGCGCCCCGCCCAGCGGCCCGATTATCGGGATTTCGTGCACGAGTGGCATGCGCCCCTGATCGAGGGCTGAACGCCCGTTCGGCGGCCGCCGCTTTTAGCCGCGGATGCCGCCAGCGCGCCGGTGCGGGCCGAGGCCCGGGACTTCGATGTCACCCGCCAGGCCTTCCAGAATCGGACAATCCGGACGATCGTCTCCGTGACAATGCCGGGCCAGGGTGCGCAAGGTCCCGGCCATGCTCTGCAACAAGGCCGCCTTGGCCTCCAGGGCGTCGATATGGGCCAGGGCCAGCCGCTTGACCTCGGCGCTGGCGCGGTGGTGGTCGCGCCACAGATCGGTCAGTTCGGCGATCTGCTTGAGCGAGAATCCCAGTTCCCGGGCTGTGCGGATGAAGCGCAGGGCATGCAGGTCGGCCTCGTTGTACAGCCGATAGCCTGCCGTGCTGCGCCCCTGGGGGGTGAGTATTCCCAGGCTTTCGTAATAGCGGATCATCTTGGGACTCAGCCCGGTGTGGACAGCCGCGTCTCCGATGGTATGCAGGCCGTTTGCCGCAGGGGTGTCCTGGCTGGCGTGGGCCTCGATGAGATCCGGTGCATGAGACTCAAGCATGATCGCGCTCCAAAGTTTGCCATTTCAGACGCAGTGCGTTGGTGACAACGAAGACGCTGGACAGCGCCATCGCGCCGGCCCCCAGCATGGGTGACAGCTGCACGCCGGTGAACGGGTAGATGGCACCCGCCGCCACCGGGATCAGCGCCGCGTTGTAGGCAAAGGCCCAGAACAGGTTCTGGGCGATATTGCGCAGCGTCAGACGCGACAGGGTCACCGTTCTGGCCACTGAATTCAGGTCTTCGTTCATCAGCACGACGTCGGCCGATTCGATCGCCACATCCGTGCCCTGGCCAATGGCGATCCCCACGTCGGCGGTCGCCAGTGCCGGGGCGTCGTTGATGCCGTCGCCGACGAAAGCCAGCGGACCGATCTCGCGCTGCAGCGTCTGCAGGATGGCAGCCTTGTGTTCCGGCAGCGTCTGCGCATGGATGATGTCGATGCCCAGCTCTGTCGCGACCGCCCGGGCCGTCGCCTCGTGGTCGCCGGTGATGAGGGCGGTCTTCAGTCCCAGCGCATGCAGCCGTGCGATGGCTGAGCGGGCACTGGGACGAACCGGATCCGCCACGGCCAGCACGCCAGCCAGCCGGCCATCGTGAGCTGCCAGAAAGGCGGTCTTGCCCTGGCTGGCCAGATCTCGTATCCGGGTTTGAGCGACCGCATCGACCGGAACACCGTGATCGCGCATCAGCGCCTCGTTGCCCAGAAGCCAGTCGTGCCCGGCGACGCGTCCCCGGACCCCGGCGCCCGTGAGCGCCGTGAAGTCCTCGACGGGCGCCAGCGGCAGCTGCTCGGCGGTGGCGGCTTCCAGGATGGCCCGCGCGATAGGATGTTCCGAGGCGTTTTGCACCGAGGCCACAGCCGTCAGCAGGGTGACGCGATCCAGGCCATCAAAGGCCAGGACATCCGCAAGCGCCGGGTGCCCCTGGGTCAGGGTGCCGGTCTTGTCGAAAGCGACCACCCGGGCGTTGCGCAAGCGCTGCAGCGCGTCACCCTGACGAAAGATGATACCCAGTCCAGCTGCGCGCCCGGTCGCCACCATGATCGAGATCGGTGTGGCCAGGCCCATGGCGCAGGGGCAGGCGATGATGAGCACCGCCACGCCCGCGATCAGCGCATGGGTGAGCCGGGGCTCCGGCCCCCAGAAAAGCCAGCCCATGAAGGCCAGGACCGCCAGGGCCATGACTGCGGGCACGAACCAGCCGGTGACCCGGTCCACCAGGCGCTGGATGGGCAGTTTGGCGCCCTGTGCCTGCTCGACCATGCGGACGATGTGCGCCAGCACGGTATCGGCGCCGACCTGCGTCGCGCGCATCACCAGACTGCCGCGCGTGTTCAGCGTGCCGCCGATCAGCCGGTCGCCGATGACGCGTGTGACCGGCATGGGTTCGCCGGTGATCATCGATTCATCGATCCAGGATTCTCCCTCGATGACGGAGCCATCGACGGGGACCTTCTCACCGGGCCGCACGCGCAGTTCGTCGCCGACCGCCAATGCATCCAGCGGCTGTTCGGACCAGCCCCCTTCGTGGCGTACCCAGGCGGTGCGTGGTTGCAGGTCCAGCAGGTGGCGGATCGCCGAACCGGCCTGTCCCCGCGCCCGCGCTTCGAGCCAACGGCCCAGCAGGATCAGTGTCACCACCACGGCGGCCGCCTCGAAATACAGATGGCGGGATTCGGGCGGGAACCAGGTCGGGGCGAACGTGACCAACGTGGAATAGAGCCAGGCGCTGCCGGCACCCAGGGCTACCAGCGTATTCATGTCGGGCCCCAGATGCCACAAGGCCTTGAAGCCCCGGGTGAAGAACTGCCGGCCCGGCCCGGCCAGGGTCAGGGTGGCCAGCGCGAATTCGAGCCAGGTCAGGGTTTGCATGTCGATCCGGGCCTGGATCATGTGATGCAGGGCGGGGATCAGATGCCCCCCCATTTCCAGCAGAAAGACTGGCAGCGTCAGCAGTAGCGCCAGGGCGAAACGTCGGCCTGCCGCCCGATATTCCTCGTCGGCCGGCACGTTGCGCGCGGCTTCCGGCTGGCGCAACTGTGCCTGGTAGCCGCGCTTTGCAATGGCGGCAATCAGGGCCTGCGGATCGGCGCCTTCGGGCATCAGCGTGACATGGGCGCTGCGGGTCGCCAGGTTGACGTTGGCCTGGGCCACACCCGGGACCTTCGCCAGGGCCGTTTCGACGCGGCGGACGCAGGAGGCGCAGGTCATGCCCTCGACCTCCAGATCGAGGACGGATTGGGCGGACAGGGGGGGCATGGTGAGACTCCGATTCATGATGATGATTGTAGGATCAGGCTTGACCTTGTGGTAAGGTCAAGCCGTGTTCTCGACAGAAATATCCGGGCCGCCCGCTTGAGTCTTCCCCTGTGGCAAGGTTTAACATGACTGGTGTTCCTACTCACGAGGCTTCATCCATGAAAACCGAATTCATTGTTTCCGACATGACCTGCAATCATTGCGTGCAAACCATCACCCAGGCGGTCCGCGCGGTGGCGCCGGACGCGACGGTCTCGACCGATCTGGCAAACCATCGGGTCACGGTCGAGTCGGCCGCGGCCGCGCCGGCGCTTCAGGCCGCGATTGCCGAGGAAGGCTACGACGTCCAGCCGGCCTAGTGTCTGTCCACACTCGTCAAGGAGATCGCGTTGGGCCAGAGAATCGATTGTGATGTTGCTATCGTCGGGGCCGGTTCCGCCGGCCTGCCGGCGTACCGCGCTGTGCGGGATGCCGGCCTGAAGCCTTTGCTGATCGAGAGCGGTCCGCATGGCACCATGTGCGCCCGGGTGGGTTGCATGCCATCCAAGCTGTTGATCGCCGCCGCCGAGGCCGCTGCCGCGATCCGCCATGCCCCTGGCTTTGGTATCACGGCGTCCGGCGCGCCGCGGGTGGACGGCGTGGCGGTCATGGATCGCGTACGCCGCGAACGGGACCGCTTCGTCGGCTTCGTGGTCGACGATGTCCAGGCCATGCCTCCGGAACACCGGCTGGATGCGCGGGTGGAGTTTCTGCGCGACGGTGTCCTGAAAAGCGATCAGGGGCACGAGATCCACGCCGGCAGAATCATCCTGGCGACGGGTACCCGGCCCAACATTCCCGACATCTATCAGCCGCTGGGTGATCTGGCCATCGTCAATGACGATGTCTTCGATTGGCGGGATCTGCCCCGCAGTGTGCTGCTGGTCGGTTCGGGCGTGATCGGGGTCGAATTGGGCCTGGCGCTGGCCCGGTTGGGGGTGCGGGTGCGCGTCCTGAATCGCTCGGGCAGTTTTGCGCATCTGGCCGATCCCGCCGTGCGGGCGACCGCGGTGGAACTCCTGGCGCCGGAACTGAATCTGGTGCAGGGCGCCCACGTCACGACCGTACGGCGCGACGGTGATCAGGCCGTGATCGGCTGGTCGGTGGGCGACAGCCCGGAAACCCAAGAGCGCTTCGATCGGGTGCTGTTGACCGCGGGACGCCAGCCCGTCCTGGAATCCCTGCACCTGGAACGCACCAGCATGCCGCTGAACGATCGGGGGATGCCGCATTTCGATCCCGGCACGCTTCAGGTCTGGGGGCATCCGGTCTTTCTGGCGGGCGACGTCACCGGGCTGCACGAGATTCAGCACGAGGCGTCCGATGATGGCCGGCTAGCCGGCCACAATGCGGCAGCCTGGCCAAACGTCCAGGCGCTGCCGCGCCGCGCGCCAATGGCGGTGGTGTTCAGCAATCCGCAGATCATGCAGGTGGGAAGAGGCTTCAGGGCCTATGACCCCGGCAGCATGGCGACCGGCGCGGTCGACTGGACGCGGCAGGGGCGTTCACGGGTCATGTTGCGCAACCAGGGCTTGCTGCATGTCTACATGCGGCGTGCCGATCATCGCTTCATCGGCGCGGAAATGGTCGGCCCGGATGCCGAACACGTGGCGCACCTGTTGGCCTGGGCCTTGCAGATGGAATTGACCGTGCCCCAGATGCTGAACCTGCCGTTCTATCACCCGACGATCGAGGAAGGGGTCCGGACGGCGTTGCGGCAAGCCGTGCGCCAGCCTGGGTAAACGGCCTGGATCGCAGGGGGCGGGATGACGGCATTCCCCGCCGCATCCCACCAGTGTCGCCCGGATCCTCAGTGCAGCATCGGCCGGATCGCGGCCAACAGGTCTTCCTGGGATTCGCCATCCGAAGCCAACCAGACGGCCTTGCCCTGCTGGTCAAAGGCGTAGATGCCGCGACTGTGGGCGACCTCGTAGGGGGCGTCAGGGGCGTTCGATTCCGGTTTCTCGATCTGATACGCGACACGGTAACGACGCGCCAGGGCGGCGATGGCCGATTCGGTGCCTGTCAGGCCGATGGCATGGCGATCGAACTGGTCCACATAGGTTTGCAGGACGTCCGGCGTGTCCCGATGAGGATCCACACTGACGAACAGGATGCGGACCTGTTCGGCTTTCGGCCCTAGCGCTTCGGTGACCTGGGCCAGCTGCGCCATTGTCGTGGGGCAGATGTCCGGGCAACTGGCATAGCCGAAGAACATCAGGACGACCTTGCCGGCGAACGCCTGCTGGGTGACTGCGCCACCTGCGCCCTGCAGCGAGAATTTCAGATCCGGCAGAAAGCCGCGTACCGGATGGACAGCCGCCAGCGCCACGCCCAGACAGCCCGCCCACAGGGCCAGGCCGGCCACCAGGCGTCGGACCCTGAATTTGCTCACTTCAAGCCTCCACCAGCCCGCTGTGGCGCAGCAGGGCGTCCAGCGTCGGGGCGCGGCCCCGGAACGCCTGGAAGGACTCGGCCGCCGGGCGTGCGCCGCCGACCGCGATGATCTCATCCAGATACCGGTGGCATGTTGCCGGATCGAACACGTCGCGGGTGCCGTCCGCGCCGGGGCGCGCGGATTCCTCGAAGGCGGCGAACGCGTCGGCCGACAGCACTTCGGCCCATTTGTAGCTGTAGTAGCCCGCCCCATAGCCGCCCGCGAACAGGTGAGAGAACGCATGCGGGAAACGGTGCCAAGCCGGCGGTGTCAGCAGGGCGACTTCGTGGCGCACCTGATCCAGCGTGTCGAGCACGGCGCTGATCGACAGCCCGTGATTCTGCGTGTGGATCAGCATATCGAAGAGCGCGAATTCCACCTGGCGCAGGGTCTGCAGGCCGCTCTGAAAATTGCGGGCGGCCGTCAGTTTGTCGTACAGGGCGCGTGGCAGCGTTTCGCCGGTGTCGATGTGGCGGGTCAGGGATTTCAGCACACCCCATTCCCAGCAGAAATTTTCCATGAACTGCGAAGGCAGTTCGATGGCATCCCATTCGACCGCGACGAAAGCCGCGGCGCCCGGATCGTCCACACGCGACAGCAGCGTGTGCATGGCGTGACCGCTTTCATGGAAGAGGGTGATGACCTCGTCGTGGGTCAACAGCGCCTCGCGTCCATCGTGCGGCGCTGCGAAATTGCAGGTCAGCCAGGCCAGCGGGCGGTGCAGTTCCTGGCCGTGGCGGCGCCGGTTGCGCTCGCTGTCTACCCAGGCGCCGCCCTGTTTGCCGGGGCGGGCATACAGATCGATGCCCAGGCGGCCGAGTTCCTGCCCCTCGACATCCAGCACACGGTAGATCTTCGCATCCGGGTGCCAGGTGGGGGCGTCGCACACCTCCAGGCGTACGCCAAAGAGAGTGTGAATCACCTCGAACAGGCCCTCCAGCACGCGTGATTCCGTGAAGTAAGGGCGCAGTTCCTCGTCCGAATAGGCGTAGCGCTGCTCGCGCAGCCGTTCGGACGCATAGGCGATATCCCAGGGTTCCAGCGTGTCCAGCCCCAGTTGATCGGCGGCGAAAGTGCGCAGTTCGTCCAGGTCCCGCTGTGCGCTGGGCCGCGCCTTGGCGGCCAGTTCGTGCAGGAACCGCAGGACTTGGTCCGCGCTGTCGGCCATGCGGGTTTGGAGTCGCAGCGCCGCGTAATCGGCATGGTCCAGCAGGGAGGCTTCTTCAGCGCGCAGGGCCAGCAGCGATTCGATGGATTCCGAGTTGTCGAAGGCGGAATCCCCCTGCTCGGAGGCGCGAGTGCCGTAGGCACGGTAGACGGCCAGGCGCAGATCGCGGTCCTGCGCATGCTGCATGACAGGCAGGTAGCAGGGCATTTGCAAGGTCAGTTTCCAGCCGTCTTCGCCCGCCGACTGAGCCAGCTGCCGCGCGGCGGCGATGACGCTGGGCGGCAGGCCACGCAGGCGGGCCTCGTCGGAGATCAGCAGTGTCCAGCCGTCGGTCGCATCCAGGACGTTTTCGGAGAATTTCTGGGAGACCTGCGCCTGCAGGTCGGCGTTGCGCGCAAAGGTTTCGCGGGCCTGGCCTTCGAGTTCGACCCCGCCCAGGCGGAAGTCGCGCAAGGCCAGATCGACGATGCGCCGGCGGGTCGCGGATAGCGCCGCATAGGCCGGGCTGGCAGCCAGTTCCCGGTAACGTTCGTACAGGCCCCGGTGCAGGCCGACCCAGGTGGAAAATTCGCTCATGAGCGGCAGGCATTCGTTGTAGGCAGCCCGTAGATCAGGGGTGTTCACTACACCGTTCAGATGCCCCGCGATCGCCCAGGCGCGGTGCAGGCGCTCGGATGGATCCTCGATGGTTTCGACCAGGTTTTCCCAGTCCGGCGGGTCGCTGCGAACGGCGGCGGCGTCAATGGCCGCGCGGGTTTCCGCGATCAGTTCGCGGATGGCCGGCTCGATATGGGTCGGTCGCACAGCGGCATAATCGACATGGGCCTCGGCCGGTACGAGGAGGGGATTCTCGGCAAGGGGTGCTGATTTCATGTGCGCCACGTGGGGGCTAAGCCCCCATTTTTCAAGTCCGCAGGGAGCGCTCGGCGGCTTCCAGGGTGTTGACCAGCAGCATTGCGATGGTCATGGGTCCCACGCCGCCAGGCACCGGTGTGATGGCCGCGGCAACCTGCGCGGCGGCATCGAAATCCACGTCGCCGGTCAGTTTTCCGGATTCCAGCCGGTTGATGCCGACGTCGATTACGACGGCGCCGGGCTTGACCATGTCGCCCCGGATCATGCCGGGCTTGCCGGTGGCGACCACCAGCACGTCGGCGCGCCGGGTCTGCGCGCCCAGGTCGCGGGTCTTGGAGTTGCAGATCGTGACGGTGGCGCCGGCGGCCAGCAGCAGCATGGCCATGGGCTTGCCAACGATGTTGCTGGCACCGACGACGACTGCCTCGGCGCCGCGCAGCGGCACGTTTTCCGATTCCAGCATCTTCATGACGCCGTAGGGCGTGCAGGGGCGGAACAGGGGGCGTCCGGTCATCAGAAGGCCAGCGTTGCTGACGTGAAAGCCGTCCACGTCCTTGGTGGCGCTGATGGTCTCGATGACCAGTCCGGTGTCGATGTGGCCGGGCAGGGGGAGCTGCACCAGGATACCGTGGATGGCCGGATCGGCATTCAGGGCTTCGATGACGTTCAGCAGTTCCTCTTCGGGCGTGTCCTCGCCCAGCGAAATCACGCGTGACAGCATGCCGGCAGCCTCGCAGGCGGCTGCCTTGTTGCGGACGTAGACTTGCGAGGCCGGATTCTCGCCGACCAGCACCACGGCCAGACCTGGTGTGACGCCGTGTTTTTGCATGGCATGGACGCGCTGTGCGACCTCGGCGCGGACCTTGCCGGACAGGGCCTTGCCGTCGATGATGCGTGCGGTCATGATCCGGCTTCCTCGGCACGGGTCAATGCAATCTTCATCAGGTCGGCGACCGTGGTGACTTCGAGTTTTTCCATGATGTTGGCGCGGTGCGCCTCGACTGTTTTGATGCTGATGTTCAGATCGCCCGCGATCTGCTTGTTCAGGCGACCCGCCACGATGCGTTCCAGCACCTGCTGCTCGCGGGCCGTCAGGCGGCTGAGCACAGCCTGCTGGTCGCGCTGGGCCTGGGCCTCGCGCACGCGTTCGGTGGCATGCGCGAGCATGCCGGCGACGATGCGCCGCAGGTCCGCTTCGTTGAAGGGTTTTTCCAGGAAGTCGACCGCGCCTTTCTTCATCGTGGATACCGCCATCGGCACGTCGCCGTGGCCGGTGATGAAGACGATGGGCAGCGGGGCCTTGCGGGCAATCAGGGTTTCCTGCAGTTCCAGGCCACTCATGCCGGGCATTCGTACGTCGGCGATCAGGACGCCGACCTGGTCGGAGTTGTAGGCGTCCAGGAATTCCTCGGCGCCGGCGAAACTGCGTACGGCATAGCCATTGGCTTCGAGCAGCCAGCGCAACGAGTCGCGGACGGCTTCGTCATCGTCGACGATATAGATGGTGCTGGAGACTTGAGGGTCGGTCATGCTTGCGTTTCCTCCGTGGTTGCCTGGACTTGCCGATCAGGCGGCGCCTTGGGCAGGGTGAAGCGGAAAATGGTGCCGCCTTCCGGGTTCGGGGTGGCCCACAGGCGCCCGTGATGCGATTCGATAATGGTACGGCAGATGTTCAGTCCCATGCCCAGACCTTCGGATTTTGTGCTGTAGAAGGGCTCGAACAGCCGTTCGGGATTGCGCAGTCCGTGGCCCCGGTCGATCACGGCGATCTCGATCTGGGGGTCCTGATCGGTGATGTTGACGTGCAGGCTGCGGTATTCGCTGTGCTCCATGGCTTCGACGCCGTTTTTCAGCAGGTTCAGCAGTACCTGCTCGATGAGGATCGGGTCAGCCATGACTTCGGGCATGGGGTCGGGCAGGCTCTGGATGATCTCGATCCTGCGCTTGCGGGCGTCGATGTCGGCGAATCCGACCGCGTTTTCCACGATGCGCGTCAGGCCGACAGCCTGACGGCGCGGCTCGCTGCGTTTGACGAACTCGCGGATGCGGCTGATGATCTTGCCGGCCCGTTCCGCCTGCTGCGAGGCCTTTTCCAGCGCCTGCAGCAGGGATTCCGTGGGTGCCTTGCCGGATTTGACCATCGCCACGGCGGCCATGTTGTAGTTGCTGATGGCCGTCAGGGGCTGGTTGAGCTCATGCGCCAGAGAGGACGCCATTTCCCCCATCGTGGTCAGGCGGCTGGTGAGCTGCGCCTTTTCCTGCTGGACCCGGGATTCTTCCTCGTGTTTGCGGCGTTCGGTGATGTCGCGCGCCACCTGCAGCCGCACGCGCCGGGAATCGGTCCAGGCCAGCATGCGGTGGTGGACCTCGAACCAACGTTCGGCGGTCGGCGAAAAGAGCTCCATCGTTTCGTCGGTGAAGCGCCCCAGGCGCCCACCCAGCAGTTCCGCGTGCCCGCTGGTCTGGGCGCCGAAGATGCGCCGGTAGGTGCGGTTGGCGAACAGCAGCTCCAGGCCTTCGGGGGTGTCGGCCACGACCGAGATCGCGTCGTCCAGGCCTTCGAGCACCGTCATGAATCGCTCATGGGCGGCGGTCAGGGCCTCGCGGATGCGCTTGGGTTCGGTGATGTCGGTCATGGAGGTCATCCAGCCGATCTGTTCCCCTTTTGGGTCGCGCAGCGGCGAGACGTACATGCGCGCGGTGAAGCGTGAACCGTCGCGGCGCTGGGCTTCGATTTCCAGGCCGCTGCTGGGTGTGCGGCCCGACAGCAATTGTGCGAGCGTTTCCCGGTGGTGGTCGTGGCGCCCGGGTAGCCAGTAGGGAAACGGCGCCGTGCGGCCGATCAGATCCGCCTCGTTCCAGCCGATCATGCGGCAGAACGCCGGATTCACGTAGGCGATGCGCCCCTGCATGTCGAACACCCGCATGCCGGTGGACATGGAGTTTTCCATGGCGCGGCGAAAGCCGGTTTCGGCGATCAGGGCTGCCTCGGCCAGGGTGCGGAACCGCGTGTAGCGCCACAGCGCGAGCAAACTGAAGACGATGACCAGCGACAACGCGAAGACCACCATCATCAGGCGCTGCTGGCGTGTTTCCTGATCGATCGTGACGAACATCACGCTATCGCTCTGCAGGCGCTGCAGCCAGATGAAGGCGCCCATCACGCACAGATAGAGCACCAGCACGATTGCCGGCGTCAGCCAATACAGACGACGGCTATGGCGGGCGTGCTCATAGAATGTCGTCGGGATCAGGGACTTGCGGTTGGGGTGTGCCATGGCCATGATGGTCTTACGGTTGCGCCATTTTAGACGCGAAATCATTATTCAATTTTTCACATAATAAAAATACGTACCACAAGGTGAAATTTTGCTTGTGCTGGATCCAGGTCTTTCCTAGAATGGGCGCAGGTGCCGGCTTGGCTGGGTGCCGCTCGTCCCGAAACCTGGGCGCGCAGGCATCCGGAATCCCTCGAAGTCCGGCTCGATTTCTGGCAGGCGCGATGTGTGGTCGCGTCCATGAACCACACCCCAGGAGACACACCCCATGTCCTCTCTTGATCTAGCCAACGCCGCCGCGGCGGACCCCGATCGTCAGGAAACCCAGGAATGGCTCGACGCGCTCGAAGCCGTTCTTGACCGGGAAGGCGCCGAACGCGCCCATTACCTGATCGAAAACCTGATCGATCTGGCGCGCCGCTCCGGCGCCCACATCCCATATTCGCTGAATACGGCGTATGTCAACACCATTCCGCCTGGGCTCGAACCTCCGCATCCCGGCAACATGGTGCTCGAAGAGCGGATCCGTTCCTATATTCGCTGGAACGCGATGGCGATGGTGGTTCGCGCCAACAAGCACGAGCCCGCCGATGGCGGCAGCCTGGGTGGGCACATCGCCTCTTTTGCGTCGTTGGCGACCATGATCGAATGCGGCCAGAACCACTTCTGGCACGCCGAGTCGCCGGATCACGGCGGCGATCTCGTGTATTTCCAGGGCCACTCTTCGCCCGGCATGTACTCCCGTGCCTTCATGGAAGGCCGTCTGACCGAGGAAAACCTGAACTGGTTCCGCCAGGAAGTCGGTGGCCAGGGCAAGGGCCTGTCGTCCTACCCGCACCCGAAACTGATGCCCGGTTTCTGGCAGTTCTCGACGGTGTCCATGGGCCTGGGCCCCATGATGGCCATCTACCAGGCCCGCTTCCTGAAGTATCTGCATGCCCGTGGTCTGGCCAACACGGCCGAGCGCAAGGTCTGGGTATTCGTCGGCGATGGCGAGATCGACGAGCCTGAAACCCTGGCCGCGATCGGCCTGGCCTCGCGCGAGAAGCTCGACAACCTGATCTTCGTCGTTAACTGTAATCTGCAGCGCCTGGACGGTCCGGTGCGCGGCAACGGCAAGATCATCCAGGAACTGGAAGGCGCATTCCGTGGCAATGGCTGGAATGTGCTCAAGCTCATCTGGGGCGGTTACTGGGATCCGCTGTTTGCCCGCGACAAGGACGGCATCCTGCGCCGCATCATGGAAGAAACCGTGGACGGCGAATACCAGGCCTACAAGGCCAACGATGGCAAGTTCGTGCGCGAGAAGTTCTTCGGCAAGCATCCCAAGCTGCTGGAGATGGTCAGCCGCATGAGCGACGAGGACGTCTGGCGTCTGAATCGCGGCGGTCACGATCCGCACAAGGTCTATGCGGCGTTCTCCTCGGCGGCGAGCCACAAGGGCCAGCCTTCGGTCATCCTGGCCAAGACCATCAAGGGTTACGGCATGGGCCACGTCGGCCAGGCCAAGAACCCCACCCACCAACAGAAAAAACTGGACATCGACTCGGTGCGCGAGTTCCGCGACCGCTTCAACATCCCCATTCCCGACGACAAGGTCGACGAGATTCCGTTCTTCAAACCGGCGGAAGACTCGCCGGAAATGAAGTACCTGCATGACCATCGCAAGGCGCTGGGCGGTTATCTGCCGCACCGCCGCCAGAAAGCCGACCAGTCCCTGCCGGTGCCCGATCTCGACGTCTTCAAAGCCGTGCTGGAACCGACCGCCGAAGGGCGCGAGATTTCCACGACCCAGGCCTTCGTGCGGGTGCTGAACCAGATTCTGCGCGACAAGGATCTCGCCCCGCGCGTTGTGCCCATCCTGGTGGACGAATCCCGCACCTTCGGCATGGAAGGCCTGTTCCGTCAGATCGGCATCTATGCGCCCGAAGGCCAGAAGTACGTCCCGGTCGACAAGGGCCAGGTGATGTACTACCGCGAGGCAGCCAACGGCCAGCTGCTGCAGGAAGGCATCAACGAAGCCGGCGGTTTTTGCTCGTGGATCGCGGCGGCGACGTCGTATTCCGTCAGCAATACCATCATGATCCCGTTCTTCATCTATTACTCGATGTTCGGGTTCCAGCGCTTTGGCGATCACGCCTGGGCGGCGGGCGACATGCTGGCGCGCGGCTTTGTGCTGGGCGGGACGGCGGGGCGCACCACGCTGAATGGCGAAGGTCTGCAGCACGAAGACGGCCACAGCCACATTCAGGCTTCCCTGATCCCCAATTGCGTGGCCTACGACCCGGCCTTCGCGCACGAAGTCGCGGTCATCATCCGCAGCGGCCTGCAGCGCATGATGCACAACCAGGAAGATGTGTTCTTCTACATCACGGTCATGAACGAGAACTACTCTCAGCCTGGCCTGAAGGCGGGTGACGAGGAAGGCATCCTGAAGGGGATGTACAAGCTGCAGTCCAGCGCCAAGCCGGCCAAGGCGCACGTCCAGCTGATGGGGTCGGGCACGATTCTGCGCGAAGTGCAGGCCGCCCAGGAACTCCTCGAAAAGGATTGGGGCGTGACGTCCGACATCTGGAGCGTGACCAGCTTCACCGAACTGCGCCGCGACGGTCTGGACGTGGAGCGGCACAACATGCTGCACCCGGCCCAACCGGCTCAGGTGCCCTACGTGACCCAGCAGCTCAAGAACACCCAGGGTCCGATCGTGGTCTCCACCGATTACATCAAGGCCTATGGCGACATGATCCGGCCTTTCATTCCGGACGGCCGTCACTTCAAGGTCCTGGGCACCGATGGTTTCGGTCGGTCGGATTTCCGTTCCGAACTGCGCAAGCACTTCGAGATCGACCGCCATTTCGTGGTCCTGGCCGCCCTGCGCAGCCTGGCCGACGAAGGCAGCATCGACATCGGGAAATGCGCCGAGGCAATCGCCAAATACGGGATTGATGCCAATAAGGCCAACCCGCACCACGCTTGAGGAGGACGAGGAACATGAGTGCTATCGTGGAAATCAAGGTCCCAGACATCGGTGATTTCGATCACGTCGACGTCATCGAAATTCTGGTGGCCGTCGGCGACACCATTCAGCCCGAACAAAGCCTGATCACGGTTGAATCCGACAAGGCTTCGATGGAGATTCCGGCCTCGCAGGGCGGGGTGGTCAAGACCCTGAAGGTCAAGGTCGGCGACAAGGTCGCCGAGGGCTCCGTGATCCTGGAGGTCGAGTCCGCTGACGCAGTGGCTGACGCACCAGCGGCTCAGCCCGCCGCCGCAGCACCCGCTCCCGCTCCTGCCACCGAGGCGGCCCCCGCACCGGCCCCCGCTGCTCCGGCACCCGCACCCGCATCGGCCCCCGCCGTGGTGGCGGCCACGCCGGATCGCGTGTCGCCGACCGCGGCGTTCGCCGAAGCCGATGTGCCGCTGCGCAATCTGCCGCATGCCTCGCCCTCGGTGCGTCAATTTGCCCGTGAACTGGGTGTGAATCTCAGTCAAGTCACCGGCAGTGGCCCGAAAAACCGCATTACGGCCGACGACATCCGCAGCTACGTCAAGCAGGCGCTGGCCACCGGCGGCGTAAGCCCTGTGGGCTCGACCCTGCCCGCTGGCGAGGGCTTCAGCGTGCTGGGCTGGCCCAAGGTCGACTTCGCCAAATTCGGCGAGATCGAAAGCAAGCCCCTGTCGCGCATCAAGAAAATCTCGGGCGCCAATCTGCACCGCAATTGGGTCATGATTCCCCACGTCACCAACAACGACGTGGCCGACATCACCGAACTGGAAGCCCTGCGCCAGCAGCTCAACGCGGAAAACAAGAAGTCCGGCGTCAAGGTCACCATGCTGGCCTTCCTGATCAAGGCAGTTGTCGCGGCTCTGAAGAAATTCCCGGAATTCAATGCCTCGCTGGACGGCGACAATCTGGTCCTGAAGCACTACTACCATATCGGCTTTGCGGCCGATACGCCCAACGGGCTGGTGGTGCCGGTCATCCGCGACGCGGATCGGAAGGGTGTGCTGGAACTGGCGACAGAAACGTCCGAACTGGCGGCTCAGGCGCGCGAAGGCAAGCTTTCGCCCTCGCAGATGCAAGGGGGATGCTTCTCGATTTCGTCGCTGGGCGGCATCGGGGGGACCGATTTCACTCCCATCATCAACGCCCCCGAAGTCGCCATTCTGGGCGTGTCGCGGTCCGCGATGCAGCCGGTGTGGGACGGCAAGGCCTTCCAGCCGCGCCTGATGCTGCCGCTGTCGCTGTCCTACGATCACCGCGTGATCGACGGCGCGTCCGCAGCCCGCTTCAATGCCTATCTGGCTGGCCTGCTGGCGGATTTCCGCCGCATCATCCTGTAAGGGGGCGCGCATGAGCATCAAGGACGTCAACGTTCCCGACATCGGCGATTTCGATCAAGTCGATGTCATCGAGATTCTGGTCGCCGTGGGCGACACCATCCAGCCCGAACAAAGCCTGATCACGGTCGAATCCGACAAGGCCTCCATGGAAATCCCGGCCGATCAGGGGGGGGTAGTGAAGGAAATCCTGGTCAAGATCGGCGACAAGGTGTCGCAGGGCATGGCCATCCTGCGGATTGATTCCGCCGACTCGGCTGCCGTCTCCGCTCCGGCACCGGCTGCCCCGGCGCCTGCCGCAGCCACCCATGCCGCGTCCGCGCAGCCCGCTGTGGCTGTCGCGGCACCTGCCGTCCAGGCCGGGCCCGCGCCGGCACAGTTTGCCGGTACCGCCGACGCTGATTGCGATGTGCTGGTGCTGGGGGCGGGCCCCGGCGGGTATTCCGCTGCCTTCCGTGCCGCCGACCTCGGTCTGAAGGTCGTGCTGGTGGAACGCTACACCACTCTGGGCGGGGTCTGCCTGAACGTGGGCTGCATTCCGTCCAAAGCCCTGCTGCACACGGCCGCCGTGCTCGAGGAAGCCAAGTCCCTGTCGGCTCACGGCATCACCTTCGGCGAACCGAAGATCGATCTCGATGCGGTGCGCGGCTATAAGGACTCCGTCGTCGGCAAGCTGACGGGTGGCCTGGCCGGGATGGCCAAGGCGCGCAAGGTCTCGGTCATTCAGGGCGTGGGCACTTTTGCCGACCCGCACCATCTGACAGTGACCAAGCCCGATGGCGGGCGGACGGCGGTGAAGTTCGCCTCGGCCATCATCGCCGCCGGCAGCCAGTCCGTGAAGCTGCCGTTCCTGCCCGACGATCCACGCATCGTGGATTCTACCGGTGCCCTGGCGCTGAAATCCATCCCGAAGCGCATGCTGATCGTCGGCGGCGGCATCATCGGCCTGGAGATGGGGACAGTCTATTCCGCATTGGGCGCCCGCCTGGACGTGGTCGAGATGCTGCCGACCCTGATGACCGGGGCCGACCGCGATCTGGTCAAGGTCTGGGACAAGATGAACGCCCAGCGCTTCGATCATGTCATGCTCAAGACCAAGACCGTGGCGGCCGAGGCGAAGGACGACGGGATCTGGGTGACCTTCGAAGGCGAGGCCGCGCCGAAGGAACCCCAGCGCTACGATCTGGTGCTGCAGGCCGTGGGCCGCTCGCCCAATGGCAAGAAGATCGGCGCCGAGAACGCCGGCGTGATCATTGGGGATCGCGGCTTCATCGCTGTGGACAAGCAGATGCGCACCAATGTGCCGCACATCTACGCCATCGGTGACATCGTGGGCCAGCCCATGCTGGCGCACAAGGCCGTGCACGAGGCGCATGTGGCGGCGGAAGCGATCGCCGGCGAAAAGGCCTTCTTCGATGCCCGCGTGATTCCATCGGTCGCCTACACGGACCCGGAAGTCGCCTGGGTCGGTCTGACCGAGGAAGAGGCCAAAAAGCAGGGCGTCGCCCTGAAGAAAGGCCTGTTCCCGTGGCAGGCATCGGGTCGTGCGATCGCCAACGGGCGTGACGAGGGTTTCACCAAGCTGCTGTTCGATGCCGAAACCGGCCGTGTGCTGGGTGGCGGGATCGTGGGCACCCATGCTGGGGACCTGATCAGCGAAGTGGCCCTGGCCATCGAGATGGGGGCGGATTCCGTGGATATCGGCAAGACGATCCACCCGCATCCGACGCTGGGCGAATCGATCGGCATGGCCGCCGAGGTCGCGGACGGTCATTGCACCGACGTGCCGCCGGCGCGAAAGAAGTAAGGGCCCCCACGCTGCGCAGCCTGCACGGGCAGTAGGGCTGCCTGCGTGTGACTCGACGGCAGGTGCTAATATCGGCACCTGCCGTTTTTCTTTGTGGTTCTCATTCTCATGTCATCTTCTGCTCCTGCCCGGGACGCCGCGCTGGCCGACTGGCTGGCCTATCTGGAAACCCTGCATCCGAAAGCCATCGACCTGGGGCTGGATCGCATCCGTGCTGTGGCGGCGCGCCTGGAACTCTCCCTCGATTGCGTCAAGATCACGGTGGCGGGCACCAACGGCAAGGGTTCGACCTGCGCCATGCTGGAATCCATCCTGCTGGATGCAGGCTACCATGTCGGGGAATACACCTCGCCGCACCTTCTGCGCTTCAACGAACGCATCCGGATCGATGGTCAGGAAGCGAGCGACGCGGACATCGTGGCTCAGCTCGAGCGCATCGAATCCGTCCGGGGTGACGTGACGCTGACGTACTTCGAGATGACTACGCTGGCCGCTTTGTTGCTGTTCCAGGCAGCCCGGCTGGACGTCGTGGTGCTGGAAGTCGGTCTGGGCGGGCGTCTGGATGCTGTCAACCTGATCGACGCCGATTGCGCCATTCTGACCAGCGTGGATCTGGACCACATGGCCTATCTGGGCAACACCCGGGAAGCCATCGGGTGGGAAAAGGCGCACATCTTCCGTCCCGGCAAGCCCGCCATCTGCGCCGATCCGGTGCCACCACAGACGGTCATCGATTACGCCCAGGAAATCGGCGCCGATCTCTGGCGCTTCGGGACCGACTTCAATTATTCGGGCGACCGCCAGCAATGGGCCTACGGCGGACGCGATCAGCGCCGCAACGCGCTGGGCTATCCGTCGCTGCGGGGTGCCAATCAGTTGCTCAATGCCTCCGCAGCCCTGGCGGCGCTGGAAACCTTGCGCGACCGTCTGGTCGTGACGCAGCAGAACGTCCGTAATGGCCTGCTGCATGTCAGCCTGCCTGGGCGCATGCAGATCCTGCCGGGCCTGCCGGCCACGATCCTGGATGTGGGGCATAACCCGCATGCGGCTTCGGCGCTGGGGCAGAACCTGGACAGCATGGGCCATTATCCGCACACTTACGCGGTGGTCGGCATGCTGCACGACAAGGATATCGAAACGACTCTGTCGCGCCTCGCAAACCGGGTCGACCGCTGGATGTGCGTCACGCTGGGCGGGCCGCGCGGCACGAGCGCGCAGGAACTGGCCGATGTCGTGCGTCGCATCACCGGCGAAGAGACGCCGGTCGATCCCTTCATCGCGCAGACGGCCGAGGTGTCCCGCGCATCGGGCGACCATAAGCCCGGGGTACGGGCCAAGCCAAGGCCCGCCGTCGCCAGCCGGGATGTTCAGGTATCGACATTTGACAGTCCGGAACAAGCCTTTGCCGAGGCCCGAAAGCTGGCGACCGACAATGATAGAATTCTCGTGTTCGGGTCATTTGCGACGGTCGGCCCGGTACTTCAGGTCCTGCGCCTCGAAGGCAGGGACGTCCTCTCTTGACCGGGCGGGCGCGTCGGCCCGCCCTTTGTAATGGGTGAGCTGCACGATGTTTTTTCGTCACGGGACCGACACGGGGAAACGCGCATCGGCACGTTCCAGCGCAACCAGCGAGGCCCAACTCAAGGAACTTCGCGGCAAGGCGCGCCGTCGCCTGATCGGCGCGCTCGCGCTGGTGCTGGCCGCCTTCATCGTTGTTCCCTGGCTCTTCGAAAAACCGCCCTCGGACAACATGCCCGCTCCGGTCGTTGTGCCAGCGGCTCCCGCCGGGCTGCCGGCTGCGCCCGACCCTATGGCAAACCAGGCGGATAATGCCGCCGCGCAGGGTGCGGCCACGAATCCCGCCAGCGGTTCCGTAGCCCAGGGCACCGTTCAGCCGCCTTTGGGCGATGCCGGCACGACAGGCACCAACCCGCCGCAAACCGGTGCTGCGGCGCCGGCTGTGGCCCAGAACGCGCCGGCCGCCGGCGCGGTATCGCAACCGGCTCCTGTGGCGCCGCCTAAACCCGCGGTTCGTCCCGAATCGCCGGCTCCGGCGAAGCCGGTGGCCGAAGCCAGCAAGCCCCAAAAGCCCGCAAAACCCGCTGTCGAACGTACCGATGACGGTTCCGTGGCGTTGGCGCTGCTGGCGGGGAAATCGCCGCCCACGGCGCGCAGCGCCGCGCCCGCCACGACATCGCAGTCGGGCCGCTACTTCCTGCAGGTTGCAGCGTACACCACCGAACAGGACGCACAGCGGCGTCGTGACAACCTGCGCCAGTCCGGGGTGACCGATGCCTACGTCGAACAGGGCCAGTCGGCCGGGCGCACGGTCTATCGGCTGCGAGTCGGCCCCTTCAGCTCGCACGAGGCGGCCCAGGCGGCTCAGACCCGCCTGCGGGCGCTGGGATATCAGAACGGTCTGATTTCCGACAAGTGACCAGCTTCGACTATATCGTCCTGACGATCGTGGCGGTGTCCAGCCTGATCGGCCTGCTGCGGGGCTTCCTGCGCGAAGTGCTATCGCTGGTTGCCTACGTTGCCGCATTTGTCGCCGCCATCTGGTGGGGGCCGTCGGCCTCGATCTGGCTGGATACCGTGATCGATAACGGCCTGCTGCGCACGCTGGCAGCCTATGGCGCGGTGTTCGTGCTGACGCTGCTGGGGGTGGGGCTGCTGAACATGGCGCTGGGCGCGCTAGTGGATCGGACCGGGCTGACCCCCGCGGATCATGGCCTGGGTGCCGTGTTCGGCGCGGTGCGCGGTGCCGTGCTGGTGTTGGCGCTGATCGGTCTGGCCGGCTACACCGAACTGCCCCGGGAACCCTGGTGGCAGCAAGCACGCACGTCGGCCGCCCTGGTGAAGGGTTTCCAGCAAGTCAAATTCCTGCTGCCCATGGATGTGGCGCAGCTGCTCCCTTATTAGTCAGTCTCGGATATCAATCATCATGTGTGGAATCGTGGGTGTGATGGGCAAGGGCCCCGTCAATCAGTTGATCTATGACAGTCTGTTGTTGTTGCAGCATCGTGGCCAGGACGCGGCGGGCATTGCGACGGCCCATGATCAGTTCTTCAGCATGCATAAGGCACACGGCCTGGTCCGGGACGTGTTCCGCACCCGCAACATGCGGGCGCTGCCCGGCAACAGCGGCCTGGGCCAGGTGCGCTATCCGACGGCAGGGTCCAGCGCCAGCGTGGACGAGGCACAGCCGTTCTACGTGAATGCACCCTTTGGCATCACGTTTGTCCACAATGGCAACCTGACCAACTGGCGCGAACTGCGCGAGGCGCTGTTCAAGCACGACCGGCGCCACATCAACACCAATTCGGATTCGGAAGTCCTGCTCAACGTGTTCGCGCACGAACTTCAGCAGGCTTCCGATGGCGTCACGCTGGATGCGCATGCCGTATTCCAGGCGGTGCGCGCCGTCCATCACCGCGCCAAGGGCGCCTATGCCGTCATCGCGAACATCAGCAGCTTCGGTCTGGTGGCGTTCCGGGATCCGCACGGTATCCGGCCGCTGTGCCTGGGGCGCCACGACACTGACATGGGCCCCGAGTGGATGCTGGCGTCCGAATCGGTGGCGCTGACGGCCAGCGGCTTCACCCTCGTACGCGACATCGCCCCCGGCGAGGCCATCGTGATCACCGAGGACGGCGAGATCAGTCACGAACTGTGTGCCGACCCCGGGCTGGTGCAGACCCCTTGCGCGTTCGAATACGTCTATTTCGCCCGGCCGGATTCCGTCATGGACGGCATTTCCATCTACGATGCCCGCCTGCACATGGGCGAGTATCTGGCCGACAATGTCGCCAAGACCCTGCGGCTGGGCGACATCGATGTGGTCATGCCGATTCCCGATTCCTCGCGGCCATCAGCCATGCAGCTGGCTTCCCGTCTCGGGCTCAATTACCGCGAAGGCTTCATCAAGAACCGCTATGTGGGCCGCACCTTCATCATGCCGGGGCAGGCGGTGCGCAAGAAATCCGTGCGTCAGAAGCTCAGTGCCATCGACATGGAATTTCGTGGCAAGAACGTGCTGCTGGTGGACGATTCCATCGTGCGCGGCACCACCAGCCGGGAAATCGTGGATATGGCCCGGGCCGCCGGCGCCCACAAGGTCTATTTCGCCTCGGCCGCTCCCGCCGTGCGCTATCCCAACGTCTATGGCATCGACATGCCGACCCAGGCAGAATTGATCGCCACAGGCCGGGATACCGAACAGGTCGCGCGGGAAATCGGTGCCGACGGGCTGGTCTACCAGGATCTCGAAGATCTGGAGCAGTCACTCCGGGATCTGAATCCGGCGCTGCATGGCTTCGAGTCGTCCTGCTTCAACGGCCGCTACGTGACGGGCGACATCGATGCGGCCTATCTGGAACGCCTGAGCCGCACGCGCGGGATGGCGGCGCTATCGGGCGCGATGGCGGCCCCGGTCGACGAGGGCTGATTCGTACCAAGCCGGCCCGGGCCAGCTTCCGGGCGCAGTCAGGGCCTGGCCTGTTCATGCGTGGACTGGCCTCGTGCCTGCCACAGGGATTCAGTCGCGTCCCGAGCGCCCCAGCGCCCAGAGGGCCAGTACGGCACAGGCAACGAACAGCATCAGGCCCCACAGGGCGTATTCCACACCCAGCAGGCTGACCCGCGCGTCCAGGCAGCTGGCATAGATGCCAAACAGCCAGGGCAGAGCGGCATCCAGCCCGGAGCCGGCAATGAATCGGTCGGCGAAAGTCTGGGCGCACGAGAACGAGTGCGACGCCACGCTGTACTGGTACCAGGCGGCCACGACGCCGGAAATCGCCAGTGCGGCCGCAGCCGCGGCGCCGATCCGGCGCACCAGAATGGATCCCCAGCCGGTGCTGGCCAGACCGCAGACGGCGGCGATGGCCAGCAGGATCAGCCGCTGCAGGACGCACCAGGCACAGGGCTGCATATTGAAGCCATACTGGGATATCAGGGCAAAGCCCACGGCCGCCAGGCACAGCAGAGCGATCATTCGGAGAATGCGGTCGGATCGGGTGATTTTCATGATGTCGGAAGCGGATGTGAAGCGGGTTGGAACAGGGGGCGCGCCCCCGGGGGAATTTCTGTGGTCAGCGCGTCGAAGACGTGGCGTTCGAACTGCAGTTGGCCGCGCGGCTGATCCAGGATCGACCCCTGCAGGATGAAGATGTCCTCGACCCGGTCGCCCAGGGTCATGATCTTGGCCATCTTCAGATTGACGCCATGGCGGGTGAACACCCGAGCCAGGTCGTGCAGCAGGCCGACCCGGTCGGCCGTCGTGACCGACAGGCGCCAGTTGCCGCCCTGCTCGTCGGCCTGCAGGGTGATGCTGGGCATGATGGGAAAAATTCGCGAACGGCGCGATCCCCGGCGCTGCGCGGGCTGGGGCTGCGGGGTCGGGCGCGGCGCCGACAGGGCGGCCAGCAGCTCGTGCTCGATCAGCGTTGCGTGGGCCCGGTAGTCGCGGTCGCCCTCGGGCAGCAGCACGATGAAGCTGTCCAACGCCCAGCCCTGGCGTGTGGTGTGGATGCGCGCATCCTGGATGCTCTGCCCATGACGGTCGAAATAGGTACAGATGTCCATGAACAGGTCGTTGCGGTCGGGCGCATAGGCAAGGATCTGCAGCGCCTCGCTCTGGCCCAGGACCCGGGCGCGCACGACAGGGTTCGGCCCCTGGAAGCAGTGGTACAGGTGACGCGTGTGCCAGGCGATCTCGTTGGCGTCGTGCCGCAGGAAGTAGGCAACGTCCAGCTGGGACCAGAAGGCGTCCCGGCTCTCGTCGCGCAGCCCCATGCGACGGATTTCGGCGGCCGCAGCGTCCTTGCGCAGCGCCAGGATCGTGCCCGTGTCCGGCCGGGCGCCGCCCAGCGCGGCCAGCGTCAGGTGGTACAGGTCTTCCAGCAGCTTGCCCTTCCAGGCGTTCCAGACCCGGGGGCTGGTGCCCCGGATATCCGCCACCGTCAGCAGGTACAGGGCGGCCAGGTTGCGCTGGCTGCCGACCCGGGCGGCGAATTCATGGATCACCCGGGGGTCGCTGAGGTCACGTTTCTGTGCCACCTGGGACATGGTCAGGTGCTCGCGCACAAGAAATTCCAGGAAGCCGGTCTGTTCGCGCGACAGGTGGTGGCGTCCCGCGAATCGATGCACTTCCGCCTCGCCCAGTTGCGAGTGGTCGCCCCCGCGCCCTTTGGCGATGTCGTGGAACAGGGCCGCGATGTACAGCAGCCAGTGTTCGTCCAGGTCGGCGATCAACTGGCTGGCCAGCGGATATTCCTGGGCGTGTTCCGGCATGGTGAAACGCCGCAGATTGCGGATCACCATCAGGATGTGCTGATCCACGGTGTAGGCGTGGAACAGATCGTGCTGCATCTGGCCGACGATGCGCCGGAAGACCGGCAGGTAGCGCGGCAGGATATTCCACATTGTCATATCCCGCAGTGCGTGGACGATGCCGCGCGGCTGCTGCAGGATCTGCAGGAACTGGCTCTGATTGACGGGATTGTCGCGAAATTGCTGATCGATGTGACGCCGGGCGTGCCACATGGCCCGCAGAGTGCCGGCTGCCATGCCCTGCAGTTCGGGGTGCTGCTGCATGACCAGGAAGACGCGCAGCAGCAGCGCGGGGTTGCGCTCGAAGGCATCGTCACGGCGTAACGCCAGATAGTCGCGACGGATGCAGAAATCGTCGTCGATGTCCGTGTCGGCCTGGGGCAGCGGAAACAGACGCTCCTCCAGGCTTTGCATCAGCAGGCGGTTGACCTGGCAGACCACGCGCGCAGCCCAGTAGTAGCGCTGCATCAGCAATTCGCTGGCGCGCCGGTGCGGCTGGTCGACGAAGCCGTAGATGCGCGCCAGACGCGGCTGCAGGTCGAACAGGACCCGGTCCTCGCGCCGCCCCGCCAACAGGTGCAGTTCGATGCGCAGGCGCTTGAAGGCACGCTCCGCGCGCCGCAGGGTGCGGAATTCGACCGACGTCAGCAGGTCGGTGCGGGCGACGTCCTTCCAGGTCGCGCCCAGGCCCGCCGCCCGTGCCAACCATAGCAGCACCTGCAGATCCCGCAGCCCGCCGGGCGCTTCTTTGCAGTTGGGTTCCAGGGCATAGGGCGTGTCCTGGTGCCGCGCGTGACGCTGCTGCATCTCGGTGCGCTTGGCCAGGTAGAACTCGCGGGGATCCAGGTCGGCCTGCATCTGATCGCGGAAGCGCTGGAACAGCTTTCGGCTGCCCGCCAGCCAGCGGGCTTCCAGCAGGGCGGTCTGCACCGTGATGTCGGCAGCCGCCTCGTGGCGGCATTGCGCCAGGGTGCGCACGCTGTGGCCGGGCTCCAGGCCGACGTCCCAGAGCGCTGCGACGAAGTCCTCGATGTGGGTCCGGTCGGCTGCATCCGGGCTGCGGTCCAGCAGGACCAGGACATCCAGATCGGACCCCGGGTAGAGCTCACCGCGTCCGTAGCCGCCGACGGCGGCGACGCAGGCGCCCTTTGGCAGGGGATGGATCCGCAGCAGTTCGTGGACCTGGTCGTCGGCGATGCGGCGCAGCGCCGTCAGCAGGGTGTCGGGCCGAAGATGCACGCGGTAAGCCTCGATGGCCTGGGTACGGCGTTCCAGCAGACGGCCACGCAGGGCCGCAAGACCATCGAGCGAAAGGGGGGTCATGCAGGCGTGGTGGCGGCTCTGACGAACGCGGGTGGGGCCGGCATGCCGGGTGACACGGTCAGGACCTCGTAGCCGTGATTGGTCACCAGGATGCTGTGTTCCCATTGAGCCGACAGGCTGTGGTCACGGGTGACGACGGTCCATTGGTCGGCCAGGGTGCGGATCTCGCGGCGCCCGGCGTTGATCATGGGTTCGATCGTGAAGATCATGCCGGGTTCGAGCCGCTCGCCCGTGCCTGGCTTGCCGTAGTGCAGCACCTGCGGATCCTGGTGAAAGCGCCGCCCCACGCCATGGCCGCAGTATTCGCGGACGACGGAGAACCCGGCGCTCTCGGCGTGCTTCTGGATGGCGTGACCGATGTCGCCCAGAGTCGCCCCCGGGCGCACCTGTTCGATGCCCAGCCACATGCATTCATAGGTCGTGTCGATCAGGCGCTGCGCCAGGATCGAGGGTTCGCCCACGCGAAACATGCGGCTCGTGTCGCCGAACCAGCCGTCCTTGATGATGGTGATGTCCATGTTCAGGATGTCACCGTTCTTCAGGACCTTGTCGCCCGGAATGCCGTGGCAGATGACATGATTGACCGAAATGCAGATGGAGGCCGGGTAGGGGGGGTAGCCTGGGGGCGCGTACCCGACCGTGGCCGATTTCACCTGCAGCACGTTGGTGATGTAGTCCATGCACAGACGGTCGAGTTCCCCGGTGGTGACGCCCACCCGGACGTGCGGTTCGAGATAATCCAGCACGCTGGCCGCCGCCTGGCAGGCGGCGCGCATCTGATCGAGTTCCTGGGGATCGGTAACGAGTTGGGTCATGGGGAGGCTTGCTGAAAATGGGGGATGAATAGTAGAATTATAGGCTTCGCTGTAAATAGCGTGCATGGCCCACAATGGGTGTTCGCGGGTGGTGGATCGGTTCGATGGAATTGATCCATGTTAGTCCGGGATGCTGGCCATGTACAAGACCAAACCCTTTGGAGAATCTCATGAGCCTTATGCGCGAAATGCTGGAAGCTGGCGTCCATTTCGGTCACCAGACCCGCTACTGGAACCCGAAAATGGCCGAATACATTTTCGGCCAACGCAACAAGATCCACGTCATCAATCTGGAACGCACGGTTGAAAAATACCTGGAAGCGACCCAGTTCGTGCGCCAGGTGGCGGCCCGTGGCGGCAACGTGCTGTTCGTCGGCACGAAGCGTTCGGCCCGCGAATTCATCGCCGCCGAAGCGCAGCGTTGCGGCATGCCCTTCGTCGACAGCCGCTGGCTGGGCGGGATGATGACCAACTTCAAGACGGTCAAGACCTCGATCAAACGCCTGAAGGACATGGAAGCCCAGCAGGCCGAAGGCGCGACCGAGCACATGACGAAGAAAGAAGCGCTCATGTTCGAACGCGAACTGGCGAAACTGAACAAGTCGATCGGCGGCATCAAGGACATGAACACCCTGCCCGAAGCATTGTTCGTGATCGATGTGGGTTACCACAAGATCGCTGTGGCCGAAGCCCGCACACTGGGCATTCCGGTCGTCGGCGTGGTTGACACCAACCACTCGCCCGAAGGCATCGACTACGTCATTCCCGGTAACGACGACTCCTCCAAGGCGATCGCGTTGTACACCCGCGGCATGGCCGACACCGTTCTGGCCGGTCGTGAGCAAAGCCTCAACGGCCTGGTCGAAGAACTGGCCGAAGGCGAGGAATTCATCGAGGTCGAGCAGGACCAGCACGAGGACTGAGCCCTCGTTTCCCGCCGCCTCCGCCGGTCCGGACATGCCCCGGACCGACCAGCCCGATACCGGCGACCGCCGGTATCCGCATTGATCGAACAGGAGAATCAAATGGCTCAAATCACTGCCGCCATGGTCAAGGAACTGCGCGAAAAGACCGACGCGCCCATGATGGAATGCAAAAAGGCCCTGACGGAATCCGAGGGTGATCTGGCTCGCGCCGAAGAACTGCTGCGCGTCAAGCTCGGCAGCAAGGCCTCCAAGGCCGCCGGCCGCGTGACCGCCGAAGGTCTGGTGGGCTTGTTCATCGCCGACGACAGCAAGTCCGGCGCCCTGGTCGAAGTGAACTGCGAAACCGACTTCGTCGCCAAGAACGACGATTTCATCGCCTTCGTGAATGACCTGGCCCGTCTGGTCGCCGAACGCAATCCCGCCGACGTGGCCGCCCTGGGCGCCTGCGCCATGGGCGAAGGCACGGTCGAGTCCACGCGTGCAGCGCTGGTCGGCAAGATCGGCGAGAACATGTCCGTGCGCCGTTTCCAGCGCTTCGAAACGGCCGACCGTCTGAACAGCTACGTGCACGGCGGCCGCATCGGCGTGCTGGTGGATTATGCCGGTGCCGATGAAGTCGGCAAGGACCTGGCCATGCACATCGCCGCGACCAAGCCGCGCGCCCTGAATGCCGATGGCGTCGATCCCGCCCTGATCGCCGCCGAGCGTTCCGTCGCCCAACAAAAGGCCGCCGAATCCGGCAAGCCGGCCGAGATCGTCACCAAGATGGTCGAGGGTTCCGTGCAGAAATTCCTGAAGGAAGTCACCCTGCTGTCCCAATCCTTCGTCAAGAACGACAAACAGTCCGTCGAGCAGATGCTCAAGGAAAAGGGCGCGCGCATCAATCGCTACGCCCTGTTCGTGGTCGGCGAAGGCATCGAGAAAAAGTCCGAGGACTTCGCCGCCGAAGTGGCTGCGGCCGCCAGCGGTTCCTGATTCCGGCCGATTCAGGTACGATGGCATCGCGCTTGCGCGCGATGCCATGTCACGCCCCTTCGGGGCGTTTCCCTTAGTTACATCCTTCCAGGAATCTGGTGCATGTCAAATCCGGCCTACAAGCGCGTTCTTCTGAAACTCTCGGGCGAAGCGCTGATGGGGGGTGATGCCTTCGGCATCAACCGCGCGACCATTCTTCGCATGACGGAAGAAATCCATGGCGTCGTGTCGCTCGGGGTGCAGCTGGCCGTCGTCATCGGCGGGGGCAACATTTTTCGCGGCGTGGCACCCGGCGCCCAGGGCATGGATCGGGCCACGGCCGACTACATGGGCATGCTGGCCACGGTCATGAACGGTCTGGCGCTGCAGGACGCCCTGAAAAATCACGGTGTGGATGCCCGCGTCCAGTCCGCCCTGAACATCGACCAGGTGGTCGAGCGCTACATCCGGCCCAAGGCCCTGCGCTACCTGGAAGAAGGCAAGGTCGTGGTCTTCGCGGCCGGCACCGGCAATCCTTTTTTCACCACGGATACGGCCGCTGCCCTGCGGGGCGCGGAGATCGGCGCGGAAATGGTCCTGAAGGCCACGAAGGTCGACGGTATCTACAGCGCCGACCCCAACAAGGACCCCAGCGCCACGCGTTATTCGCGCATCAGCTTCGACGAGGCCATCGTGCGCCGCCTCGAGGTCATGGACGCCACGGCGTTCGCCTTGTGCCGTGACCAGAAGCTGCCGATCAAGGTCTTTTCGATCAACAAACCCGGGGCCCTCCGACGCGTCATCTGCGGCGAGGACGAAGGCACTCTGGTCCAGGTATAGGAACCTTCATGAGTCTATCCGACATTCGCCGCTCTGCCGACGAGCGCATGGGCAAATCCATCGAATCCCTGAAGACCAATCTGGCCAAGATCCGCACGGGCCGCGCCCATGCCGGTATTCTGGACCATGTGCACGTGGACTACTACGGTTCGCCGGTGCCGGTCAGCCAGGTCGCCAATGTTGCGGTGATCGACGCCCGCACGCTCAGCGTCCAGGTCTGGGAAAAAACCATGGCCGCCGCCGTCGACAAGGCCATCCGGGAATCCGACCTGGGCCTGAACCCGATCGCCATGGGCGATAACATCCGCGTGCCCATGCCGGCGTTGACCGAGGAACGCCGCCGCGACCTGACCAAGGTCGTGCGTGTCGAAGGAGAAGACGCCAAGGTCGCCGTACGCAACCTGCGCCGCGACGCCAACGACACCCTGAAAAAGCTCCTGAAGGACAAGGAAATCTCCGAGGACGAAGAGCGGCGCGGCCAGGACGAGGTGCAGAAACTGACCGATCGCTACGTAGCCGACATCGACAAGCTCGTCTCCCAGAAGGAAGCCGAGATCATGACGGTCTGATCCCGGCATCCCGATCGATTCAAGCGGCATGAGCCAGATCAGTTCCACCCGGACGATCCCTGTCACGGGGCGGATCCCCCGACACGTCGCCATCATCATGGATGGCAATGGTCGCTGGGCAACGCAGCGCAAACTGCCGCGCACGGCGGGTCACGTGCGCGGCGTGCAGGCGGTGCGCCGCGCCGTCGAGGCCTGCGGACACCGCGGCGTGGAATACCTCACGCTGTTTGCCTTCAGCTCCGAGAACTGGCGCCGCCCGGCCCAGGAAGTCTCCCTGCTGATGCGACTGTTCGTGCGCACCCTGGAAAGGGAAGTCGACAAGCTCGTCGCCCAGGGCGTGCGCCTGCGCATCGTGGGCGACCTGGGCGCATTCGACGCGAAACTGCGGCGCCTCATCCACGAGGCCGAGCAACGCACCGAGCAGCAATCCACCCTGACGCTGACCATCGCCGCCAACTACGGCGGGCGCTGGGACATTCTGCAGGCCATGCAGGCGCTGCTGAAGGCGCATCCGGAAATGGCGGAGCATCCCGAACAACTGGACGAGGACGCGCTCAATCCCTGGCTGGCGATGGCCTATGCGCCCGAACCCGATCTCTTCATCCGGACGGGGGGGGAACAGCGGATCTCCAATTTTCTCATCTGGCAGCTGGCCTACACCGAGCTGTATTTCACGGACTGCTATTGGCCCGATTTCGGCGCAGCGCAGATTGACCAGGCCTTCGCCTGGTATGCAGATCGCGAGCGGCGCTTCGGGCGCACCAGCGAGCAGTTGCGCACACCAACCTGAGGGGCATCCCATGCTTCGCCAACGAGTCCTGACGGCGATCGTCCTGCTGCTGATCGTCGCGAGCGCCGTCTCCGCGTCCACGCCATGGCCCATGCTGGCATTGCTCAGCCTGATGACGGGTTGCGCTTTATGGGAATGGTGGCGACTCGTCTGGAACAATCCGCTGGCCCGGGGCGGCGGGGCGGTGCTGGCCGTCTGCCTGCTGGTCATCGCGTCGCGTTTGCTGGTCGACGGGCAGGGCGATCTGTCGCGGATCTTCCAGCACGGTGTCCTGCCGGTGGCAGTGCTGTTCTGGCTGCTACCCGCACCTTTCATGGTCCTGCGGGCACAGGTGCCGGCGCGTTGCCCGTCGGCAGGGCTGGTGCTGGCCGGTGTGGTGACGCTGGCAGCGACCTGGTATGCCCTGGCCTGGGTCTTCGTCCAACAGGGAGCGGCGGCGCTGATCAGCCTGTGGGCGATGATCTGGTGCGCCGACATCGCGGCGTATTTCACCGGCCGCAGCCTCGGGCGGCATAAACTGGCTCCCCGGGTCAGTCCCGGCAAGACCTGGGAAGGCGCGGCCGGGGGCGTGGTGGCCGCGACGGTCTGGCTCGCGGTCACCGCGGCCTGGTGGCCTGGCAGCTACGGCGCTTTGCTGGTCGATCGCCTGGGCTGGCCCGGGCTGATTCTGACAGGAGTCGTGCTCGCCGCGTGGTCCATCCTGGGAGATCTGTTCGAATCGCTGCTCAAGCGCCGCGCCGGCGTCAAGGACTCCAGCCAGCTGTTGCCCGGGCACGGCGGGGTGTACGATCGGATCGATGCCGTGCTGCCAGTCGCACCGGCCGCCATTCTTTTGCTGCTCCTCGGATAAGCCATGCCTGCCGTACAACGTCTCTGCATTCTCGGTTCCACCGGTTCCATCGGGGTGAGCACCCTGGACGTCGTGGCGCGTCACCCGGATCGCTTGTCCGTTTACGCGCTCAGCGCGCACAGCCGGATCGAAGCGCTGGCCGCGCAGGCGGTGCGGCACCAGGCCCGTGTCGTGATCGTGCCCGACGATGCCGCGAGGGCACGTTTCATCGCCGCTTGGCCCGCGGGACGATCGCTGCCCGAGATCCGCCAAGGCGCACAGGCGCTGGCCGATACGGCGGCCGATCCCGAAGTGACCGCCGTAATGGCGGCCATCGTCGGCGCCGCTGGCCTGCCAGGCGCACTGGCCGCTGCCCGTGCGGGCAAACGGGTCCTGCTTGCCAACAAGGAAGCCCTGGTGGCCGCCGGGGCTCTGTTCATGCAGGCCGTGCGCGATTCGGGGGCCGAACTGCTGCCGATCGACAGTGAACACAACGCCATCTTTCAGTGCCTGCCCCAGTCGACGGACCGAGCCCGTGCACCCGACCGGCCCGCGCCGGGCGTACGGCGCCTGCTGCTGACGGCCTCCGGTGGGCCTTTCCGGTGCACGGCCCTGGATCAACTGGAACACGTCACACCCGACCAAGCCTGCGCCCATCCCAACTGGCGCATGGGACGCAAGATCTCCGTCGATTCAGCCACCATGCTGAACAAAGGCCTGGAAGTCATCGAGGCGCACTGGCTGTTCGCCATGCCGCTGGAACGCATCCAGGTCGTCATTCATCCGCAGAGCGTCGTCCATTCCATGGTGGAATATGCCGACGGCTCGATCCTGGCGCAGCTCGGGCAGCCCGACATGCGTACGGCGATCGCCTATGGCCTGGGCTATCCCGATCGCATCGACAGTGGCGTCGACCTGCTGGAACTCACCCGCCTGGGCCGGCTGGATTTTGAAACCCCGGACCTGCGACGTTTCCCCTGCCTGCGGCTGTCGCTGGACGCCCTGGAAAAAGGGCAGGGGGCGTGCATCACCCTGAACGCCGCCAACGAAGTGGCGGTGGACGGCTTTCTGCACGGGCGCATTCGCTATACTCAGATACCCGACATCATCGCACGCTGCCTGGATGATTCAGCGACCAGTTCCGTCCGGATGCCCACGTCGCTGGACGAAGTCCTGGATCTGGATGCGCGGACCCGGCGGATGGCCTCCGGGTTTTGCGAATCGGTTTCCTGAGTCCGTCCCTTCATGCTGCTGACCCTGATTGCCTTTGCCCTTGCGCTGGGCTTGCTGATCACCTTTCACGAGCTTGGCCACTACTGGGTCGCGCGTCTGTCGGGGGTCCGTATCCTGCGGTTCTCCGTCGGCTTCGGGCGGGTACTGCTGCGGCGTCATGACCGCCATGGCACGGAATGGGCCTTGTCGGCGATTCCGCTGGGGGGCTACGTCAAGATGCTCGATGACGCGCCGCCCGATGCCGACGAGGCCACCAGACGGTCCGCCTTCAATGCGCAGCCGCTGTCGCGGCGGATCGCCGTGGTTGCGGCGGGGCCTGTGGCCAACCTGGTGCTGGCCGCGCTGATCTACACGGTGCTCGGCATGTGGGGCACACAGGAACCGGCCGCCATCCTGGCCGCGCCACCCGCCGGAACGCCGGCGGCACTGGCCGGTGTGCAGGCCCGCGACACGCTCAAGGCGGTTGACGGCACGCCCGTCGCGTCCTGGGCCCAGGCGCGCTGGCAATTGCTCGAACCATTGGCCGGAGGCGGACGGGTCGCCCTGACGGTGCAGTCACCGGATGGCGCCGATCGGCAACTGCACCTGCGCCTGGCCGCCCAGGCGATGAGTCCGGACGGGCCCGATCCCCTGAACCAGGCGGGCCTCGTCCTGCAGGCACCGCAACCCGTCGTGGGGTCGCTGACGGTAGGTGGTGCGGCTCAGCTGGCTGGGCTGCGGCCTGGCGATGTGATTCTTTCGGCGGGTGCGCTCACCCAGCCCTCGGTCCAGGCCTTCGTTCAGGTCGTCCAGGACCATGCGGGCCAGCCGCTGCCGCTGATGATCCTGCGCCAGTCGACGCAAGTCACCCTGAGCGTCACGCCTGCGGCGACGGCCACGGGTGCGGGCAAGACCATCGGCCGGATCGGCGCTCTGATCGAGGGGCGCCAGCCCCTGGTGCTGGTGCACCTCGGTCCCGTGGACAGCCTGTGGGCCGGCGTGCGGCGCACGGTGGACACGAGCCTCTTTACCTTGCGCATGATGGGTCGCATGGTGGTCGGCGCGGTATCCTGGCGCAACGTCAGCGGGCCGGTGACGATCGCGGAATACGCTGGGCAGACTGCCCGGATCGGGCTGGAGGCCTACCTCAGCTTTCTGGCGCTTATCAGCATCAGCATCGGGGTGTTGAACCTGCTGCCCATTCCCATGCTGGATGGTGGCCATTTGCTGTTCTACCTGATCGAGGTGCTGCGTGGCGGCCGCCCGGTCCCGGATCGCGTCCGCGACGCGGGACTGCGCATCGGCATGAGCGTAATTCTGGGCCTGATGTTCCTGGCCTTGTTCAATGATTTTTCGCGGCTTTTCAGGTGATCGCGTTGTGACTTACAATCGCGCATCATTTGTCTCCAACCCCCGTCACGGCTGAAAAGGATTGCCAGGATGTCGTCTCTCCGGAACTCTCGTCTGATCAAGCGCGCCATTCCCGTGGTGCTGGCGGCCTTGCTGGCACCCGCCGTGGCGGCCGCCTTCACGCCTTTCGTCGTGCGCGATATTCAGGTGCAGGGCATCGAGCGGGTCGATCCGGGAACGATCTTCACGTATCTACCGGTGAAAATCGGCCAGACCTTTACCGAAGAGGAAGCCGCCACCGCGATCCAGAAGCTCTACGGCACGGGGTTCTTCAGCGACGTGAAGATCGACGCGCGCGGCAATGTCCTGGTGGTGTCCGTCAAGGAACGCGCCACGATCGCCTCGATCAACTTCAACGGCATGCGCGAATTCGATGCCAAGGCCCTGACGAAATCGTTGTCCCAGGTGGGCTTTGGCCAGGGCCGGATCTTCGACCAGGCCATGCTGGACCGCGCGGTCTTCGAACTGAAGCAGCAGTATCTATCCAAAGGCAAGTACGGCGTCCAGATCAATCCGGTCATCACGCCGTTGCCGCGCAACCGTGTCGGTGTCAGCTTCGACATCTTCGAAGGCGAAGTCACCACGATCGGCAAGATCGAATTCATCGGCAACAAGGCCTTTTCCGCCGGTACCCTGGAAGACCAGATGCAGCTGACCACCGGCGGCATGATGACCTGGTACACGGGCACGAACAAATATTCACGCGAGAAACTCGAGGGCGACGTCGAGCGCATCCGTTCCTACTACCTGGATCGCGGCTACCTGGAATTCTCCATGGAACCCCCCCAGGTCACGATCTCGCCCGACCGCAAGAGCATCTACATCACCATGACCGTGCACGAGGGCGAGCCCTACAAGCTCGGGCCAGTGGACATGGCCGGCGACCTGCTGGGTCTGGAAGACAAACTCAAACCGATCATCACGGTCCACGAAGGCGAAACCTTCTCGGCGGAAAAGACCAACGCGATCGCGAAATCCATGACGGATTACCTGGGGTCGCTGGGCTACGCCTTCGCCAATGTGAACCCCAGCCCGGTCCTGGATCACGACACGCATGTCGCCAAGCTCACGTTCTACGTCGATCCCGGGCGCCGCGTATACGTGCGCCGCATCAATGTGGGCGGCAACACGCGCACCCGCGACCAGGTCGTGCGCCGTGAAATGCGCCAGCAGGAAGCCGCCTGGTACGACTCCTCCAGCATCAAGACCTCGAAGGACCGCATCGACCGGCTGGGCTACTTCAGCGAGGTCGACGTCAAGACCGATCCCGTGCCGGGCTCGCCCGACCAGGTCGACGTCGACGTGAACGTGAAGGAAAAACCCACCGGCATGATCAACCTGGGGGTCGGCTACGGCACGACCGACAAGCTGATGCTCTCGGCCGGGATCAGCCAGGACAACGTATTCGGCAGCGGCAACTCGCTGTCGCTGAATGTCAACACCAGCGCCACCAACCGCGCTGCCGTGATCTCGCACACCAACCCCTACTGGACCCAGGACGGCATCAGCAAGACCACGTCCATCTACTACCGGCGCACGACGCCGTATGCCGTGGCCGATAGCGGCTCGCTGGGCTGGTATGCCGTCGAATCCCTGGGTCTGGGCCTGAATTTCGGGGTCCCGATCTCCGAGACGGACCGCGTGTTCGCCGGCGCGACCTTCGAGCGCAATTCCCTGCGCGACATGACCATGGGCACGGATCTCAATCTGAATCCGGCGCCGCTGGCCTATCAGAATTTCGTCGACCAGTACGGCGACACCACGAACGCGGTCATCGGCAGCTTGGGCTGGGCCAAAGACACGCGCGACAGCGCGCTGGCGCCGCATAAGGGCAGCTATACCCGCCTGTCGGCAGATGTCTCCACGATGGATCTGAAATACTACAAGCTCAGCGGCCAGCAGCAGTTCTTCTGGCCGATGGGGCGTTCGTTCACCCTGGCCCTGAACGGCCAGGCCGACTGGGAAAAGACCTACGGCAGCAGCGGCAAGGCCTTCCCGGTCATCAAGAACATGTACGCGGGCGGCATCGGGTCGGTGCGCGGCTACGAGGGCGCGTCGCTCGGCCCCCGCGATACCCTGACCAACACCTACCTGGGGGGCTCGCGGCGCATCGTGGGCAACCTGCAGTTGTATCTGCCGTTCCCGGGCGCCACCCGGGACCGCACCCTGCGCTGGTTCCTCTTCACGGATGCCGGGCAAGTCGCCAACACCGACAGTTCGCCTTGCACACAAGGCATCAACAACGGCGTCTCCGATCCTTGCGGCTGGAAGTTCTCGGCGGGTATCGGCCTGTCCTGGGAATCGCCTCTGGGGCCGTTGCAATTGTCGTTCGGTCGTCCTCTGAATGCCAAGGACGGCGACGAGAAACAACTGTTCCAGTTCCAGATCGGCACAGGGTTCTGATTCCCTTCGTTTAATGGCACAATAGTTCCTTTTTATCGCAGCGTTCACCGCAGGTGGTTTTTTCATCATGAGTCTTTCAGGTTTGAATGTTTCAACATTGGCGCAACACGCCGTCCGTGGCCATCGTGCCCTGGCTGTGGCTGCTGCGATCGGGCTCGGGGCGCTGTTCGTCGTCCCCTCGTATGCCCAGGGAACGAAGATCGGTTTCGTCAGCACGGAACGCATTCTGCGCGACTCGAAGCCGGCCAAGGCCGCTCAGGCCAAGATCGAGGCCGAATTCAAGAAACGTGACCAGGATCTGCAGAAGCAGGCCGACAGTCTGCGTTCCCAGGCCCAGAAACTCGACAAGGACGCGCCCGTGCTGTCCGAGGCCGACCGTGTCAAACGCCAGCGTCAATTGCAGGACATCGATTCCGATCTGCAGCGCAAGCGTCGCGAGTTCCAGGAAGACTTCAACCGCCGTCGCAACGAGGAATTTTCCGCGATCGTGGAAAAGGCCGACACCGCGATCAAAAAAATCGCCGAACAGCAGAACTATGATCTGATCATCCAGGACGCCGTGACGGTCAGTCCGCGCGTGGATATCACCGACCAGGTCATCAAAGCCCTGGGTGGCTGATTCCAGATGCCGGTGCTGCTCGCGCCCGATCGGGCTCCAGTCTTGCCGCACCTGTTGCAGGCAGCCGACTCGGTCGGGCTGGGGTGCAGGATCACCGGCACCGCGGCCGCAGACACTCTGCGCATCGCGGGGCTCGGCTCGCTGAACACGGCGGGGTCCACCGAGATCAGCTTTCTCTCCAATCCGCGGCTGCACTCGCAGCTGGATGACTGCCGCGCTGCCGCGGTCATCCTGCGTCCGGAAGACTGGGCGTCCTTCCAGGACAGCCACGCCCAGGCGCCCGCCTGGGCCGCTGTGTTGTGCCCGCAGCCGTATCTCATGTATGCGCTGCTCGCCCAGTGGTTCGACCGCCACCGCGTGGCCGGCCTGCCGCAGGGCATCCACCCCAGCGCCATCATTGCACTGACTGCCGTCCTGGAAGACGGCGTCCATATCGGGCCGCTGGCCGTGATCGAGGCCGGCACCCGAATCGGGGCCGGTACCCGGATTGGGGCCGGCTGCGTGATCGGTCCGGATTGCTCGATCGGGCCTGACAGTCTGCTGCATGCGCGGGTCACGCTCTATCACGGGGTGTCCGTGGGCGCGCGCGCCATTCTGCATTCCGGCGTGGTGCTGGGCGCCGATGGTTTCGGGTTCGCGCCCGATCCGCGTACCCCGGGGGCTTGGGCCAAGATCGCCCAGCTGGGGGGCGTTCGTATTGGTGATGACGTCGAGATCGGCGCCAATACCACGGTCGATCGGGGCGCGGTCGAGGACACGGTGCTGGGTAACGGCGTGAAGCTCGATAACCAGATCATGATCGGCCATAATTGCCGTATCGGGGATCATACGGCGATGGCGGCCTGTGTCGGGGTGGCTGGGTCCACCACGATGGGCCAGCGCTGCGTGATCGGGGGGGCGGCCATGTTCGGCGGCCATCTGACGCTGGGCGACGACGTGCACATTTCCGGCGGGACGGCGGTCACATCCGACATCCTCAAGCCAGGGCGCTATACCGGGGTATTCCCAGTGGCTGAACATGCCGCCTGGCAACATAATGCGGCGGTGATCGGTCAGCTGGCGCAATTACGCAAGCGCGTGCGGTCCGCCGAACGACAAGCGGCTACCGGGATCGCCAGGCAGTCCGCGAACAACAAGCAGGACAGAGAATAATGGAACTCGACATTAAAGACATCATGGAGCGGCTGCCGCATCGGCAGCCGATGCTGCTCGTGGACCGCGTCCTGGAGATGGACCCTGGCAAGAGCATCGTCGCCATCAAAAATGTCACTTACAACGAACCGTTCTTTCAGGGACATTTCGCGCACCACCCGGTGATGCCCGGCGTGCTCATCATCGAGGCCCTTGCTCAGGCGGCAGCTTTGTTTTCGTTCGCCGACGCGGGGGCCCCGAACCTGGCCAGCACCAAGGTCGCCTATTATCTGGTCGGCGTGGACGGCGCGCGCTTTCGCCGCCCGGTGGTGCCGGGGGACCAGTTGCGCATGGAAGTCTCGGCCGACAAGCTCAGCCGCTCGATCTGCAAGTACACGGCCGTCGCCAAAGTCGGCGACCAGATCGCCGCCGAGGCCAAGATCATGTGTGCGGTGCGCGTCCTGGACGAAGCATGACGACGGCGCGGATTCATCCAACGGCCATCGTCGCGCCGGGCGCGGTGCTGGGTGACGATGTCAGTGTCGGCCCCTACAGCATCATCGGCGAACACGTCCGCATCGGCGCCGGCACGCGCGTCGGGCCGCATTGCGTCATCGACGGGCACACCACCATCGGCCCGAACAACCATTTCTACCGGTTTTGCTCGATCGGCGGCATTCCTCAGGACAAAAAATACCAGGGTGAGCCCACCGCGCTGGAAATCGGCGCCGGCAACACCTTCCGCGAACACGTCACGATCAACATCGGCACAGTCCAGGACGTGGGGACCACCCGCCTGGGCGACGACAACTGGATCATGACGTACGTCCACATCGCGCATGATTGCCAGCTGGGAAGCCACATCGTGATCGCCAACAGCGTGCAGCTGGGCGGTCACATCCACATCGGCGACTGGGCCATCATCGGCGGATTGTCCGCTGTGCACCAGTTCGTGCGCATCGGCGCGCATGCGATGATCGGTGGCACCAGTTCGGTGCGCCAGGACGTGCCGCCCTACATGATCGGCGCGGGCGATTCTTTCCGGCCGGTCGGCATCAACTCCGAAGGTCTGGGCCGACGCGGCTTTACGCCGGACGACATCCAGGTGCTGAAAGAAGCCTACAAGACCCTGTATCGGCGCCAGTTCAACATCGAGCAGGCGGCCGACGCCCTGGTCGATCTTCAGCAGGCTCATCCGTCCGAGGCCCCCGCCGTGCAAACCCTGATCGACTTCCTGCGCGCCTCCACCCGGGGCATCGCGCGTCCATGAACGCAGCATCGGCCCGGTGCCCCTCGGCCGCAAGGCCAGGGCACCTCCGGGGCTTTCGATGACGATGGATCGGGCAACTGGCCCGCTGTCATCCGGGGGCGGGATTCGCGCGTCCATCGTGGCCGGCGAACCGTCCGGGGATCTGCTGGCCGCCCGCATGATCCGGGGCCTGCTGGCGCGGGATCCGGCTGCACAGACGATGGGTATCGGGGGGCCTGCCATGGCGCGCGCCGGTTTTCAGGCCTGGCACCCGATGGATGCGCTGTCCGTGTTCGGCTATGTGGATGCCCTGCGGCAGGCGCCACGGCTGGTACGCACCTGGTACGACACCCGGCGCCGGGTGCTGGCACAGCGCCCCGACGTCTTTATCGGCGTCGATGCGCCAGACTTCAATCTGCGCCTGGAAGAAAAGGTGCGCGCGGCCGGCATCCCCACCGTGCATTTCGTGGGCCCTTCAATCTGGGCTTGGCGCTTCGAGCGCATCCACCAGATCCGGCGCGCCGTTTCGCATATGCTGGTGCTGTTCCCCTTCGAGGTCGATCTCTACCGCGAACAGGGTGTCCCGGTGACCTACGTCGGCCATCCGCTGGCGGAACTGATCCCCGAACGCCCCGACCGCCAGGCCGCCCGATCCTTGCTGGGGCTGGATCCCACCCGTCGCGTGCTGGCGCTGATGCCCGGCAGCCGGGAATCCGAACTGCGTCTGCTGGCGCCGCGTTTCCTGCTGGCCGCACAGCTTTTGCGCCGCCAGGACCCGGACCTGCAGATCGTCGTACCGGTGGTCAATGCCCGGCGCCGGGCGCAGTTCGAGGCCATCCTGGCGCAGCATCCCGTGCCGGACTGCCGCGTGCTGGATATGGCCTCTGTCGGCGGGCAGGATGGGGCCGCACGCCGGGCGGATGCCCTGGATACGAGCGAATGGCCAGTTGCCTGGCATGCGATGGAGGCAGCCGACGCCGTGCTCGTCGCCAGCGGCACCGCGACGCTAGAGGCCGCCCTGTTCAAGCGGCCGCTGGTGATTTCCTACGTCATCACCCCGTGGATGCGGCGCCTCATGGCCTGGAAATCCGGCCAGGCCGCGCCCAGCCTGCCCTGGGTCGGCCTGCCGAACATTCTGGAACGCGATTTCGTCGTGCCCGAACTGCTGCAAGAAGCCGCCACGCCAGAGGCCCTGGCCGAACACACCTGGACGGCGCTGACCGACACCGCGCTGGGCATGCGCATCTCGGATCGCTTCACCGCGCTGCACGGCACATTACGCCGGGATACCCCGGGCCTGGCGGCGCAGGCCATTCTGGACGTCTGCCATGGCCACGCGATCTGATCGGTCAAGGCGGTCTTCTTCGCTCGAGCAGACCGGGCTGTTCCAGCAGCCCGATCTGTTCGGACTGGACGCCGGCGGGGGGCCGGCAGGCGATTCTGGTGCACTGCACAGCCGCCCGTCATGGATGGCGGGTGTGGACGAGGCCGGGCGCGGGCCGCTGGCCGGGCCGGTGTTCGCCGCCGCTGTGATCCTGGATCCTGATCGGCCCATCGATGGGCTGGACGACTCGAAAAAGCTCAGCCCGAAGCGGCGCGAGCAACTGGCCGAACAAATTCGCGCTCAGGCTCTCGCCTGGGCGATCGCCCAGGCCGACGTCCAGGACATCGACCGCCTGAACATCCTGCAGGCGACGCTGCTGGCCATGCGCCAGGCCTGCCTGGCCTTGTCGCACGCGCCGCAGCTGATCCTGGTTGACGGCAACCGCCTGCCGACCGGCCTGCCGGCGCCGGCGCGCGCGGTGGTGGGTGGCGACGCGCTCGTGCCGGCGATTTCCGCCGCGTCGATCCTGGCCAAGACCGCACGGGATGCCTGCTGCCTGACGCTGCACGCGCAATATCCACAATACGCCTTCGACCAGCACAAGGGCTACGGCACGGCGCTGCACTTGGCCCGGCTGGCTGAATTTGGCCCGTGTCCCGCGCACCGGCGCAGCTTCGCCCCCGTGCGCAAACTGTTGCCCGAGGATACCGCGGACTTCACGTCAGCACACCGCACCGATTGATCACAACCTCGATCCAGGCCGCTTCCGCCGTCATGACATCGTCCGCCCCCGTTCGTCACATTGCTTCGCGCGACAATCCCGACTACCGGCTCTGGCTGCGGCTGGCTCAGGGCCGGCCCGGCCGGCGCGAGACCCGGGTCATCCTGGAAGGCGAGCATCTGTGCCGCGCCTGGATGGAGCACATGGGGCCGCCGCTCGCGCTGATCGTGGGAGAAGCCGTGCAAGCGCAGTCGCCCGGCTGGATCAAGCCGCTGTGGCAAGCGTGCGAGTCGGTGCGGCGCGTGGTGCTGGAGGATCATCTGGCCCATCTGTTGTCGCAGGTGGAACACGGGCCCGCCGTGTTCTTTCTGGTCGAGACGCCGGACTTTGCCTTGCCGGATCAGGTCGCCGACGGCTGTCTGTGCCTGGATCGGGTACAGGATCCGGGCAATCTGGGCACCCTGTTGCGCACTGCGGCGGCGGCGGGGCTGACACAGGCATTTCTGTCGCCGGGCTGCGCGGCCGCCTGGTCATCCAAAGTGTTGCGTAGCGGCCAGGGGGCGCATTTCGCGCTGCGGATCCATGAAGGGGTCGATCTGTTGGCGCTGCACGAGCGCCTGGCCGTGCCGCTGGCGGCCACCACGCTGGAGCAGGCACGGTCGGTCTATGAACAGGATCTGCGCGGACCCTGTGCCTGGCTGTTTGGCAACGAGGGGCGTGGCGTGGCACCCGAACTGCTGGATCAAGCAGACTGGCGGGTGCACATCCCCCAATCGGCAGGTGTGGAATCCCTCAATGTCGCAGCGGCCGCCGCGATCTGCCTGTTCGAGCAGCGGCGACAGCAGGCCCGTTGAATCCGGCGGATGGCCCGGCCGACGGTCGTTGATCCTGCCTTCAGTAGCTCATCCGGTCCAGCCCGACTTCATCCAGGATCTTGGTGGAGATTTCCTCGATTGAGCGCGTGGTGGTCGACAGCCAGGGGATGTTTTCCATGCGCATCAGCCGCTCGGAGTCGGCGATTTCCTGGCGGCACTGCTTCAGGGACGCGTAGGTGCTGTTCGGGCGACGTTCATTGCGCACCTCGGCCAGCCGTTCCGGCTGGATCGACAGGCCAAAGAGCTTGCGTCGGTAGGGCAGCAGCGTGGCCGGCAGCGCGCCCCGGTCGAAGTCCTCGGGGATCAGCGGGTAGTTCGCCGCCTTGACGGCATACTGCATGGCCAGATACAGGCTGGTGGGGGTTTTGCCGCAGCGCGAGACCCCGACTAGGATCACGTCGGCCTGTTCCAGCCCCTGGATGTACTGCCCGTCGTCGTGAGCCAGGCTGAAATTGATGGCCTCGATGCGGTTGTTGTACTGTTTGCTCAGCCCGTTGGTGTGGGATCGGCCCACCGAACGGTTGGATTTGACCCCCAGGACGCCTTCCAGATGCTGCACGAAGGCGCCGAACAGGTCCAGAAAGATGCAGGGCGACTCGCGGATGCGGTCGGCGATTTCCGGGTCCACGAGCGTACTGAACACCAACGGAGGCGGCCCGCCCAGTTCGGCCCGCTGAGTGATGCGCCGCGCCGCCGCGTCGGCCTTTTCGACCGAGTCGATGAAGGGCAGGCGGATAGCCTGGAAGGGGATTTCCTCGAATTGGGAGAGCACCGCGTGGCTGAAGGTCTCGGCGGTAATCCCCGTGCTGTCCGAGACGATGAATACGGGTCGTTCGATTGCGGGGTCGGTCATGGATTTTGAGCCAGCTGGCGTCAGAAACGGTACAATCCGCGAAGGTTACCAGTCACCTGATCGACAGGCAAGGCTGGTTTGCCGGACGCATGCCGACCGCCCGTTGCTGCACAGCACCAATCCAGGTGCCGCGGCGATCGGGCTGGTTGTGATTCATCGGGTTTCACGATGCGGCGTACGTCGGGCAAACACGCTTTTTCTATCTCAAAGGTGACACCATGTCGTATGTTGTATCTTTCGAGCAGCTCCGTATGTCGGACGTGGACTCGGTAGGAGGCAAGAACGCTTCTCTAGGCGAAATGATCAGCCAGCTGGCCGGTGCCGGCGTCCGCGTGCCGGGCGGCTTTGCGACCACTGCCGATGCCTTCCGCGATTTCCTGAAATCCACGGGCCTGGATGCCCGTATCAACGCACGCCTCGACGCCCTGAACGCCGACGACGTCCGCGAACTGGTGTCTGCAGGTGCCGAAATCCGCCAGTGGGTGATCGACACGCCGTTTCCGGCGGCATTCGAAAAGGCAATCCGGGATGCCTTCGCGCAACTGGACGTCGACGGCAAGGGCTCCTTTGCCGTGCGTTCGTCCGCGACCGCCGAAGACCTGCCCGATGCTTCGTTCGCCGGCCAGCAGGAAACCTATCTGAACGTAGTCGGGATCGACGACGTGCTGGAAAAAATCCGCCACGTCTTCGCGTCCCTGTACAACGATCGCGCCATCTCCTACCGGGTGCATAAGGGTTATGCTCACGCCGAGGTCGCTCTGTCGGCCGGCATTCAGCGCATGGTGCGTTCGGACAAGGGCAGTGCGGGTGTCATGTTCACCCTGGACACCGAATCCGGCTTCAAGGACGTCGTCTTCATCACCTCGTCCTACGGCCTGGGCGAAACGGTGGTGCAGGGCGCGGTCAACCCCGACGAGTTCTACGTCTTCAAGCCCACGCTGGCAGCCGGGCACTATCCCATCATCAGCCGGCGCATCGGCTCCAAGCTGATCAAGATGGAATTCGACGAGCAGCGCGCCTCCGGCCATGCCGTGCGCACCGTGGAAGTCCCCGCGTCCGAACGCAACCGCTATTCGCTGACCGACGACGAGATCATCGAACTGGCCCGCTACGCCACCATCATCGAATCCCACTACCAGCGCCCCATGGACATCGAATGGGGCCGCGACGGCGTGGACGGCAAGCTCTACATCCTGCAGGCGCGCCCCGAAACCGTGAAGTCTCAGCAGAGCCATCACGACGTGCAGGAACGCTACCGCCTGAAGGCCACCGGCGAAGTCCTGGTTACCGGGCGCGCGATCGGCCAGAAGATCGGCTCGGGCACAGTGCGCGTCGTGGGCGATGCCTCCGAAATGGACCAGGTACGCCCCGGCGACATTCTGGTCACCGACATGACCGACCCGAACTGGGAACCCGTCATGAAGCTGGCCTCGGCCATCGTCACCAACCGCGGCGGGCGCACCTGCCACGCGGCCATCATTGCCCGCGAACTGGGCATTCCGGCGGTCGTGGGCTGCGCCGACGCCACCGACGTGCTGACCGACGGGCGCGAGGTCACCGTATCCTGCGCCGAGGGCGACGAGGGTCGCATCTACGACGGCCTGATCGAGACCGAAATCGAGGAAGTCCGCTGGGGCGACATGCCCGACATCGGCCTGAAGGTCATGATGAACGTAGGCAATCCCCAGCTGGCGTTCGACTTTTCCCAGATCCCCAACAGCGGGGTGGGGCTGGCGCGTCTGGAATTCATCATCAACAACAACATCAACGTCCACCCCAAGGCAATCCTGGACTACCCCAACGTGGACAGCGACTTGAAAAAGGCCGTTGAATCCGCCGCCCGGGGTTACGCCAGCCCGCGCGCCTTCTTCGTCGAAAAACTGGCCGAAGGCGTGGCCACCATCGGGGCCGCCTTCTACCCGAAGCCGGTCATCGTGCGCCTGTCGGATTTCAAGTCCAACGAATACCGCAAACTGGTCGGCGGTTCGCGCTACGAGCCCGAGGAAGAAAACCCCATGCTGGGCTTCCGGGGCGCGTCGCGCTACATCGCCGACGACTTCGCCGAGTGCTTCCGGATGGAATGCGAGGCCCTGAAAAAAGTGCGTGACGAGATGGGCCTGACCAACGTCGAGATCATGGTGCCGTTCGTGCGCACCCTGGGCCAGGCGCAGCGCGTCATCGAATTGCTGGCCACCCACGGCCTGACGCGTGGGGAAAACGGCCTGCGCCTGATCATGATGTGCGAAGTCCCATCCAACGCCATCCTGGCCGATGAATTCCTGCAGTTTTTCGACGGTTTCTCCATCGGGTCGAACGATATGACCCAGCTGACCCTGGGCCTGGACCGCGATTCCGGCATGGAACTGCTGGCCGCCGACTTCGACGAACGCGATCCCGCCGTGCTGTTCATGCTGCGCCGCGCCATCCAGGCCTGCCTGAAGGCCGGAAAATACGTCGGCATCTGCGGCCAGGGCCCCAGCGATCACCCCGATCTGGCCGAATGGCTGCGCGACGAGGGCATCCTGTCCATGTCGCTGAACCCGGACACGGTGGTCGACACCTGGCAGCGCCTGGCGGACACCAAGATCGCCGCCTGATCGCGGGGGCGCCTTCGGCGCTCTTCAGAGGTCTGAATGGAAACCCCAGCCTGTGAAGGCTGGGGTTTTTTTTGTCAGGATCGGTACACTGGCCGATAGGTTGCCGATTTTGAGGTGCTTCCATGTCCTTTCACGCCATAGTCCCGTCGCCGTTGGGCGACATCCTGCTGACTGCCGATGCCTACAGTCTGACAGGCCTGCATTTCACAGATCAGCGGGATTGTCCGGCCGTTCCTGGCATGGATACCACAGCCGACGATATTTCCGATCCCTCTGCCGGCATGGCACAAGGAAAGCCGATCCGATCCTTCAAGGCAGTGCGGCCTGACGCCGCAGACGAACAGCTGCCCGGCATGGATGCGATTCTGGCTGGCGATATGGCTCGCGCTGCCACGCTGCCGGCATCCATTGTTTCATCTCTGCGGGTGCTGCAGGATGACACGCCGGATGACGCATTGGCCGTACTGAACCGCACCGCGCAGGAACTGGATGAATACTGGCGCGGTGCGCGGCAAGTATTTGATGTTCCACTGGATCCTCCCGGGACTGACTTTCAGAAGCGCGTCTGGCAGGCCCTGTTGGCGGTGCGCTGCGGTTCGACACTGTCCTACGGCCAACTAGCCGAGCAAGCGGGCCTGGGGGCTGGTTATGGCCGCGCCGTGGGCACTGCGGTGGGCAGCAACCCTATCAGCATCATCATTCCCTGCCACCGGATCCTGGCCAGCAACCATACGTTGAACGGGTATGGGGGAGGACTGGGAAGGAAAGTCAGGCTGCTAGAACTGGAAGGATTCCGGGTGGGGTGAGGAGCTGGTTGCGACCCCAACCGGACCTTCGCGGCTCGAATCGCACCGCTGCGTAGCGGATACTGTGCCTCCGCATGCTGTCGAAAAAACGTCAACGTAGCGCAAGCGCCACACCATCGACGTCAGGCTATACTCGCCTTGGATAGCTGGACCTGGGGAGGCGGCATTCTCATCGAATCAAACACCTGGTGCTGCCGCGAGGGTATGCGCCGCCAAGTGTATAACCGAACGTCGAGTTCGTATATTCAGTAGTTAGGCGTCACAAATGCGTTTATGGTCATTGCATCCCAAGTACCTCGATCCGCAAGGTTTGGTCGCCTTGTGGCGCGAGTCGTTACTTGCCAGGGCAGTGCTTCGCGGCGAAACGCGTGGGTATCTTCACCATCCGCAACTTGAGCGGTTCTGGGCTCACGCACATCCGCGCGTCGCCATCAATTCGTATTTGGCAGGCGTCTATGCCGAGGCTGTCGCACGCGGCTATACATTCAACAAATCTAAGCTCGGGCCGGCCCGGGTTGCACAGCCCATTACGGTCAGCTCTGGCCAAGTCGAGTTTGAGTGGCAGCACTTGCTACGCAAGCTGGCAACGCGCAGCCCCGAGAGGTTTGCACAGCTGCAGGGCACGGATTCTCCGGCTTGCCATCCACTGTTTTGCCGTCGGCCCGGACAAGTGGCCTCATGGGAGAGGGCGCAAGGTGGCGCCTAACAACTCAATCAAGCGGACGCAAACCCGCTGCGCGGGTTGCGCCGGTTATCTCGGGCGTTAGGCCGTAGGAGCGCGAGTTTGGGGAGCTTTGAGCAAACGGTGGGGCGTGTGTTGTGGCAATTGCAGCGCTGTGTATCATTGCCATCGCGGCCCTGTTGGGCGTTCTTGTCAGTCTGTGGCGCTCGTCGCCCACGCCATACATTGTTTCAGGCGGTGCAATGGTGGCAATCTTTGCGTTGCTTGCACAACGTTGCTTGCACAAAGTAGGCATTCGTATTTCTGCGAGCTGCTGACACCAAATACATTCGCTACCCAAGAATTTGTGCAGGCCCTCGTCAAATACCGAAAGTTCAAGGTAATAGGTGGTCGTCTTTCGTTGGCGCTTGCAGTAGCTGGGGTGCTTGCTTGCGCTGTTGGTGGGTTAGGCCGCTAATGCAACAGGTTGGCCTAACAGCTTATTCCAGCGGACGCGCTGCGCGCCGTTAAATTTGGGCGTTACCAGCCTCCCCAATAGCGGACGGTCGCCAGAGGCTGGTTATGGCCGTTAACAGCCATTTCCTACTCACTCTTGAAGTGCTTCTTCTCCCGCGATATTCAGATCCGTCACCCCCGCTTCGTATCGTGCTTCATCAACCGCTCTTTTTCCCGCGCCCAGTCCTTGTCGCGCTGGGTGTCCCGCTTGTCGTGCAGTTTCTTCCCGCGGCCCAGGCCGAAATCCAGCTTGATGCGGCCGCCCTTGTAGTGCAGGTTCAGGGGCACCAGGGTGTAGCCGCGCTGTTCGACCTTGCCGATCAGCTTGCTGATTTCCTCGGCCTTCAGCAGCAGCTTGCGCGTGCGGGTGGCGTTGGGGTGGATGTGGGTGGACGCGGTAGGTAGCGGGCTGATGTGCATGCCTAAGATCCAGATCTCGCCGTCGCGCACGATGACGTAGCTTTCCTTCAGCTGGACGTGACCGGCGCGGATCGCCTTGACCTCCCAGCCTTCCAGGACCAGGCCGGCCTCGAAGCGTTCTTCGATGAAGTAATCGTGGGTGGCTTTGCGGTTGTCTACAATACTCATGTTGTCTGCCCTGGACTGCCAATCGATCGGGGGTAGGCCCTCGATCGACGGCGCGCCGCCGATTCCCCGGGGATGGGATGGCGGGTTTCCGTGCCTGCGGCGCGGGCACTGATAAAATCCTGACATTCTAGCGTAACCGCCCGTTTCACAGATGCCCTCCATCCAACGCTCCGTTCTGGTTCCCTTCAGCTGCGAACAGATGTTCGATCTGGTCGCCGATGTCGCGAAGTATCCGGAATTCATGCCCTGGTGCGGTGGCGCGCACGTGCAGTGGCAAAACGAACAGGGAATGCAGGCGACAGTGCAGATCCATTTTGCCGGCATCCGACAAAGCTTCACCACGCGCAACGATCACGAGTATCCGCACAAGATCGTCTTTCATCTGGTGGATGGCCCGTTTTCCAACCTGACGGGGTATTGGGCCTTCCAGCCGCTGGGCAAGGACGGCTGCAAGGTGCTCTACACCATGGAATATGCCTTTTCCAGCCGGGCACTGTCGGCGGTGATCGGGCCGGTGTTCAACCGCATCGCGACCAGTTTCATCGATTCCTTCACGCAGCGCGCCTACGCGGTCTACAAGAGCTGAGATGCGCATTTGCGTTGCATTCGCCGCGCCGACCCGTGTCTGGCAGCAGCAGTTGGATGTGCCGGGCGGGACGACGGCGGGGCAGGCGGTGGCGCTCAGCGGTTTCGCACGGGAATTCCCGGAATTCACGGATCATTTGCCCGCGATGGGGGTATACGGTGAACGCTGCGACCCAGGGCGTGTGCTGCACGAAAACGATCGGGTGGAGCTCTACCGGCCGCTGGTGTTCGATCCGCTGGAATCGCGCCGTCGGCGGGCTGCGCACCGCCGGTGATTGTCGTCCGCCTGACAGCCAGCGCGCGCGGGTTGATCTAAGGTCAATTCGCTCAAACGGGTGCCGGCGCCAGGTGCTACAGTAAGCCAGCAACGTAGCGGCTGGCCTCGATCAGGCAGGCCGCCTCGGACGGCGCCACAAGCGCCCCGCGACCGCGACGACAACGAATCCGGAGACAAACACATGGATTTTCGCCTCAGCGAAGAACAACAGGCCTTTGCACTGGCCGCGCGCGAATTTGCCCAGGGGGAACTGGCCCCCAATGCCGCGCACTGGGACGAGGAACACATTTTCCCCCGCGAGGCCTTCACCAAGGCGGGTGAACTCGGCTTCTGCGCGATGTACGCGCCGGAATCCATCGGCGGCCTGGGGCTGCCGCGCCTGGATGCCACGCTAGTGTTCGAGGAAATGTCCGCCGTCGATCCCTCGACCACAGCCTTCATCACGATCCACAACATGGCTACCTGGATGATCGGCTCCTGGGCGCAGCCCGCTGTCCGCGATCACTGGGGGCCGCTGCTGGCCAGCGGCGAGAAGCTCGCTTCCTACTGCCTGACCGAGCCCGGCTCGGGGTCGGATGCGGCGTCGCTGACCACCAGCGCGCGTCGCGAGGGCGACCATTACATCCTGAACGGCGCCAAGGCCTTCATTTCGGGGGCGGGCGATACCGACGTGCTGGTGGTCATGGCCCGCACAGGGGCGGCGGGCGCGCGCGGGATCTCGGCTCTGGTCGTACCGGCCGACAGCGCGGGCATCACCTACGGCCGCAAGGAAAACAAGATGGGCTGGAACAGCCAGTCCACTCGCCCCATCACCTTCGAAAATGTCCGTGTGCCGGTGGAAAACCGCCTGGGCGAGGAAGGCGAGGGTTTCCGCTTCGCCATGAAGGGCCTGGATGGCGGGCGCATCAACATCGCCACCTGCTCGGTGGGGGCCGCTCAGGGCGCCTACGAGGCCGCGCGCCGCTACATGGGCGAACGTCGCCAGTTCGGCCAGCCGCTGGCCGACTTTCAAGGGCTGCAATTCAAGCTGGCGGACCTGCTCGCCAATATCGTGGCCTCGCGGCAGATGGTGCGCCTGGCGGCGACCAAACTCGATCAGGGCGACCCACAGGCCAGCGCCTACTGCGCCATGGCGAAGCGCTTTGCCACGGATCTGTGTTTCCAATCCTGCCTGGACGCGCAGCAGATCCATGGCGGCTACGGCTATCTGAAGGACTACCCGCTGGAACGGCTGGTGCGTGATACGCGCGTGCATCAGATCCTGGAAGGCACCAATGAAATCATGCGGGTGATCGTCGCCCGCCACATCCTGACCCAGGGAGCCGATTTGCGATGAGCTCGAATCCTGACACGACACCGGAACCGCAAGCGCAGGATCCGGTCCTGTTCACGGAAATACCAGCAGGGCGGGGGCGCCGTATTGGTCTTGCGACGCTGAACAGCCCGCAGACGCTCAACGGCCTGTCGCTGCCCATGTGCCGGCTGCTGGACGAGCGCCTGCAAGCCTGGGCCGACGATGACCGCATCGTCGCCGTGGTGCTGCGCGGCGCGGGTGACAAAACCTTCTGCGCCGGCGGCGATCTGCACAACCTCTACCGCAGCATGCTGGATAGCCCGGCGGGCGACGCCTGGGCCAATGTGCAGGCCAGGGCTTTCTTTGAAACCGAATACCGGCTGGACTACCAGATTCATCGCTACGCGAAACCAGTCCTGTGCTGGGGCAGCGGCATCGTGATGGGCGGCGGGGTCGGACTGATGCTGGGCGCCAGCCACCGCCTGGTGACGCCGACGACCCGCTTTGCCATGCCCGAGGTCACGATCGGTCTGTACCCGGACGTCGCGGGGACCTGGATGCTGAGCCGCTTGCCGCGCGGTATCGGCGAATTCCTGGCGTTCACGGGCGCCCAACTGGGGGCCGCCGACTGCTTGCATTACGGGATGGCGGACCGGATGTGCGATGCGGATGGGTTTGACGCGCTGATGGTGGCGCTGGGCGCGGTGGACTGGTCCGATCAGGCGGCCAACCATGCCGCCCAGGTGGATGTGGTGCTGGATGACCTTCAGATTGCGGCGCCGGAACCGGGGCCCCTGCAGCGTCACGCCAGCCGGATCCGCGAGGCTTGCGGCCGCGCGGATTTCCTGCGGATCGGCGCCGACATCACGGTCTGGAAGCGCGATGCCGACCCCTGGCTGGCGCGGGCGGCTACGACTTTCCTGGCGGGGTCGCCGGGTTCGGCGCGGCTCAGTTTTACCCTGCTGAACCGGGCGCGGCGCCAGTCCCTGGCCGATGTCTTTCGTATGGAGTACATCGCTTCGCTGCATTGTTGCGCCGAGCCCGATTTTCGCGAAGGTATCCGGGCGTTGCTGATCGACAAGGACAAATCCCCGCGCTGGCGGCCCGCCACCCTGGAGCAGGCCTCGCCGGATTGGGTGAGACGCTTTCTCGCGCAACCCTGGCCGGCCGGACAGGTTCACCCGCTGGCGGATCTGGGGACCTGAAGCAAGCCTGGGGATTTTCAATGCAGTCCGGACGACAGCTTGCCCGCCGAATTCGGGGGGGTGGATTCACCGGGCTGGAAATGACGACATCGTTCCAATATCACTTCCGAGGAGACACATAATGAGCAGCAAGATCGGTTTCATTGGTCTGGGACACATGGGCGGCCCGATGGCGCAAAATTTGCTGAAGGCCGGCCACTCCCTGAAGGTCTTTGACCTGATGCCCGAGGCCCTGAAGGCGGCCATCCAGGCCGGCGCTACGGCAGTGTCATCGGCGGCCGAGGCGGTGGCGGGCGTTGATCTGGTGGTGACGATGCTGCCGGCCAGTCGCCACGTCGAAGGCCTGTACCTGGGCAAGGGCGGTCTGCTGGAATCCATCGGCAAGGGCACGCTGGTGCTGGAATGCAGTACGATCGCGCCCGAATCCGCCCGCAAGGTCTCGAAGGCCGCCGCCGAACACGGCATCCCCATGCTGGACGCGCCGGTATCGGGCGGCACCGCCGGGGCGGCGGCAGGCACGCTGACCTTCATCGTCGGCGGGGCCACGGCGGACCTGCAGGCCGCCATGCCATATCTGCAGGTGATGGGCAAGAACATCTTTCACGCGGGCGAGGCCGGGGCGGGGCAGGTCGCCAAGATCTGCAACAACATGCTGCTGGGCATCCAGATGGCGGGCACCGCCGAGGCGTTGGCACTGGGCGTGGCCAATGGCCTGGACCCCAAGACCCTGTCGGACATCATCGCCAAAAGCTCGGGGCGTAACTGGGCGACCGAACTGTACAACCCGTGGCCGGGCGTCATGGCCAATGTGCCGGCCTCGCACGACTACGAGGGTGGCTTTGGTGTGGACCTGATGCTCAAGGACCTGGGGCTCGCGGCCGAGGCCTCGATGCAGACGCGGGCGACGACGCCGCTGGGCGAGCTGGCACGCAATCTATACGCGCTGCACAGCACCCAGGGCAACGGCAAGCTGGATTTCTCCAGCATCCTGAAGCTGTATCACCAGCCGCGCAAATCCTGATGCAGCACAGATACACCCGATAGACCAGAGGCCCGAAGATCCACAAAAGATCGGTATTTCGGGTCGTCTCGGCTTCAGGCGGATTCCAGACCGCGCGGCGGATTCATGGTCAGTTCGGCCCCGTCGGGTGATTCGACAGCATAGCGCATGGCCGGCCAGTCCGTCAGCGTGATTTCCGCTGCAACGTGCAGTTGCCCCTGGTGGACCGCCGACTCGATGATGCGCCCGACAGGCCGGCCGGTGGCGTCACCGGCGGCGTACAGGTCCGTCGTGGCCACTGGCGCGGGCCTGTCGGCGGGCCATGGCGCCATGCCATAGGCCATGCGGCGCTTCACCGTGCCCCGGTAGTGGCTGCGGGCGATCACTTCCTGCCCCGGATAGCAGCCCTTCTTGAAGTCGATACCGCCATTGATGTCCATGTCCAGTGCGCTGGGCAGAAAGACGTCCTGGCTGGCCGCCCGAATCCAGGGCCAGCCGCTGGCCAGCCGGGCGGCGCGCCAGGCGGCTGCGCCGGCTGCGTCGTGTGGCTGATCGAAGCCGGCCCCGATGCACCACGCGGCGGGCATGTCAACGGTCGAATGGGGCGCCACGATCCAGGTGGCCCCATCCAGATCACGCCGCGACCAGGCGGGCAGGGTATGCAGGGCGGTGGGCACGCTGGCGCCTCCCCAGACCCCATGAATGACACGGGAATCGTCCAGGGACAGAGTGACCTTGGCGCGCAGCACGAACAGGCGCAGCCGGCGCAACACGCCTTCGGCCAGGTCCCGCGACACCATGAAGCAAACGGCATCCGTCCCGGACGACCAGATCATGCCGTTGGCCAGCAGCCGACCCTGAGCGGTGCAATAGCCAGCTGGGTGCGCCCGATCGGCGGGCAGCCCCTGGACCGCGTTCGTCAGCTGGCCATGCAGGAAGCCGATCGCGTCCGGCCCTTGCAGGTGGATGAGGGCCATATCGGCCAGAGGCCAGTGTCCTTCGACGGCGGAGATGCTCATGACGGATTCGATGCGTTGAAGTGTGAAACATATCATCATAGCGGCCACGCCGGCCGGCACCAAGCCAAAACCCTTGTTCCCGCATGCCAGTTCCGTGGTGCCGCAGGGCCCGCCGCCAGCATCGCCGTCCATATCTGGAGGTGCCGGCACCAGAGGGCGAAAGGCCCGCCGGATCGCGGCCGGCGCCCTGTTCCGGTTGGCTACCAGTTGATACCGCCCGAGGCGCAGGACAGGGAGGCTGTCGAGTAAACTGGCGTCCATGAAAAAGCTATTACGATTGTCCCTCTGGCTGCTGATCGTGTGCCTGACGCTGTTGGCCGTCGGCATCGGTGGCGCGGCCTGGTGGGGCTGGAAAAGGCCGGTTTCCATGACCAGCCCGGTGATCGATTACCTGATCGACACCGGCAGCACGCCACGACAGATCGCGCAGGCCATGCAGGCTGCCGGTATCGATCTGGATCCGGAAGGTTTCGTCTGGCTGGCGCGCCTGAGCGGCCGCGACAAGCTGCTGAAGGCTGGCGCCTACGAGGCGCGCACCGGCGATACGCCCTGGCTGCTGCTCGAGCGCATGGCCAATGGCGACATGACCCAGACGCGGCTGACCTTCCCGGAAGGCCGAACCTTCGACCAGATGCGTGCCGCGCTGAATGCCGACCCGAAGGTGCGCCACGACACACTGGGTATGGACGATGCGGCTGTCGCCAAACGTCTGGGTCTGGACACCGACACGCCCGAAGGCCTGTTCTACCCTGACACCTACGTTTTCGGCCCCGGCACGTCGGACCTGGACATCCTGCGCCGGGCGGCGCAGGCAGGCCATCAGGTGCTCGATCGCCTCTGGGCGCAACGAGACCCGGACCTGCCGTTGACGACGCCCTACCAGGCCCTGATCCTGGCCTCGATCATCGAAAAGGAAACCGGGCACGGCAGCGATCGCGCCCGGATCGCCGGGGTTTTCATCAACCGTCTGCGCATCGGCATGCCCCTGCAGACCGACCCGGCTGTCATCTACGGCCTGGGTGCGGACTACCAGGGACGCCTGCGCAAGAAAGACCTGGAGCAGGATACGCCCTGGAACACCTATACTCGCCCGGGCCTGCCGCCCACACCCATCGCCAATCCCGGCAAGGCGGCGCTGATGGCGGCGATCCACCCGGAAAAACACGATTTCCTGTATTTCGTGTCGCGCGGCGACGGCACCAGCGAATTTTCGAAGGATCTGTCGGCACACAATCGCGCGGTGGGCAAATACATCCTGAAGCGTAACTGAGGCGACACGCAAACCATGACGCGACGCGGCTGTTTCATCACCCTCGAAGGCCTGGACGGAGCCGGCAAGAGCACGCACCTGGACTGGATGGCCGGCTGGCTTCGGCGCGCGGGCCTGGACCTGCTGTGCACGCGCGAGCCTGGCGGCACCCCGTTGGGCGAAAGCCTGCGGGAACTGGTCCTGCACCAGTCCATGGACCTGCGTACCGAAACCCTGCTGATGTTCGCGGCGCGCAACGAGCATTGGCGCACCGTGATCCGGCCCGCGCTGGATCAGGGCCGCTGGGTGCTGTGCGACCGCTACACGGATGCATCCTTCGCCTATCAGGGTGGGGGACGTGAACTGGGGCCGGAGCCCATCCGCATCCTGGAAGACTGGGTCCAGCAAGGGCAGGGGCCGGACTGCACCTTCCTGTTCGACGTGCCGCTGGCGGTGGCCCGCCAACGGTTGCAACAGGGCCGCGAATCCGCCGACCGCTTCGAGCGCGAAGGCGCGACATTTTTCGAGCGCACGCGTCAGGCCTACCATGCGCGGGTTGCGGCGGATCCCGCCCGCTTTCACGTGATCGACGCGCAACGCGGCATCGCCGACATCCGTGCGACGCTGGAAGAAGCCTTGCAGGCTCTGCTGCGGGCTCATCATGACCGGACGCCCGCAACCCGGACGGGGCCGACGGCATGAACACTCCGGATTTTCTGCCCTGGCAGGACACCCAGGCGCGACACTGGCTCGCCTCCCGCGAGCGCTTCGCCCACGCCTGGCTGATCCATGGCGTGCCGGGCGTCGGCCAGCTGGAATTCGCCGCCGCCGGGGCGGCCAGCCTGCTGTGCGAGTCTCCCCGGGATGGCCTGGCCTGTGGACAGTGCCAGGCCTGCCGCTGGGTGCGGGCGGGCAACCATCCCGACCTGCGGCGCATCCGTCCGGACGCGGTCGCGGCCCAGGAAGGCGCGGCCACCGAGGAATCGGATGAATCCGGCAACAAGAAGCAGCCTTCGCGCGAGATCCGCATCGAACAGATCCGGGGCCTGTTGCCTTGGTTCAACACCGCCACACATCGGGGCGGCTGGCGGGTCGCACTGCTGTATCCGGCCGAAGCGCTGAACACGATGGCCGCCAACGCGCTGCTGAAGGTGCTGGAGGAACCGCCGGACCATACCGTCTTCCTGCTGGCCGCCCAGGCGCCCGACCGGCTGCTGCCGACGCTGGTATCGCGCTGCCGACGTTTGCCGCTGGCGGTACCGCCGTTGGATGCCGCGTTGGGCTGGCTGCAGACACAGGGTGTGGATCAGCCGGCCGCCCGCCTGGCGGCGGCGGGCGGTGCGCCGCTGCTGGCCTTGCAGCAGGCCCAGAGCAAGCAGCCCCCCGCGCCGGTCTGGCTGGAACAGTTCCTGGACTTCGCGGCCCAGGGTGGCGCGTCCGCACGCCTGGCCGATATCCTGGTCGAACTCGATCCCCCCGTGTGGCTCGATGGTTTCCAGCGTCTCTGGCTGGATCTGAGTCTGGCCGCGCATGATCTGCCGCCGCGCTATTATCCTGAACAGGCATCCCGGATTTCGGCGGTGGCCCGGGCGGCGGATGCGGCACTGCTGGCCCAGACCGGCAAATGGCTGCGCGAACAGCAGCGCCTGGCCCGGCACCCCCTGAACCCGAAATTGCTGACCGATCACGCGGCGCACCGCCTGCTGCAGGCGGTGCGCCCTGTCGCGGGCCGTTGACACTCATCCTCACGATTGCCATGTACGTCGATTCCCACTGCCACATCAATTTCCCGGACCTGCTGGCCCAGTTGCCGGACGTGCTCACCCGCATGCGGGCGGCCGACGTCGGCCACGCACTGGTGGTCAGCGTCAACCTGCGCGACTGGCCGGGTCTGATCGCGCTGGTCGAGGCCCACGCCCACCTGCATGCTTCGGTGGGGGTGCATCCGGACAATGACGCCGAAGACGACGACAATGCCGAGCCCACGCTCGACGATCTGCTGCGCCGCGCCGCGCACCCGAAGGTCGTGGCGATCGGGGAAACCGGGCTGGACTACTATCGCCTGCCAGAGCCGCTGGACTGGCAGCGGGACCGTTTTCGCCTGCACATCCAGGCAGCGCGCGAGACCGGTCTGCCACTCATCATCCACACCCGCTCGGCGGCCGATGACACGATCCGCCTGATGCGCGAGGAAAAGGCCAGCCGGGGCGTGATGCACTGCTTTACCGAATCCTGGGATGTCGCGCAGGCCGCCATGGACCTGGGTTTCTACATTTCCTTTTCCGGCATCGTGACCTTCAAGAGTGCGACACAGCTGCAGGAAGTCGCGCAAAAGGTGCCGCTGGACCGCATGCTGATCGAGACGGATTCGCCCTATCTGGCGCCGGTTCCATACCGGGGCAAGATGAACGATCCGTCCAGGGTCATTCACGTCGCGGAAAAGATCGCCGAACTGCGCGGCGTCCCGGTCACCACGATCGCGAAGGCCACGACAGACAACTATTTCACGCTGTTCAACAAGATTGCCCGATAGCGTCCCCAACGAACCCCCGGGACCCCGGCCTGATGGCCGGATGCCAGTCGCCCGCCACAGCACCTTCCGACGGAGGATTTCCGCCATGTTTCCGCAGCAATTTCGCCTACCCGCGTGCCGCCATCCATACCTGTTGATTCTGCTGGTCCTTCTGGTGCTGACTTTCTGGGGGACTTCGGCACGCGCCCAGCAGCAGCCGACAGCCGATTGGTGGTCGGCGATCCGTCGGGACGACGTGTCGGCGGTACAGGGCATGCTGCTGCGAGGCGTGGATCCAACCGCCTTGAACCGCCTGGGCAACCCGGCGCTGACCCAGGCCGCGCGGGACCAGTCCTGGCGCGTATTCGACGTGCTGCGGATCGCTCCCGGCGTGCAGATCGACGAACCTAATGCGCACGATGAAACAGCGCTGATGTATCTGTGCATCCAGGGCCAGACTGAACGCGCGGCGGCGTTGATACAGGCAGGCGCCCAAGTCAACCGCCTGGGCTGGACGCCGCTGCATTATGCCGCATCCAAAGGGCAGGTCGAAACTGCCCGTTCGCTGATCGAGTGGGGGGCGATTGTCAATGCCCCCGGGCCGGACGGCACCACGCCACTGATGATGGCAGCGCTGTCGGGCAAGGAACCCATGGTGCGCCTGCTGCTGTCGCAGGGTGCGGACGCGACGATGTTCAATGCCGCCCATGAAACGGCCGCCGATTGGGCACGCAAGCGCAACAACACGGCACTGGCCGCCCAGCTGGATGCGCTGGCCGCCAAGGTAGCCCGCGCGCGTAGCAATCCGGCGCAGCATTCCGGCGCGAGTGCGGGGCAGGGCGCGGTGCCCGTACCGGTCACGCCGTCCGGAATGGCGCCACCGGCAGCGCCCGCTGCGACGGGTGGTCAGGCCGCCACCAGCGCGGCTGGGACGGCCGCCCAGGGCAGCCCGCAGGAAGACCAGTCTTCGTTCTCGCGCTATTTCGACCTGGGCCGGTTCGACGAGCCGTCCGGGCACTGATACGCGGCGGTCAGGGCGATCCTCAGAGTGACGCGGCCGGATTCAGGAACACCCGGGCCTCGCGCGGTCGGGCGATGAATCGCCGATGGCCCTGGGCCCGGATCTGATCGAATTCGTGGCTGGGCATGACAACCTCGATGATCTCCTGGGTGTCCGCGCGCCGCAGCTCCAGCTGCGCCAGCGGGCCGAAGGCATGCGCCCGCTGCAGATCGACCAATAGCCCCGAAGCTGCTGGCGGCTGGCCGCTTGCCGGCAGCGGTTCGATCTGGATGTCGTGCGGCCTGACATAGGCCGTTCCCGACGCACCGGCGGCGCCATCCAGGTCGGGCATGTCGAAAGCCGCATCGCCCGTGTGCAGGCGGCCGTCGCGCACGCGGCCGTGGAACAGATTCACGTGCCCCAGAAAGCCGTAGACGAATGCGGTTTCCGGCCTGTCGTAGACGGCCTGCGGCGCGCCCGCCTGTTCGACCCGGCCTTTGTTCATGATGACGACCTCGTCGGCCACTTCCAGGGCTTCCTCCTGGTCGTGGGTGACGAACAGGCTGGTCATGTGCAGTTCCTCATGCAGCCGCCGTAGCCAGCGGCGCAGTTCCTTGCGGACCTTGGCGTCCAGTGCGCCAAAGGGCTCGTCGAGCAGCAGGACGCGCGGTTCGACCGCCAGGGCGCGGGCCAGGGCGATGCGCTGCCGTTGTCCACCGGACAGGGCCGCCGGCCGGCGGTCGGCCAGCCAGTCCAGTTGCACCAGTTCCAGCAGGCCCATGACCTTGTCGCGGATCCGACGTTCGTCGGGCCGCTGCCCGCGCGGTTTGACGCGCAGGCCGAAGGCAACATTCTCGAACACCGTCATGTGCTTGAACAGCGCGTAGTGCTGGAACACGAAACCGACCTGGCGTTGGCGCACGTGCGTGCCCGAAGCATCCCGGCCTTCCAGCAGGACTTGGCCCCGGTCGGGGTGTTCCAGGCCCGCGATGATGCGCAAGAGCGTCGTCTTGCCGCAGCCCGAGGGGCCGAGCAGGGCGGTCAGTTGCCCTTCCGGAAACGCCAGGGACACATCGTCGAGGGCGGTGAACGCGCCGAACTGCTTATGGATCCGACGGACTTCGATACTCATGAGGACAGCTCCGATGCGGCCTTCTCGGCCTGGGTGCGCAGACTCCACTCCGCCAGGGATTTCAGCGCCAGCGTCAGCAGTGCCAACAGCGCCAGCAGGGACGCCACCGAAAAGGCGGCGGCAAAGTGGTATTCGTTGTAGAGGATCTCTACGTGCAACGGCAAGGTGTTGGTCAGCCCGCGGATGTGGCCAGACACCACGGACACGGCGCCAAACTCTCCCATGGCGCGGGCGTTGCACAGAATCACGCCGTAAAACAGGCCCCAGCGGATGTTGGGCAGGGTAACGTGCCAGAAGACACGCCAGCCCGAGGCGCCCAGGACGAGGGCGGCTTCCTCTTCGTCGCTGCCCTGGGATTGCATGAGCGGAATCAGTTCGCGCGCGACGAACGGCACAGTCACGAATACAGTGGCCAGCACGATACCGGGCACGGCAAACAGGATCTGGATGCCATGCGCCTGCAGCCAGGGACCAAACCAACCCTGGGCGCCAAACAGCAGCACGTAGGTCAGGCCAGCGATCACGGGAGACACCGAAAATGGCAGATCGATCAGGGTGAGGAGCAGTGACTTGCCCCGGAACTCGAAGCGGGCGACTGCCCAGGCGGCACAGACGCCAAACACCAGATTCGAGGGGACCGCGATGGCCGCCGCGATCAGCGTCAGGCGGATGGCCGCCAGCGCGTCCGGGTCGGTCACGGCCGCCAGGCAGACGGCCCAACCCTTGGCCAGGGCCTGGTGAAAGACCGCCAGCAGCGGGATGAAGAGAAACAGGAACAGGAAGGAAAACGCCACCCCCATCAATGCCAGGCGAATGTATCGGCCCTCGTCGTTCAGGCGAGCTGCTCCTGCGGAGGGAATCGGATCCAGTGCAATCGAAGCCATGAAGTTTCCTGGTCGTGTCAGTGACTGCCCATACGGCGTCTCACCCACGCCTGCAGCAGGTTGATGGTCAGCAGCAGCGCGAAGGAAATGCCCAGCATCACGACGGCGATGGCGGTTGCGCCCGTATAGTCGTACTGTTCCAGCTTGGTGACGATCAACAGCGGCGTGATTTCGGACACCATGGGCATGTTGCCGGCAATGAAGATCACCGACCCGTATTCACCGGCGGCGCGGGCGAACGCCAGGGCGAAACCGGTCATCAGGGCCGGCAGCAGGGTCGGGAACACCACGCGCACGAAGACCTGCATGCGCGACGCGCCCAGGCTGCTGGCTGCCTCCTCGTATTCGGTGGCCATGTCCTCCAGCACGGGCTGAACGGTGCGGACCACGAAGGGCAGACCGATGAAGATCAGCGCAATCACCACACCCAGCGGCTTGAAGGCCACCTGGATACCCAGCGGGGCCAGCAAGCCGCCCAGCCAGCCATTGGGGGCATACAGGGCGGTGAGCGCGATCCCGGCGACGGCGGTGGGCAGCGCGAACGGCAGATCCACCAGGGCATCGACCAGCCGCTTCCCAGGAAAGCGGTAGCGCACCAGCACCCAGGCTACGATGGCGCCAAACACAGCGTTCACACAGGCGGCCAGCAGAGCGCTGCCGAAGCTTAGACGGTATGAGGCCAGCACCCTGGGCGCGGTGGCGGCTCGCCAGAAGGCGTCGATCCCGGAAGTCGATGCGCTCAGGAAGAGGGCGGACAGGGGCAGCAGGACGATCAAGCCAAGATAGCTGAGCGTCAGACCCAGCGTCAGATTGCGGCCCGGCAGGACAGGATCGGTGGGTGCCCGTGAGGCAAGGAATGCGGTCATTTAGCGTGTGCCCGGCCGATAGATCTGGTCGAAGATGCCGCCATCGCCAAAATGCGTCTTTTGCGCCTCGGCCCAGCCGCCGGGAACGATTTCGTTCAGCTTGAACAGGGCAATAGGCGGAAATTGCCGTGCGTACCGATCGGCGACGGATTTCAGCGAGGGCCGGTAGCCCTGTTGCGCCGCGATTTCCTGACCAACCTCGGAATACAGATAGTCCAGGTAAGCGTGGGCGACCGTCCGCGTGCCACGGGCATCAACGACCCGATCCACCACGGCCACGGGTGGCTCGGCCAGGATGCTGACCGATGGCGTGATGATATCCACCTTGTCGGGGCCTAGTTCCCGGACGGCGAGGCGTGCTTCGTTTTCCCAGGTCAGCAGGACATCGCCGATCCCGCGTTCAACGAAGGTCGTGGTCGATCCCCGGGCGCCGGAATCCAGCACCGGGACGTTGCGGTAAAGCTTGCCGACGAATTCGCGGGCCTTGGCCTCATTGCCTTGTGGCTGGCGCAGGGCGTACCCCCAGGCTGCCAGGTAATTCCAGCGGGCGCCGCCCGATGTCTTGGGGTTGGGTGTGATGACCTGGACGTCAGGCCGGATCAGATCGTTCCAGTCGTGGATGCCTTTAGGATTGCCCTTACGCACCAGAAAGACGATCGTGGAGGTATAGGGCGCGCTGTCCAGGGGCAGCTGCCGCTGCCAGTCTTTGCGGATAGCGCCATGCGCGGCGATCGCGTCGATATCGGATGCCAGCGCCAGGGTGACGACATCGGCCTGCAGGCCATCGTTGACCGAGCGTCCCTGCTTGCCGGATCCGCCATGCGACTGGCGCACCGTGACACGGTCGCCCGTCTTGTCCAGCCAGTAGCGGGAAAATGCCTGGTTGTAGGCTTGATACAGTTCGCGCGTGGGATCGTAGGAGACATTCAGCAGCGTGACGTCGGCGGCGTGCGCCGCGCCCGCCAGGCTGACGGCAGCCGCCAGGGAAAGCAACAATCGGAATCGCATGGAAGGAAGCCTTGTCAACCAGTGGATCAAGCCACCAGCTTAAAGAGCTCCCTGCCGGGACAGAACGATTTGTTTTATCGAACGATATGGGCAATGCGCATTAGGGGATTGCGCTATATGCGTATGGCCGATGCGCCAGGCCAGGACCTGTAACGCCCCGGTGCTTTCAGGGCGAAGGCGGCAGGAATTTCGGGTTGAGAATGCCGCTGAGCCGGGGATACGGGATAAGCAGTTCAGGCTGGCCCCAGGCATACGGGGCGATTTCATAGGGCTGGTATTTCACGACCAGACCTGTATCCGTCAGGGCCACGTTGTCGCTGGACACGAAGGGCCACATGCGGGCGAAGTTTTCGGGATCCTCGCGTGCAGCCGGGCTGTTCTTCAGCCAGTCGGCATGGGCTTGGCGTAAAGCCTGGTCGAAGGCCGGACGGGCACCGGGCGCGAGCAGATTGTCGATGGTCAGCGCCTTTTCCGTCTGATTGTCCCAGTTCAGAAATTGCGAGCCCGACATGCCGTGGGCCATCCCGGTACGGTACTGACTAGCGTCCAGTTCCACCACGGTCAGGCGGCTGTTGCGGTAGCGGGTGCGTGCGACCAGGTCGGTCTCGTCGCGCGGGCTGGCGGTCTTCCAGAAGTACGCCTCGTAGCCCTTCAGGGAGTCATAGGGGGCGGGGCGCTGGGTGTCGAGCCAGGTCATGGACGCCAGCGCGTGATCGATCAGCGCGGTCAGACGGGGGCGGCCGGGAAACGCCAGCGAGTCCACCACCAGTTTGGCGCATTCCCCGGTGCAACCGGGTTGCTTGCGCGTCCATTTCACGGGCTGCGAGAACACACCTTCCTGGCTGGTCTGCTGGTTCAACTGCGCCGGAATCAGGGACAGATTGTCCTTCGGGCCGCTGGCGCAGGCGGCGAGCAGCAGCGTCAGCGCCAGAACGGCAGGCAGTGGCCGGATGATCGAGGAAGACGGGCGGATCGGCATGGAATACATCTCCGTGGGGCAGGATCGGCTGTCGCGGGCGGCGCCAGGTGGGATTTCGGAGTCAACGACATCTTCCGGAATCCGCACGCGACATGAACGGCAATCTACCATAACCGCTGCATCGGGAGCCCGCTTACAAGCCTTCAGGTACGACGATGAATCCGCAGGCCTGCGAAGGCCTGGCTGACCGGCATCAGCTCGATCGTATTGATGTTCACGCGCGCGGGCCGCGTGGCTACCCACGCGACGGCATCGGCCACATCATCGGCCGTGAGCGGGTCGGTTCCCTGATACACCGCCGCCGCCCGCTCCGGATCCCCCAGGCGAACCACGGAGAATTCGGTGCCTCCGCACAGGCCCGGCTCGATATTGGTCACCCGGACCTGGGTGCCCCAGAGATCCGCGCGCAGATTCAGGCTCAGCTGCCGCACATAGGCTTTGGTGGCGCCATAGACGTTACCGCCGGGGTAGGGGTGGCTGCCCGCGACCGAGCCGATATTGACGATGTGCCCCTGATTGCGCCTGACCATGCCGGGCAGGATGGTGTGGACCAATCGGGTCAGGCCCAGCACATTGGTCGCAATCATGCGATCCCAGTCCGCCATTGATGCGTCTTGAGCCGGGGCGACGCCCAGCGCCAGGCCGGCATTATTGACGAGCAGGTCGATCCCGTCGAAGTCGCTCGTCACCTGGGCGCACCCCTGTTCGACGGATGCCGCATCCGTGACATCCATCACCAGGGGATGAAAGCCCGATCCCAATTCCGCCCGCAGGGCCTGCAGGCGATCCAGTCGGCGGGCGGCGCCGACGACCGTGTATCCTTCAGCCATCAGCCGGCGGGAGATGGCGGCGCCAAACCCGGCCGAGGCACCGGTGACCAGGGCGATCTTGGACATGAGAGATCCTTTCTGTAAGAGACGGCGATGTGCCATCCTAACAGAAGAGAAGGGACTCTCTGGTCAGGGCTGCACCGATGGCACCCCGGCGGGAAACTGGCGGGATTTGTGTGTGACCGGCAGACCGCGTCCTTTGATCAGGATGTTCCAGTAGAACCAGGGCATGAAGGATCGCTTGAGCCACCAGTACGACCGCCGGGGTACGCGGGGGTCGAGCGGGAAGCTGGGTGTAATTGTGCCGCCGTAGGTGAATTCCGCCAGCAACACCTTGCCCCGTGACGTCGTCACCGGGCAGGCCGCATAGCCGTCGTAAGATTCCACGTTACCCTTGCCGCCCAGGGCGCCCAGCAGATTGCCCACCAGCACGGGTGCCTGGCTCTTGATGGCCGCCGCCGTTTTGCTGTTGGGGGTGGATGTGCAATCCCCCAGGCCGAAGACGTTGGGATAGCGGGGGTGGCGCAGGGTCTGCTTGTCCACTTCCAGCCAGCCGGCCGCATCGGCCAGCGGGCTCTGACGGATGAAATCAGGGGCGCTTTGCGGCGGCACCACATGCAGCAGGTCGTAGGCGACCTCTTCGCGGACGGGCTGGCCGTTAACCACGGATTCGAACACGGCGATCCGGTCTGCGCCGCGCACCTGGACCAGGTGCTGGCCAAAACGCGTGTCGGCACCATAGGACGCCATCACCTTGTCCAGCGCCTGGGCGTAGAAGGGGACGCCGAATACCGTCGCGCCGGCCGTGCGAAACTGCAGGCTGGCCGCCTTGATGCCCTGGCGGCGGAAGTGGTCGGCCGCCAGGTACAGGGCCTTTTGCGGAGCGCCAGGGCATTTCACCGCGCCCGCCGGTTGCGTGAAGATCGCCGTGCCCCCCCGGAACTGGCGGACCAGTTCCCAGGTATAGGGCGCCAGATCATAGCGGTAATTGCTGGTGACCCCATTTTTCCCCAGAGCATCAGCCAGGCCGTCGATCGCGTTCCAGTTGATCTGAATGCCGGCAGCCACTACCAGATAGTCATAGGCCACACGGCTGCCGTCATCCAGTTCCACCAGGCGCTCGTCGGGCAGCAGCGCGTTGACACGCTGGGCGATGTGGCGGACGTCATGCGGCAGGCAGTCATGCAGGGCATGTCGCGTATCCTCGGCGCGGTAGGCGCCTCCGCCCACCAGCGTCCAGGCTGGCTGATAATCGTGATGATTGGACGGATCGATGATGGCGATGTCCAGGCCAGGCTGGTTCCGGCGCAGGCGCGCGGCGACGGTGGCTCCGCCGGTGCCAGCGCCGATAATCACCACGGCATGTTTGCGGATAGACGGTGCGTTGCTCATGAAGGCCTCGAATGGATCGATGATGCCGTGGGCCCCCGGCCCGATCGGCGATGGATCCATTCTAGGCACCGGCCTTCATGAACAGAACGACGGATCGGCTATGTCCTTATGACCGGCGCACCAGGCCAGGCAGGTCCGGAAGGGCAGCGGGGATATCGCTTGTGTCGCGCCTGAAGCTGGCCTTCCGCCTCGACCCGCTTCAGGTAAGATGACGATCTGCCATGAAACATTTACCCGATTCACATCAGCTGGAAACCTTGTCCGTCCTTGTGGAAGGCAAGGTGCAGGGCGTCGGATTCCGGGCCGCCACTGTGCGCCAGGCGCATCTGTTCAAACTAGGCGGCTGGGTGCGCAACCTGCCCGATGGGCGCGTCGAGGCGCTGCTGCAGGGCCCGCACGCGGCCGTCGACCAGATGCTGTCCTGGCTGTTGCAGGGGCCGCCCGCAGCCCGGGTCACCCACGTCAGCCACCAGGAAACCCGCACCGAACGGCATTACGACCGTTTCGAGCAGGTCTGATCTCCTGACTGGCAAGCCTCAGCCAGGGTTGCCCGGTTTCTGGGTGCTGGCAATGGGCGGCGCTGGTTTTTCGTCCGCCTGAGCCTTTTCGATCACCAGTTCCACGCGGCGGTTGCGGGCGCGGCCATCGGGGTCGTGATTGTCCCCGATGGGGCGGGTATCCGCGTAGCCCACGGCTTTCAGGTGCGTCTTGTCGATGCCATTAGTCTGCAGATAGCGAACCACGCTGCTGGCGCGCGCGCTGGACAGTTCCCAGTTCGAAGGGTACTTCGCGCTGGCCCGCAGGGGTACCGAATCGGTATGGCCCTCGATCGTCAGGTCGTAACCCTTTTTCGTCAAGACCTGCGCCATGCGTTTCAGGACCGACAGCCCATGACGACTGAGGTCGGCCTGCCCCGGATCGAACAGGATCTCGCTGTTCACCCGCAGACTGACCGTCCGTTTGTTGACGATGACCTCGACCTCGCTGCCCAGTCCGCCCAACGGCAGCGCGGCGGCCAGGGACGCGCCCTCGGACGTCGCATCCACGGGCTTTTCCGCCACGGCTGGTGTTTCCGGCGCCTTGATGGATGCGGGCGACGAAGGCTGCGCCGTGGCGCCGGAGGTATCCGGTCGGTGAGCCGCCACGAGATCGGCGGACGGCTGTGGCGTTTGGGCGGCGGCCACCAGGGGCACAGCACGCTGACTGGCGGGTTCGGACGGCGCCGCCGGCATGGCGGATCGTGGTGTGGACGCTACCAACGCCGGATCTGTTGTGTCTGGAATAGTGGAAACCGGGAGCGCAGTGACTGGAGCGCTGACCGCCGGGGCATCCAGCGGCGGAAAAGTCCCCGCCAGAGGGCCCAGCGTGGGTTGCGAGGCAACTTGCGGCATGAATTCCGCCGTTGGCGCGGCCGGATAGGGGGCGGACGTATCGGGCAGGGGGATCGTGGCGGATTTGGCGGCATCCATGACCGATGCGTCCGGCTCTCCGACGATCGATGCGATGGTGGAGCGGTTGGCGGGCGGCTCAGCATGGCCCTTCCGGTTCATGGTGCCCGCGAACGCCAGCATGACGATGATCGCCACCAGCATCAGTGTCATCATGTCCAGATAGGTCACGAACCAACTGTCCTCATGCTCGGTCTGGACCGGCTGATCCAGCCCCCAACGGTTCGCGGACCCCGAACCATGACCGAGACGGCGCCGCTCGTGCCGCGCGCGCTCGAGCTCAGCCTCGAGCGCATGCATGCGCTGCACGAACTCGCGCGCAGGCTGCAGTTCGGCGGTGCGCGATCTCATGCGGCCGGTTCCGCGCGCGGTGTGGCCTCGGTGTCCTTGATCTCGTCGCGGACATCGGCCACGAATGCCTTCAGGGTCTCGCGCATCAACGCAGGACTGCGCTTCTGGCTCATCATCGAGATGCCCTGCATGATCGTGTTCATCAGGACCAGCCGCTGCTCGGTGCGCCGTTCCAGCTTGACGGCGATGGGCTTGAAGACCAGATTGGCCAGCAGAACGCCGTAAAAGGTCGTCATCAGGGCCAGCGCCATCTGGCGGCCGATGACAGCGATATCGCCACCGCCCAGCACGAACAGCAGATTCACCAGCCCGACCAATGTGCCCACCATTCCGAAGGCCGGGGCGAAACCCGCCATGACACGAAACAGCTGGGCTTCGGCGTGTTCCTTGGCCTTCATCCGGGCGATGCGCCACTGCAGGAGGTCCAGAATGTCGGATTCCGGGACATTGTCGATCACCAACTGGACGCCACTGCGCAGAAAGGGATTGGACACGCGCTCCAGGGCTGCTTCAACCGCCCGGATATCGCTTTGCATCCAGATCCGGGCGATTTCCACCAGATCCTCCAGATCCTTGTCGATCTGCAGTTTTTCGTGGTGCACGATGCTGCGCATCAGGCCGAAGACGCGCATGACCTCGCGCAGCGGATACGCGATGAAAGTGGCTGCCGCCGTACCCACGAGCACGATGCCCAGGCCCGGCAGATCGATGAACAGACGCGGATTCTCGGCGGAAAAAACCAGGACGATGGCCAGCAGCAGGATGCTGGCGACAATGCCGATCAGGGTCGAGGGATTCATGCGGGAGGCCGGCAGGAAAACCGGAGGGGCTGGACGAAAGTCTGCATCTTACCGTGATCCGTCCGGAAAACATGTGACATGGGCGCGTCAGGGCGGCTTGCCGGGTGCTGTCGCAGGCTTTAAAGCCACACCTTTGGCTCCTGTGTTAATTCGCATAATGTGTATTATGTAAAGTATAAGATAATTCCTCATACTGGTCTAAGAGTACGTCCATCGTCGATTAAAAACAATATGCACACACTTTTTAAGACATTCAGTTCACAGGCAGCCGTCTAAAGACAATCTGTTCACTCGCTGCCATAAACTCGGCTACCAAGCAAACAGCTGGTGCATGACTTCCCACGAAGACATTACTTATTAGAGCGAGGTTCCACCCGTGTGCGCACCACCAATTAGCCGACCACGTTCTTTGAGCAATATCAGAGTGTGATCAATCGGGAGGCTGGGAAGTCATGAACGACCTGGTCATGAATCCGATTCCCGGTGGCGCCTTCTGGAATGCCGAGCGGTTCTTTCAAGCGAGAACGGTATGCGGCGTAGCCGGCGCCGCGCATCGCTTCAGCTAACATGACAATCTCCCAGGACGAAAACGCAGTCAGCACCTGAAGTGCATTCAGACAAATGCCCTATTTCCAGAGCAGGTCGCATCTGCCGTTCTCTCACCTGCAGGCCCTCTGACACTCATGTCGCGCTGGGCGACCGGACAGTGATAACCCTGCCCGGTCACTGATCCATCTTCAGAGCGACAATTGACGCACGCAGAGATTGGATGCAAGCTGGGGCTGATGTTCAACAATGATGGGTGCCAAGCCGTGGAAATCATACTGCGTAAGTATGGAAACAGCACGGTCGTCGTGCTGCCTCCGGCCCTTCTCAAGGAGCTTCGCCTTGTGGCCGGCCAACTGATGACGCTCAATGTGACCCATGACGGAACGATAATCCTGTCCAGGAGACGCAAATTCACCTTGGACGAGCTGATCGCTATGTGTGATACAGCGGCACCCGTACCGCCCGACCTCCCTCTGTGGGAGGCGGCAAAACCGGTTGGCGGGGAGCTCTGGTAGTGGCAGTGACCAACACAAGCGGTGTCGCTGCGGTGCGCCTTCGAATGGGCCGCCTTCTCCGAAGAATCTGTTCACATGCATTTTAAGCGCCGGAATTTTTTCTCCGTACGGGCCGTCGCATGGTGAGTTGCCCGGTCAAGGCGGTGATCTGGGTGTCCTTGATCCGGATCTGCTCCCTGAGCTCATCGAGGCGGTTTTGCAGGTCGACATTGCGCTGCTGAAGACCCTTCTGGATAGCATGAGCGGTTTCCTGCCCTCCCTCTACTTGTGAGATCAAACGTGCCCGTTCAGCTTGGGCGTCTGCCAGGGCGCCCGCCAGACCTTGGGCCTCCTTTTGGGTGGTGGCCAACATTTCAGCCAACTCGGCCTCTCGTCGCGCGGCCGTTTTACGCTGCTGGTTTAGCTCTTCCCGCGCCCTTTTCAGCGCCTGGCGCTGCTCGTCGAGTTCACCCAACCATCGCCGTTCATGCGCACCATGCCGCACTTCGGCGGCCTCCAACGCTTCTTCGTGGGCAGTCTGCGCCTCCCGCGAGGCCCGCTGCAGGGTCTTCTCTTGATCCCGAGCCGTAGCCAACTCGGCGCTCAGGGCTTTGAGCGCCTCGGTGTGCTCCGTCAGATGTTGTTCTGCGGTTAGCAGCCGGGTTTCAGCCGCAGCGGCCTGGGCGTGAGCGGCTTGAACGCTGGCTTGCAGGTCCATCTCGCGCATGTCCAGACGTTCCTGCGCCTGGGTCAACGCAACATGGGCGACTTCAAGGGCTTCCTTCTGTTTGGCAATTTCGGCACGCTCCAGGGCGGACGAGGCTTCCCGCTCCTCGCGCGCGCTCGCCAACGCCGCCTTCCAAACCTCCTCGATGGCGCGCGTGACAGCGTTGGGAATACCGCTGTCGCCTCCCTGCCCTATCACCAGGCGCTCGCTTAATCCCCGAAACCAGGCCTTCAGGTGCGGGCCCACCGTATTGGGCGATCCGCGCCCCAGGTGCAGGCGCACCCGCTCGATGGTGGGTTGCTCGCCCGCTTGCAGCAACGCGTCCGCCGCCGTCCACACGTCGGCTTCTTTCACACCGCTGACCATCATCGTCTCCTATTGGCTGTCTGCCATGTTTTCCCGATCGCTTTTCCGTAAATAAGCGCGGATAATTGAAAGTTATCCGTGCTTATCTTTAATTCCTGTTATATAAATAACAGCATACATGTGTTTTACTACACTACTCTACGTCATATGCAGGCTTTTATGAAGCAAAAGAGCTTCAAACCCGTGACCGCCCTCGCAGCAGCCGACGAGGAACACGCGGCTTTTGCCGCAAGCCTCGGGGCAAGCGAGGCCTCGATCCGGGCGCTCCTGCGCGAAGGAGCCTCGCAAAACACGCGCCGCACCTATCGGTCGGCCCTCGCCTACTGGATTGCCTGGCACAAGGCTCGTTTTGACACACGACTCCCCTTCCCCACCCCCGTCAAGGTGGTGCTGCAGTTTGTCGCCGATCACGTGAGCCACGCGACCCCGACGGGGCCTGCAACCGACTTGCCGATGGCAGTCGAGGCAGCGCTCATCGCGGCCGGTGCGAAACGCGCCTCCGGGGTCTTGGCGCTTGCCACGGTGCGCCAGCGCCTCGCGGTGCTCTCCGAAGCGCACGAGGCGCAAGGCGTGCCCAATCCCTGCCGGACTCGCGCGGTGGGGCTCGTCATGGAGCGGACGCGCCGCGCTTATGCCAAGCGCGGCGTGCGGCCCGCACGTAAAGAGGCGCTCACCCGCGAGCCACTTGAGGCGCTCCTCGCGACCTGCGATGCCTCGGCCATCGGCTGTCGCGATCGGGCGCTGCTTCTTTTCGCCTGGGCGAGCGGCGGCAGAAGACGCAGCGAAGTGGTCGCTGCCACCTTTGAGAACGTGCACCGTGTCGAAGGCGGGTTCCTCTACCTCTTAGGCGCTTCCAAAATGAAGCCGACGGGGACTGAACATGCAGACCAGGCAAAACCCGTTGTGGGACGCGCGGCCCGAGCGCTTGAGGCGTGGCTCGCATGTCTTGCTGCGGCCGGTATTGCCACGGGAGCGATTTTCCGACGTGTGCGCCGCGGGGGCCACATCGGTGAAGCACTCGGGCCTGAAGCGGTGCGCCGTCTCGTGCAGGCGCGCGCTGCGCAGGCTGGGCTAACGGGAGACTTTGCCGCACATAGTCTGCGCTCCGGCTTTGTCACCGAGGCGGGTCGCCTGCGGCTGCCGTTGGCAGAAGTCATGGTAATGACTGGACACGCAAGCATGGCGAGCGTCGTGGGATATCACAGGACCGGCGCTGCCCTAACGTCCAGAGTGGCGCACATGTTGGATATTGTGCCGCCGACAGAATTGTCTAGCGTCGAGCCAAGGGAAAACTGAAATAACGCGCCTCCTCTCCCTCGAAATTTTCGCTGCCTAGAGCCTCAGCCTATCCTAAGTTTCAGGCTGTACACTTGTCCCCTTCCGAAGCGTAAGGGACGCTGTGATGAGCCAGCAGAAATCCTCTCCTCTCAACCAAGACTCCAATGCAACACCCGACGAGATCAACTCAGCTTGGGAACGCCTAGCCCGATCACAGGTAAGGCGCCGTCATGCCCTAGGATGGCTAGCCACCATCGCGGTATGCTCGCTGCTTTGGGTAGGCTCGGCGTGGCCAGAATCGAGTTTCCAGCACCAAGGGCTGGAATGGATCGGCCTGGGGCTGATCATCTTGGCTGTGTTGGGACGCGCGGCATGCATGCTGTATGTGGGTGGCCGAAAGGGCACCGACCTAATAGTCGAGGGGCCCTACTCCATAAGCCGAAACCCGCTATATGTCTTTTCCATCTTGGCGGTATTGGGTATTGGCTTGCAGACGGGTAGCCTGATTGTCGGTTTGGTTTTTGCATTCGCCGCCTACCTGATCTTTCGTTGGATCGTAGAAGAAGAGGAGATTCTGCTACACAAAGCGTTCGGCGCGGCTTTTGATGTTTACCGCCAACAGGTACCACGATTCTACCCACGATGGCATCTGTGGAGATCTCCAAAGCATATAACGGTAGATTTAGAGGGGGTATGGAAAACCATTCGTGACGCCCTACCTTACTTCCTCGCGATCCCAGTCTTCGAGCTAATCGAAGCTGCTCAAGAAGCTGGGTGGGTGCACATATACCTCACCTTGTTCTGAATCGCTCCAGGTGTGTTTTCAAACAGCTTGGCCTGTTCCTGTGCGTGGACTCCTGCCTGGCGCGTCGAACGACACCGTTTGATCTTGTGCTACGTTCGTGCTGACAAGAACCTCAGCGTAGCCTAAGTCTGTTCGACTAGCCTCAACGCATTGAATCAACGGAGAGTTCCATGTCAAGGTTCACGGACAGCACACGGCGGTCATTCGTCAGCGACCTAAGGTCCATTGGAGTCGACTGTGCGACCAGCACGTATCGGGCGGCAAAGTCCTTTGAAACATCCTCTTCAGCCCTATTTGTGCATGAGTTTCTTAGAAAGCCTACTATCGTCGGAGCAGTGTGGCCAAGTTCCACAGGGCTTGCGCGCCGTATGGCCTGTCCGGTACCTGTACAGAGCGACGGCCTGGTAGTAGAGCTGGGTGCCGGAACAGGGTCAGTGACACAAGCCCTACTCGACAGAGGCGTATCGCCTATGCGCCTTCGAATCGTTGAGCGCTCTGCGGCCTTAGCGCAGCATCTGCGTCGTCGCTTCCCAGCGCTGCCCATTTGGCAAGCAGATGCTGCGGACCTCATAAATCTGCTGCCGGAAGGCGCAACGGTAGATGCTGTCGTCTCCAGCCTGCCACTACGCTCACTGGCTCCCCAACTTGTCTCGGCGATTCTTGATCAATGGCGAAGCGTCCTACGCCCGGGTGGCCTCCTGGTGCAATTCACTTACGCTCTACGCGGCGAATCTGCAGAATTGCAGAATGATTTTGCAGCATGCGATAGCAGCATCGTCTGGAAAAATATGCCACCAGCAAAGGTTATGGTCTATAGGCGCGTGGACACGCTAGTCGCCGACGAGTTGGAGGCTCATGAACTGTGACTCGTCGGAATGCAAACCGTGACGGTCAGTCCGGTCTGCGTGGATGGGTCTGTATTATCGAGCGTTACTTGCGCCCCCATCCGGTGGGCGATGGTCTTGACGATAGCCAGCCCCAGGCCTGATCCAAGTGCGTCGTTGCCAAGCACGCGATAAAAAGGGTCAAAAACGCGCTCCCGTTCCTGTGGCGGAATCCCTGGCCCCGTATCTGAAACCTGCACGACCACGATCGCGCCGGCAACATGGGTCGCAAGATCCACCCGACCACCATCGGGCGTGTAGCGAATGGCGTTGTCCACTAGATTTTTAACCAGTGTGAAAAGATCCAGCTCCGTCGCGCAGACGGTGGTATCGGGCCCCTCCACAACGCCCAGATCTATACGCTTGGCTTTCGCCATTGGCATCAGGTCTTCCAACACCGCGCGGTAGATGCCGCGCACCAAGACGGGCGCTCCAGGCATCTCTGTCGCTGCCTGCACCTTGGAAAGGCTCAGCAGCTGGTTGAGCAGATTACGCCCGCGTTCAATACCCTTTTGCAAGATACGCAGCCGCTCGCGGGCAGCGCTGGACATCTCCAGATGCTCCATGCGCTGCGCCTGCAATGACAGTGCCGTAAGCGGGGAACGCAGCTCGTGCGCAGCGTCAGCCACAAATCGTCGCTGGACATTGACGGATTCCGCAACGCGAACGAGAAGCCGATTGATGGCGAGCACAAAGGGGCGCACTTCTGTGGGTAAATGGCCATCATGGATAGGTTCCAGGCTGCTTTCCGCACGCGCATCAATTTGCCTGGAAAGGTCCGTAATAGGACGGAACATCTTGCGTACGAGCTGTGAGATGATGAGAAGCAGTACCGGCACGAGGATCAGAAACGGCAGAAGCGTGCGCCATGCGCTGTTGTAGGCCATTTCATCGCGTGCGTCGGTTTCCTGCGAAACGGCAATTCTGGTCCCCGTGGCTATGGTTTTCACCAGCACACGGTATGACTCATCCGCGATGGTGAGAGTATGCAGACCATCCTCAAGCGCGTCAGGCAAGGGCAAGGCACCTCTACCGTGCATCTTGCCAGCGAAATTGCCCCTTGCTCCTAATACCTGAATGGTGATTGTCGTATCGTCGTCCGCATCTTCAGTGCGGGGTGCATCCGCGCCAGGAGCCCATGTCAGACGCTGCTGATCCACCAATGAGGCAATCTGGTGCAGCATGTCGTCTTGCAGATCATGCGCTTCATCGAAGGCCGATAGAAACGAGAAAACGCCCGCAACTACCGCCACAGCGATGATTGTGGCCGTAAGTGCAAACGACAGTCGATACTGAACTGAGGTGCTCAGCCGCTTTTTGAGACCATCCATCCGAGCCCCCTCACGTTTTCGATGACGTCATTGCCCAGTTTTTTGCGTAATGCATGGATGATGTATTCAATGGCATTGCTTTCCACCTCTTCGCCCCAGCCATAGATACGGTCCTCCAGATCCGCGCGCGACAGAATGGCGCCAGGCCTGGCAAGGAGTGCCCGCAGTAGGGCAAATTCGCGCCCCGTCAGGCGCACGGGGGAACAGTCCCCCACTGCCGCCTCTCGTGTTTCGGGATCAAGCGTTAGCACGCCATTGCCGAGCACTGGCGCGGCGTTGCCCTCTTTACGCCGCAGTACCGCCCGCATGCGGGCAAGCAACTCGTCCATCTCGAAAGGCTTGACGAGATAATCATCCGCACCGCCATCAAGCCCCCGCAATCGGTCGCCTAGCGCATCGCGCGCGGTCAAGATAACTAGCGGCACTGGGTTGCCGTGCGCACGGATGGCTCTCAGCACATCTTGTCCGTCCTTGCCTGGCAAACCCAGATCCAACAATATCAGGTCGTAGCGCTGGGTGTCGGTAGCCGAGAGTGCGGCGAGGCCATCGCTTACCCAGTCCACCGCATACGCAGCCTCCTTTAACGCGTCCTGAACGGCCTCGCCGATCATGGAATCGTCTTCAACGAGTAAAACTCTCAATTCAGCTTCTCCGAATCTGTTGCCGTGCCCGCCTGGCTTGGATAGCCTGCCTCCCGTGCCTGCCAATCTTCAGAAGGATGACTACGCCAGCGATAACGGCTAGGGTCCAAATTTCATCCACATCAAAATCACCCAATAGCGGTAGTAGGTGGCTCAACCCCTGCCCAAGTCCGTAGCCGATGCTCCCGACGACTATGGCCCAAATGGCTGCCCCCGCGAAGTTGAATACGGCAAATCGTGCCCAGTGAACACCACTCGTACCGATTGCAATGGGACCTGCTACTCGCAGGCCATAGAGAAAGCGGATGGCGAGGATAAGAGGTGCGTCGTGACGCTTCAGTAGTGCCTGAACTCGGGCGATGCGTGGTTCGAGCGATGGAAATCGGGCGATGAGCCGCACACCATAGCGATGCCCTAGGAGGAAGAAGATCTGGTCTCCCAGGAACCCGAAAGTGGCGGCGATGGCGATCACTATGGGCAGCCGTAGATAGTCATGGGAAGCTGCAGCGGCCGCTGCAAGGAGCACCGTTTCTCCTTCAAGAAAAGTGCCAAATGCAACGGCCCAGTAGCCATAGGACTGAATCAACCCGGTGACATCCATCTGCTCATTCGCCTCAGGCCTTTCCCTGAAGCTTATCAAAAGTTTGAAGAAGCGCGGACAACGCAATCTTGCAGTCGACCTGGTTGGGCGGATCCGCGCGTACTGCCGTAAGTGCCGAGTCGATTGCCTTATCCAGTATGTGCCAATTGCTGGCGTCCCTGGGCTTCAGACCCGCTTCGGCTGAGTCCCAGGCTACTTCCAGATCCTTGATCCGAGACTTGGCACGCGCAAGATCCCCTTTATCGACAAATGTAGCAACGTCAGCCGTCATCTTTCGGAACGAAGATAAATCTCCTAACTTCGAGGCTGTCGGTGTCAACGCGGCTGATGTACCCGCCGACAAATTGGCAGACTTTGAGCAGCCCGTAATCATGAAGAGTGGGAAGGCAATGACCAGGGTCAGGGCCGCGCGAGTCATGAGAGGTGTAACTTGCATGAAATGTTCCTGTTCTCTTGATGGACTGGTTTACCGGCTCGCCCGCAGCGGGCTGCCGGCCCGGACCTCGTACTGCTCAAAGGCCACCAACAACACGATGACTGTCAGAAAGAGTGCGCTTGTCCAGGCTGTCCCCATACCGAATCCGCCATAGGTTTTCGCCTGAGTGAGCAGATCGCCCAGCGAAGCACCCAGAGGGCGGGTCAGGATATAGGCGATCCAGAAGGTCAGCACGGCGCCTCCCCCCATCCGGAAGCTCGCATAAGTGGCGGCAATGAGTCCGCCAAAGATCATTACACCCACGGTAAAGCCCATGCCCAGCGCCTCAGTGGCGAGGTCTCCCGCCGCAGTGCCCAGGGAAAACGTGCACAGGATCGCTGCCCAATAGAAGAGCTCACGTCGACGCGACACAATGTCATGGATGGAGAGGGTGCGCTCCACGGCATACCAGGCTACAAAAATGACCATCAGCAGCACAGCAAAGATTGGCGTGCTGACATACAAACTAACCCCGAGACCGTCCGTGAGCAGGTCCGTGATCTGCGTTCCGACAATGCTGACGAGTACGACCGTGAGCCAGTACGCCCAGGGGGTATAGCGCGGCCTTCGCAACTGGACAGTCAAAGCGGCGATGAGAAGTACCGCCATGAGAGTGCGGGTTGCGACCTGCCCCAGTCCTGCGTTCACCGCCAGGAAATCCGCAGCGGTTTCGCCCACCGTAGTGGACATGACCTTGATAATCCAAAAGGATAGCGTGATGGCGGGAACCTTCACGAACCAGTCGTTCGAGTTCATCGTATTCAAAGGTGAGATATTCATGATCGTGTATCTCCGATAACCGGCTTCAGGCGACAGGATCCCCTGAGGGGCAGTGTCACCTCAGGGGATCTTATGCGTATCAGTGAATCATCAGTCGTCATCCTCGTCGTGATCAGACGTGTCGACTTTCGACGAAATAACGGTTCCTTTTTCAGCATCGACTTTGACGTCAAAGACTTTGTCACCGCTTACCACTTCTACTTTGTAGAGCGGGCCTTCTTTGGCGTCGCCTTTGAATTTGGCTTCGACGGCCTTGCCGCTGGCGCTCTGCTCAGCCGTGGCGATTGCTTGCACCAACGAAGTCTTGGCACCCGATATCGCCAGGGCGTCATTCTGTCCGTGGCTGGTAGCGGCATAAGCGCCTGTTCCAGCTGTAGCGATGACGATAGCTGCAATGGTGGGTTTGATGTAACGGTTCATGGTGGACTCTCCAAAAGGAAACGCAGGAATTGCGCAGTGGAGAGACTACGGGGTGCGACTTAGGACAGGCTGAGGAACCGTCTAAGGCAAGGGCTGCCGCTTTTGTGTAGCAGACAATCAACGACCGATTTGCTGCTTCAGAAGCGAACCTGATACAAGGGCGTAAAACAATGGACCAATATCAGTCCCTCGAATGATCGGCATCAATTACCATGATCAGAGTGCCGATGCCGATGATGAATGTCCGGATAGTGCGGATGGTTGTGTGTAATCGGCGCATGCGTATGCTCGTGCGTATGTGGCTCGCGCCCGTCCCACGGAAAATCATGGCTGTGATGGTGGTGCTCGTCATGCACGTGGCGATGGGTATGGATGATTGCCTCGTGCGTGTGCATGTGCTCATGGCGTTCCGTAAGGTGGAGCCAGACGCCAACCGCCATGAGGACGAACACCACCCAGAAGACTCCCGTGACCTGCTCGCCAAAAATCAGTATGGCAATTGCAGCCCCGATGAATGGGGCTGTCGAGAAATACGCCCCCGTGCGCGCCGTCCCCAGCCCCCGCAAGGCCAGTACGAACAAGACCAAGCTCACTCCGTAGCCTAGAAGTCCTACAATCATGGCCCCGCCCATCGCGACGGCACCGGGAAGCCGGGCCCCGAGAACTAGAGCCATGCCAGTGTTTACGACCCCGGCCACCATTCCCTTGAGGCCTGCGAGGAACAGGGCATCTGAGGCCGATACCTTGCGGGTGAAGTTATTGTCTAACGCCCAGCACAAGCAAGCACAGGCGATGAAGAGACTCCCCCAACTCCAGCCTCCCGTGCTCTGCCGCATATCCGGCCAAGTCAGTAGCGCTGCGCCGGTCACAATCACCAGCATGCCCAGCATAACGTTACGGTCCGTGCTTTCCCGGAATACCACCCAGGCGATCACGGCCGTGAGCACGGCCTCGAGGTTAAGCAGCAGTGACGCCGTCGAGGCCGGCGTCGTTGCAAGCCCGAACATCAGGAGCAGCGGCCCAAGCACACCGCCAAGACCGATAGCAAGGACGAGCCACCCCCACTCGGGTCGCGACAGCGACGGTATACGCCAGCCACGATCGCGAAGCAGCCGGACCAACCCAAGCCCAATGCCACTGCCAAGATACAGTAGCCCGGCAAGCAGAACGGGTGAGGTGCCCTTTAGCAGCACTTTGGCAAACGGCGTGCTGGCGCCAAAGAGTGCGGCTGCCCCCAGCGCTGCATAGACTGACGAAGACCAGAAGGCACGAGCTTTCATGAGAGTTATACTATACCCCACTACCCTATAAATTACCTATTATCGTTATGAGCCATACCAATCAGGGGAAGACTAGGCTGCTCGCCCGTGTGCGCCGCATTCGAGGTCAGGTAGAGGCAATCGAAAGGGGACTGAATGCTGAAAAGGAATGTGCAGACATCCTGCATCAGGTAGCCGCAGTGCAAGGTGCCGTGCGGGGGCTGATGACCGAACTCATCGAAAGCCATATCAAGGGACATGTCGCAGGTGCAGAGGTTGCCAGCCAAGCTGATCGTGAGCAGGGTGCAAGTGAGCTCATTGATGCCATTCGAACTTACCTGAAGTAAGACAGGCCCCAAACAATTCATTGAACATTGAACCGGCTTGCAATGAAGTGGCACGCCCCTGGATAGCAGCTTTTCCTCAGTCTGTCCTAAGTCCGGCCCTGTAAGCTTTCTCCCGCGAACAACTTCGGCCGTGAGAACAGGTCATTTCAAAGCAGGGGCACGTAGATTCCATGGAAGCTATCAACCAGTCACTCTTCCTGTGGTTTAACGCACCAGACCACCCAGACCACCTCATTCTTTCCATCGCCATTTTTCTGGCTAGGGACCTCATCTGGGCGATACCGGCACTGATCGGAATTGGTTGGCTCTACGGCGGAACCCGTACACGGCAGCTCCTATTGGTCGCAACGGCAAGCGCAACACTGGGGCTGTTCGCCAATCAACTGATCAGCCTATTCTGGTGGCATCCACGCCCCTTCATGGTTCATCTGGGCCATACCTTGATTGCTCACGCACCCGATTCATCTTTTCCAAGCGACCATCTGACCTTGTGGTGGGCCGTTGCGTTCAGCTTCCTTGCACAAGGGCGGCACAATCTGGGCACGGGGCTGGCCCTTCTCGGGCTCCCACTTGCGTGGTCGCGCATCTACCTCGGGGTGCATTTCCCGCTAGACATGGCGGGCGCCGGCCTTGTCGCGGTGGCAAGCACCTGGCTATCGCTACGCACTGCCTTCTGGTATCTGCCGCCCGCCTTCCACCTGGCAACCCTGATTCACCGTAAGATATTTTCACCGCTGATCGCGTGTGGTTGGGTCAAACGCTGAGCACACTCACCATATTGCTGACGGCGATGGCCCAAAGAAGGAACCGAGATCATGCAATCCGTTGAGACGGAGACTAGGACCTACAACCCGCCCTCAAAAAATATCCCACACGGGGTCTGGGTTTTGGGTTTCGTCAGTCTGCTGATGGATGTCTCGTCGGAACTCATCCACAGTCTGCTGCCCATGTTTATGGTGACCACGCTGGGCGCCAGCGCCCAGGAGGTCGGCTGGATCGAAGGTATCGCCGAATCTACCGCGCTCATCATCAAGGTGTTCTCCGGAGCCCTCAGCGACTACCTGGGTAAGCGCAAGGGATTGGCGGTCTTTGGTTACGCGCTCGCAGCATTGACCAAGCCGTTGTTTGCGCTGGCGCCCACAATCGGCGTGGTGTTTGCGGCACGCCTGCTGGACCGCATCGGCAAGGGCGTGCGCGGCGCACCACGTGACGCGCTGGTCGCTGACCTGAGCCCCCCGGAGATCCGTGGCGCAGCCTTCGGCCTGCGACAGGCGCTAGATGCGGTCGGCGCCACCCTGGGGCCGCTGCTAGCCGTGGGTTTCATGCTGATCTGGGCGGATCACTTCCGCACGGTCTTTTGGGTGGCTGTGATTCCTGGAGCAGCTTGTGTCCTGCTCCTAATCTTCGGCCTGCGAGAGCCTACTTCCACACGAAAAATAAAACGCACTAATCCGATCTGCCGCGAAAACCTGCGCCGCATGCCAGCCAGCTACTGGTGGGTGGTGGGCATCGGAGCGGTCTTCACCCTGGCCCGCTTCAGCGAGGCCTTTCTGGTCCTGCGAGCCCAGGACAGCGGCATCGCCATCGCTCTCGTGCCACTGGCTATCGTGGCCATGAATCTCGCGTTCTCTGTGTCGGCCTACCCTTTTGGAAAACTTTCAGACCATATGAGCCACCAAGCTCTGTTGGCGCTAGGCCTGGTGATGCTGATCGCAGCCGACCTACTGCTAGCCATGGGGCAGCACTGGACCATCATCACAGCCGGTATTTTGCTGTGGGGAGTTCATCTGGGAGCGACCCAGGGCTTGCTTGCTACCATGGTGGCGAATGCCGCACCGCCCGACCTGAGAGGTACTGCTTACGGGTTCTTCAACCTTGTGAGCGGCGTTGCCATGCTCTTTGCCAGCGTTTTTGCGGGTCTACTCTGGGAAAAAATGGGCGCAGCCGCCACGTTCTACGCAGGTGCCAGCTTCTGCGCTATCGCACTCGCAACCTTGGCGGGCTATTCACTAGCAGGTCTACGTTCGACCTGATGGACGAGGATACCCTACTTTCCTAGAGCCCTTGATTCGATGGCGTGCTGCCTCCACGTGCAAACATGGCGAAAGCCTCTGCTTCTGCATGCATAAGTATCCGGCGCTCCCTGGATCTGAGTGCAAATCTGCCCCATGTCAAACGGCCTTCACTGATTCTATCTACGGGTTGCCACGCCGAGAAATATAAGGTGTTTCCATGTACAACGGTCGCAGCTATCTTGATTCCGAGATGCTCATATTGGAAGTCATCTCGTAAGGCTTCTACGAAACTCAGCCGAATCACGGCATCGGCCAGCAGTTCCATCTCTGAAAACAAGGAAAGCAGATATGCCGTGAATGCGTGACATGTGCTCCAGAGATCTGGCTCACAAAGGCGGGAGCCATCGGAAGCGTGCCAACTAGCGACTGCGCCCTGCTCTGAGTACCATGCGGGTCCGATGGAACCAAAAAAACGTCCCAGAAACTGCGGCTCCCAAAGCGGTCGTTGTACATTCCCACCGAAGATCTGTCCAGTTAGGCGATAATCGTACGACAGCGGGAACCTCTTGTGAATGTTCTCCATCATCCTCCAGAGCAAACACCACACAATAAAGGTGCTATCACGGTTATGCCGTTCAATCTCCATCATGTCGCCATGAGAGTATCCGGATTTAATATGATTCATCGATCTGTGTTGCCGAACATCCATCCTTTTTTCATAATTTCGGCGAAAAGATTTATAGATTGATTTCAGCAGTTTCTCCAGGCGTTCATAGCGTAGACTGCTGCCCTCTTCATGAGCCGTTTGCGCCAGTTTCTTGCTGTGTCTTCGAATCTCACATTTAGCTGAATAAGTCTTCTCCAACGGTTGAAGATATTTTTCTTTCGATGAATTCATCTTCTCGCTATGTAAAATATATCCTAATTCTGAGAATCTGTAGCCGTTCGATGTCGCAGGGAAATAAACCCTGCAAATTGTCTCCAGTTCTCGAAGATATTTGCTGTGTACATTTCTCAACAATCTACGATCTGCGGTGGTGAGGGGGTGTCTTGCTGTTCCAAAAGGGTCTCCCAGGTAGACATGGCACTTGCGGCACTTGTAGGCGTCTCCTGAATGGATGCCGGACCAATGCGCATTGACAGGGTAGCCGCAGTTCCAGCACTCACGTTGCAGCGGTAATCCATGAATGGGGCACTCACTCATCCAGGGGATCTGATAGATTGCAGAGTGGAAGCCCATCAATAAACATTGTTTGCAGAACCTCACTTCACCCTGGCGCCCCTGAGCGCCACGCGGCAGAAGTAGTGTGGCTTCAGACATCTGCCGCCGCGTGAGTCCAAAGGATTTTTGAAAAATGGCATACTGACTCACCCCTGCGTCACCCCGGTACAGTTGCCAGTGCTCCATCGGTCCGCCAGTGATGGGTCTGCCACAGATATCTGATGCTTGACGCGTGGTGGGCCTGTCTAGCTCCAGATATCGTCTGATGATGGACCATACTGACTCCGTTGCCTGAATCTGCCAAGGCTGAGTACTAAGTATCACTCGTTTCATTTAAGAATCCTCAGCTTGATCTATGAGGTGGGCGCCGACAATTTCTCTCATCATTGTGACGTAATTCGTCATACGCACCACTTTCGTGAGTAGACTTTTATCGAGATCCAAACTCTCGTGCTCCGCAGCATGGTTCTTACAAAGAATCTCCATCGGAGTGGCGATATATTCCATCGGAACCTCAAGCTTGTTCCTGAGTGTCGGTGGAGCAAGATCGTAATAGATATCCCACAAGATACCGGTGCAGTTTGCTAGACGAAAGCCGTTTTCGTAGGCGCCAGGGAAAAAATATTTTGTATAAGATGTTCCACTACCCTCCGGCCAATCCGTAGTCTCATCGTAACCGTTCAGCACATAGCGAAGCTCACCAGCGGATCTAATCCCACGAAAGCGTGCTCGATGGGCTAGGAACCGGGCAGACAAGTGAGCATTATGGGCCAATATGAAGGTCTGACTTTGTTGCTGGATCTGATGGGTGCCTACGGCTATGACGCTTAGACGAACGCCCGCATCTTCAACCAGGTTCTGCAAGTTGCAAAGTGTGTGGAATTCAATCTCGGTCATGTACTGCGCTTCGTCAACGAATAACACTACTTGTCGAAGTGTCGCTTTCAGTCCACGGACTATGAAGTAACTGGCGATGCGCCACTCCAGGTCGCTCGCCCCTGATGCCTTTATGTGGTTATGATTTATACCGTGAGCGATGCGTTTCAAGAAGCTGAGCTGTGACGACTGATTCTGCTGCGCATAGATAAGTCTAAATACCGCAAGGCGATCTCCGTAGCTTTCTCTCAACAGGGCAGGAAACCAGTCCCGAACCGCCTTGCTTTTACCAATACGAGAAAGACCATAGATATAAGCACCTGTTATCCTAGCGTCTACCCACCGTTCAACCTGTTTACACATCTCGTCAATTGGAGCCGTGTATAACGCGTAAGATTGCAGAAGCAAGGGGTGAAGTTCGTCGCGCACAGTAGTCACTATTAATCGGTACGTTGTCTAGCCATACGGGGTATGAGTTCAGATACAGTAACTTGCTTTGTCTCAATGTGGCGAGGGCTACCATCGCGCTCTACCGGTGATGAGATGGTTGGTTGACCACTTTGCAAGGCTGCCTCATAGTTCTCGTCAGAAGTAGCCCGGAACTTGCTGCGCTGCTCTAAAAGATATCGACGAAGTTCCATGTACTCGCTGGTGACAACATGAGTCTTGCGGACTCGATTTTCCAGGTCGAGCAAAAGAGCAGTGATCGGATCTTCGAAATCTTCCTGATGCCAGTTTTTTGCGCGGACACGGGCCTTGATTAAACGCCGCATTGCGAACGTATGTGGTTGACGGCTCCATGGGGGTGCCACTGTCAGTGGCCCTAGTTCTTGACCGTCTGGAAGATAGGCGTAAATAACGCGGGCGTCGTCCGAGTAACTATCTATGGTAAGACGCTTGCCCACCAGTTGCTGTGCGTGACTAAATGCCGGGCACGAATAAGTACCGTACTGGAATGTCACATAAGGGCGTCGTCCGTTACCCCCACGGATGATAGCGCTTGAGTGCGTGGCTCCAATACGCCTGATCGCCTCCGGCGTGGCGTGCCGCAGGCGCCATCCATCTGAAGGATGTGCCCGACTCCATTCCAGATATTGCAGCGGGCTGCGCCCATTTAGACTACTGTGAATGGCAGCGTTGTAGTTGGCGATGAGAACATCAAGGAGGTTCTCCAAGTCCTCCAGCTGAATGAAGTATTTACAGGCGGCGACTTCCGGAAAATAACGACGAATGTCTGATGGATGACTGCCGGTGGTGTTTGGAAGGCGATGAAAACCTTCTTCCTCCAGCGTTCCAAAAAATCGCTCTATAAATGGCCTGTCATTCGGGATTCTGCGTGGCAGAAGAACAACGCTTGCTCCCACTATGGAATCAAGCTTCGTGGCGACTCGCTTGGACAGATTGATCTTCGCACCATCGACACTAAATTCGTCCCAGCAAGCGCCTGCAAAAAGCTCATTGAGAGCACTTGGAAATCCAGCTCCCTCTGCGTAGCGCAGATGTGAGTCGGAAAGCTGCCGTGGCGTCCACGGGGTTAGCGCGTTTTGAATACATCTCAGTAGATCCTCTTCGGTACATTCCTTATTCAGACTCAGGTAGTAGCCCAAAATTGCACGCGATTCAATTTCCTTGATTGCGATCACCCATAGACGCGGCAGTATCAGAGGGATGACGGCCCCATGCAGGTCCGGGAACAGGATGCAGAATAAAGCATCAATATGATGGGCATCGCACTCTACACGCTCATAAGGAAACTGAACGGGCCTTTGGCTACCGTCTCCTGTACGCATATTTTTAAGCCCAGCCTCACCGTACTTGATGAATACAGCGCGAGCGGTAGGTTCCGAAAGAATATCCCTGACATACGCTGCTAGTGATACGTAGCCTGCCGTTTTGGCACTAAATGGGTAATCAGTTATTGGATTTAATCCGAGCTCCCGGCACTTCCTTAGAAAAGCGCGATGCAGGTCGATAACACGCTCCCGTGATTCGTAGATAGCATGGGATCGCCCACGCTTTAGAACGTGATCCCTTATAAAGCGATCAAGAGTGGGATGGCGTGCGAGCAATGCGCTGAAGGCACCCGGGCCAGACCAAGTGGTGTCACCGGGTGCTGCGCTATAGGTCCAATTGTCTCCAGAAGCGACTCTGATCCACGGAATCGCTGCCCTAAGCCCCCAGATTCGTCCATCAGAATGCAACTGGGACGCCTTACGCAACAAACGATGGATGAAGCCCACGCTAAGGCCTGTTTGCGCCGAAATTTCTTGGAGCTTCGTACCCGCCATATAGAGCTTAAGCGCGGCGCGCCGAACAAGAAATTTAGCCTGGCGGTCCTCAGGAAGTCCGGCCTCATCGACCGAAGGCCATAAATCAAAGGGAGGTAGCCCTCTTCTTCCAGTCTGGGCCACGGCCTCGTGGCTAATGCCTTCGCCTAGCCGTGCGAAGCCTTGGGTACCGGGCGATTCCGTATCGTTCTGCACGAGAGCCCCGCCATTGTCGTGGAGTCTACTGACAAGGTTACGACCACACAACAATCATGTCCACACGAGACCTGCGGTCGCACGAACTGGCTTTGAACGCAGGCTTCGGGTTTCCATTGATCCCACTGATGGCTGTAAAAGTCGTAGACGTAACGCCGTTTTCCTCATCAGTTCCCTCTTTACGAGGTTTCCAAGTGAATAGACACCAGGATGTACAGCTGGTGCAAGCCTGATCAAAAGATCCGCATAATGTCTTTTTTCACATAAAACATGAACTGTTTGTCTTTATGGACTGTAAAGACTATTCAAGTGCAGGTGGATAAACGCTATTCGTGGCCAGATGATGGATAGCTCATATGAATCATTGGCTTATGAATTATCATTCATATCAAATGTTAGACTTGAGAGAAGGTATTAATTGTCTTTATCCGACGTCCATAGTCTCTTCATTACGCCACCCGCAAGGCCAACCACGACGAAGAAGACTGACTCACACAACCCAGGGCGATGGCGGAAAATGGGCACGGGCACCGCCTGGACCAGTGCCTTGTTCCTGACCATCATCGCAGGAGATAAAAATTGGACGTCGCCGGCCTGATCCATAGCTACGGCTACCTGGCGGTCGCCGCAGGTACCCTTGCCGAAGGCGAGACGGTACTGCTCGCTGCGGCGGCCGCCGCAGCCCATGGCTACCTGCATCTGCCGCTCGTCATTGCGATCGCATCAATATGCGGATTCCTGGGCGACCAGGCGTTCTTTCTCATTGGCCGCATCTACGGGATCAGGGTGCTCGCGCGGTTTCCCTCGATGCAACCACGCATCGGCCGCGCCCAGGCTCTGCTGGAGCGCCACCATATCCTCCTTATCCTGGCCGTACGCTTCATGTATGGCCTGCGCACGGCGGGCCCCATGGCAATTGGCATGAGCGGGGTCCACTGGCTTCGGTTCCTGACGCTGAATTTCATAGGTGCAATCCTCTGGGCATGCCTCGTGGGGGGCATAGGTTACGGGCTAGGCCATGGTGCCCTCACATTGCTGCATCAGACCGATGCTGACGAACTCTGGGGGCTGGCCATTGCCGTACTCCTCCTTGTGGTCTGGTGGGCCCTCTTCCGCCGCCACCGCTGCGCGCAGCAGCGCAAACAACAAGACTGAACATCTCAGACGAAACGGCTACTCGTGCTGATCGGCCTGATGCTCAACCACCGTGCCGGCACTGCGTTCGCGATATGATTATCAATATCGTCAAGCACATCCTCGAATAAGGCATCACCGTGCACACTGCCGTTAAGACTGCATTTTCGATCGCGACCGCCACGGGCCTGCTTCTGGTCGTGAGCATGGGCCAGGCCTGGGCGCACGCCCATCCGGTACAGCAGACCCCTGCCCCGGATACGACCATCAGTGCTCCTGGGGCCGTCACCATCGTCTATACCGAGCCGATCGAAGCTGCCCTTAGCCGCCTGAATGTGCTGGATGCACAGGGCAAGCAGGTCAACACAGCAAAGGCCCATGTCACGGACAGCAACCACAAGTCGCTGGAGGTCGCTTTGCCAAAACTGTCATCAGGACACTACAAGGTTCAGTGGGCCGTCGTGGCGGACGATGGGCACCGCTCACACGGCAGCTATACCTTCGCCGTCAAATAGCGGATGAGCGTGGTAAGCCTGGCCGCCAACTGGTTACAGCCGTTTTTTTCCTTCTGGGTCGATGCCACGCTCGCCATCGTGGGGGGCGTGTTGGTGATGTCTGGTGCGGTTCCGCAGCGGACCCGAAAGCCGCTGCTCGCTGTCCTGCGCGTTGCCACCGTGGTGCTCGGGCTGGGGCTCGTCGCTTACCTGGGCGTGGCGACAGTGGCCATGACCGATACCGGCCCCGCCGATTTTGTCGGCTATCTGTGGATTGTCCTCACGGGGACGGACTTCGGTGTCATGGTCTGGGTGGCAGCCTGTGCCTGGCTCATGCTGATGCTGACTGCGTTTTCAGGGCACGTCACATGGCAGGCGGTCGACTGCCCACCTAAATGGGCACTGGTGCTTTGGGGTTCTGGTGGGGTTGTTCTTGCCTATGCCCGTGCCGCCACAGGACATGCAGCCGACCAGGGGTTCTTCAGTCTCGCAGTCATGGCACATACCGCGCATGTCCTCGCGGCGTGCCTGTGGGTTGGCTCGGCTGTTGTATCCGTTCGCCTTTTATCCCTTTGGAAGAGCTGGACGCTGTCCGAGCAGAGCCGGCTGGCGCATCGGCTCTCGGCGCTTGCGACTATCGTTGTTCCCTTGGTGGCTGCAACGGGTGTCGTGGATGCCTTTCGTACGCTCGGTGAGGCAGCTCATGTCTGGGGGTCGCCGTACCTGTGGATATTGCTGGCCAAACTCGCGCTAGTCGCCGTGGTCGTGATTTTAGGCAGCTGGAATCGCTGGATCTGGATGGTGCCCCTGGATGCCGGCCGGGTGGATGCACTGCGCGGCTTTGCCACGGTCCTTGCGGTCGAGGCTATTGCGCTTTGCGGTGTGCTGCTGCTGGCCGCCAAACTGGGCACGATGGCTACGCCGACCTGACGGATCTTGCACGGCACAGACCAGTGCGGGCCACGGCCACGGCAGCGTCACCGCCGCTGCTGCTGTTCGGTGACTTCCTTTTGCATGCGCAGGACGTCAGCAGGCCAGGTGCTCTTGATGTAGGTGAGCACCGCAACGATCTGCTCATCACTCAGCGTGCTGCCAAACGCCGGCATGTCGCTCTGGTAACCGGGCGGTGCAGTGCGCCCGGGAACCAAGCTGTTCTTCACCAGGTCGAAGAGCACCGCATCCGGATGGTGCCAGGTGTGACCTGTACGATCATGCGGTGGGGCCGGCAATCGCCCGTTGGCCAGACGCTCGCGCCAGTTCGGCTGGCCCTGCAGCTTTGCGCCGTGGCAAGCTGCGCAGGTGTTCGCATAAATTGCCCTGCCCTGTACGACCAGTTCCTGGTTTGCGGGATCGATGAAAGTCGCGCCAGATGGGCGACTGGTCCAATACAACAAGGCAACGCCAGCTAGTACGGCGGCACCAGCCGCTGCAACAGCCCATTTTTTATTGAATTGAAGAAATACCATGATCTGAGCTGAAGCCGATTCTGTTCAATTGAGGTGAGTATGGCTGGCCTGGGGATATCGCTGCTTGGGCGTAAGTGCCGATATCAGCCAACTGTCACCTTGCCCACCATCCCTGCTTCCATATGACCGGGGATGAGGCACGCAAAGTCCACCGTGCCGGTTTGATCGAACGTCCATACCAGCCCGCCGATCTTGCCGGCCGCGAGCGTGATCATGTTGGGCTCGGCATGCTTCACCCCAGACATTTTCCGCATTTCCACGGCATGTTCCTTCAGGTCGGCCATCGTGCCTATCACCATCTCGTGCATGAGCCGCCCGGTGTTCTTCACAACGAAACGAATGGTCTCTCCCGCCTTGACCGGAATTTCGGCAGGCGTGAACCGCATGGAATCATCCATCTTGATTTCGACAGTGCGGGTGACCTGGGCTGAATCGCCAGGTCGGCCAATAGTGGATGGCGCCGCCGACATGGTGGACATATCGTGCCCCGGCATACCGTGCGCAGGCGCGTCATGTCCGCCCGATGCCCAGGACAAGGCCGGCAAGATGCTCAGTGCCAGGATGGCAAAAGGTCTGTTCATCATTAGAATTTCTCTTGAAAATTGACTTGAACCGAGGCTTTCCACGAACCCAGTTCCTGTTCATGTGACCGCGGGAACCGATACTCTACGGGAGTACGGCTGTCAGACTGATGACGCCACCATGACAATCTTGTCATCTACGCGTCATGGTGGCGTCACTTCCTCCCGGCTAGAATCGAACAACGGCTGTCTTGCAGTCCCCTTTCATATCGCAGCAACCCGAATATATGGGAGAGCAGGTTCATGACATTGCTCTTCATTGGGGATGAGGCCAATGATCACATCAAAGAGGATCCGCATGGACCACCATCACGCGCACCGTCATGACTCGCATTCAGGCCATGACCAAAATCGGGACATGGCGCAGTCTGTGGATCTTCCCGCAGGGACGATCTACACCTGTCCAATGCATCCCGAGATTCGGCAGGATCATCCGGGAAACTGCCCAAAATGCGGCATGACCCTCGAGCCGTTGATGCCCAGTCTCGATGACGAGAACCCCGAACTCAAAGATTTCACACACCGTTTCTGGTGGACGTTGCCACTGACCGTCATCGTGACCGTGCTCGCCATGTTCGGCCACCAGCTGGGCTGGTTCAGTATGGGCGTACAAACGTGGATCGAGCTGGTGTTATCGACACCCGTTGTACTCTGGGCTGGGAAATCCTTCTTCATTCGAGGTTGGCGATCGATCGTCAATCGCAGCCCGAACATGTGGACGCTGATTGGGCTGGGAACAGGGGCCGCATACATCTATAGCGTCGTGGCGACGGTTGCGCCGGACGTATTTCCCGAGTCATTCGTGTCGATGGGGCGTGTTTCCGTCTACTTTGAAGCCGCAGTCGTCATTATTTCGCTGACCCTGTTTGGCCAGATACTTGAACTACGGGCCCGGTCGCAGACCTCGGCCGCCATCAAGTCACTGCTGGGGCTCGCACCCAAGACCGCTCGACGAATCAATGCGAATGGCTCCGAAGAAGACGTTCCGCTGACCCACGTCCATGAAGGGGATCGTATTCGCGTACGCCCCGGCGAAAAAGTGCCGGTGGATGGCATTGTGGAAGAAGGGAGTAGTTCGCTCGACGAATCGATGCTGACGGGCGAACCGCTTCCAGTTAGCAAGCGTCCGGGCGACACCGTGATCGGCGCAACGATGAATACCTCGGGTTCCCTGGTCATCCGCGCCGAAAAAGTGGGTTCCGCGACTGTGCTTTCGCAGATTGTTCAACTCGTTGCGCAGGCGCAGCGTTCGCGCGCGCCCATGCAACGCATGGCGGACATCGTGGCCGGCTACTTTGTCGTGGCTGTGGTGATGATTGCGGTGACCACCTTTATCGTCTGGGGCTTGTTCGGTCCTCAACCGAGCTGGGTGTATGGCTTGATCAATGCCGTCTCCGTCCTGATTATTGCGTGTCCTTGCGCGCTGGGGTTGGCCACACCCATGTCGATCATGGTGGCAACCGGTAAAGGCGCCACCCAAGGCGTGCTCTTTCGCGACGCGGCCGCGATCGAAAACTTCCGTAAGGTTGACACCCTGATCGTCGACAAAACGGGGACCTTGACCGAGGGGCGGCCGACATTCGAGCAAGCCATACCCGCAGGGAACGCAACGCAGGATGACGTCCTGCGGCTTGCGGCCAGCCTCGATCAGGGCAGCGAACACCCTCTTGCGCATGCCATTGTGGAAGCCGCCCACGAACGCGGCCTCGCCTTAAGCACTGTCAATGAATTCGAATCCAGCAGCGGTATTGGCGTTCGTGGAGAAGTCGACGCAAAGAGGCTCATTCTGGGCAACACCGCCCTGATGCAGCAAGAGGGCGTGGATACCGCTGTCATGACTGAAGCCGCCGACTCATTGCGCGCCAAAGGCGCAAGCGTCATGTTTCTGGCAGCGGATGGCCGACTCATAGGCCTGTTGGCGGTGTCGGATCCCATCAAGAAAAGCACACCAGAAGCAGTCCAGGATCTGCATGACGCGGGCATCCGCGTGATCATGGCGACGGGCGATGGCGTCGCGACGGCTCATACCGTTGCGCAGCAGCTGAACATCGATGAGGTCTACGGAGAAGTGAAGCCTGCCGACAAGCTGGACCTCGTTACCCGCCTTCAGTCCGAAGGCCGGATAGTTGCTATGGCTGGAGACGGTATTAACGATGCGCCGGCGCTCGCCAAAGCCGATGTCGGCATCGCAATGGGAACCGGTACCGATGTGGCAATGAACAGCGCGCAAGTCACCCTGGTCAAGGGGGATTTGCGTGGGATTTCCATTGCCCGCCACCTCTCAGAGAGAACAATCGCGAACATGAAGCAGAACCTGGGCTTCGCATTCATATACAACACGCTGGGCGTGCCACTGGCAGCGGGCGTCTTGTACCCCTTTACCGGGCTATTACTTTCACCCATGGTTGCCGCGCTGGCAATGAGCCTGAGCTCGGCATCCGTGGTTTTCAACGCCCTGCGTCTACGGAATTCGGCTTAACTGAGGAAACAACGGCGGTTTCAATACGTGACGGATCTCTTCAGGCAATCAATCTCTGGAAAAGGGCTTGCCGTTGAAGTCGACAGTCACCAGATTGCCGTCCTGCACACCCATGCCTGGCGCATTCGAGGGCATTCCAGGCGCGGCCACGCCCTTCACTGAAGTATCCGCCAGAAGTTTGCGCACGACGTTTGCCGGCACGTGCCCTTCGACGAGTTGACCTGAAGCTTCCACCACGCCAGTATGGCAAGAGGCAAGCTCCATTGGCACACCCAATTTCTGTTTGACGGAAACGATATCATTCGTCTTGATCGCCTTCACTTCAAAACCGGCGTCACGCATGTGGCTGACCCAGCCGGAGCAACAGCCGCAGTTGGGATCCTGATAAACGGTAATTGCACTCCCGGCTGCGTATGCACCTGATGACGCCACTGAGAGCATCGTCATGGCAAGCCACTTTTTCATGAATAAACTCCTGATAAATTCAATATCGGACGGGACCAGCACGCCTGCACGGATCACTTGCGCTGCCGCAAGATAACATCTGCCTGCGCTTTCATCACGGTCATTTTATCCACCTGTGCCTGACCACCGGATGACCGGCTCATTACAATATTGTCATCGAGGGGTCATCCTGATGTCAGGCATCGCAGGCGGCCGATGTGCCTTCCCTTCCTGATTACCGATAAAAAGAGGTTGATTCTCACGGCACGCGACAGCATCGAAGACCGCATAAGGGGCTGGAACTTTTCATGTCAGCCCCTATCCTGAAAGGCAGCCGACGCCCGCAACCGCCACACCATCAGCACTCGTTTTGGGTTAACTTCCGGAGGATATCCTCATGACCAGCCAAGCACTCTCGCTTCGCCACACCGCGTTTCGAAAACTGCACGAAAACGGCTGCTTCATTCTCCCTAACCCCTGGGATCCGGGGTCGGCTCGCTGGCTGGAACAGGCTGGGTTCAAGGCGCTGGCAACCACTAGCGCAGGATATGCCTTTTCGCGTGGGATGCCGGATCGCAAGATCGGTGTCGATGAGGTGCTGCGCCATTGCACCGAGTTGGTACAGGCGACTCAGCTGCCGGTGAACGTGGATTTTGAGGACGGCTACGCGAGTACTCTCGAAGGACTGAGGGAGAACGTCCAAAGGTGTGTCCTTACAGGCATATCCGCATTGTCCATCGAAGATTCCGTACAAGACGCACAAGGCACGCGGCTGTATGATTTCGATAGTGCGGTTGCACGGATGCGGGCGGCGCGCGAAGCCATCGACGCCGTCGATCCAAACGTCATGCTGGTTGGACGCGCCGAGTGCTTCCTGGCCGGTCAGCCTGATCTCGACGAAACGCTCAAGCGCCTGTCCGCATATGCCGACGCGGGGGCAGACTGCCTCTATGCACCTGGCCTTTCCACCAAGGAACAGATCAGCGCCGTTGTCAAAGCCGTCGCGCCCAAGCCCGTGAATATCATGATGGGTCCCGCCGCCAAGATCGGTTTCAAGACGCTCGCGGATATCGGCGTGCGCCGAATCAGCACCGCCAGTACCCTGGCGCTTGCAGCATGGACAGGGTTTGCACAGGCGGTGGATCGACTCAAAAACCAGGAAATTGATGGGTTTGGGAATACTGTCGATTACTTTCAGCTCTGCGAACGGTTTAAAGAGACGGCTCGATAACGCATGGCGGTCTCGTGCCGATGCAGGTGGGTCATTACAGCAGTACGGGGCTGTCCGGCAATTCCCCCAATGGTTCACCGTCATCAGGTGGGAAATGTTCTGCGAGGCAGTGCGTCACCGCCAGGATACCTGCTTCCATCCCCTGCAAATAGCGGCCCTGGCCAAAGGTGACTTCCATTGAACGGCAGATCTTTGCCCATTCCTGGGTGCCGACCTTCGCGTGAATGCCGCGATCGGCAACGATCTCAACGGCTCGATCCGCCAATAAGACATAGATCAGCACACCGTTGTTGTGTTCGGTGTCCCATACCCGCAAGAGGGAAAATACCTCGATGGCACGCTCACTGGCCGTCTGACCGCGCAGCAGTGCCGCACTATTCAGCGCGCCCTCCACTGCGACGCGGATTTGGCCAGCATGGGTTTTTTCACTTTGTGTGATGGCTGTTTCGATGGCTTGTAAGGTGGATGGGGTAAAAATTCTTTTGACTTGCCAGCTTGTCATCACGAGATGCAGGCAAATGCGTTTGAGGTCCATCTTTACCACCTCCCCGAGGCGCCACCGCCTCCAAAGCCACCACCGCCACCGCCGAATCCTCCGCCGCCCCGGCCGAACCCCCCAGACCCGCCACCGCCACTATGCCAACCGCCACGTCCATCCATGCCTCCCCCCACCAACGTGAAAACAAAGGCGATCAACCCAGCCCCTAATGCCACCGAGAAGGCCCCGACAAACAGCCAAGCCAGCACTGCCGCACCGCCACCCGCGGCAATGGCTGCAGGGAACCTCCCGACGGCCTGCCGCAGGATCCCTCCGATGACGATCACCAACAGGAAGATGACTGGCACCAGTTGCCCGAAAGCGCCATCGTCATTGCGGTCACGTCGGGTGGGTGCGGGTAGTGGCTCGCCGTTGACTAATCCGATCATGCGGTCGACCCCAGCCTCGATGCCGCCATAGAAGTCCCCCTGTTGAAAGCGTGGCACGATGACTTCACTGATGATGCGCTTGCTGTTGGCGTCGTTGAGCACGCCCTCCAAGCCATAACCGACCTCGATGCGCAGCGTTCGGTCATTTTTGGCAACAATCAACAGCGCGCCATCATCCACGTTCTTGCGCCCGAGCTTCCACTGCTCAACCACGCGAAGCGAATACTGCTCGATTTGCTCATCTCCCGTGGTTGGAATGATGAGTACGGCAAGCTGACTCCCTTTGGCGGCTTCGAAGGCCTGCAGCTTTTGCTCCAAGGCCGCTGTCTGCTCACGGGTCAAGGTGGCTGTTCGGTCAGTGACGCGAGAAGCCAAAGGGGGGATAGGCACTGGCTGAGCAACGGTAGCCAAGCTCCAACACAGCGTGGCCACCGCCAGGAAGATCCTCACCCCACGCGAGGTGCTCATTTGCTGCCGCCCTGGGCGCCTGCCTGTCCCGTCCCGGTGGACGTGCCGAAATCCACACGCGGCGGAGCGGAAATGGCTTTTTCATTTTCCACGGCGAAATTCGGCTTCACCTTGTAGCCGAAGGCCATTGCGGTGAAGTTGGACGGGAAACTTCTTACCGTAATGTTGTAGTCCTGGACGGCTTTGATGTACCTGTTGCGTGCAACGGTAATCCGGTTCTCGGTGCCCTCGAGCTGCGCTTGCAGGTCGCGGAAATTGGCGTCGGATTTCAGTTGTGGGTAATTTTCCGAGACCACCAACAGCCGGGATAACGCACCCGTCAACTGGGCTTGTGCCGCTTGGAACTTGGCAAAGGATTCGGGATCATTCAACAACTCTGGCGTCACTTGGACCGACCCGACTCGTGCGCGAGCGTTCGTGACTTGTTCCAGCACGTCTTTTTCATGAGCCGCATACCCTTTGACGGTGTTGACCAGATTGGGAACGAGATCCGCCCTGCGCTGGTACTGGTTCAACACCTCCGACCAGTTCGATTTGACCTGTTCGTCGCTGGACTGCAACGTGTTGTAGCCACAGCCGGAAAGGCTCAGCGTCAGCACCATTAGCAGCAGAGTCCATACTTTGCGCATGAGCGCTCTCCTTAATCACGAAATAACCTGACCCATCATACCGAACACCATGCCGCCATGCGGGATGGTGTTCGGTATGATGACCTCTGCTGTCGCCCGCGTCCGAGCTCAGACTGCGGAGCTGCGTCGCTCTACGAATAAAACGGCACCCCGGGACTTCTTGGCTTGGGATTTGGCCTCGGACGCTGCCTGGGCGACCTGGTGGTGCGATTCATAGTCACCTGGCTCCACTTCGACGGCACCCAGCGACAAGGTGGGCGAATCGTAATGGCGGCACTGGCCCTGACGATCTTCCGCTTCGTAGCCTTCAGATGCGCTCACGCCCGCATCGGCCAGCTTGCGGGCGAGCTCATTGGAAAAGTCCGCCAGCATGCGCTCGCACCGCAAACGCCAATCAGCACTGCGAAACAGCAGAAGGAAATCGTCACCGCCAATGTGGCCGAGAAAATCCTGCTGCACATCGACATGGCGCGACAGCACACTGCCAAGCAGCCGGATCACCTCATCGCCCTGCTGATAACCGAAAACATCGTTGAAGGGTTTGAAATTGTCCAGATCGGCGTAGCACACGCTGAAAGACAGGCCGCTTGCCAAATACCGCTGGATCTGCCGATCGATCGGCACATTGCCTGGAAGCTGAGTCAGCGGGTTGGCATGACGCGCGGCGCGCAACTGCATGCGGGTGAGCGCCAGCAGAAGATCCTGGCTCGAGCCGATTCCCAGGTAGCGCCCGTGCCGCGTGATCAGGAAGTCGCTGACCATACCATTGCCCTCGGCCAGTGAGCGGCTCAGAGCGATCAGGGGAGTGCGCATCTCAAAAACCTGAGGCTTGTCGTCCATGAAAATCCGGCATGGTTTGCGACCGTAGACCTCCCGCTGATACGGCTGGGAGAACCGTTCGACCAGGCCGCCGCGGGTCAGGATGCCCACAGGGACGCCCTCATCCACCACAGGCAGGGTGTGCAGATCCGAGTGAGCCATGAACCGCTCGAGGACGATCTCATTGGGCGTGTCGGAACTCACGCTGGGGACACGCCGCAGCAGCTGTACCGCCCTTCCCTCGGTTTCGTCGACAGGCAAATCCAGTTCGGTGCCGGATGACGACACGAGCAGGTGCCGGTCGGCGAGACGTACGGAAGCCGCATGAATCCGGTCCTGATCCGGCTCGGCGGACGGACGTTCGATGAAGTACCCTTGAAGGAAGGCCACCCCCTGATCCCCCACGCAGGCGAAATCTTCCTGCGTCTCGATACCCTCCGCAATCACAACGGCACCCGCCACGGCCGCGATATCGCTGACTGAGCGCATCATCTGCTGACGCAGCAAATCGTTGTGGATGCCCAATGAAAAGGTTTTATCGATCTTGACGAATTCTGGGCGTAATTCCAGCCAGCGCCCAAGATTCGAGGAACCTGCCCCCAGGTCATCTATTGCAAAACGTACGCCTCGGGAGCGGAATCCGCCCAGAATGGGCTGCAGGACATCCCACGAGCCATCATCTGCCTGCTCGGTCAGCTCCATCACCAGCCGCTCGCCTGCCAGGCCTGTTTGGGCCAGTAGCGTGCCGATGTTCAAGCCCTGCTCCTCGGCGCATACCAAGGCCCGAGGGCTGATGTTCACGAACAGCTGCCCGCTCAAACCCAATGCCACAAAGCGATGAACAATGGCACGCACACAGTGATGCTCCAGGGCGACACTCAAACCGACGCTGTGTGCCGCCGCGAACAGCGCAGCGGGCTGATGCAGTGTCCCGCTCTCGGGGCCACGAATCAGTCCTTCGTAGCCGAGGACAGTCCCCTTGTGCGGCCAGAGAATGGGCTGGAACACCGGTGTCAGACTATCCGAAGCCAGCAGTCCGCTCAACTGATGATAGAGCGCCGATTGTTTGGCGGCCGGCACAGCCTGTGGCAATCCCCCAAGCCCAACGACTGAAGACACCGAATCCATTCATTTACCGTGAGTTCACGCAGCGAATTGCATCTTAGCCAGAATGGATGACAGATTCGTGACTCGGCAAGTCCCTCCCCGGCTGGTCGAGTGGATCTTCCATCCCATATCCCGGCCTACCTGGGATGCCGATGCTGATGATGAATATCCGGATAATGCGGATGCCGATGCGTGATGGCTTCGTGTCGATGTTCGTGCGTATGCGGCTCGGTGCCATCCCAGGGAAAGTCATGATGATGCTGGTGATGTTCATCATGCACATGCCGGTGGCTGTGCAGCAGCGGCTCGTGCGTATGCAGATGGTCATGCCGCTCCGTGAGATGCAGCCAGACGCCCGCTGCCATCAGGACGGCGGCAATCCAGAATGCGGCCGATGTCGATTCGCCGTAGCCCATGATGGCGATGGCGGCTCCCATGAAGGGCGCTGTGGAGAAATAGGCCCCGGTTCTTGCCGAGCCCAAGCCACGCAGCGCCAGCACGAAGAGCACGAGACTGACCCCGTAGCCAGCGAGGCCGACGATCATGGACTCGACAGTCAATGACCAGGCGGGCAGCGAATAGCCCAGCGCCAATGCGATTGCCGTGTTGGTGACACCTGCGATCAGCCCTTTGGTGCCGGCGAGGAACACGGCGTCGGTTGCGGACACCTTGCGCGTGAGATTGTTGTCCAGCGCCCAGCACAGGCAGGCAGCGGCGACGGCAAGGTTGCCCAGCGTGCCGCCAGAGGCGAACATCGCGTTTTGCGGGAGCGTCAGTAGAACCCCGCCCGCCACAATGAGGCACATGCCGATGACGATCCGTCGGTCCGCGTTCTCATGGAATACCACCCAGGCCAGGACCGCGGTCAGAACCGCTTCCAGGTTCAACAGCAGAGAGGCCTGAGACGCCGACGTATGGCTCAGGCCCACCATCAACAGTACTGGCCCAAAAATGCCGCCACTGGCGATCGCCCCCAGCAGCCAGAGCCATTCCTGGCCGCTCAGACGCGGCACCGCGACGGTGCGTTCCCTGACGAGGCGAAATGCCCACAAGCCGACGCCACTTCCTAGATACAGCAGGCCAGCCAGCAGCACGGGGGGCATATTCCCCACGAGTTGCTTGGCAAACGGCGTGCTCGCGCCAAAAAGCAGTGCGGCGCCGAGTGCTGCTGCGGCTGATCTGGATAGGTCCATGACGTTACGTGCAATAGGATCAACCGCGATCAGATCGCGGAGCGTACTATCTTGCCGCCCTCCTCTTTGGCGCGCGGCGGCAGCAGCCGGGCCGAATTGAGAATGAAGACGAGCTCGGAGCTGACGTGAATGAAAGCGGCAAGCAGCGGATTCAAGAACCCGAAGGCGGCCAGCAAAACCCCAAGCGTATCGACAGCGATGGTTCCCACGAAGTTTTGCCAGATGATGCCCCGCGTGCGCCTGGCAACGGATAGCGTTTCGGCAAAACGCCCCAGGTCGTTTCCAAGCAGCACGATATCGGCGCTTTCCTGTGCGACGTCCGTGCCGGAACCCATGGCGACCCCGACGCTCGCCTGCACCAGGGCCGGCGCATCGTTCACGCCGTCGCCCACCATGGCGACGAGGTGCCCCTGCGCAGTCAAAGCCTCGATGCGCTCGAGCTTGTCTTCGGGCAAGAGGCCAGCTTCGATCTCGTGAATGCCCAGTGACGTACCCACAGCAGTTGCCACACGGCGCGTGTCGCCCGTCAGGAGAACCGTGCGTATTCCCAGCGCGTGCAAGGCGGCAAGCGCCTGTTTGGCTTCGGGCCGGACAGTGTCACCCATCACGATACGGCCCAGGAGCAGGCCTTCGCGCGCGACGAAAACTTCCGTTCCTGCCCCGCTGCCGTCTTCGATTGAGGGCGGGATCGCAACGCCGTTTTCATCCATCCAGGCGTGGTTGCCGACAAGGATAGTGCCTTTCGCGATACTGGCCTTGATCCCGCGCCCCGGCGTGTAGAAGAAGGTCTCAGGTTCTACCACAGTCCGCCCCTGGTGACGGGCATAGGCAAGAAGAACCTTGCCCAGCGGGTGCTCGGAGCGCACTTCAGCCGCCGCTGCCGCATCCAGCAGATCGCCAGCTGTGGTGCCGGCGCTGGGCATCAGTTGTTGCACCTCTGGCTGCCCGTACGTGAGGGTGCCGGTCTTGTCGAGCACCACGACATCCACCCGACCCAGTGTCTCCAGATGCACACCGCCCTTGATAATGGCCCCCAACCGCGCTGAACGTCCGATGCCGCCCAGGATTGCAAGCGGTGTGCCAGCGGCAATGCCACAGGCCCCGGCGACGATGATCACAGAAATCGTGGAATAGATGTCGCGCGTGATGAGAAAAGTCAGACCAGCGGCCCCGAGCGCAAAATACACCAGGTAGCCAGCCAGGCGGTCGGCGAGGCGCTGTACAGGCGCCCGTGATTTCTCCGCGCGCTCGACGGCTTCAATGATCTTGCCGTAACTTGTATCGCGTCCGATCCGCTCGGTGGCAACCTCGAGCGCGCCGGACTGGTTGATCGAACCCGCGAAAACGTGCGTGCCCGATGTCTTCTCCACCGGCAACGACTCGCCGGTGATACGTGATTCATCGACGAAAGAATGCCCCGAGAGCACCCTACCATCCACGGGAACCCGCCCCCCCGGGGCGACCAGAATCGCATCCCCGACGGATAGTTCCTGTGCCGAGACGGATTGGATCGCTCCTGCGCGGCGCACCGAGACTTCGCGCGGCAGGAGTTCCATCAGATCCCGAATCGCCTTGCGGCCCCGGCCGACGGTCATTTCCTCCAGCACCTCGGCCACCAGGACGAAAAGTGTAATGACCAGGGCCGTGAAGAACTCGCCGATCGCGGCGGCCGCGCAAATCGCGATCGCCATCGAAAGCTCCATTGTCATGCGCCGCTCGGCAATGGCTTCGAAGGCTTCCTTCAGGATCGGCCAACCGCCGATCACCAGCCCCACAATGCCGATGACGCTGAACGCGGCAAACGGTTCCCAGAGGCGCAACCAGACGGCGATGGCCGCGAGGGCGACGAGCCCGATGCGGGCCCCCTCCAGCCAGTCCAGGGCAGCGTGAGGCTCCTCATGGTTTTCAGCACCGGAGGCCGTCTCCGGACGGGCACAATCCGTGCAACTCTCTGGTTCACCACCCTGTGGATGACGGTGAACAGTATCGCAAGTGCTCATGGTGCGGGCTCCGTCTTACTTCATATAGGTTCGAATGACGCCGATCAGCTCAGCGGCACCTTCGCGACGCTCGCGCTCGTCTAGAGCAGGATCAGCGACATGGAACTGCACATGGTCTTCGACGACCTCGGCCATGAGCCCGTTGATCGCCCCGCGTATTGCCGCGATCTGGTGCAGGATCTCGCCGCAGCCCTTTTCGGCTTCAAGTGCCCGCTCCAATGCCGCGGCCTGACCCTGGATGCGGCGCACTCGCGCCAAAAGCTTGGGTTTCTCTCGAACCGTATGACTCATTTTACGTCGATAAAAATAGGATAGGTGGGTATTGTATATCAACACTCACCGGCGTCGGGATAAGCAGCTATCCAGCGCAACACGACAGTTGCTTCACGTCCTTGCTGAAGGTTTGCGCGGCGAGCTTCAGGCCCTCGACCATCGTCAAATAGGGGAACAACTGATCGGCCAGCTCCTGCGCCGTCATCCGGGCGCGGATCGCAAGCGCCGCGGCCTGAATCAGCTCACCGGCCTCCGGTGCGACCGCCTGCACGCCGATCAGTCGATGACTGTCGGCCTCGATTACCAATTTGATGAAGCCGCGTGTATCGAAGTTGGCGAGTGCGCGCGGCACGTTGTCGAGTGTGAGCGTGCGGCTGTCCGTTTCGATGCCGGCACGGTGGGCTTTCTGTTCACTTTGGCCCACGGTCGCGATCTGCGGATCGGTGAACACCACCGCCGGCGTCACAGTCAAATCCAGCGACGCGCCGCCGCCGGTCATGTTGATCGCCGCGCGCGTGCCTGCCGCCGCCGCCACATAAACGAACTGCGGCTGGTCGGTGCAGTCGCCAGCGGCGTAGATGTGCGGGGTGCTGGTGCGCATGCTGGCGTCGATTTCGACCGCTCCTCGCACGTTGATGGCAACTCCAGCCGCTTCGAGGGCAAGGCTGCGCGTATTGGGCGTGCGGCCCGTGGCGACCAGCAGGCGATCGGCGCGCAGTTCACCGTGATCCGTCATCAGCACGACCTCGCCATCCAGAGAGTCGACCTGGCTGATCTGCGTGTGCTCCAGCACTTCAATGCCTTCGCTGCGAAACGCTGCCGTCAAGGTCTCGCCAATGGCGGGATCCTCGCGGGTGAACAGTTTGCTCCGTGCTAGGACCGTAACGTAGCTGCCGAGCCGAGCGAAGGCTTGCGCCAGTTCGACGGCCACGACTGATGAACCGATCACGGCCAGGCGCTTCGGGATGGTGTCGCTTGCCAGCGCTTCTGTCGACGTCCAGTAGGGTGTGTCCTCGAGGCCAGGGATCGGGGGAAGTGCCGCGCTAGCGCCAGTGGCGATCAGGCAGCGGTCAAACGCGACGTCTTGTCGTCCGCCGTCATTCAGTTGCACCAGAAGGCTATGGCTGTCATTGAATCGTGCCTCGCCGCGCAACACTGTGATAGCTGAGTTGTCGGCCAGGATAGCCTCGTACTTGGCATGTCGCAGTTCCTCGACGCGTGCCTGTTGCTGGGCCAGCAGCCGCCCGCGCAGCACTTTTGGCGGCACGGGAGGCAGGCCGTCATCAAACGGGCTGGTGCGGCGCAGTTGAGCGATATGAGCGGCGTGAATCATGATCTTGGATGGCACGCAGCCGGTATTGACACAAGTGCCCCCAATCGTGCCGCGCTCGATGAGCGTCACCCGCGCGCCCAGTTCGACAGCCTTGAGCGCCGCAGCCATCGCCGCACCGCCGCTTCCGATCACGGCAACGCGCAGCTTATCGTCTCGATGGTCGGCTCCGTTTGCTCGACTCGCATCTTTGACTCGTTCGCTTGGCTTCGCAGGCGCTTGCCCCGACGCGCCCTTGACGCGCTCCGTGCGTGGCTCGCCGATCATACGGGCGGTTTTCAACCGGGTCATGATTGATTTCCTTTGATTGTTGCTCGATGCTGTAACCTTACTTCCGTAGTCAACTACGGGGGCAAGCGTGATGGAGCAAGGCTCGGAAAACCTGACCATCGGTACTTTTGCTAAAGCGGCCGGGGTCAATGTGGAAACGATCCGGTTTTATCAGCACAAGGGATTGCTGCCGACTCCGAAGCGACCGTACGGTGGCATCCGTCACTACGGCAGCACGGATGTGGCGCGGGTAAAGTTTGTGAAGTCCGGCCAGCGATTGGGGTTCAGCCTCGACGAGATCGGCCAGCTCCTGATCTTGGAGGATGGCGCCCACTGCAGCGAGGCGGCCGAGCTGGCCGCGCAGCGACTGAGCGACGTCCGTGCCAAGCTGGCTGATCTGGCCCGGATCGAGGCGGCTTTATCCCGGCTGGTCAGCGACTGTCACACCATCCAGGGCAATGTGTCGTGCCCGCTGATCGCCGCCCTGCAGCAACGCTAATTGATGGCGCGCTTGCTCTCGCTACGGGCCCGGATGGCCTCCATCAGGCCAACGAACCAGCAAGCGGGGCATCCCCGCATCAAATAGATCGCCAAGGGTAGCAGGACCAGCGCTGGCCAGAAATATGGAGCCAGAACGATTGCACCCACGATGGATACCAGGGCCATGACACCTCGAACCAGTTGCGCCGTTACAGAAGTGCTGCAGTACATAGGAAGCCTCTCGCGCCGGAAATGGGATGTTCAGTGACATGATGGGAGTCGGTCGCAGAATCGAAACGTCCCATCGGTAATCATGAGAGGCGGCGAACATTGAAAACGATTCGCCTGCTCACCAAAATGGGGGTCCGAGAGATGGAGACGGATTTCGCCGCTCAGCCATGCAGATTTTTCAATTCGGACGCGAACCGTTTGGGTGCTTCCCTGCCTCTTAGGGAACGACCGCTGGTCGAAGGTCAGGGCCTTATACGCTCCGCACAACTTCGATGTTTTGCCATCATCAAACCCACCCCGGAAGCCGGAATACTTCCACTTAGGAGCAATCCATGAACGCCAAACTGACACTGCCTCTTCTTACCGAAGACACCGCTCCTGAAAAGGGCCGTGAGCTCCTGAGCAACACGCACAAGAAACAGGGGTTCATTCCCAATATGTACCGGGAAATGGCTCACGCCCCTGGTGCGCTCTCGACCTACCTCCATGGGTACGACTGGTTTCGCAAGGAGTCCGGCTTTACGCCGGCGGAGCAGGAAGTCGTGTTGCTGGCCATCAGCCGGGAAAATGCCTGCCACTACTGTGTAGCCGCCCACAGTATGATCGCTGAGAAGGTATCGAAGGTACCACCGCAGGCGATTCAGGCAATCCGTGAGGGCGCGGCGATTCATGATCCGAAGCTGCGCGCTCTGGCCGCCTTCGTCAAGGAAATGGTGCAGACGCGGGGCAATCCGTCTCAGGCGAGCTTGCAAGCCTTCACCAACGCTGGCTATAGCGAGCAGCAGGCCCTGCAGGTCGTGCTCGCCATCGCCGTCAAGACGATCTCGAACTACACCAATCACCTGTTCGATACCCCCGTAGATGCAGCCTTTGCGTCCTACGCTCTGCCGACAGGGGAAAAGGGTTCGGTGTAGCCGGGAAATCAAGCAAACTGGATACATTCATCCTGTAGCAAAAACCGAAATAAAAATCAGAGAACCGCGAACCCTTTCAAGTCCTCCCCGGCTCTTATCAAGCGTCAGGGTTCTCCTGACCATTTTGGAGATGACGCATGAACGGTTCACACTTGTTGAAATCCACGCTGCTTTGTGCCGCTGCACTGGGCGCTACAGCAGCCACCGGCCTGGCCATAGCCCAGCCCATGAAAATGACGCCCGAGATGATGAAGGCCGCGCAGCAAAAAACCATGAAGGTCATGAAGGAGGAGCACTATTCCAAATGCTTTGGTGTCAACGCCGCGTACAAGAATGACTGCCAGTCCCCGGGCCATTCATGCGCTGGGCAGGATGCCAAAGCACACGACCCGGCATCGTTCGTCCTGATGCCTGCCGGGGTTTGCGAGAAAATCGGTGGCAGTCCCAAGTCCTCTTGACCTGCGTCTCGTGATGTCGGATTCCATCGCAATGATGCATCCTATGCCGGTTCGCGCCGGTATAGGGTTGCGCGCCCCGCATGTCGCGCGTGTGCTGCATGAGCAGCCGTCCATCCCATGGCTCGAAACGCATTCCGAAAATCTGTTTGCGCTTGGCGGGCCACTTCAAGACGCCATGACGCGCATTCGGGAGAACTACCCCTTGAGCCTGCACGGCGTCGGGTTGTCGCTCGGGTCCGCCGACAGGGTGGATGCGGCGCACCTGCGGCGCCTTCAGGAATTAGTGGATCGTTATGAGCCCGAACTGGTGTCTGAACACTTGTGTTGGGGTGCTGTCGGCGACCGCCATAGCAACGACCTGTTGCCACTGCCTTTCACCGAGGAAGCGCTGCACTGCGTGGTGTTGCACATCGACGAGGTCCAGAACGCGCTCAAGCGTGAAATCCTCGTAGAGAATATTTCGACGTACCTACGCTTCGACGGAGCCGACTACACCGAATGGGAATTCGTGACCGAAGCCGTCAAGCGCAGCGGCTGCGGCCTGCTGTGCGACGTGAACAACATCTACGTCAATAGCGTCAACCATGGCTTCGACCCGCACGTCTATCTGCGCGCATTGCCGCGCTTGGCCATACGCGAAATTCACCTGGCGGGTTTCACGCGCAAAGAGGGTTTGTCGGTGCCGGTGTTGATTGATTCGCACAGCCGTCGTGTCGACGATGCGGTGTGGGATTTGTATTCCGAGGCCGTGTCTTTGTTCGGTCAAGTGCCAACCTTGATTGAATGGGATGCCGAAATCCCCGAGCTTGAAGTGTTGATGGATGAGGCCGCGCATGCACAGGAGATACTTGATGAATGCGAAGCCCCACCTGCGTGAATTACAAACCGCATTTCTAGCCGCGCTGTTTGACGATGGGGCCCCAGGCCCCGTGGCTTCGATCTCGGGTAATGGCCTGGCGCCCGAGGCGCGCCTGCGTATCTATCGCCGCAGTTGCACTGAAATCCAGACGGCGGCGCTGCGTACGAGCTACCCGGCGGTGCTGGCATTGGTCGGGCAGGACTGGTTTGATCAAACCGCGCGGCATTATCGAAGCCGTTACCCATCACATTCTGGAAACCTGCAAGAACTCGGTGAACATTTCGCCGATTTCCTAGAGACGATTCCAGCGGGCCGTACGCTTTCCTATCTGGCCGACGTGGCGCGACTGGAATGGCTGCGCCAGGAAACTATTCTCGCAGCCGATGCAAAGGCGCTCACATTCGATGATTTCATGATATGCCTGGATGGCGCGGGAGGGTCCCTGCGCATCGGCTTGCACAATTGTGTTCGCTTGCTGGGCAGCCCACATCGGGTACTCACGATCTGGCGCTTCGCCCTAGCTCCTGAGGGGATCCTCAATCCAGAGGGTCAGGGAGAGAACGTCATGCTTTGGCGTGAGGACGGAGAAGTCGTGATGACCAGCGTCGATGCGGCCACTTTCACGTACGTGGCGGCGCTTGCGGCAGGCGCCTCCCTCGAAGAAGCTGGGACGAGCTCCATCGCGCTTGACGATGGATTTAACGCCGCTCAATGCATGAATGAGCGTATCCGTCCGGTGAACGCACCTTGAGCCGCCTCGGTATCCGATAGAGCATACGTGTCCGCTTAAATATCGTGGACACGTATGCACCAAGAACCTGTCAGCAAGCCGCGTCGCCGACGCCGCACCTATACCGCGCAGTTCA